>NZ_MWTH01000005.1:96667-261641 GCF_059752395.1 Halorubrum sp. B53 | reverse complement strand
GCTGGCTGTGGGGCCGCCGTGCGGGCGCGCTCTCGCTCGCGCCCGGAGGGCGCTCGCGAAGGCGCGAGCGAGAGCGCGCAGCCGACGCTGGCGGGCGGTGCCGTCGACGAAATCCCCGTGTCAGAGCACGGGGAGTCGGGCGCTGTCGCGAGCGCCTTCGGAGAACCGCGATGTCACGTACGAACGCGAGCGAAAAGACGGTTTCGGACGCACAGCTCCCATCACCAGCTGAACGCGGGCACACTCCCACGGTCGAACACGCGCCCTCGACGCGGGCGGTGTGTCCAGAGTGTGAGAGTCAGGTGATCACCAACGACGAGACGTCGTTCTGTACGGCCTGCGGGCTGGTTGTCGCCGACGAGTGGGTCGATCGGAGCCCGACGCTGAACGACCTGGGCCTAGTCGGAGACGCCGACCAGAGCATCGAGACGGTGGACCCGCTGCGGACGGACAAGGGCCTCCACACGAAGATCGGACGGAACACTGATGGGCACGGCAATCCCCTGAGCAACGAGCAGTGGGAGACGGTCCAGCGGTTGCGGAAGTGGCACAAGCGCATGCAGTTCGGCGCAAAGCGCAAGCGAACGAAGCGGCTCAACGAAGGGCTGCGTGACGTCGAGATGATCGGCGGCAACCTGGGGCTCCCGGACCACGTGACCAAACAGGCGGCCCGGTACCTCCGACGGGGCTCGGAGGCGCGGCTGCCGGGCGGGCGGATGGCCTGGGAGTCGCTCGCCGGCGGCGCCGTCCTCTTGGCCGTGCGCGACGCGGCCCTCGACCGTGAGGCGATTGATGAGGCGGTCGCCACCTACGCCAAAGCACCCCGCGAGCGGGTGTGTGCGGCGGCCCGGAAGCTCCGGTGTGAATGCGCGCTCGACGTGCCCGTCACCCGGCCCGACGCCGTGGTGACGGTGCTCGAGGGGCTTGAGGACGGTGCGCTTCCCGGTGCCCGTGCGGTTCGGACGTGGCAGCTGGCCCAGCACCTGCTGGCACTCGCCGACCGGGTGCCGGTTGGGCCGGGGACGCCCCGGGCGACGGTCGCAGGCGCGGCGCTGTACGCGGCCGACCGGCTCCTCGACGGCTCGCAGCTCACCCAGCCGCAGGTGGTTGCGGCGGTCGAGCCGATTGTGCCGACCTCGCGGCACCGGATCGGGCGGTACAGTCGGGAGCTCGTCGACGCCTACAAGGCCGCACACGGCACCGATGACCCGGCTGTCGGGCTCGCGGCGGGTCGCGACAGCCGGCGGTGAGCGGGGCGGCGCTCATTTTTTCTGGTGGCCGCCACCCGTGGACGCCCCACCGCCCCACCCTCCGCTCCGTGCTCGCTCCCTGCGGTCGCTGCGCGCGCAGCCACGACCTCGCTGAACGAATAGGGTCGCCTCAACTGGTTGGACCTCCCACATTACCGGGTAGAGATCCAAGCCGAAACCACAAGCCGGGTCTAATCCAAGCACCTGTTTCGACCCCCTGCTTTATGCGCCAGTCCCGTGGGGGTTAGCGCATCAGACATGTCGGAGTCAAGTGATAGTATTAAGCGATTCATTAACCTCGTCGACCGAATCGGTGACGACGCTACCGGGACGTTCGATATTCTTGGGATTGGGAAGGATGAGCGCGCTCACACACGGATGTTGGCCTGGCTACTCAGGCCGACTGGGAGTCACGGTGTGGGAACTACTGTCCTCTTGGACTTGCTGTCAGAGGCCGCAATTCAACCGCCAGCGGGGCTCGACACTGCTACCATCTCGACATTTGACCGGCAGTCGTCACAGACCGAACTGGATGTCGTCATCGAAAGTGGAAGCTCACTCATCGTCATCGAAATCAAGACGCAAGGACAACTAGGCCCCGATCAGCGTGACCGACAGGTCGACTACTTGAAGTCCGTAGTCGCTGGTGACGAACAACGCTCAGGTGGCCCTTTCGAGAGGTGGGAATACATCTATCTCTCTGCCGATCCGAGCCATATCCCCGATTATGTTGACCATCAGGTCGGCTGGGACGCGCTTCTCAATCTCGTTGCCGCGCAGGTAGGTGCTGTTACCCGGGATACTGATGCGGTCCGAATCCGAGAATGGATTCGGTTCGCGAGGACGCATTTACTGGAGTCGGAGCGACTCCCACCGGCGACCGAACTACAGCTCGCCTTCCCCGCATTAGTTGACCAACACGACGTCAATCTTGATTTTGCTACCGTTCGGAGTGATCGCCAACAGCTGCTCTCGTCCGTCTGGCAATCGCTCTCGGAGGCTCACCCAGCAGTAACTGATGGCGAGGAAGGCTGGGACACATCTCGGTCCCGAATCGAACCCGGAACAAAATACGTCCGCTTTTCGAAAACTGGGTGGCCATCGGGGTTGCGCTTCGAGATTCAGGCGACGGGACAGCGAATGACGGCCGGCGACAACCATTCGGGTCCGGAGAATGCGTATCGTACACGGATCCCCCATATCGAGGTGACACTCACGTATTCAGGGAGCGACGAACAGGAACGGGATCGCCTCCTCTCCCATTTGGCAGGGGACAACGATGAATCCCTTCGCAACAGTGGTTTCGACTTGATACGTGATACACTGCCGGAGGGCGGACCACAGTTCAACGGTTATCACGTGTACTCGAAGCAGGTGCCGATTGATTTCTCGAACCCGGAACAGACAGTTGCCGGGATTCGCCAGGGGCTCGCGTCACTGCTAGAGCTTGAACAGTCCCTCGATCACTTCGAAGCCTGACCACTCATCCGACCGGGACAGAGTCAAAATGGCTTCAGTCGCAATCGCGGTGTGATATTTTTAGAACAGGCGGAACGTCTGAGATTCACACATACGATACCGTCCGTCTCGAACACTGTTTTCAGTAACGCGTAGAGCCTTGTTCCGGCCTACGGGACGGCTCTTTATCGCCTAAGCTAAAATAAAACGTGAGGGATAGTCATACACGGCCGCTGTACGGATAGAAGCGTGTATGAGGCAACCTGTCTGTTCCCCCGCGACGAATGTATGCGAGAAATAATTCGAGGCATAATACGAGAACATCACGCCTCCCGAGATCTTATTGAACCACACATTGACGCACTCGTCAAGGAATATGTCGAGCACTGAGAGCGCCATCGGCGTCGACGCCTGCCCAAAAGGGTGGTTCGTAACGGTCCTGGCCGGGGACAAAATCGAGACAAAGCTATACGATGACTTCGCCGAGATCTACTCTGAGTACCAGGCGGATCGGGTGTTTGTGGATATCCCGATTGGACTCCCAACAGATAGTCGGCGACGCTGCGACATCGCTGCGCGTGAGCTTCTCGGTTGCCGCGGCAACTCTGTCTTTTTTCCACCATGCGAATCCGCAGCTGCTGTTGAGAGTTACGACAAGGCGAACGAAATACATCGTGACGAGATGGGCCATGGTCTCTCCCAACAGGCCCACGCGATTAGCGATAAAATCGAGGAGGTACGAAAGGTTGGAGACGCGACTTATGATGGGCCAATCTACGAGAGCCATCCAGAGCTCTGTTTTTACGCATTTAACGGGCAGCCGATTGCTTACTCGAAGTCCTCGAAGCGAGGTCTCGCCATCCGCCGCCACCTCCTTGAGAAAGAATATCCTGGACTGGATGATGAATACGAGCAGGTGATCAAGAACACCTTCCGGAAAAATATCCGACGGGATGATGCTCTCGATTCGATGGTTCTCGCACTCGCTGCGGAGCGTGATAAGTTACAGAGCGTTCCAGAAAGCCCGGGGCCGGACACTCCACGAATCTACTATCCAACAACACCGGCGATTTCAGCGAATCCATGGAGTGGACTATGACTATCCAGGAGGCAATCGACCAACTGGACACAGAGTTTCAGGAGGCGCCTCTCGGATTCACAGTCGAGACTGCGCTCCAATCACGACTCCTTGAGCTGCTACGGACCAAGATCGGAGAGACGATTCAGGTCCGCGGCGGTTACAATACAGATGATGCGACTGGGTACAAGCAAAAATATCTCAACCGAATTGCGACACCACAGTCTATCAGTAACATCCAGCCGGAGGTGAACTTCGGCTTGTCTGGCAAGAAAAACCGGAGTCTCGATATCGCAATTCTAGAGCCACAGCACGACTCAGAGTACGATAACCTTGACTACTTGCCGGCGGGAGACACTCCGAGTGTTACGGTTCGTCTCGTTGATGGAAGCAAGTACTTCTCGGCTGCGTCCATCAAGCACGCGATCGAGCTCAAATACATCAAGAACGTGGATGTCGCCGGCGCAAAGTTCGAATGCGACAACATCGATGAGTGGTCTCATTTCTCCGCGGATTTGGCTAAGCTCGGTGATCTTTCAGATGCTGAATCACGGCACCTCATCGTGGTTTCGAACAAAAACCCATTCCAGCAGGGGGAGGTTGATGGCCGGAGTACAGCGAAAGCACAACGGCGCTACGAGCGAGTAGAGATGGAATGTGAAAAACGAGGGGTCACACTCACCGAGATCCATCCACGATCGGAGGAGTAACAAACTAGCTGTTTAGGGTACGAAACTGACCTTCAGGTCAGCTGAGCTAGTCACGGATTAGCACTAGCGAACGTCATTCGAGGTCGTCAATAATCGGTCGGAGTTCCGGGCGACGGTCCAGCAGGAACGCAGGCGAAGGTGGATTCCAACCATCCCGACGGCACCGTCCCGGACCTCTCACACCTGCCCCTCGCGCAGGAAGCGAAGATTCGCGCCCAGGAGCCCGAACTGGAACACATCAGCGCCCAGGCGGAACTCGACACCTAGGAGGGCCGGGCGAAGCGGACCCGCGAGGTGGTCACCGAACGGCGGCAGCGCAAGCGGGCGGAACGCATCCCCGAGCGGACGGATCCGCGTGAACGCCTCTCCCGGATGGAACTGCCGACGGTGAATCAGGAAGCAGACCGGATGGCACAGCGGCTTCGGACGGACCACAGTCGGGCGGCTGTCTCCCGGGTGCTCGCAAAGCAGGTCGCCAAGGGACAGAACATCACCAAAGCAGTGTTCGACATAATGGACACGCTCAAGACGGCCCCCGGCGCGATCTGTCCGATCGAGGACGTCCCGGACGTGTAGACCGATGAGGTGAGTATCGAGGGAACCGTGACCGAGCTTTGGGATCCCTCCGATACCATACCTAAGTCGACCTCATCGCAGACAACGCCGGGATAATCAAGTTCACGTCCTAGACGGCTTCAGAGGCGCGCATCACCGATCACCGCCTTGATGAGGGCCGTGGCGCCGATACCGAGCAGCAGCCCCTTTGCCGCACGCTCATAGCTGTCCAACGCCGACTCGACTGCGGAAGCCGATTGTGCGCTCCGGCTCGCTTTCTTCGCCACGACGTAGGCTATGAAGGTGCTGTACTCGTCGAACTCGTCGACGTGGTGCCAGTAGGCGAAGTGCGGCGCCAGCTTCGGTCCATCATTTTCAATTTCTTTCTGTGTTTCCTCGAACTCTTTCGGCGTTGGTAGGTCAGTTGAGACCATACTAACACATCACCCCGACACAGTATGATTTTTGTTACTAAATAAATAGATGAACAAATAAAGAAAATAAGGCTGTCAGAACTCAGTATCTCAGAAACCTCACTACCTAGGCGGCCTGTAATTTACTACATTATACCGGGAAAAATCTATTCACTCTGACATTCTAGCCAAACTATTAAACTAATGAATAGATATCCCGATTACCAAACTATGGGTAATACCCGTCCAACGGACTGGAAAACTCGGCGCAAAAAAGTCCTCAAACGCGACGGTAAGCAGTGTCAAAACTGTGGCCGCGGAAAGAATGTCAACCTAGAAGTTCACCACGTAGTTCCAATCAAAGATGGAGGGGGAAATGTTCTATCAAACCTCATCACTCTCTGTAGAGATTGCCATAGCGCAATTCATAACTCAGGAACAGCACCTACTATAAATCAATCTTCTAAAGAGAAAAGTCGGCGCTCTCGCTCCACAAATTCGGTTGACACTAGTTCGATCTCAATCCCTGACCCAGGTTCTATTGAGATCGACCGGTCAGATTGGAAGGATGTTGCGGAGCCCTATACCTGTTCAAATTGTGAGGAAACTATCCGACGGACTGGCTGGTTCCCCTACTTCGAGCACTTCCGGAACTGTGGAATGCCTGCCGAGCGCCCACAGACACTGTCTGTTAAACAATGGGAAGAAGTCAAAGAGAGGATAGAGAATATCCGAAGCAACCCACCCTCAGAAGAAGCACTAAACAACGTGATTACGCCAGTGGGTATAACCGAGACATGTAGGAAATGTCAGGATGGGTGGGTTGAGTTACATCATGTAGTCCAGCATAAAGAACAAGAGAACTCAAAAATTAAGACGGCCAATTTTCTAATGGGAGAATGTATTGAGTGTACTTCTAAATTCAAAATAGATGGTGGAATCCAGAAGTGGCCATAATTGTGGTGTCTTCGAGAATATAATTAATAGATGATGGATCCAGTTCTATCGTCATCAAATTGACTACACGTAGTGTGTTCAGTATCTCCGTAGTTTCTGTCTTAGGACATTCTAACAGAGACGTCTCATGGTGTTCTACACTCGATCGATGTGGTCGTAGACTCGCTCGGTGGTCTGAATCGTCGCGTGCCTGAGCCGGTTCCGCACGTCGTAGAACGTGCGCCCATCCTCGACGTTTAGCATCCGGTAGGCGACGCTGTGCCGGAGCGTGTGCGGCGTCACGTCTTCCGGGTCTCCTCCCCCGGTGACCGTCATCGGACGCACGTCGGCGCCGACGGCAGCCTCTCGCACGACGTTCCGAACGGACTCGGTGATCAGCCGGTCGGACTGTCGCGAGGGCCACAGGGCCGCGGTCTCCTTCCAGCGGCCGGCGAGGTACGTGCGGAGCGTCCGAACGGTCTCGTCGGCCAGCTCGATCTCGGTGTAGCTCGGGGTTCGGTCGGTCGGGTAGTCCTTCTGGATGTCCGCCGAGAGCGCGAGAACGCCATCATCGAGGTCGAGATGGTCGGCCACGTCGAGCGCTCGCACCGAACCCATCCGAAGCATCGTGTGCCACAGGAGCGTCGCGGTCACGTGGTGGATCGAGGCGTACTCGTATCGCTCAAGGTACGCAAGCATCGTCTCGGCGTCCTCGGTCTCGAGCATCACGTCGCGACTGTTCTCTCGGGGCGTGATATCGGGCGAGCGGACCTTCTTGTGGAGGTCCTGTTCGACGGCGTCGACTGACTCCAGCCACTTCACGAAGACGCGTAGCGTGTCCATCTGCGTCTTCTCGCTCACCTTCGTGAGGTCGCCGACGTTTCGACGCCAGAGCCGGAACTCCTGAAGCCGCCGGCCGGCAGGTCGTTCAGGTTCTCGATATCGCGTTCCGCACACCACCGGAGCAGGAAGCTCAGGCGTGACTTGTGAGAGGCGACGGTCGCGTCCGCGACCGAGGTTTCTTTCTCCGCGATGTACAGCTCGAATGCCGTTTCGGGGTCGATTGGTTCGAGTTCCATGGTTCGATCGATCTCGAACCACACGAAGGCGCGGCCTTCGACACCCGTTCAGCGAATCACCAACGTTTCCGCGTTGGGGTCGCTATCCCGTCGCGCCCGTATCGTTCTAATCGCATGACAGCGACGGGGTAGACACCGAAATACTCCAAGGCGCGTGCTTTCGTTCGACAGGTGATGTTCAGTGGTGCATCGGTGGGGATCGCGTACAGGCAACTCTGGATTCGGTAGAGAAAATCTCTCGCGGATTAATTGCTCTGGCCGGATCCGACTAACGATCTCTCAGTACAGTCCGGTTATTCGTCTTCGAGAGCGTCGTAAATGTCCCGGTTCGAATCTCGGTCGTCCGCCGCGACCCGCCGAACCAGTTCCCGCCGGATGTCCTCCATCACGTCGTCAAGCGGAGACGTCGTTTCCGCTCCCTCTTCGGTGGCCATGCCTGTAAGAACGCGTCGAACGCCGTTAATCGTTCGGGTCCGACGAATCGCCTGTCAACTCCGATAGCCCGTACCGGACGAGTTCGTCTCGCCACGCTTCGATCTCACCGGCCAGATCGAGTGCTTCGGTGTGGGATCGGAGATAGTCGGTGGTTTCATCCTCATCGACGGCCGCTTCGTCGGTGCCGAACGCTTTCAGTATCGTCCTCACTTCGCTGTCGTACTCGAACCGATACCCGTTGAGGAAGTAGAAGACGACCGTCACGTTGAGCGCGGTACGTTTGTTCGCATCGACGAAGGGGTGATTCGCGACGAGGAGCCGCAGAAGATGATACGCCTTCTGGTGGATGGTTTCCGGCGCTGAACCGAAGCTCCCCTCTTCGATGTAGTTCAGTGCGAACTCGATGTCACCGCGGTTCCGAACACCGGCGGGAGTATCGGGGTACTCCGCGACAACGTCGTCGTGGATGGTGACGACATCTTCGACGGACGGGTACCACAACGAGTCGGCCATTCGCTCCAATCTCGATACCACACCAGTGTAGATGTTGCTATGATGAGACGGGAGAGTGATGTCAGAAATCGCTTTTTTCAAGACGCCGATTTTGACCGTTTCACGCCTGAAAGGTCGAGTCGTTCGACAGTCGAACCAGCGCCCGTCGCGCTCTCACGAACCGGTTCCCGACTACTCGAGACGGAGCCGACGGACCCCCCATTTTCACGCAACAGGAGGCGTCCGATACCCGTCGTCAGAGCGGCGTAGTGAGAGCGCGCGGACCGCGACCTCAGTAGTGGCGGTCCACGGGCAGTTTGGCGCTCGACCGCGCGCCGTGATACCGCTCCCACAACAGCACGGCCGGGGGGAGCGCCACGACCGTGAACACGAACGAGTAGAGGACGCTCAGCGCGGTCAGTAACCCGAAATCACCAAGCACGGGGGTGATCGCGAGCGCGAGCGCACCGGTTCCGAGCGACGTGGTCAGCATACTCCCGAGGAGGGCGCCGCCCGTCCCGGAGAAGGTGATGACCATCGACTCGTAGGCGTCTGCGTTCTCGTTGAACTCGTCGACGAACCGGTGTGTGGCGTGGACGGAGTACGCGATGCCCAGCCCGATCGAGATCGAGAGGATCGTCGCCGTCAGCGCGTTCAGCGAGAGCCCGAGGAACCGCATGGTCCCGAGCAGGAACGCGATGGCGATGAGGATGGGGAACAGGTTCACGATCCCGAGTAGCGGTTTCCCCTCTAAGACCCCGTACGAGATGACGAGGAAGACCCCCGTCAACACCATCGCGAGGATCAACCCCTCGATCGCCGAGTTGAAGATGATGTCCGTCACGGCGTCGAACACGACGAGCTGTCCGGTCGCCGTCGCCGCGAACCGGAACTGCGTGGCGAACTCCCGTGCGTCCGCGGACGCTTCGCCCTGGGAGGAGCCGGCCTCGATCGCGTACTCGACCTGCGCGGTTCGCCGGTCCGGCGTGAGATACTGCGCGGCGCGGTCACCGGCCGGCGAGGCGAACAGCTCGTCGTAGATCCGTTCGAGGTTACGGTCGGGGATCCCGTTCCCGTCCACGTCGCTGCGAGCGACCAGCCGGGCGAACTCGGGGTCGCGATCCGCCTGCGTTTGGATCACGGTGACGATGCTGGTCGGGCGTGCGCTGCCGCCCTCACCGACCGCGAGCGCGCCCGGCGGATCGTCGTTCGGCGCTGCGAGCGCCTCCAAGGCGTGGTCCTCTTGGAAGTTCCCTTCGAGGTATATCGTCACCGATTGGTCTTGGTTCGTCGAGAAGCGGTCCTCCAAGAGCGTGATCGTCTCCGTGACGGTGTACTCGCTGGGCGCGAACGGCTCCGGCAATCCGGTCACGTACTCGGGCAGCTCTTCGGGCGGGAGGAAGTCCTCCGTCTCGAAGGAGGTGTCGACGCCGCTCCCGTACGCCGCCGCCATGCCGCCGGTGACGACCAACACGAGCACGAAGGCGATCGGGGCGTACCGGCTGATCTGCGCGGGGAACGTCAGCAGTCGGCCGAGGGCGGAGTCGCTCGAGGATATCGGCGCCGAGTTGAACTCGGGGACCCCGTACGCCTCGCGGAGCTTGTCGACCTCCAGTTTCGCCGCCGGGAGGAACAGCCCGAAGATCAGGAAGGTGAACATGATGCCGGTCGCCGAGGCGATACCCAAGTCGCGGATCGGGCCGAGGTCCGAGATCACGTTTGCGCCGAATCCGAACACCGTCGTCACCGTCACGATGACGAAGGCGATCATGAGCTGGTTGTTCGCCTCGCGCATCGCCTCGAGGGGTTCGTACCCGGTAACCGCCTCCTCGCGATAGCGGTTGATGATGTGGATCCCGAAGTCGACGCCGACGGCGAGCAACAGCACGGGCACCGAGATCATCGGCTGGCTGAACGGGATCCCGGAGAAGCCCAGGAAGCCGAACGTCCAGACGACGGTCATCAGCAGCGCCAACAGTCCCAAGGCGAGATCGATCGGATCGCGGTAGGCGACGACCAGGAACAACAGCAGCAGGAGCACGACGACCGGCATCACGATCGTGAGCGAGTCGACGATGACGTTGGCCGTCTCGGCGTTCGTGACGCCGGCGCCGAACGCTCGGATATCGCCGGGCGAATCGGCCGTGATCGCTTGGATCGTCGTCTGCAGCTCCTGGAGGTCCGCGTCGGTGAAGCCGGCGGGGACGTCGTGAGACACGACCGTGATCGAGGCCGAGGCGCTGGCGCTCGTCGGGTTGAAATCGGTCGAGACCGCCCGGCTGAAGCGCGGGTCCTCTTGGAGCGCGCGGACCGTACGACGGATCTGCGTGGGACTGGCGTCCTCCAGCGCGCGTCGCTGCTCCGGGATCGTCGTCGCCGACGGATCGATCGCCCTCGCGACGACCGTCGCGGGCCCGTTCGCTGACGCGACCCGGAGATCGTCGCGGCGCGTGAGCTCCTCGAGCAGTCTGAGTTCGCGGACGAGCGCCTCCTGCGTCAGGACGTTTCCGCCGGTGTGGATGAGTTGGGTGGACTCGCGCTCCGGCTCGAAGGGGTCGTCGAACTCTTGGTTCACCGCGTCGAGCGCCTCCTGCTCGTCGAGTCCTTCGGTGAACGCGTCGGTGGCGCCGGTGTCGGTACTGACGAGTCCGATCCCGCCGGAGAACACCACCGTGAGCAGGAGGAACGCGACGACGACCCGTCGCGGTCGATCGACGACGACGTCGTTGAGCCGGCGTGCTCCCGCCTCGATTCGCTCACCGACCGACATCGGCTACTGCCGCCTCCGATAGACGACGAGGGCGCCGGTCGCGACCACGAGCAGCGCGACGACGATGACGGGGACGGGGAGCCCGCCGCCCTCGCTCGCGGTCACGTCGATCGGCACGCGATAGGTGTCAGACAGGTGGCTGTCGCCGTCCGCGTCGTCGTACCGGAAGTCGAGCGAGACGGGGAAGGTGCTCCCGGCCGTCGCGGAGCCGGTCGTGGTCAGCTCGAAGGTCAGCGTCGTCGTCTCGCCCGGCCCGAGCGACCGGACGTATCCCGTGTCGGTGGCGCCCGTATCGAGCGGGTCGTCGGCGAACAGCCGCGCTTCGACGTCGGTCACGGGCTCCTCGAGGTTGTTCGTGACCGCGACCTCGACGGTCCGCGTACCGCCCGCTTCGATGCTGCGGTTCTCGACGGCGACGCCGAATCGGTCACGCTCCGGCGCGACGGCGGCGTCGACGGCCAACTCGTCGTAGCCGCGAACCTCACCGTCGTCGTTCCGGTACTGAACCGCGAGGTCGATCGAGCGGAGGCCGGTCTCGGCCTCGCCCCCGATCGAGATGGGAAGCGCGAACTCCGTCGACTCGCCCGAGTCGAGCGACCCGACCGCGGCCGACCGCTCGATCGGAATGACGTTCGCGGAGTCGCCCGCGTACTGAACGACGACGTTGTCCGCCGCGACCGGGCCGTCGTTCGTCACAGTGCCCCTGAGTTCGCCGTCCTCGCCGACGCGTAACGTGGACGCGACGTCGCTCACGGAGAACGTCTGCTCACCGAGGGGCGCCACGCCGGCGGAGAGTCCCTCGTCGGCGTGGGGGATGCCGTCCGGCGTCTCGAAGGTGACGCGACCGGAGAGGGCGTACTGTCGGGTGGGCGCCGTCGGTGAGAACGAGGCGTCGTAGGGGACCGTGACGCTCTCGCCCGGGGCGATCGAATCGACCAGCGCCGCGTCCGACGTCCCCTGTCCGAGCGCCAGCCCGGCGCTCGACGACTCCAACGCGACCGTCGCGTCGTACGCGGCCGTCGCACCGACGTTTCTGACCGTCGCCTCGATGGTGCCCTGATCGCCGATCTGGGCGTCGGTCGTCACGTCGACGATCCGGAAGCGCGCGTCTTCGGTGACCTCGACGTCGACATCGGCGGTGACCGTCTCCTGCCGGTCGTAGGTGACGCCGCCGGACTGCTGGCGGGTGTACGAGTACTCCAGTTCGACCTCGAGTTCGTAGTTGCCCGGATCGGTGCCGTTCGGTACGCTCACCGCGATCGGCACCTCGCGCGGGGCGGTCTCGGTCACGGCGCCGAGCGCCAGCGTTCCGGTCTCGACCGTGAGCGGGGAATCGTCCGCCTCGGCCGTCAGGCGGACGTTGCGTGCCGTGGTGACGATGTCACGCGTCTGCGGCGTCCCGAGATCGACGTCACCGTCGTTGACGAGCTGCAGCGTCACCTCGTTCGTCCGTCCGGGCGTCACTTCCGGCCGGGGGATGACGACTGACAGGTCGGGCGACCCGCGCACGACGCCGGCCACCTGTGACCGCGCAGGCGAGTCCACGGCGGTCGGCCCGGCGAGGTCCGCAGCCGCTCCGGCCCCGCCTGACTCGGTACCCGTCGAGCTCACGGGCGCCATACCGGCGGCCACGCCGACGGTCCCGCTTGTCAGCATCAACGCGGCGGCGAACACGGCGAGAAGCGTCGTCCGTCTCACACCGACCCCCTCCCGGGACGACGGTCGTCCGTATCGACGGGGGCCCGCCTCATCGCTCCACCGCCTGCGTCCGTGTCGCGTCTCGATACTGGCGATTAGAACGCACCGTGTCGTCTCCCGCCGCGGTCTGCTCCATACCCGATCACACGGCCACGAATCAATAAACACTTTGTTTTTGGGTTCACAACGTGCGATCGATGGAGCATTCCCGATCGATAGACAACGGCCGAATATCTCACCAATGAGCCGATTCACCGATCGGGATCGCGAGCGAATCCGGTCTCAACTGGTCGACGCCGGCCGAGAGTTGTTCACGCAGTTCGGGTTCGAACGCACGCGGATCAGCGATCTCACGGCAGAAGTCGGGATCGGCACGAGCACGTTCTACCAGTTTTTCGACTCCAAGGAGGCGCTGTACGTCGAAGTGCTCCTCGCGGAGCGCGAGTCGTTGGAGGGGAAGATCGCCGACGCCGTCGCCGAAGTCGACAGCCCGCGCGAGGAGGTACGCGTGCTGCTGAAAACGACGCTGCGCGAGGTGCGATCGAACCCGCTCATTTCCTCGCTGATCGTCGACGGCGAGCTGCGCGCGCTACAGGACCGCATCGCCGACGCCGAGTCCGAGGGGGAGTCGATCGCGACCGAGATCCGCGATTCGGCGCTCCCGTTCGCCGAGCGCTGGGCGAAACTCGACGCGTTCCGGTACGACGATCCCGAGCTGATCGACCAGATGTTCATCTCGCTCGTCTTTACCGCGCGGTCGCGGAACGCCCCGATCGGTGCCGACACCGACGCCGCCTACGAGGAGGTCGAAGACGCGCTCATCGAAACGATCGTCAGGGGCGTGTTCGAAGACGAGTGAGCGCGCAGACGGCGACGTCGGCGACCGCAGTAGCGCGGCTGTACCGCCCGTTTTTCTGTCACCGGGACGGCGCAGACGGTATCGGCTCCGCGTGAGACGGGTGACGGCGCGGTGCAGAGAACCCCGGTCGAACGCGGTGTGGTCGACGCCGAAACCTCGGCCGACATGTCGCGTCTGTCGCGGTGGCCGTCTCGAATCCCGCGGCGCTCCCGCCTGAGACCGACCAACGAGTTTCGGAGAGCCACGAGCGGAATCGACGGGGCTCGCTCGGTGTCGTGACGTTCGCTCCTCTCCGTTACAACTCCTATTAAAATATCCAGTCTACAAGCCGATCCCCCCACATTAGCACAAAACGCTCTTCCGTACCTGTGAATGTCACACAGTTGCGATGCCGAACGACGACCGCACGACGACCGAGGAATCGCCGATCGGAACGCGCACCCGGGTCCCGCCGACGGAGTCGACCGGGGGATCAGACGCGGAGCCGATCCGAATCGGAACGCGGGCGCCGTGACGGCGACCCGTCCACGCGCCGCGAGCGCCGCCGCAATTTTTCCGCCGACGAGACCCTCACCGCGGAGCGGTCGCCAACCCCCTCTCATTCGTCGACGGCGACGCCGGTGACCTCGAAGCGGGCGCCGCCGTCGGCGCTTTCGGTGACGCGGACCTCCCAGCCGTGGGCGGCGGCGACCTCGCGGACGATGTTGAGCCCGAAGCCGGTGCCGTCTCGGTCGGTCGTGTACCCCACCTCGAAGACGCGGTCGCGTTCCGCCTCGGGGATCCCCGGGCCGTCGTCGGCCACGTAAAATCCGGTCGGGAGGCTGGTGTCGGCGCGCGTCGCGGTGTACATCGGAGTCACGGCGCCGACGGTGACGGTGACGTCGTCGCCGGGGTCCGCCCGGCTGCCCGTGGAACCGTGTTCCACGCTGTTGCCGATAAGGTTCTCGAGGAGCTGTTTCAGCCGGCTCGGGTCGGCCAGCACCCGCCGGTCGCTCTCGACGACCAGCGTCGCGTCGCCGGTGGCGACGGTCGCCCAGCACTCCTCGACTGTTTCGCGGAGCCCGACCGACTCCAGCTCGCGCGGTTTCTCCCCCTGCTTGGCGAGGGTGAGCAGGTCGGCGATCAGCTCGAAGGTGCGGTCGACCGCGGCCGCCGCCACGTCGAGGTGCTCGCCCTCGGGGTCGTCCCGGGCCATCCGCAGCCGGCCCTGCGCGACGTTGAGCGGGCTCCGGAGGTCGTGTGAGACGCCGCTCACGAAGCGGTCGAGCCGCTCGCGCTGGCGGTCCACCTCGACCGCGGCGCGGCGCGACTCGACCGCGTTGGCGACCCGGTTGGCGAGCAGCCGAGAGGCCGGGTCGCCCTCGGCGACCCGAACGACGTCGGTGACGTCCGCCGCGAGCGCCTCGGCGACGACCGCCGAGGGGTCCGCGACCCGATCCTCGTCGATCACGAGGAGGCGCGGGACCGGTTCCGGCGCCTCGGCGGCGTCGACGAGGAAACCGAGCCCGTCGCCGTCCGCGAAGTCGACCGCGGCGACGACGCAGTCGAACCGGTCGGTCGAACGCAGCGTCGCCGCGGCGTCGGGGTCCCGGACGGTCTCGACGACGAACCGGTCGTCGCGGCGTTCGATCGACGCCGCCGCGGGCGTCGACGAGTCCGCCCCGTCGGCGTCGGCGACCGCGAGGAGGACGTGGATCGGGTCGTCGGATGGCTCCATGGGGGACGCGTTGCCGGACCGAGAGTCCCACCGATGATAAAGATTCGTGAGGTGGGGGTGAGAAGGAAGGAGACGTCCGCCGAGGGCGACCACGGGGAGTCATGACGGGGGCGGCCGAAGGACGACGCGAATGTCGTTCGACCCCGAGCGCGTCCGAACGGTGACGTTCGACTCGTACAGCACCCTCGTCGACGTCGAGGCGGCCGAGGCCGCGCTGGCCGACCGCGTCGCGGACCCCGAGCCGGTGTCGCGGCTCTGGCGCTCGCGGTCGCTGGCGTACACGTTCGTCGCGAACGCCGTCGACGCCTACCAGCCGTTCTACGAGATGAACCGGGACGCGCTGACGTACGCCCTGCGGGCGCACGGCGTCGACCTCTCGGCGGCGGAGCGCGACGAGATCCTCGCGGTGTATCACGAGCTGGAGGTGTTCGACGACGTCCGGTCTGGGATCGAGCGCCTCCGAGAGGGCGGCTACGAGCCGTACGTGCTCTCGAACGGGAACCCCGAGATGCTCGAGTCGATGGTGGCCCACGCCGACATCGGCGACCTCGTCGAGGACGCGATCAGCGCCGACGAGGTGGAGACGTTCAAGCCGGCCGCCGAGCTGTACCGCCACGGCGCCGCCCGGACGGGGACGCCGATCAGCGAGATCGTCCACGTCACCGCCGGCTGGTTCGACGTGATGGGCGCCGCGCACGCCGGGATGCAGGCGGTCCGACTCGACCGGAAGAAGACCCCCTGGGAGCCGTTCGGCGGCGAGCCGGACGACACGATCGAGTCGATCCACGAACTCGCTGACGCGCTGGGGGTCTGAGTCGCGATGCCCGAACGCGACGCAGCCACGAGAGAGGCGACCCGTTCCCCGGCCGATGCGCTGCCGGACCTCTCGGGGCGCGTCGCCGTCGTCACGGGCGGCAGTCGCGGGATCGGGCGGGCGATCGCGCTCGGGCTGGCGGCCGCCGGCGCGACGGTCGTCCCGGCGGCGCGGACGGCGGCGGAGGTCGAGGCGGTCGCCGCCGAGGCCCGCGATCTGGGCGTCGAGGCGCGGGGGATCGCCGCGGACGTGACGGACGACGGCGACGTGGACGCGCTCGTCGACGAGACCGTCTCGGCGTTCGGCTCGCTCGACGTGCTCGTCAACAACGCGGGGTTCAACCCCGACTGCGCGCTCGGCAACCCCGCCGAAATCGAGGACGAGGCGGTCGACGACGTGCTCGACGTGAACCTCCGGGGCGCGTTCCGGACGCTCCGCGCGGCCGGCCCGTATTTAAAAGACGCCGGCGGGAGCGTCGTCAACGTCGCCAGCGTCGCCGGCGAGGTCGGCCTGCCGAGGCAACACCCGTACGTCGCCTCGAAGCACGGGCTCGTCGGGCTCACGAAGAGCGCGGCGATCGACTGGGCCCCGGAGGTGCGGGTGAACGCGGTCGCGCCGGGGTACGTCGCGACCGACCTCACCGAAACGCTCCGGAAGGACGAGCGGCTCCGACGGTCGATCCTCGACCGGACCCCGCTGGACCGCTTCGCCGACCCGACTGAGATCGCCGGACCGGTCGCGTTCCTCGCCAGCGACGCCGCGAGCTTCGTCACGGGCGAGACGCTAGCGGCCGACGGCGGCTGGACGGCGCGGTGAGGGGGAGCGAGCGAAGCCTCACGCCGACGCCGGCCGAGCGAAGCCTCACGCCGACGACGATCGGTCGTCGAGCGCGATGTCGAGCGGGTCTTCGATCTCGCCGACGACCGCCTCCAGCGCGTCCGTCGCCGTGACCAGTCCGACGACGCGCCCGTCGTCGACGACGAGCGCGAGCTCCTGGTTGGCGTCCTGAAACCGGTCGACTGCGTCGCTGATGTGCGCCTCGGGTCCGAGCGTCATCGGCGGGGCGGCCAGGTCCTCGAACGCGGCCGCGCCCTCGCGGAGCGCGTCGACCCGCTCGACGACGGACGGGACGTAGACGATCCCGAGGAAGTCCTCCGGGTCGGCGAGCTCGCCGTCGACCAGCGGGAACCGCGTGTGCGGGCTGCCGCCGATCCGGTCGAGGTTCTCCGCCGCGTCCGCCGTCGTCGAGAGGAAGACGACCTCCTCGCGGGGCGTCATGACCGTGTCGACCGTGATCTCGCCGATCGTGAGGGCGTTGAGGACCTCCTCGCGGCGCTCCGCGGTGAGGTCGCTGCGGGAGAGGAGCGAGCCGAGCCGGTTGCGCAGGTCCGCGCGCGACTCGACCCGGTCGGTCTCCGTCTCGAGCCACGCCCCCGTCATCTCGATATCGAAGCGGCGGAGCGTCCATTTGGCGACCCCGTCGCCGATGACGATGACCGGGTACAGCAGCTTCGCGAACCAGTAGAGCGGCGTCGCGCCGTACCGGGCGACGAACTTCGTGCGCTCGACGCCGAGGTAGGTGGGGGTCTGCTCGCCGTGCGTCAGGTGGAGCAGGTTGATGATCACGAAGGCGACGACCGCGCCGGCGCCGACCGACGCGAGGACCGTGTTCGCGAACAGCGGCTCGAGGAGCTCGCGGAGCGCCGGTTCCGCGACGATCCCGACCGCGATGCTGGTCGCCGAGATCCCCACCTGACAGCTCGTGAGGTAGATCTCCAAGTCCTGCGTCATCTCCCACGCGCGCCGGAGCCCGGGTGCGTCGAACTCCGACTCCGAGAACTGGCGGACGCGGGTCAGGGCGAACTCGATCGCGACGAAGAACCCGTTCGCCAGGATGAGCAGGACCCCGGCCGTCAGGCGGAGGGCGACTTCGATGCCGTTCATACGGAAGGGTGGTCGCGTCGGGGTCAAATAGATGGCCACGATGCCCGCGCGGTCGGAGCGGAGACCCCCGCAGTGGAGATCGGTCGTCCGTCGCGTGCGAGGGGAGAAGCGATATCCACGGGTATATCACCGGGGCGACCGATCTGCCGCCGTGAACCGCCCTCCAACGGAGATCACTCGACGACGAGCGCTGCGGGCGATCGGCGGCGTCGGCACCGCCGCCGCCCTCTCGGGGTGTCTCTCGCCGATCTCGCGGTCGGACCGCTGTCCGGGCTCGGACGAGGGGACCCTCGATCTGGACGACGCGACCGCGACCGGCGTCTCGAACGAGTTCAGCACGCCGCTCGACGGACTGCCGCACGCGACGCGAGTCACCGTCGCGGCCGCGCTGGAGACGGAGCCCGGCGACGCGACTGCCCGCGGCTACTACCGCCCCGACCCGCGGACGGAGTACGTCGTCGCGGGTCCCGGAGCGGGCTACTACCGCCTCCGGGTGACGGAGCGCGACCGAGTGCGGACGACCGGTTACGAGTACGCGGTCGAAATCGATATCGACGACTCCGCGCTCCCCGACCGCGGAGCGGTCCGCTCAGTCGCGGAGATACCCGCTCACGACCGCGACTCACTTCGCGGCGCGATCGGGAATCCGGGGCTCCTTCACGCGCCGCACTACACGTCGTTCTCGGTCGTGTTCGCGTACGAAGATGCCGACGCGCGGGACCGGTCGGTGTTTATCCCGGGCAGAGACACGCGCTATCTGGAGTGGGACGGGGTACCGCTCAGGTTGACCTTCGAGGAGCGACGGACGGTGACGATCGCGAGCGCGACCGTCAACACCGAACGCGTCGCGACGTCACCGGACGGGTTCAGGGAACACGTCGGCGAGCGGCGCGGCGTCGTTCTCGACTCGCTTCCGCCCGAGCAACGGGACGTCGTGAACCGAGCGATTGACGGAACGTACGCCGAGTGTGAACCCTACTCGGAGCCGTTCGGCGACCTCCGGGACCGACTCTCGACGCGGGACGGCGGGGCCGCGCCGCTCGTTCGGTACGACGGCGACTGGTACTTCTGTCAGCTGTCCTGACCGCGAGTCGGAACGGGCGTCGCTGTCGTTCGAAGGCTCGCGACAGCAACAGTGGGCTCGGGCGGGTTCGAACCGGAATCAGACGTGCTCGCTCACTGCGTTCGCTGCGCGCGACTGATAGGACTCGACCCCCTTCGAACAACCACAGCGGCGCGGCTCACGGAGTGTTCGCGGCGCCGGTAGTGGGCTCGGGCGGGTTCGAACCGCCGATCTCAGCCTTGTAAAGGCCGCGTCATAACCAGCTAGACCACGAGCCCTCACCCGTTTAAACAGGGTCGGAGCGGAAAACGGTTTCTTTCTCCGGCGCAACGATCACCCGTGAATCGCCGTCTCGTCGGGGTCGCCGCCGGCCTCGCGCTGCTCGCCCTCGTCGCGATCGTCGCCGCCGCGGCGAACCCGGCCCTCCTGATCACGGGGTACGAGACGACGACCGTCGAGGCCGTCGACGGGGAGACCGGCGAGTCGCTCGCGACCGTCGAGGCGCGCGTCGCCGACGGGCTTATAAAACGGTACGTCGGGCTCTCGGCGACCGAGGAACTGGCAGAGGGCGAGGGGATGCTGTTCGTCCACGGCGAGAGCGACGACCACGCCTACGTGATGCGAGAGATGGCGTTCGCGCTGGACATCGTCTTCGTCGCGCCGAACGGGACGGTCACGGAGATCCACGAGGCGGAGCCGGAGTCGGCCCCGTACACTCGATACCGCGGCACCGGCCGGTACGTCCTCGAAGTGCCGCGGGGGTGGAGCGAGCGCCACGGCGTCGAGCCGGGCGACCGGATCCGCATCGACCGAGAGTGAGACGGGGGCAGGAGGCCGCCGCCGCCCCGGCGACGAAACCGATTTCCCCCTCGCAGGCGTCGTCCCGAGCATGACCGGCCTCCCCGCACGGATCGCGTGGAACCTCCGCCACCGCTGGCGGCGGGTGTTCGCGCTCCTCGTCGTGGGCGGCGGCGTCGCCGCCCCGCTCGTCACCGGGCTCTGGTGGACCCTCCCGCTGGTCTGGTTCTTCGGGCTGTTCGTCGCCCTCCCCGTGCTCCACACGCTGACGCGACCCCTCCCCGACCGGGACGACGGCGGCGACCAGCGGGAGGCCGACCCGGCGCTGGAGGCGCTCCGCGAGCGCTACGCTCGCGGCGAGATCGACGAGCGGGAGTTCGAGCGACGGCTCGACCGCCTGCTGGAGACCGAGGACGCCGAGACCGTCGACCGGGGCGACGACGTCGCCGACCGGGTCCGCGAGGGGGTCCGGCGCGAGGTCGAACGGATCCGCGAGTGACCGACCGACCGCGGCGCGAGCGACGACCCAGAGGGGCCCGTTCGCGGGCGCGACCGACACCGTTTTGCGAGCCGACGCCGAGCGGGTCGGACGTGTCCCGATCGACCGACCGCCGGCCGACGCGCGCCGCCACAGAGCGGCCGCGGGGTGAGTGAGTTGTTCCTCGACGCTCTCCGGTACCCGTTCGCGGACCGGACGCGGCTGAACGGCACCGCGACGTGTCTCGCCGCGCTCCTGTTCGGCGGCGCGCTGCTCCGACTCGCCGCGACGCTCTGGCCCGACTGGGCGCTGCTGGCGCCGCTCCTGCTCGCCGTCGTTCCGCTCGGGGCATTCCTCGGGCTCGTCGGCGGCGTGCTCGCGGGAGCGGGGTTCCCGCCCGTCGCGACGGAGACCACGGCGCGGCTCGCCGGGCGGCTGTTCGGCGTCGCCGCCGTCTACCTCTCGCCGGCGGTCGTCACCGTCGTCGGCGTCGGCTACGTCGTCGCGAGCGGCACGGTCCCCGGCGCGCTGAGCGGCGTGGGGCTCGCCGCGCTCTCGACCGCCGCGCTGCTCGTCACGGTCGCCTGCGCGTACCTCTTCCCGTCGGCGGCCGCCGCGAGCGTCAGCGAGGGGCTCCGCGCCGGCCTTCGACGAGACGCCCTCCGCGGGACGGCCTCGAGCTCGTACTTCCTCGCGTGGGTCGGCGCGACCGTCCTCGTCGTCGTCGCGTGGACCGCGCTCGCGGCGACGGCCACGCGGAGCGTCGCCGCGCTCCTCGCGCTCGCGTGGAGCGCGTACGCCCACGTCGCCGCCGCGGCGCTGCTGGCGGAGGGGGTCGACCGGACCAAGTACTGGTGACCGGCGGGACGAGCGAGCTTTAAAAGGGACGGCGACGACGCCCGGCCGCGATCAGCCGAGGTCCCCGGTCAGCCGAGGTCGATCTGGTCGGCCGCGTCCTCCATCGAGCGGTTGTGGAGCGCCTCGCCCGTGGCGCGATCGAAGAGGTGTATCGCGTCCTCCGGGATCCGCGCGATCACCGAGTCGCCCTCGCTGACCCGGTTGAACCCGTCGATCGTCGCGACGAGCGTCGCCGCGCTCTCGGGGTCCGCGTCGGGGTCGAAGTGGAGGTACACCGTGTTCTCGTCGCCCATCGGCTCGACGACGTCCACGGTCGTTTCGAACTCGTGGTCGCCGGCGGCGTCGACGAGCTCGACCGCTTCGGGGCGGATCCCGAGGATGAGGTCGGTCGCGTCGCCGAGGTCCGATTGGATCCCCTCGTCGATCGGGTACTCGAAGACATCGCCGACGAGGCGGTCGCCCTCAAGCGTCACGTCGAAGAAGTTCATCGACGGCTCGCCGAGGAAGCTCGCGACGAACCGGTTGGCCGGCTCGTGGTAACACTCCAGCGGCGTCGCGACCTGCTGGAGCTCGCCGCCGTCGAGAATGGCGATCCGGTCGCCCATCGTCATCGCCTCCGTCTGGTCGTGGGTGACGTACACCGTCGTCACGCCGAGGTCGTTCTGGAGCCGCTGGAGCTCGGTGCGCATCTCCGCGCGGAGCTTCGCGTCGAGGTTGCTGAGCGGCTCGTCCATCAGGAACACCTCGGGGTCGCGGACGATGGCGCGGCCGAGGGCGACGCGCTGCTGTTGGCCCCCGGAGAGGTCGCTCGGCTTCCGGTCGAGCAGGTTCGAGATGCCGAGCATCTCGCCCGTCTCCGAGACCATGCGATTGATCTCGTCGTCCGGGAGATCCGTCGACTCCTCGAGGCCGAACGACATGTTCTGCCGGACGCTCATATGCGGGTAGAGCGCGTACGACTGGAACACCATCGCGATGTCCCGGTTCTGCGACTTCACGTCGTTGACGACGCGGTCGTCGATGCTGAGCGTACCGGCGGTGATCGTCTCTAAGCCGGCGATCATCCGGAGCGTCGTGGACTTCCCGCAGCCTGACGGACCGACGACGACGAGGAACTCGCCGTCGTCGATCGACAGCGACACGTCGTCGACCGCGACGATCTCCTCGTCTCCGTCCTGGAACGTCTTCGTTATCGAGTCGAGTTCAAGCGTTGCCATATCTGTGAGTTGTGGTCGGTGTCGTGTGGTCGGTCGTGCGCCGCGCCGCGTCGCGTTCCGGACGCGCTCGTCCCGAACGCGCTCGTTCGGGACCGCGCTCGTCGCCGGACGGGATCGGCGTGCGGGTCACGCCGCCACCCCCTCAGCGAACTCCTCGCCGAACAGGATGTACACCGCCAGCGTCGGCAGCGCCGCGAAGAACGCCCCGGCCATCCGGAGCGCGAAGTCCTGTCCCTCCATCGAGGTCCCGAGACCCGCGAGGATCAACACGACTGGCGCCGCAGGGCTCGATTCCGTCGAGACGAGCACCAGCGTGAACAGGAGGTCGTTCCAGATCTGCGTGAACTGGTAGATGAGGACGACGGCGAACATCGGCCCCGAGAGCGGGAGGACGATCCGCCGGTACACCCGGCGGAGCGTCGCCCCGTCGAGGCGGGCCGACTCGATCATCTCGTCGCTCATCGTCTTGTAGTACGTCCGGAACAGGAGCGTACAGATGGGGATCCCGTAGGCGACGTGGGTGATCACCAGCTCGACGATGCCGGCGTAGTCGTTGTTGATCCCGAGCGCCCAGACGAACGACAGCAGCTGGTCGAGCTGCACCCACTGCGACCAGAACTGGGTCAGGGGAACCAGCACGGCCTGGTACGGGATGAAGATCCCGGCGATGATGAGCATGAGCACCAGCGCCTTGTACGACTTCTTCCAGGTCGGAATCGTCAGGCCGTACGCCGTGATGCTGCCGACGGACGCCGAGATCACCGTCGCGGGCACGGCGTACAGCAGGCTGTTCCCCATCCCGCGCAACAGGGCGTCGATCGCGGTCTGCCACTTCTCGAACGTGAACCCGGACGGTCCCGGCGGAGCGAACGGCGCCGTCTCGATGATCGCCGTGCCGGTCTTGAACGAGGTGACCAGCCCGGACTCGATCGGGACGAGGTAGAACGCCGCCGCGAACAGCAGGACGACGTACAGGCCGGCGTCCCCGGCCGTCATCTGATCGAGGGTCCGGCGCAGCCGCGCTGTCGTCGTCGTCGTCGCGCCACCGTCGGTTCGAGGTTCTGCGTCGCTCATAGGTTGTCCCTCCGGTATTCGTACACGAGGTAGGGGCCGATGACGCTGAGCGCCATCGCGAACAGGACGATGGCGATCGCCGACCCGTACGCCCAGTTGAGGTTCGCGTACGCCTCACGCACCATCTTCGTCGCCAGGATGTCGGCCCCGTTCGGCGGCCGGTACCCACCGACCAGCGAGTAGAGGAAGTCGAAGGCCTTCATGCCGAACACCATCAGCACCACGGCGGCGCTGATGGTCGCGCCCTTCAGCTGGGGAATGATCACGCGCCAGTACATCTTCAGCGTCGACGCGCCGTCGACTTTGGCCGCCTCGTAGTGCTCGGTCGGAATCGCGCGGAGCCCGGCGAGGTAGACGACCATCGCGTACCCCGAGAACTGCCACATCAGCGCGAAGATGATCGCGTAGAGGACGATGTCCTGGTTGCCGAGCCAGCTCACCGGCCCGAAGCCGAACGTCCCGATGACGTTGTTGGCGATCCCGTTGTTGTAGTTGTAGATCCACAGCCAGAACTGGGCCGTCACGACGAACGAGAGGCTCATCGGAAGGAGGTAGATCGTCCGGAACGTGTTCTCGAACCGGATCCCCCTGTCGATCAGGATCGCCAAGATGAGTCCGATCGCGAGCGTCCCCGCCGTGAACAGGATCAGCAGGATGAGCGTGTTGACCGCGGCGTCGATGAAGCCGGAGTCCGCGAGCGCCCGGGTGTACATCTCGAAGTCGAGGTTCGAGTAGTCCGGCGCGTTCTCGAAGCGCTCGTAGTCGGTCAGCGATATGAGGAGGTTCCAGATGACCGCACCGTAGACGAACAGTCCCATCAGCAGGAACGGCGGGAGCCAGAAGACGGACGACTCGATGAAGTCGACGCCGAAGCGACGGTCCAGCCTCTCCTTGAGACGGGTCGTCACGTCCCGGTCCGGTTCGGCCGGGTCGGCGGCGGGGCCGTCACTCACGACGCCGCCGTCGGCGCGGACCTCGTCGTCGTCCTCCGAGGCGGGCCTGATCGTCCGGTACAAATGACGGTAAAAATCGAGCATCGCGTGGAGCTCAGTTCGACACCGCGTCCAGGAAGCCCGTCGTCGCGGCGTCGACGTTGTACGGGCCGGTGAACTCCGAGGAGATGACCTCGTTGAGTTGGGTCATCGTCTCGGAGGGGACGCCGAGCCCGTGCTGGAGGTTCGGCGGCCGGTACTCCGCGTTCGCGAAGTCCTCGGCCGTCTCCTGGAGGTACGGACCGAACTCCTCCATGCTGACGTCGGTCCGGGTCGGGATCGAGCCCTTGTACTGGTTGAACGCGATCTGGGCCTCCGGACTGCCGACGAACGCCTCCCAGGTCTTCGAGGCCTCGGGCGTCGGGTTGTTCGACGGGTAGAGGAACGAGTCGAAGTGAAGCGTGTACATCCCCTCAGTCCCGGGGAACGTCTTGAAGCCCCAGTCGTCGCCGTACTCGAAGTCCTCGGCGTTCCGGAACGCGCCCGCCGCCCAGTTGCCCTGGTGGATGAAGGCGGCGTTGCCGTTGATGATGTTCTGGTTCGATTCGGTCAGGCCGATCGAGGACGCGTCGTCGCTGATGTGGTTCTCCAGCATCTCCGCGGTCCGCTCGAACGCGGCGCGGACGGCGCTCTCGTCGCCCTCACCGTTGAGGAAGTCCATGTACGGCTGGTAGCCGTTCTCGCCGAGCATCACGGCGCCCCACAGCTGCGTCGTCGTCCACGTGCCGGACATCCCGTGGGTCATCGGGATGGCGTCGGTCTCGCTGGCGACCGTCTCGAAGGCGTCGATGAGCGCCGAGGGGCTGTTCAGCGAGTCGACGTCGATGCCGGCGTCCTCGACGACCGAGACGTTGTAGAAGAGGCAGTTCAGTCGGTGAGAGCCGAGCGGCACGGCCCGGTAGCTGCCGTCCTGCTGGTGGAGGTCGATCGCCTCGTCGACCATCGCGTCCTCGAACCCGTTCTCCTCCCACACGTCGTCGACGCTACCGAGGACTCCCTGGTAGCGGAGGAGGTTCGGGCCGGGCCAGCCGGCGAACGCCCCCGGCGGATCGTCGCTCTGGAGCCGGTTCGCGACGACCGCGTCGAGGTTCTGGTTGCCGCCGCCGCCGATGGGGTTCATGTCGAGGCCGACGTCGGGGTGGGCCTCGTTGAACGCCTCTTCCAGCGCCTCGGCCGCCGCGGCGCCGTCGCCGCCGGTCCAGCCGTGGAGCACTTCGACCGGGTCGCCGGAGCCGCCGTCGCTCCCGTCGCTCCCGTCGCTTCCGTCGCTCCCGTCGCTGCCATCACTGCCGTCGCTCCCGTCGCCGCCGCCGGAACAGCCGGCGATCCCCACGGTCGCGAGGGTACCTGCGCCGGCCACGTAGTGGCGGCGGGTGAGTCGGTCCTCCGAATCAGCGCGGTTGTCACGTGACATGTATCCCCGGATTTGGGTGCCCCATACTTAACGATTGATGTTCATTTACTCAAAATATTATTAAAAAACAGGAACGGTAGCAGAGCAACCTAAACTACCTCTACCGTTCTTAAAATCTGTTATCTCGATCACTCGGTCAGCAACTGCGACCGACTTCTGAACGTCTAGAGTGGGGTCGATCGTAATGAATTGTCGCTGAGCGTCTCGAATGCGTCCCCGACCGCCGGGGCGACCCGACCCGGTTCGGCGCATCGACCGACCGATTCTTGAGCGCGCGTCCCGGACGGACACGGCATGGACGGACCGCTGTGGATCGACGCGCACGCTCCCGCGCTCGACGAGATCAGACAGGACGAGGCCCGCGAGCGGCTGGAGCGCGCGGTCGACGAGCCGATGAACCTCGTCGTGCAGGGACCGCCGGGGGTCGGGAAGACGGCGGCGACGCGGGCGCTGACCCGCGCCGCCCACGAGAACCCCGACAGCGACCTGATCGAGATCAACGTCGCCGACTTCTTCGGCCGGACGAAAAAGGAGATCCGGACCGACCCCCGCTTCGAGGGGTTCCTGCAGGGGCGGAGCCGGATGGCGAAACGCGACATGATAAACCGGGTGCTGAAGGAGTCGGCGTCGTACGCGCCGATGTCGGGCGAGTACAAGACGGTCCTCCTCGACAACGCCGAGTCGATCCGCGAGGACTTCCAGCAGGCGCTCCGGCGCGTGATGGAGCAGCACCACCGCACCACGCAGTTCGTGATCGCCACCCGACAGCCGTCGAAGCTCATCGCGCCGATTCGGTCGCGCTGCTTCCCGGTGCGGGTGCGCGCGCCGACGACCGACGAGACGATCGACGTCCTCGAAACGATCTGCGAGCGCGAGGGCGTCGACTACGACGGGGACGGCCTGGAGTTCGTCGCCAGCGCGGCCGGCGGCGACCTCCGCGAGGCGATCCTCTCCGCGCAGGCGACCGCGGTCGAGGGCGGCGAGATCACCATGTCGACCGCCTACGAGACGCTCGGCGAGGTCGGCGACGACGACGCGATCCGCGAGGCGCTCGCCGACGCCCGCGCCGGCGACCTGGCGGACGCGCGGTCGGCCCTCGACGACCTGCTCGACGAGGGGGGGTACGACGGCGGGGAGCTCCTCCGGGAGGTCCTGCGGGTCGCCCGCGCCGGCTCCGAGTACGGCGGCGACGACCTCGCGCGGCTCCACGTGCTCGCCGGCGAGGCCGACCTCGACCTCACCGACGGCCTCGACGACCGGATCCACCTCACCCACCTGCTCGCCGCGTGGGCGGCCGGTCGCACCGAGCTCCGACCCGACCTCCGGGAGCCGGTGGAGGCCTGACGATGGCCCGGAATCCGCCGCTCGCGCGCGTCCTCCCGTTCCCCGTCGTCGACGAGGCGTGGCGGCTCGCGCTCGCGCCCGCCCTCCTCGGGGCCGCGACGCTCCCCCTCCTCCCGCCGGTCGGCGCCGGGCTGCTCGCGCTCGCGTTCGGGGTCCTCTGGTTCCACCGCGACCCCGACCGGGACACCCCGGACGCCGAGGGGGTCGTCGTCGCGCCCGCAGACGGCACCGTCTCGGTCGTGCGCGAGGAGGGGAGCCGCCTGCGAGTGGGCGTGTTCATGAACGTCACCGACGTCCACGTGAACCGCGCGCCGATCGCGGGCGAGGTCCGGGAAGTCCGGCACCGCCCCGGCGCGAACCGGCCCGCGTTCAGCAAGGAGTCCGACCGCAACGAGCAGGTCGCGATCGACTTCGGCGAGTACGAGCTGCTGGTCATCGCCGGCTGGTTCGCCCGTCGGATCCACCCCAGCGTGGAGCCCGGGGACGCCGTCGAGCGCGGCGAGCGCGTCGGCCACGTCTCGTTCGGCTCCCGCGCCGACGTAATCTGCCCCGCCGACATCGACGAGGACGACCTCCTCGTGCGCGAGGGCGACGCCGTCCGCGCGGGCGAGACGATCATCGCCGAGCGGGACTGACCGTCATCGCCGGACTCGACCGGGGCCCGCCGCCGGAGGGAGCCGACCCTCGCGCGGCCATAGGGTTTTGTGTGCCGCCTCCGAGACGAGACGTGTATGCCCGAAGAAACGATCCACGAGTCGAAGCAGTCGCGAAGCCGACAGGCGCTGGCGACCTACTTCCGGCGCATCGCGCGAGCGCTCGGCCGCGGCGAGCCGGTTCCGATCGACGACGCCGGGACGGTGACGGTCGATCCCGCCGCCGAGTCCAATATCGAGGTCGAACTCGAACGCGCGGACGGCACCGTCCACTTCGAGGTGGAGATGGAGTTCGACGACGAGGAGGGCGCGGTCGACGTCGACGCCGCCGCGAGCAAGGGGACCTTCGAGCTGTACGCCGACAGCGCCGAGCAGTGGCGCTGGCGGCTCGTCCACGACAACGGGAACATCATCGCCGACGGCAGCGAGGGGTACGCCGACAAGCGCGACGCGAAGTCGGGGATCGAGAGCGTCCAGCGAAACGCGCCGGGCGCGCACGTGATCGACGTCGACCGCGACGAGGAAGCGCCGGAGGAGGGCGGGAGCGACGCCGTCTTCGAGCTGTTCAGGGACAAGGGCGACAAGTACCGCTGGCGGCTCCGCCACGGCAACGGGAACATCATCGCCGACGGCGGGCAGGGGTACGCCTCCAAACAGAAGGCGAAACAGGGACTCAACAGCGTGAAGTCGAACGCGCCGGGCGCCGCGGTCGAAGAGCTCGACGGCGACGAACCGGCCGAGGGCGGCGAGGAGTAACCCGGCGATGGTCCCCGACGACTCCTCCCCCACCGGCGACGCGCGGAGCGACGACGACGCCCAGAGCGACGACGACACCCGGAGCGACGCCAACGACGCGCGGACCCGACGCGATACAGACGACGGCATCGCCACGGATCGAGACGGCCCGAACGCCGGCTCGGACGGGCTCCTCTCCCCCGGTGACGACGCGCCCGCGGAGGCCGCCGACCTCCTCCTCTACGGCGTGCTGGGCGGGGTCGTCGGCTCGGTGCTGTCGTTCGTCCCCTTCGCCACCGTCCTCGGCGGCGCGGCCGCCGGCTACCTCTGCGGCGGCACGTCCGCGGACGGGCTCAAGACGGGCGCGGTCGCGGGCCTCGTGATGACGCTGCCGTTCGTCGCGATGGTCGCCTTCATGCTCTTTCTGTTCGGGTTCGCCGGAGCGCCGGCCGAGTTCGGGATATTCGCCGTCCTCGTGGTCGGAATCGGCGCCGCCTACACCCTCGGCTCGGGCGTGATCGGCGGCTACCTCGGACACTACCTCCGCGGCCGGCTGTAGCGCGGCCGCGGACCGCACCGCTTATTCGACGCCCGTCGCTACCTCGGGTCGGACATGGACGCGCTCGACGCCAAGTACCCGTTCTTCGCGGCCGCCCGCGAGGCCGTCGCCGACGCCGCGGTGTCGCTCCCGGAGCTCGTCGCGGCCGACGCGCCGGCCGTCGAGCGCGGGCGCGAACGCGTCGAGCGCGCCCTGATGGACGGGACGGTCGAATCCGAGAGCGGGGCGTTCCCCGGGGAGTCCGCGTACGACGTGCAGGCGGAGCTACTGTCGTATCCCATCGCGCGGATCCTCGTCTCGCTGCTCGACTCCGAGCCCGCCATCGAGAAGTACGCCGCCGCGGAGGCCGCGACCGCGGTCGACCGGATCCGCGACGACCTCGCGACCGACGACGAGCTGCGGTCGGTGTCGACGCCGACGGTCGCCCTCGACGACGTGCTCGCCGAGTTCGACCTCGCCGACGCGGTGCGCCCGGAGCCGTCGGGGAGCAGATCGGGGGCAGGCGGAGCGGCCGGAACGGGGACGCCCGGCGCCGGGTCCCCCGGCCGCGACCCCGCCCACTACTGGATCGACGCGGGACCGTACCTCCGGCTCACGTCGCCCTCGTGGGGGCCCTCGTGGCGGCTCGTCAACCGCGCGCTCGCCGACGGCGCGGTGCGCGTCTCCCGCGAGGAGCTGCTGGACGCGCTGGAGGCCGCGGTGGAAGAGCGGGTGCGCGAGGGGCTCCCGTTCGAGCTGGCCGCCGGCGAGGGGATCGCCGCGGAGCTGGAGGACGGGGTCGCCGACCTCAAGCGCCTCCTCTCCGAGCGGAGCTACACCGGGCCGGTCGACGTCGTCGCCCCCGAGCTGTTCCCGCCGTGCATGACGAACCTGATCGAGAAGGCCGAGCGCGACGCCGACCTCTCGCCGCCGGAGTCGTTCGCGCTGATGGCGTTCCTCGTCGGGATCGGGATGACGCCGGACGAGGTGGTGACGTTCTGCGCCGACACGAGCCTCGACGCGGAGGGGATCCGCTACCAGACGGAGTATTTAAAAGACGACCGCGGCACGCAGTACCCGCCGCCCACCTGCGAGACGCTGGCGAACTACGGGATCTGTCACAACGAGGAGGACCACATGCAGGTGGCCGCCGACCCCCTCGCGTACTACGAGAAGCGGGTCGCGGCCGCCGACGAGATCATCGACTGGCGGGACCGCGAAGGCGGAGGAGAAGAGGTGAAAGGGGCGGAAGCGGGCGAGACCGCGGAATCGGGCGAAACGAAATAAAAGCGCCGCCGGCCTACTCGTCGTCCTTCGCGCGGATGAGATACGCTCCGACGAGCGCCATCAGCAGAACGAATCCGGTCAGCAGTCCGATGAGCGCGATCGCGCCGGACTCGGGGAGCCCGGACGACCCGCCGAACGTGACCCCGATCCCGACCAGCCCGGCGACGAAGACGGCGGCCGCCAGCAGCGAGACCGTGATCTGCCGACGGAGCTCCGCGTCGATTTCCATGCCCGCGAGTTCCCGTCGCCGCTTAAAAAGGACTTCGATGAGGGCGGCCGGAGGTCGGTCCCGCCGGTGATCGAACCCGGTCGTCGCCGACGGCGACTCCCGAATATCTCGGGTCTGACTCCCTTCGGCGGCGAATTTAACCGTTCACGGGACCTATCTCGACGCGAAGCGAGGGCCCCCCTCGCGGTCAGCCATGACGCACCCCCGAAACCCGCCCGCGTCGGCAGCCCCCGAACCGGACGTCGCCCGAGCCGCGCCGCCGGCGGAGCGAGCCTCGGAGCGACGCGACTCGCCCGCGGTCGACGACGCCGACCGCTCTCCGGACGCCGACACCGACGATCGGTCGGCGCGCGCCACCGCGGAGGAGATGACGGTGCGCCCCCTCCGCGACCGGCGGTACGTCGTCGAGACCGACGGCGGTACCTACGTGGTCGCGCTCGACGCCGGCACCTGTACCTGTCCCGACCACGCGATCCGCGGCTCCCGGTGTAAGCACCTCCGACGCGTCGCCATCGAGGTGACCGAAGGGTCGGTCCCGGCCCCGGACGAGCGCGTGGGCGCCTGCGCGGTCTGCGGCGCGGAGACGTTCGTCCCGCTCGACGATCCGGGGGCGCACCTCTGTGCGCGCCACGACTTCGAGCCGGGCGACGTCGTCCGCGACCGCGAGACCGACGAGCGCGTCGTCGTCGTGGCGGTCACGACCGAGCGGGCCGACGCCTACCGGACCGAGGAGGACCGGACCGTCGACGAGTACGCCACGAACGCCGCGTACGGCGCCCACGAGCCCGTCGTCGAGGCCGTGTACGCCGACGCGGTCCGCCCGGGGCGCGGCGTGGCGGACTGCGAGCGGTACGCCTTCCCCGCTTCGCGGCTCGTCCGTCCGCGACGGGAGTGAGCCGAGGTCGACGACGGCGGCGGAGCGACGACGGCGAGCGCCGGAACTCGTCCGCCCGCGGCGGTGGCACCCGGTCAGCCGGCGAGATGGCTGATGTCCCGCCGCAGCGTGTACCCCCTCGGGACGCCGACGGCGCCGAGACACGCCTCGCACAGCGCCCGCTCGTAGTCGCGGTTCGTCTCCTTCTCGAGCAGCGAGACGTCTCCGATGGGAAACACCGACTCGCAGCGGTCGCACTCGACCTTGTCGCCGTCGACGATATTCATTTGACGGCCGAGGCTTCCGGCGATCGGTACATAAAGTCGCGCCCGGCGTTATCACTCGAGATAGCGAGTTCCGATAAAATGTCGGGTCGGTCGGAACGACGGTCGGGGTCGCGGTGAGCGGCCGGCGTTAGCCGAACAGCTCGCCGAGGCCCTCGCCGCCGTCGCCCTCGTCCTCGTCGTCGTCGGCCTCGTCGGCCGCTTCCTCGGCCTCGTCGGCCTCGTCGTCGCTCTCGTCCGCCTCGTCGGCCTCCGCAGCGTCCGCGGAGCCGCCGGACGCGGCGCCGGCGGCGGGGGCCGCGGCGGCCGTCTCGATGGCGTCCTCGATGTCGACGTCCTCCAGCGCGGCGACGAGCGCCTTGACGCGGGATTCCTCGACGTCGACGCCGGCGGCGTCCAGCACGCCGGTGACGTTTTCTTCGTTGATCTCTTCGCCAGTCTCGTTCAGGATGAGCGCAGCGTAAACGTATTCCATTGGTGTGTCCTCGTAGTGTTAGCCGAACATCGCGCCGAGACCCTCGCCGCCGTCGTCGCCGTCGTCCTCGTCGGCGTCGTCGTCGGTCGTCTCGACGTCGTCCGTCTCGTCGTCTTCCTCCGCCTGTTCCTCCTCGTCGGCGTCGTCCGCCTCCGGAGCCGGGTCAGGGGCCGCCTCGACCCCCTGCAGCTCCTCGGGGAGCGCCTCCTCGTCGTCGATCTGGGCCGCGAGCGCGCGGAGCTGGGCGTCGGCCTTCCCGATGAGGTCGGGCACGACGTCCGGGCTCTCGATCTCGGCGAACAGCCCGACGGACTTCGCCTCGCCGGACGCCTTCGCGAGAAGGCTGCCGACCGTGGCGGCCGTCGGGTACTCGGCGTTGATCGAGAGGTTGCGCGCGGCGGCCGCGGCGGACCGGATGTCCGCCGCGTACTCGTCGACGTCGATGGCGAGCTCGTCCGGCTCGAACAGGACGCCCTCCGAGTAGACGCCCTTGAGGTCGAGCCCGACTTCCTTCGGCTCGATGCCGAGCTCGACCAGGACGTTCGCGAGGTCCTCGTCGACGACCTCGCCCTCCTCGAGGACCGTGGAGTCCTCGGTGACCATGATCGAGCCGTCCTGGATGCGCGCGGCCGCGCCGATGGTCTGGAGCTCGCCCACGAACGGTCCCGGGTCGACGCCGGTGTCACCCTCGGGGATGACGATGTCGTTGGGGGCGACCTCGCCCGCGTTGATCGGGGCGGGGGTCTTCGAGGCTTCCAGCTGCTTGAAGAGGCCGAACGGGTTGTCGTTCGTGCCGATGAGCGCGACCTGACCCGAAACGTACTGGGTCAGCTCCTCGACGCCGTCGTCGACCTCTTCGAGGGCGCGAGTGGTGAGCGTGTTGCGGCTCACGCGGACGTCGGCCGAGCCGTGCAGCTCGCGGCGCATGGCCTGGAGCTGTCGGCTCGGGATGCCGCCGACGCCGACGACCCCGACGGAGTTGAACGAGTCGATGAAGTCGACGAGCTCGTCGACTTCCTCGCGCTTCCACTGCGGGATCGTCTCGGTCTTGCGGACCGAGCTCATACGGGCACCTCCTTGGCGGGACCCATCGTGGTCTTCACGTAGATCCCGTCGATGTTGAGCGGCCCCTTCTCGAGGCTCGCTTCGAGCCGCCGGATGATGACGTCGATGTTGTCCGAGATCGCGTCGGGGCCCATGTCTTCGGCGCCGACGCGGGTGTGGAACGTGCGCCGGTCGCGGGACCGGAGCTGCACGGTGTTTTTCATCCGGTTGACGGTCTCGACGACGTCGTCGTCCGGCTGTAGTGGGGTAGGCATCTTCCCGCGCGGACCGAGGACGGTACCGAGGTACCGACCGATGTCCTGCATCAGGCTGGCCTCTGCGACGAAGAAGTCGGTTTCGCCGGCCAGATCCTTTGCGCGGTCGTCGTCGTCTCCGAGGTCCTCGAGGTCGTCGCTGTCAAGCACTTCGTCAGCGACTTCCTGAGCGCGGACGGCGGTTTCGCCCTCCGCGAAGACGACGATCTGTGTCTCCTGCCCCGTTCCAGCCGGCAGCACGACGGACTCGTCGATGCGGTTCGACGGATCGTTGAGGTCGAGGTCTCGCAGGTTGATCGCGATGTCCACGGTCTCGCGGAAGTTCCGCTCGGGCGCATCGTCGAGTGCGAGAGTTACGGCCTCTTGTATTGTGTCTGCCATTTTCACCTCCGTAGTACGCAGGTCGCTCCTACGGGTCAGTGAAACAGGCGAAGCCTGTCTCACCGGAGAGTGGTCCATCGGAGGTTTAAAAGCGTCGAACCGCCCGTCCCCGTGTGAACCGGCGACAGGGCTCGTGCGGGCGGTCGAGAGGTAGTGGGTCGGAGGCGTGTCGGGAGCGGAAGCGACCCTCCGCGGTCCCCGATTTCGACGCGCGTCGAACTCCGAAACGTCGGATAGGGGAACCCTTTTGATGCCGCTCGCCGACCCACGAGGTAATGACTCAGGGTGGTCCGGCGTGACGATGGACGACCGTATCGAGGACCTCCGGGAGCGCCGCGATCGGGCGGCGCTGGGAGGCGGTGAGGACCGGATCGAGTCCCAACACGAGAAGGGGAAGATGACCGCGCGCGAGCGGATCGACTACTTCCTCGACGACGGGACGTTCCACGAGTTCGATCGGTTCCGCACCCACCGGACCCACAAGTTCGGGATGGAGGAGAAGCAGATCCCGGGCGACGGCGTCGTCACGGGCTACGGCGAGGTGAACGGCCGGAAGACGTTCGTCTTCGCGCACGACTTCACCGTCTTCGGCGGCTCGCTCGGCGAGGTGTTCGCCGAGAAGGTGTGCAAGGTGATGGACAAGGCGATGGACGTCGGCGCGCCCGTCGTCGGCCTCAACGACTCCGCCGGCGCCCGGATTCAGGAAGGGGTCGCCTCGCTCGGCGGCTTCGCGGAGATCTTCCGGCGCAACACGGAGGCGTCCGGCGTGATCCCCCAGATCTCGGCGATCATGGGCCCGTGCGCCGGCGGCGCGGTGTACTCGCCCGCCATCACGGACTTCACGTTCATGGTGAAAGACACCTCGCACATGTTCATCACCGGCCCGGACGTCATCGAGACGGTGACGGGCGAGGAGGTGAGCTTCGAGGAGCTCGGCGGCGCCGTCACCCACACGTCGACCTCGGGCGTCGCCCACTTCGCCGAGGAGAGCGAGGAGGACGCCTTAGACGACATCGCGCGGCTGCTCTCGTATCTCCCCGCCAACAACGTCGAAGACCCGCCCCGCGTCGAGCCGTGGGACGACCCCGAGCGCGCCGACGAGGAGCTGGCCGACATCGTCCCTGACGCGCCCCGGAAGCCGTACGACATGAAGGAGGTGATCGGCAGCGTCGTCGACGAGGGCTCCTTCTTCGAGGTCCAAGAGAACTTCGCGAAGAACGTCGTCGTCGGCTTCGCGCGGCTCGACGGCCACTCAATCGGGATCGTCGCCAACAACCCCCGCGTGAACGCCGGCACCCTCGACATCGAGTCGAGCCAGAAGGGCGCGCGCTTCGTCCGCTTCTGCGACGCGTTCAACATCCCCATCCTCACCTTCGAGGACGTGCCCGGGTTCATGCCCGGCACCGACCAAGAGCACAACGGGATCATCCGCCACGGCGCGAAGCTGCTGTACGCCTTCTCGGAGGCGACGGTCCCGCTGCTCACCGTGATCACCCGGAAGGCGTACGGCGGCGCCTACTGCGTGATGTCGTCGAAGCACATCGGCGGCGACGTCAACTACGCGTGGCCGACAGCGGAGATCGCGGTGATGGGGCCGAAGGGGGCCGTCAACGTCCTCTACCGCGAGGAGCTGGCGGCGGCCGACGACCCCGACGCACGCAGGCAGGAGCTCATCGACGAGTACCGCGAGGAGTTCGCGAACCCGTACAGCGCCGCCGACCGGGGCTTCGTCGACGACGTGATCGAGCCCGCCGAGACGCGCGCGCGGCTGATCGACGACCTCCAGATGCTGAAGGGGAAGCGCTCGGACCAGCCCGAGAAGAAACACGGCAACATCCCGATCTGATGGCGGCCGACACCCCCGACCCGGACGGCGACACCTCCGACCCGGACGCCGGATCGACCGACCCGGAGAGCGATCCGCGCGGCCCGACGGTCGCCGCCGTCCTCGACGGGCTGGCGATTCCCGACGACGCCGACGACGCGGAGGCCGCCGCCATCGCCGCCGCGGTCGCGGCGCACCTCCGCGACGGGGAGCTGGCCGCGGCGGCCGCCGCGGCCGAGGACGCGGACGAGGGCTGGGACGGCGAGCGGTGGTCGTTCGCCGGGCGGGTCGACCGGCTCACCAATCGGTCGGTCCGCGTTCCGGAGAACGCGCCGACCGACCCGTGGACCGCGGCCGGCCGCGCCGACCGCTTCTGAGGCGACGGCGCCTCCGACGAGGATGGCGTTTTCGGCCGAGCGACGCTCGGGACGGAGCCGCCGCTCGGTCGTTTCGAGCACCGGCCCCCGGACGCGAGAGCGTCCGAGCGCGTGCATTCCCCCGGCGAGCGCCCGAGCGGGCCTCGCCACGCGAACCCTTCACAGGGTGCGTTCGGAGATACGTTCGGCAGCTTATATATCTGTGGTCACGCCTCGGGCGGCTCCTCGACGCCCTCCTCTGTCGCGGCCTCCGCGGTCGAGCCGCCGAGGAGGCGGTTGATGACGATGGGAACGACGCCGGCGAGGAGGACGAGGAGCCCGATCCGGATCAGGATCGAGGCGTCCGTCAGCAGCGTCGCGGCGAGGTACGCGGCCGCGGCGACCAGCGTCGACGGCAGCACGTAGGGGTTTCCGGGCGAGAGCATGGGCGGAACTGGCGTCCGGGATCCCCTTAATCGTCTCGGGCGCGAGGACGGACGGCGGGATCGCGGATCGCTCGGTCGTCGTCGCGGACCGATAGAATGAGGTGGGTTATGGTGGAATGAAGGTGCAGGAATGTTCGACAAGGTTCTCGTCGCGAACCGCGGGGAGATCGCGGTTCGGGTGATGCGCGCCTGTGCGGAGCTGGGTGTCGACACCGTCGCCGTGTACAGCGACGCGGACAAACACGGCGGCCACGTTCGGTACGCGGACGAGGCGTACAACGTCGGTCCGGCCCGCGCCGCCGACTCGTACCTCGACGGCGAGGCGGTCGTCGAGGCCGCGCGCGCGGCCGACGCCGACGCGATCCATCCGGGCTACGGCTTCCTCGCCGAGAACGCCGACTTCGCGGCCCGCGTCGAGGCCGCCGACGGGATCACCTGGGTCGGCCCCGCCAGCGACGCGATGGAGCGGCTCGGGGAGAAGACCCACGCCCGCCGGGTGATGGACGACGCCGACGTCCCCATCGTCCCGGGGACGACCGAGCCCGTCACCGAGGTCGACGCAGTCACCGAGTTCGGCGACGAGCACGGCTACCCCGTCGCGATCAAGGCCGAGGGCGGCGGCGGCGGCCGCGGGATGAAGGTCGTCGAGAGCGCCGCTGAGGCCGAAGAGGCGCTCGAGTCGGCCAAGCGCGAGGGCGAGGCGTACTTCTCGAACGACTCCGTCTACCTCGAGCGCTACCTCGAGAACCCGCGCCACGTCGAGGTGCAGATCGTCGCGGACGCGGGCGAGGAGGGCGAGGGACCCGATGACGAGTCGGACGTCGTCCACCTCGGCGAGCGCGACTGCTCGCTCCAGCGCCGCCACCAGAAGGTGATCGAGGAGGGCCCCTCCCCCGCGCTCTCCGACGAACTGCGCGAGAAGATCGGTGCGGCCGCCCGCCGCGGCGTCGCCGCCGCCGACTACACCAACGCCGGCACCGTCGAGTTCCTCGTCGAGGAGGACCTCGACCGCGACCCGTCGGAGCCGCTCGGCCCCGACACGCCGTTCTACTTCCTCGAGGTCAACACGCGCATCCAGGTCGAACACACCGTCACCGAGGAGCTGACGGGGATCGATATCGTCAAAGAGCAGCTCCGGGTCGCCAGCGGCGAGGGGCTCTCGGTCTCGCAGGGCGACGTGGAGCTGGAGGGGCACGCCATCGAGTTCCGGATCAACGCCGAGAACGCGGCGAAGGAGTTCCAGCCCGCCAACGAGGGGCGGCTCGACACGTACGACCCGCCGGGCGGGATCGGCGTGCGCGTCGACGACGCGCTCCGGCAGGGCGACGAGCTGGTCACCGACTACGACTCGATGATCGCGAAGCTGATCGTGTGGGGCGGGGACCGCGAGGAGTGTCTCGCCCGGTCGAAGCGCGCGCTCGCGGAGTACGACCTGGAGGGCGTCGTCACCGTCGTCCCGTTCCACCGGCTCATGCTCGACGACGAGCGGTTCGTCGCGGGCACCCACACCACGAAGTACCTCGACGAGGAGCTCGACCGGGACCTGGTCGTCGAGGCCCAGGAGAAGTGGGGGACCGAGTCGGCGTCGAGCGACGACGGCGACGAGGAGGTGACCGAGCGCGAGTTCACCGTCGAGGTGAACGGGAAGCGCTTCGACGTGGAGTTAGAGGAGCGCGGCGCGCCCGCGATCCCGACGCCCGCGAGCGGCGGGTCGGGCGGTCGTCAGGAGCGGCCCCCACAGGCGAAAGACGACGACGGGGGCGACGACGGCGTCGACGTCGCCGAGGGCGGCGAGGCGATCGCGGCGGAGATGCAGGGGACGATCCTCTCGGTCGACGTCGATGAGGGCGACGAGGTGGCCGCGGGCGACGTGGTCTGCGTCCTCGAGGCGATGAAGATGGAGAACGACGTGGTCGCCGAGCGCGGCGGCACCGTCGCGAGCGTCCACGTCGGCGAGGGCGACAGCGTCGATATGGGCGACGTGCTGGTCGTGCTGGAGTAGGAGGGCGGCCTCCCCGAGCCGCGGTAATTTTTAAATCGGATCGAGTTCGCTGGCGCCGCTTGTGAGCAGATCAGCGGCTGAGTTCGAGAGGAAAGACTCACCCTCGGTAGGTTTCGACCTGTAGTTCTCCGACGGCATCGAAGTGGTCGTCGCCGACGACGAGCGGAACGCCGAGAGAGCGCGCAGTACCTGCGATGTAGATGTCACTCTTGTTGATCATCGCTCCGTCGGCCCGGAGTTCGACGTAGATTGCAGCGGCTTCCGCGGCCGTTTCGTTCGTGAACGGTACCGGCTCCACCCACTCGTATTTCGACGTCGCTTCCTCCCGCGTCATCTCCCGGGTGATCATCAATCCGCGGTAGAGCTCGGAGAGGACGATAGTCGACGCCCCGATCTCTTCGTCATCGTGCGCGGCCAAGTAGGAAATCGCGGCCTCGTCACCTCTGGCGTAGTCGACGAGAAACGAGGAATCGACGAGCCTCACGAGTTCCCCGAGAGCCCTTCGTCGACCTCGCCACCGAGTTCGTCGAGTGATTCGTCGGCGTCCTCGAGGCCGTTCTCGACCTCCGCTTCGAGGTCCGCGGCTTCATCGTCGGTGAGGAAGCCGGCGTTCGTCCGCCAGTCGGAGTCGAGTTCGCCGAGAACGCGATCGAGCGTCTCGCTGAAACTCTCGTCACCGCGTTTGTGAGCTTTCAGTCGCTCGTAGACGTCCTCTTTGATACCGATGTTCTTCGTTGCCATCGTCTGTTTGTGTATGGGTTTGTGTACACATTAATGTTGGCCGTCGTCCGCATTAGTTAAATAGCGTGTCACCGCCGAGATCTGCGGCGCGGACTCCCGTTATCGCCCACGCAGTCCCAGTAGCTCCCGCGTCTGATCCGGCGTCGCCACCGGCCGCCCGAGCTCCTCCGATATCCGCGCCGCCCGCGCCACGAGCTGTTCGTTCGTCGCCAGCTCCCCCTGCTCGTAGTACCGGTTGTCCTCCAGCCCGACCCGGACGTGGCCGCCGAGCAGCAGCGACTGGGTCGTCATGGGGAGCTGGTGGGGGCCGAACCCGATCACGTTGAACTCGACGCCCTCCGGGAGCGCCTCGACCCGGTTCAGCAGGTTCCGGGGGTGCGGCGGCGACGTCGTCCCGCCGCCGAACAGGAAGTTGAGATACGGCGGGTCCTCGAGGTCGTCGAGGATCGACAGCGACTCGTTGAGGTGCCCGTCGTTGAACACCTCCAGCTCGGGCTTGATCTCCCGCTCTTTCATCTCCGCGTGCAGCGACGCGACCAGCTCGCGGGTGTTCTCCGAGGTGAGCCGGTCGTAGCGGTTGAGCGGGCCCATGTCGAGCGACGCCATCTCCGGGGCGGGGTCGGTTCGCAGGGGTTCGTGTCGGAGCGCGTCCGGGGCGGCGGTCCCCCCGGTCGAGTGCTGGAGGACGGCGTCGTCGGTGGCCGCGCGGACCGCGTCGGCGACCTCCTGGAAGCGCTCGGCCGAGAAGGCGCGCTCCCCGTTCTCGCGGCGCGCGTGGAGGTGGAGCACGCTGGCGCCCGCCGCCTCGCAGGCGGCCGCGGCCGACGCGATCTCCTCGGGAGTCTCCGGGAGGTCCGGATGCGCCTCCTTCCCGTGGACGCCGCCGGTGAGCGCGGCGGTGATGACCGTCGGCTTCCCGTCGAGGTAGTCGTCGTAGGTCATCGGTCGGCGTCCGGGGCCTCGCTCCCGTCGTCCGTCGACGCGTCCGACCCCGGCTCCGCGTCCGGCTCGACGTAGAACTCGCAGTCCCGGGCGGGGTCGAGCTCGTATCGGGCGTTACAGACGTCGGCGCGCATGGGTTGGACGAACGACTCCGTCACGGTGCAGAACGCGCGCGCCGTCTCGAACGACCGCCCGTCGCCCTCCTCGCGGTACGCCAAGTGCGGACACGTCTCAGCCATGGCGGACGGAGGCGGGGGAGCGGCTTGAAACCACGCGTCGGGGACGACCCCCGCGTCCACCGACGCTGTTTAACCGACCGCCCCAGAATGGGAGGCCATGGAGCCGGTCGACGACTGGCGCGCGGCGATCGCGGAGGCCGGAGAGCTCACCGGCCCGATCGCCGCCGGGATCGTCGGCGAGCACGGCGACCGCGGGCAGCGCGCGATCGAGGCGGTCGGCGAGGGGCGCGTGAAGCGCTACCGAGATTTCACCGTCGTCGTCGGCCACGACGACGAGTACGTCGTCGAGGAGGGGGAGTGCACCTGCGCGGACGCGACGTACAACCTCGACGCCGAGGACCCGAGCGAGCGCTGCTGGCACGCGATCGCGGTCGACGTCGCCGACGCGCTCGGCGCCGTCGACCACCACGACATGTGGTACTCGGAGGTCCGCGAGTTCCTGTGAGCCGGGTTCGGTCGTGAGCCGAGGCGGGGCGCCGGAGCAGCCACCGTTCAGCCGGGTGAGCCGCCGATACGCCTGATTTTCCGCCCGCCCAGTCGAAAACGTTTACAACGGCCCGCGGTCTCCCCTACGGTATGGCGGACTGTCCACTCGCCGACGATTGCCCCAGTTTCGACGAGCGAATCGAGGGGATGGGGTGTCAACACTACGGCAACAAGGGCGGCGCGGAGTGGTGTAACCACTACGACATGCCCATCTACGAGCTGAAACAGCAGCCGGTCCAGCCCGGCGAGGAGGTCGTCGTCGAGGTCGACGACATCCACGAGAGCGGCGCCGGCGTGGGCCGCACCGACGACGGCTTCATCGTCCTCGTCGACGGGCTCCTCCCGCCGGCGCGCGCGGAGGTCCGGATCCACCGCGTGAAGTCGAGCCACGCGACCGCGCAGGACGTCGTCGAGCGCCTTCCCGAGGACCCGGAGGAGGAGGACGGCGACGAGGGCGACGACGCGGAGGCCGACGCGGACGCCGACGAGGACGGCGAGGGCGACCGCCGCCGCGATCGCCCGGACCGCGAACGGCTCGGCAGCCGCGAGAACTTCTGGGGCAAGTGAGCGCGTCCCGGGGGAGCCCCGCCCCACGGACAGTCCGGACGCCACCGATCGGCCGTCGTCGCATCCGCCCGGACGCGGTCGACGCCGCGCCCCGCGTCGAGCGGGACGCCGAAACCGCCGTTTTTTGAGCGAGCGTCCCCTCGCGGCGAGTATGGTCGCAGACGACGGGCCGTCCGACGCCGCCGACACGGCCGACGACGTCGAGGGCGTCGAGGCCGACGAACTGTTGGAACGGGCCGGGTTCGACGCCGACGAGAGCGTCCTCACCGACCGGCAGGCGGAGGTGCTCGCGCTCCGCGAGCGGGGGCTCCGCCAGTCGGACATCGCCGACCGGCTCGGCACGTCGCGCGCGAACGTCTCCAGCGTCGAGGCCAGCGCCCGCGACAACGTCGAGCGGGCCCGCGAGACGGTCGCGTTCGCGGAGGCGCTCGCCGCGCCCGTCCGCGTGGAGATCGATGCCGGCACCGACCTGTACGACGCCCCGAAACACGTGTACGACGCCTGCGACGAGGCGGGCGTGAAGGTGAACCAGACCGCGCCGGACCTGATGAAGACGATCGGCGACCGCGCCGGCGACGCGGTCCACGGCCGCGAGGTGCGCAGCCGCCTGTTCGTCACCGTCGACGCGAACGGCCAGATCCGCGTACGGCAGCCCTGATCCGCGTCGGCGCGTGCGACCCGCCCCGCGCCCGTCCGTTTCTCACTCGTCCAGTCGCTCGGCGACACCGACGAGCGTCGACCCCGCGGTGACGGTCGCCTCGCGGGCGATCGAGTAGACGATCCCGTCGCGGTCGGCCGTCGCGGTCTGCAGCGGCTCGAACGTCGTCGGGTCGTGGACGACGCCGAGCCGCTCCCCCTCGACAGCCTCGTCGCCGACGGCGAGATCGCGCTCCGGGGTGAACAGGCCCGACTCGGCGGCGTTCACCCGACCGAGGTGGTTCCGCGCGACCGTCCCGTCCCACGGCTCGGGCTCGCCGGGGAGCAGCCCCTCGTGGCGGAGGACGCCGAGTGTCCCTTTGAAACCGGCCTCGACCGCCTCGGTGACGACCTCGCGGCTGTGCGCGAGCTCCGGCGTGATCGTGGGGATCCCCTCGCGGGTGGCGGCGACGCGGAGCTTGCCGGCGAAGCCGCGCTCGCTCCACTCCGCGTCCGCCTCGTCGCCCGCCGCCTCCGCGAGCAGGAGGTCGGTCCCGAACGCCTCCGCGAGCGAGCGGCAGGCCTCGTCCCCGCGCATGTACACCGTGTGCGTGAGCATCGCCGGCGACCCGGTGTGGAGGTCGACCACCGCGTCGGCCGCGCCCGCGAACGCCCAGAGGCGGGCCGCCGCCCGCTCGTGGAGCGTCCCTTCGTCGTCTCCGGGCCAGCAGCGGTTCATGTTCGAGTGGGTCGCGTCGAGCGGCTCCGGCGTGGTGTACGAGACGCGGTCGAACGTGAGCGGGTCGGCGACCGGGACCGTCACGAGGGTGCCGTCGAGGTCGCTCGCGTCCGCTCGCGTCGGGTCCGCGTCCGTCAGCCGCTCGTGGAGCCGCCGGAGGACCGCGGTCCCGTTCACCTCCCGACCGTGCTGGGCGGCCTGCGCGTAGACCACCGGCCCGCCGTCGGCCGGCGCGTCGAGTTCGGGGCCGTCCGGGCCCTCGACGAGCCGTCCCTCGCCGTAGACGTGGACGGTCGTGCGGATCGGGACGCCCGACGGGAGCCGCGCGAGGACGAGGTCGCTGGCGTCGTGCATACCGATGGGTCGGTCCTGAGGCGCTTATAAATCGGGGGCGGAGCGGCCGGGCCGGCGGCGCGCGCGGCGGCCGCCGCTCGGCCCGATCGACCGCGGACGCTAAGTCGGTGGGTCGCCGAGACGGATCCGAGATGCGGGTCACCCTCCTCGGCACCGGCGACACGACCGGGACGCCGACCGCCGGCTGCGACTGCGACACCTGCGTCGCGGCGCGCGAGCGGGGGGTGTCGCGCTCGCGGTTCTCGGTCCACGTCGCCAACGAGCGCACCGGCGAGTCGCTGCTCGTCGACTTCAGTCCGGACTTCAGACAGCAGTTCCTCGACGCCGACGTTCCCCTCCCCGACGCCGGCATCGTGACGCACATCCACTTCGATCACCTCGACGGCCTCGGCAACGTCTACCGGCTGGTCGACGGGCTCCCGGTCCACGCGCCGAACGAGACCGACCCCGCCACCGACCAGAGCGTCGCCGAGACGATCCGCGACAAGTACGACTACCTGGAAGACCGGATCGGCGTCCACGCCCGCGAGCCGTTCGAGCCCTTCGAGACGTGCGGGCTCGAGGTCCGCTTCGTTCCCGTCGACCACCCGCCGCTCCTTTGTTACGGGGTCGTGATCGAGGACCCGGAGACGGGCGCGACGCTCTCGCTGACGGGCGACACGAGCTACGACGTGCCCGAGCGCTCCCGCGAGGCGCTCGCCGGCGCCGACCTCCTGCTGGCCGACGCCATCGTCCCCGCCTCCCTCTGCGATCACCACCCGATCGGCGGGGGCCACGAGGGGCCCGACGGCGTCCCCCGCACGTTCGGCACGAAGCACATGACCCGAGAGGGAGCGCTCGCGCTCGCCGACGAGCTGGACGCCGACCGGACGCGGCTCGTCCACGTCGCGCACTACTACCCGCCCGACGAGGCGTTCGCGGAGCCGCTCGCGGTCGACGGCGAAGTGTACGAGCTGTGAGCGAAGCGTGCGGGCTGTAGCCTTTTGTCTCGTTAGCACGTAGCGCGGTCGAGATGGGACCGGGGTCCGGAATCGGCGGAACGCTCCGCGACGCGCTCGACCGCCTAGAGCCGCCGCCGCGCGCGGTCGACTGGTCGCTGTTCGTGTTCGTGGCCGCGGAGGTCCTGACGGGGCTCGTCTCCTTCACGGTGGGCGTCCCGGAGGGGTGGCCCGTCTTCTGGCTCCACCGCGCGCTCGGGCTCGGGATCGTCGCGCTGCTCGCGTGGAAGCTCGCGCGCGTCCGGCGCCGCCTCACCGACCCGACGCTCTGGCAGCGGTCGACCGCGCTGTCGGTCCTGACGCTCGTCGCCGCCCTCGGCGCGCTCTCGACCGGGGTCGTCTGGGTGTTCGGACTCGACGTGCGGCTCTCCTACTGGACGCTGCTCTCCGTCCACGTCGGGTTCGGACTGGTCCTGCTCCCGCTCGTGGCGGCGCACGCCGCGACCCGGTTCAGGCTCCCGCGGCGGGTCGACTTCGAGCGCCGGCGCACCGCCGTTCGATACACCGTCCTGCTGGTCGCCGGCGCCGCGACCTACCGGCTCCAACAGGGCGTCAACGACCTGCTCGACACGGCGGGCGCGGACCGGCGGTTCACCGGGTCCCAGCCCCGCGAGGGCGACGGGAACGGCGCGTTCCCGGTCACATCGTGGGTCGCCGACAACCCCGACCCGATCGACCGGGAGGGGTACCGACTGCGGGTCGAGGGGCTCGTGAGCGCTCCGGTCGAGCTGACCACCGACGAGCTCGGTGCCGGCCACGAGACGGAAGCCCTGCTCGACTGCACGAGCGGGTGGTACACGGTGCAAGAGTGGGGCGGGATCCGCGTCGGCGACCTGCTCGACGCGGCCGGGGGGCCGGAGACGGCCTCCGGCGACGAGGAGGCGACCGACCGCGAGCCGGCCTACGTCCGGTTCACGTCGGTCACGGGGTACCGCTGGAGTCTCCCGCTTGACGAGGCCGAAGACGCGCTGCTCGCGACGCGGGTCGGCGGTGTGCGCCTCTCGCACGGCCACGGCGCGCCGGCCAGGCTCGTCGCCCCCGACCGGCGGGGGTTCCAGTGGGTGAAGTGGGTGACGCGCGTGGAGGTGCGGGCGGAGTACGACCTCGGTCAGTGGTTCGTGACGCTGGTGAGCGGGTTCGACTGAGCCCAGGGTCAGGACTCCGGGTCTCGCGTGTCGATTCCGCTTTTCAGTTCTCGACGCGTCTCGCGTGCGTGTTCGGGTGCGTCGCTCCCTTCCCAGAGACCGGCCCCAGACTGCGGACCGCCGCGGTGTTCGCGGAGCAACCGCGTCAGCAGGTCGTCGAAGGACTCGTCGTCGCCCTTCAGCGACGCGAGCGCGGCGTGTGTGTCCTCCTCGACGCGGATACGCTTCACCATGCGAACTCGTTACGACTCCATTCCAATACCGTTTCGCCGGTCGATCACTCGTACTCGCTGCCAACGACCTCGCGAATGCGCTCGGCGGTCACCGGCCCCACGCCCTCGACCTCCAGCAGGTCGTCCTCGGGCGCGGTCATCACGGCCTCGACGGTGCCGAAGTGCTCCAGCAGGGTCCGGGCCGTGACCGGGCCGATGTCGGCGATGGAGGAGACGACGTACTCCTGCTGTTCCGCGCGGGTCTTCGTCGTCTTCTCGCCGTGGACGCTCACCTCGCGGTCGCGGGTCTCCTGCTCCCGCTTGGCGATGGTCGCGAGCAGCTCCGTGGTGTCCGACTCGCCCTCGGTGCGGAGCACGCTCACGTCGAAGTCGACCGCCAGCGACGCGAGCGCGCCCCGGATCGCGTTCGGGTCGATATCGCGCTGCCCGTAGAGGTTCGTCCCCTCCACGACCATCACCGGGCGGGCGTACGCCCGCGAGAGCTCGCCGACCTGTTCGAACATCGACCGGTCGGCGTCGAGCATCGAGTCGACGAAGTCGGCCGCCGACTTGCGCTCGACGGCGACGCGGTCGGAGAGCACGTAGTCGCCGACCGCGAGCGTCTCCAGCCGGGTGACGAGCCCGTCGCGCGTCGAGAGGTCCTTCGCGATGGAGGAGTCGAGCTCGCGCTGGTCGACGACGACCTCGACGCCGTCGTCGACGCCGGCGGTGGCGACGACGCCGTCTGCGTCGCCCTCGGCTCCCGCGTCGCCCTCGTCGTCCGCCTCGTCTCCACCCCGCGTCTCGGCCGCGAAGTCGGTCAGTCCGGCGTCGTCGTCGCTACCGTCACCGCCGTCGACGTCGTCGCCGGCGTTCCCGTCGGGCTCCGGCTCGGCGTCGCGCTCGGCGGATCCCCCGGCGAACGCGTCGAGGCCGGCCTGCCCGTCGTCGCCGACGGTCTCCTCGATGTCGTCGGTGGCCTCCTTCAGCTCGGCGAGCTGACTGGCCATCTTCTTCTCGCGACGGCGGGAGATCCAGAAGAACGCCTCGTCGCGGGTGTCCTCGGCCATCAGGACGACGACTTTCCCCTCGGCCTGCCGGCCGGTCCGGCCCTTGCGCTGGATCGAGCGGATCGCGGTGGGGACGGGCTCGTAGAAGCAGACCAGGTCGACCTCGGGGACGTCCAGCCCCTCCTCGGCGACCGACGTGGAGACCAGCACCTCGAACTCGCCGGCCTTGAACTCGTCGAGGGTCTCCTGCTGCTGTGTCTGGCTCATCCCGTCGGAGCCCTCCTTGTCGCCCTGCCCGACGAACTTCCGGACGTCGAAGCTCGCGGAGAGGAACTTCACGAGCGCCTCGGCGGTGTCACGGGACTCGGTGAACAGGATCGCGCGCTCGCCCTCGTTGATGCCGAGGGTCTCGGCCAAGAGAATGCGGGCCTTCGAGAACTTCGGGTGGAGCCCGTCGAACGCCTCGGCCTTCCGCATCGCCTCGCGCACCTTGGGGTCGGCGACCATCCGCTGGCTCGCCTTCGAGGCGCCGGAGGAGCGGGCGGCCTCGCGCTGGCGCTCGAAGTACCGCCGGACGGACTCGACCGACTGCGTCTCGACCAGCTCGGTGGCGCGCCGGAGCTTCATCACCTCGGCGTGGGTGGACATTCCCTTGTACCCGTCCGACTGGTCGTTGTCCATCATCTGTTTCAGCTGCCCGCGCATCTTGTTGAGGTCCTTCTGCGAGAGGTCCGGGTTCGTCGTGTTCGTCACCCCCAACTGCTTCAGCTTCTCTAACCGGTCGGTGATCACCTCGTTGAGGGCGTCCCGGATCTCGAGGACCTCGTCGGGGAGGGTGACCTGCTCCCACTGCACGTCGGTGTCGTGGGTGTACTCGTCGACGTCGGCGTCCTCCTCCGTCATCACCTCGACGTTCGCGAGCCCGAGGTTCTCGCAGACGGTCTGGATCTCCTCGGTGTCGCCGCCCGGCGAGGCCGACATCCCGGTGACGAGCGGGTCGGCCGCGTCGGCGTGGTAGCGCTCCGCGATGTAGACGTACGCGTAGTCGCCGGTCGCGCGGTGGCACTCGTCGAAGGTGAGATGGGTCACGTCGCGCAGCGAGATCCGGTTGCCGACGAGGTCGTTCTCGACGACCTGCGGGGTCGCGATCACGATCCGGGCGTCGTCCCAGAGGGCGGCGCGGTCGTCCGGCTTCACGTCGCCGGTGAAGACGACGATCTCGTCGTCCGGAATCCGCAGCGCCTCGCGGTAGAAGTCGGCGTGCTGCTGGACGAGGGGTTTGGTGGGGGCTAAAAAGAGGGCCTTCCCGCCGGCCTCGTGGAGGCGCTCGGCGGTGACGAGCAGGCTGACGGTCGTCTTGCCGAGGCCGGTCGGGAGGCAGACGAGGGTGTGGTCGTCGGCCGCCGACGCCGCGAGCTGGAGCTGGTAGCGGCGCCGCTGGAGGAAGTCGTCGACGAGCAGGGGTCTGTCGATGCCGGCGGCCTCGGTCGCCATCGGCGGTGTTTCGCCGCCGTCGGCCTAAAGCCTTCGCGAAGCGGGGTGAAAGTTATCGCTCGACGGAGCGCTCCTCTCGAAGCTCCTCCGGGACGTCCTCGTCGACCAGCTCCGCCCACTCGGCGAGCCGGTCTCCGGATGGTGTTTGCGCGCTCATCAGAAGACGGATCTCAGTGGGGCGTCTTAACAGTTACCCCAATTCTACATGATTTAACATCGATCCGACAGCGGGTGGGGCCCGCTCCGCGCGTGGCGTCGACACCCCCTCGACCGCGACTCGCACGGCTTTTACCGTTCACGCGCGTCCGACCGGCATGAGCAAACTCGACGAGTTCCTCGCCGGCGAGCGGCTCGACGACGTCGTCTTCTACCTGAGCGACGCGTACCTCGACGACGACTCCCGGCTCCGCAACGTCGGCGCCGAGACGGACGACGGCGTGCGGCTGATCCTCGACGGCGAGACCGGTCGGTCCGCGTTCGAGGCCGGCACCGGGATGGGCGCGATGGAGTTCGCGAAGACGGCGATGGGCGCCGAGGGGACGATCGCCCGAGCGCTCGACGGCGGAGCGTGCCCGTTCGCCGAGGAGGCGCCCGACGACGACCACGACGTCCGGTTCGTCTTCGCGTTCGCGGAGGCGCAAAACGAGGAGGTCGGCGGGCTCTACGCCGAGGGCGACGTGGTCCACGCCTACGCCCACTGCACGTGCGGCGAGAGCTACTCACACAAGTGGGTCGTCGGCGACCGCGACGGCGAGTGAAATTCGGCAACCGCGACGGCGAGTGAAATTCGGCGGACGCACCCAGTCCGGCCCTACTCCTGCTCGGGCGCGTCCTCTTCCGGCACCGAGCCGTCGACGAGCGACTGATCGGCGTACCGCTCGCGGAGGTCCTTCTTCGAGAACTTCCCGGTGGCGGTCTTCGGCACCTCGTCGATGAACTCCACCGCGTCCGGCACCCACCACTTCGGGTACTCCTCGCGGAGTCCGTCCTCGATCTCGTCGACCAAGGCCTCGCGATCGACGCCGTCAGCCGCGACAACGAACGCGACCGGGCGCTCCTGCCAGCGCTCGTGCGGGACGCCGATGACGGTCGCCTCGCTCACGCCGTCGTACGCCATGATCGCGTTCTCCAACTCGACGCTGGAGATCCACTCGCCGCCCGACTTGATCACGTCTTTCGTCCGGTCGACGAGCTGGATGTAGCCGTCCTCGTCGACGGTGACCACGTCGCCGGTCTTCAGCCAGCCGTCGACGAACTCCGCCTCGTTCGCCTCCGGCCGCTTGAAGTACTCCTTGGTGACCCACGGGCCGCGGATCCGGAGCTCCCCGAACGCCTCGCCGTCCCACGGGATCTCCTCGCCGTTCTCGTCTATCACCTCGAACTCCAGCCCGGGGACGACGAGCCCCTGTTTCGACCGCTTGTCGACCTGCGTCTCGTAGTCGGCGTCGCGGAGGTCGTCGGTGAGATGCGAAACGGTGCCGATCGGCGACAGCTCGGTCATCCCCCACGCGTGGAGCACCTCGACGCCCCGGTCGTCGTACCACTCGATCAGCGACTGCGGGGCGGCCGCGCCGCCGACGATCACGGTGTCGAGCGTCGAGAGGTCGACCTCGTTCCCCTCCGCGATGTACTCGCGGAGGCCGAGCCACACCGTCGGCACGCCCGCCGAGATCGTCACGCCCTCCTCCTCGATCAGCGCCGCGAGGTCGGCCGGGTCCGGCGACGGCCCGGGGTAGACGTGCTTCGCGCCCGCCGCGGTCGCGGTGAACGGCATCCCCCACGCGTTGACGTGGAACATGGGGACGACGGGCATGACAACGTCTGAGTCCTCCATCGGGATCCCCTGCGGCGTCTGGGAGGCCATCGTGTGGCTCCACAGCATCGACTGAGTGTACTCGACGCCCTTCGGTTTCCCCGTCGTGCCGGAGGTGTAACAGAGGCCGGCGGGCTGGTCGCTGTCGAGTTCGGGCCAGTCGTAGTCGGTCGGCTGGTCGGCGATGAACTCCTCGTAGGGGGTCCCGTCGAGCGCGTCGGTCCCCTCGGAACCCATCACGACGAAGTCGACGTCGGCGAACTCCTCGGCGCCCTCGGCCGCGCCGGCGAGCTTCCCCGCGAGCGAGGGGTCGACGAACACGATCTCGTCTTCGGCGTCGTCGACGATGTACCGGATGTGCTCGTCGGGCAGCAGGGGGTTTATCGTGTGGAGCTGCGCGCCGGCGTTCGGGACGCCGAAGTACGTCTCGAAGTGGCGCGTGTTGTTCCAGCAGAACGTCGCTACCCTGTCGCCGCGCTCGATCCCGTACTCGTCGAGCGCGTTCGCCAGCTGGGCGGTTCGGTCGGCGTACTCGGCGTACGTGTGTCGCGTGCGACCCTCGTGGGTCCGGGAAACGATCTCTGTGTCGGGGTACAGTCGTTCCGCGCGCCACAGGAACGGTCGAAGCGTCTGGGAGTGTCCACCGGGCATACCTTACACACCACGGAATCGAGAACTATGAACATTTGCATGATTGATCGTGTGGTTGGCCGGTGGGGTGACAGACGCGCCTCGGGACTGGGTCGCTCTTTTATAAACAGTTGCTGACGGATCGACGGCGAACACCGCCAAAAACCCGGTCGTTCGCCTATAAACAGTTGCTGATAGATCGACGGAGAACACCGCCAAAGCCCCAGCCGCGAGGACTCGCGCACCTCGCTGCGGTCCTCAGTCGCTCACTTCGTTCGCTCCCTGCGGTCCTTACGTCGGTGTGCTTCGTCCTCGCGGCTGCCCCTTTGAGTCCCGCCCCGCACAGCGACCGCGCCTCACGCCTCCCCAGCCTCGCGGTTCGCGCTCTTCGAGCGCTCACCGCGTCCCTCGCGCGTGCACCTCGCGCCCTGCGGGCGCTCGGCGGCACTCGCCGACCGCACGATGGTATTTAAAAGAGCCCGCTACCCCTGAAACAGGCTCGCGTGCACCGGCGCGTGGTCCGACTCGGGGCGCGCAGACTCCTCGCCCTCGCCGCCGTCGTCGGAGACCGCTCGGCCCTCGACCCCGTCCGCGAGGAAGTCGCGGAGCGGCGGGCCGACGTGTTCGGGCTCGACGAGGAACGCGTCGTGGCCGTGGTCGGAGTCGATCACGTGGTGGGCGACGGGGACGTCGCGGTCGCGGAAGGCGGTCGCGAGCGACGCCGACTGCTCGACGGTGAAGTGCCAGTCGGCGGTGAAGCTCATCAGGAGCGCCTCGCCCTCGAAGGCGGCGAGGGCGTCGGCGTCGGTGCCGTGGCCGGCGGCGAGGTCGTACTCGTCCATGGCGCGCGTGAGGTAGAGGTAGCTGTTGGCGTCGAAGCGCTCGCTGAACCCCTCGGCCTGGTAGTCGAGGTACGACTCCACCTCCCGGTACGGGAAGAACGCCGCCGTCGGCTCCGGCGGCAGCCCGAGGTCGCCCTCCTCGCGGGTCAGCGAGTCGCGGCCCGCGGAGCGCCGGCCGAACTTGCGCTCCATGGAGGCCTTCGAGAGGTACATGATGTGGCCGATCTGCCGGGCCAGCGCGAGCCCCTCGTCGGGCGAGGGGCGGTCCTCGCCGTAGTAGTCGCCCCCGTTCCAGTGCTGGTCCGCGCGGATCGCGCGGCGGGCGACCGCGTCGAGCGCGAGACACTGGGCGTCGAGCCGCCCGGCGGTCGCGATGGGGACGATCCGGTCGACGTCGTCCGGGTAGCGCTTGGCCCACTCCAAGACGTTCATACCGCCGACGCTGCCGCCGACGACGGCGCGCAGCCGCCCCACGCCGAGGTGGTCGAGCAGGCGCCGCTGGGCGCGCGCCCAGTCTTCGACCTGCACGGGCGGGAAGGCGGTCCCCCACCGGTCGTGATCGGGCTCGTCGGGGAGGTCGAGGTCGGCGGGGCGCTCGCTCGTCGGACCGGTCGTGCCGTAACAGGAGCCGGGGACGTTCGCGCAGACGACGAAGTACTCGGTCGTGTCGATCGCCTTCCCCGGACCGACGATGTCGTCCCACCACGCGCGGGCCTGCCCGGCCTGCCCGGCGTCCCGGTCCGGCGACGGCGAGCGCGCGACGTTCTGGCTCCCGGTGAGCGCGTGACACACTAACACGACGTTGTCCCCGTCGAACTCCCCGTGCGTCTCGTAGGCCACCTCGAGGTCGGGGACCGACTGGCCGCACTCGAAGACGAACTCGCCGAGCGAGGCGGTCCCCTCCTCCGAGGGCGTCGCACTCATCTCACTCCCCTCCGGCCGCGCGGTCGCCGGCCGCCAGCCCGCGGTCGAGGTCGGCGATCACGTCCTCGGGGTCCTCGATGCCGACGGAGAGCCGGAGCATGTCGGGGAAGACGCCCGCGAGCCGCTGTTGGGTCTCGTCCATCTGCGCGTGCGTTGTGGAGGCGGGGTGGATGACGAGCGTCTTCGCGTCGCCGACGTTCGCGAGGAAACTCGTCAGCTCGACCGACTCGCACAGCGTCTTGGCGGCCTCGTAGCCGCCGTCGACGCCGAACGTCACCATGCCGCCGAAGCCGTCGAGGTACTCGGCGGCGTTGTCGTGGCTCGGGTGGTCCTCGAAGCCGGGGTACTTCACCCAGCCGACCCGGTCGTCGTCGCGGAGGAACTCGGCGACGGTCCGCGCGTTCTCGCAGTGGCGCTCCATCCGGAGCGGGAGCGTGTTGAGCCCCTGGATCGTCTGCCACGCGTCGAAGGGGGACTGCTGGCCGCCGGTGGGGCGCACACCGCGCTGGCGGGCGACGTTCGCGAAGGCGGCGTCGCCGAACTCCTCGACGAAGTCGATCGGGAACGCCGGCGACTGCCCGTCGAGCTCGTCGTAGTCGGCGTCCGGGTGGTCCCACGGGAACTGCCCGCCGTCGACGATGACCCCGCCGACCGTCGTCCCGTTGCCCGTGATCCACTTGGTCGTCGACTCCCAGGTGATGTCGGCGCCGTGCTCGAACGGCCGACAGAGATAGGGGGTCGCGAACGTGTTGTCGACGACGAGCGGCACCGCGTGCTCGTGGGCGATCTCGGCGATCCGCTCGAAGTCGGGGGTGACGAGCGAGGGGTTCGCGATCGTCTCGACGTGGACGAACGCGGTGTCCTCGTCGATCACGTCCGCGTACGCCTCGTAATCGAGCGTGTCGACGAGCCGGGCCTCGATCCCGCGGCGGTTCGCGGTGCTGGTGAGGTACGCGGCCGTGCCGCCGTACATCTCGGAGCTGGCGACGACGTTGTCGCCCGCGCTCGCGAGCACGGTCGTTATCGCGTCGAAGGCGGCCATTCCCGCGCCGGTCGCGACCGCGTCCGTGCCGCCGGCGAGGTCGGCGATCCGGTCCTCGAGGGCCCCCACGGTCGGGTTGGAGAGCCGGGAGTAGATGTGGCCCTCCGCCCGGAGCGCGTACAGCTCCGCCGCCGTGTCCGCGTCGTCGAAGACGAACGAGGTCGTCTGGTGGATCGGGGTCGCGCGCGACCCGGTCGCCGGGTCGGCCTCGGCGCCGGCGTGGAGACTCCGGGTGTTGAACCCACGTGTCATGTGTGTAGTGCATATATCTCTATACTTTTATAACCGTCAGTTACGGCAAGTGATGCCTCGGTCTGCGGCGAAACGGGCGGTGCCGACCCGTTCGAGGACGACCGCCCGCCGCCGAAGCGTGAGTTTATCCCCGATCGCGAGCCAACGAGCGGTAATGGCAGTCGCCGACTCACCCGTGCCGGACCTCGCCGGACGCGCGAGCGCCTGCGCCGACCGCCTCCGCGCCGCCGATCGGGTGCTGCTCGCGTCCCACATCGACGCCGACGGGCTGACGAGCGGCGCGATCGCCTCGACGGCGCTCGCGCGCGCCGGGATCGACCACGAGGTCGTCTTCGAGAAGCAGCTGGACGCCGAGTCGATCGCGGGGATCGCCGCCCGCGAGTTCGACGTGGTGCTGTTCACCGACTTCGGCTCCGGCCAGCTCGACGTTATCGCCGACCACGAGGACCGCGGCGCGTTCGTTCCCGTCATCGCCGACCACCACCAGCCGGCCGACCGCGACACGGAGTTCCACCTCAACCCCCTCCTCGAGGGGATCGACGGCGCGAGCGAGCTGTCGGGCGCGGGCGCAAGCTACGTGCTCGCCCGGGCGCTGGAGGGGCCGGACGGCGACAACCGCGACCTCGCCGCGCTCGCGGTGGTCGGCGCGGTCGGCGACATGCAGGACTCCGACGGCGGACTCGTCGGCGCCAACGAGGCGATCGTCGCCGACGGCGTCGACGCCGGCGTCATCGAGACGCGCACCGACCTGGACCTGTACGGCAGACAGACCCGCCCGCTGCCGAAGCTGCTGGAGTACGCCTCAGACGTGAAGATCCCGGGCGTCTCGAACGACGAGGCGGGGGCGATCTCCTTCCTGACCGACCTCGACGTCGACGTGAAACGCGACGGGGAGTGGCGCCGCTGGGTCGATCTCGACGGCGAGGAGCGGCAGACCCTCGCGTCCGCGCTGATGCGCCGCGCCGTCGCCTCCGGCGTCCCCGCGGACCGGATCGAGGCGCTCGTCGGCACCTCCTACACGCTCGTCGACGAGGAGCCCGGCACGGAGCTACGGGACGTCAGCGAGTTCTCCACCCTGCTCAACGCCACCGCCCGGTACGAGCGCGCCGACGTCGGCCTCGCGGTGTGTCTCGGCGACCGCGGCGACGCGCTCGCCGAGGCGCGCCGGCTCCTCCGGACGCACCGCCGGAACCTCTCGGAGGGGCTCCAGTGGGTGAAGACGGAGGGCGTCACCGACGAGGAACACCTCCAGTGGTTCGACGCCGGCTCGCGGATCCGCGAGACGATCGTCGGGATCGTCGCCGGGATGGCGATCGGCTCGCCGGCGGTCGACCGCTCGAAGCCCGTGATCGCGTTCGCGGAGGAGAGCGCCGAGGAGCTGAAGGTGTCCTCGCGGGGCTCGCACGCGCTCGTGCGCCGGGGGCTCGACCTCTCCGCGGTGATGCGAGAGGCGAGTCAGTCGGTCGGCGGCGACGGCGGGGGCCACGACGTCGCCGCGGGCGCGACGATCCCGATCGACGAGCGCGACGCGTTCGTCGCCGAGGCGGACCGGCTGGTCGGCGAGCAGCTCTCGTGAGGCGGCCGGGGAGGTGGCGAGACGGGGTCGGAGCCCCGGTCACTTCAGCGTCGCGTAGGTCAGCAGCGACACCGCGAGCAGTTCGAGCACGCGCATTCCGAGCACGACCCGGCCGACGAGCGGGTCCATCGCGTACAGCGTCCGCATGCTGCTGAAAAAGAAGGCGATGGAGACCAGATTCTCGACCAACAGGACGGCGCTGAACCCCAACAGCCCCAGGAGGAGCGTCGAGCCGAACTCGCGGTAGTTGCGGAGCCAGACCGCGGCCAGCACCGCCAGCAGCGCGCTGTTGATTCCCGTGATCACGATGCCGAAGACGGTCGGCGTCGCGGGGTTCATTCGGCGTCCACCTCCGACGTGATCTCCTCGAACGCGTCGCCGTGGCGCTCGAAGCGGTCGGTCAGGAAATAGAGCTTCCCGTAGTCGTGGTCGCTGGGCTCGACGACGTCGTGGTCTTCTAGCATCTCTAGGTGGTGGGTGATCGTGTTGTAGTCGACGTCCAGTGCCTCCGCGAGCTCGTTCGCGTTCCGGGGGCGAGCGCGGAGTTCCCGGACGATCCGGACCCTGTTGGCGCCACCGCGGCTCGCGACGAACAGGTACCACAGGGCCTTCTCCATTTGGCGTACTGTTGTGTCGGGTAGGGTGTGAAAGTCGTTGCGACGCGGGCGGGTGCCCGGTGAGGCGATCGACGGACGGCGACGGGCGGTCACCCGACCGTCCGACGGACCCAGCCGGACGCGCCGGACGGCGACGGGTCGGACGGCGCCTCGATCTGGCGGGTCCCCTCGCCGTCGACCGCGCGGACGACGACCTCGCTCGGCCCGTCGGGGTCGAAGACGTGGCGCCACTGCCGCCAGACGTCCGCGTCGGGGAGCGGGTCGGAGAGGGTCGCGTCGGTCCACGAGTCGCCGCCGTCGGTCGAGACCTCGACCCGCTCGATCCCGCGGGTCCCGGCGTAGGCGTGGCCGGCCAGTTCGATCCGGCCGTCGTCGAGCTCGGTGACGCCCTCGTCCCAGAGCTTGGCGACCGTCTTCACCTCGCCGGTCCCCTCCCAGCCGCGCTCCTCCCAGTACCCGTCATCCTCGACGTTCAGCAGCTCGATCTCCGAGAGCCACTTCACGTTCGTCTCCCCCCAGTGACCCGGGATCAGCACCCGGACCGGGTGGCCGTGACCCGTCGGGAGCTCCTTCCCGTTCATCCCCCACGCGAGGAACCCCTCCGCGAGCACGTCGACCGGGAACTGGACGTAGTACCCGTCCTCGCCGCGCAGCATCGCGCAGTTGCAGTCGCCCCCGGGGTCGACGGACTCGAGCAGCGGGCGGATCGGCGTCCCCGTCCAGACGGCGTTGTCCAGCTTGCGGCCGTTCAGCTCCTCGCCGACGCAGCGCAGTGTCACCGCGCGGTGCTCGACTGACCGGTCGATCAGTTCGTCGAAGGCGACCGTCCGCTCGGACCCGGTCTCGCCGGTGAACGTCAGCGACCACTCGTCCGCGGTGACCTCCGGGTCGAACTCCGCGATGTCGACGTTGTAGAACTCGCCGATCGGGCTCACCATGCCGACGAGGCCCTCGCTCGCGACCGGCAACGAGGCCGAGTCGATCGCCTCCAGCCGCTCGGTCGCGCCCTCTGACCGCGGAGCGTCGGCGAGCGTGTCGTCGGCCGGCGCCGGCAGCCGCCGGCCCACGACCGCCGCGACGACGAACCCGAGCGTTCCGACGAGGACGCCGAGCGTTCGGCGACGCACCGCGTCGACGGTCGGCGTCGAGTTCCCTGCGACCGAGGACCCGTCCCCGGACGCCGATCCGGGAACAGACGGGTCGGGCGACGGGGGAACGCCGCCGACCGCGACGACGGCCGCCGCGGGGAGGGCCACTCCCAACGCCCGCGTCGGGTCTCCGGTCAGCCCGGCGGCGAGCAGCCACGAGACGACGCCGGTCGCCGCGGCCCCGGCCGCTGCGGCCCCGGCCGACGACCGATCGAGGCGCGCGGCGAGCCGGAGCCCGCCGAACGCGACCGCGCCGAACAGGCCGACCACGGCCGCGAACGCCATGGCGATGTGGATCAGGTGGCCCGCGTCGCCGAGGGTCTCGATCGCGAACGTCACGACCGGCCCGGGCGTCGAGTTGACGATGGCCTGGTCGACGGGCCGGACGACGAACGCGGGCGACCACCCCGTGAGGAGGTACGAGCCGGCGACCGCCACCGTCCCGGCCGCCGCCGCGAGCAGCGAGTCTCGTCGTTCGGTAACGTCTATCATACTCTACGTCGGGGTTACAGTCACTTGAACCACGTCCTCGGCGGCCGGGTACTCGTGGCCGTCGTCGACGTCGCTCAACCGGCGAACGACGCCGTCTTCGTCGGCGCCCTGGTCGGGCGCGTCCTGTGCGGGCGCTTGGTCGGGACCGGTTCCGGGGGGTTCCGCGTTCGGCTCCGTCCCCGCGTCGAACAGCGCCACGACGTCGGTGACGTCGCCGTCGACCGGCTCGCCGTCCTCGGGCCAGAGCGCGACCCCCTCCTCGTCGGTCGAGACGAAGGCGTCGTTCGAGGGGACGACCATCGAGGCGAAGGAGAGCCGCTGGCCGGGCGCGACGTCGGCCTCGAACTCGAAGGCGCCGCCGGGCGCGATCGGCGGGGCTCCCGGGACCGCTCCCGTCGGGTCGTTCGGGTCGGCGACCGTGTCGGCGGGGGCGTACGCGCCCGAGTCGTGGACCGCCGTCGACGCGGCGAGCTCGGCGACGATCCCGTTTTCCCCCTCGAATCCCGTCGGGCGGCCGGCCTCGGCGAGCGCTTCGAGACCGACCGACGCCGAATCGCCGCGGTCGTATATCGGGTTCCCGCCCTCGTGTATCGCGTACGCGCCCGGCGAGACCCAGACGACGCCGTCGGTCGACGTGTCCGCGGGGTAGAACTCCGTGGAGGCGACGTTCTCGATCCGCACCCGGACGGTGACGGGCTCCCCCATCCCGTCCTCGTCGTCCGTGTCGTCCTCGCTGTCCGTGTCGTCCTCGCCGTCCATCCCGTCATCGCCCTCCATGCCGTCCCCCTCGCCGTCCTCGCTACCCATGCCGTCGTCTCCGTCCATCCCGTCGCTCTCGTCCATCTCGCCGCCGCTGCCGCCCTCGCCGAGACAACCGGCGAGCGCCAGCGTCGCGAGTCCGCCGCTCGTCGTCAGGAAGCGCCGCCGCGTGTCTTGTTCCGTCATGGTCTCGGCGAGGGCGATGAGGGGAATATAGATTTTTCAACAACCGGACAACGTTGGTGCGGAGTCGGGGCGAGGTCCGTTCAAATTTCGTTCGGGATCCGGACGCCGTCGGTGGGATCCGCGAAGGAAGAGCGTCGAGGAGAGTGCGTAAGCTGGGAAGACGAGAGGGCGGAAGCGGGGAGGACGAGAGGGCGAGAGTGACGCGGTCGCCGCCGCGTCAGGCCTCGCCGAGGTCGCGGAACATCGCGCGGTAGTCGTCGGAGGAGAGCGACTCGCCGAGGTCGTCGATGTCGGCGTCGAGGGCCTCCAAGCGCTCGACGAGGTCGGCGTACGCCTCGTTCCCCTCGCGCTGGGCGGCGGGCTTCTGGGAGCTGAGCACCGCGCGCTTGCTCGCCAGCGCCGCCGCCTCCTGGACGAGGTCGTCGTACTCGCTGCGGGTGAGCAGGGTGTCGATCGCCGTCAGCAGGTTCGACCGGCTGACGGGCTTGGTGAGGTACAGGTCGAACCCCATATCGATGATGTCGAAGTCGGGTTCGACGGCGGTGACCATCGCGACCCGACAGTCGTAGCCGGCCTCGCGGATGCGTTCGAGCACGTCGTCGCCGCTTCCGTCCGGGAGCCGGCGATCGAGGAGCACCACGTCGACGCTCGCGTCGACCTGATCGATCGCCTCGGCGGCGGTTTCGGCGAGGTCGACCTCGTACCGCCCGTCGAGGAAGCCGGCGTACAGCGCGGCGATGTCGGGCTCGTCTTCCACGATCAGGATCGAGAGGTCGCTCACCGCTGATCACCGCCGGGGGCGACGGGAGACGCTTCACCGGGCATACAGTATCGGCCGGTGTGTCGAGAAATAAAGCTGTCGCCGTCAGTTCGGCCGGTCGCGTCGGATCGTCTTTTATATACTCCCGTCGCCAATACCGGGACGAATGTCAGAACTCGTCTCCACCGGGGTCGAGGGGCTCGACTCGATCCTCACCGGCGGCATCACGGAGCGGTCGACGGTACTCGTCTCCGGGAACCCCGGGACCGGCAAGAGCATCTTCGGTATCCAGTACCTCCATCACGGCGTCACCGAACACGACGAGCGCGGCGTGTACGTCTCCTTCGAGGAGGACGAGGCGGACATCCGCGGCGCCGCGGAGTCGATCGGTCTCGACGGGTTCGGCGACGCCGTCGACGACGGCGACATCGTGATCTTGGACAAGCGAGAGATGCTGCGCGAGACCGACTTCTCGACGGCGGTCGACCGCCTGCTCGACACGATCGAGGACGGCGGGTTCGACCGGCTCGTGCTCGACTCGCTGTCGATGTTCCAGCTCTTCTTCGACGCCGAACAGGAGAAGCGGACGTACCTCCTGAAGTTCTCCGACATCCTCAAGGCGAACGGGTTGACCTCGCTGCTCATCAACGAGCAGGGCGCCGTGTTCCCGGACACCGAGGTCGGACTGGAGAACTTCCTCACCGACGGGAACATCTACTTCATCCAGACGCCGACGGACTCGGGCGTCAACCGGTACGTCTGGGTGGCGAAGATGCGGAAACAGGACATCGACACCGACATCTTCCCGATGGAGATCGGCGAAGGGGGGATCACCGTCCACGAGCGGGCCGGCGGGTTCTCGATGATGGGAGGGTCCGAGGGACCGTCGTTTTGATCCGGACCGGACTCTAAGAGGAGAGATCGAGGGAACGGACAGAGAGAACGGACCGAGAGTCGCCGACGGAGCGGAAGGGGAGAGTTGCGGGACGCTACTGACTCGACGAGAGGTCGCGCCACACGTCGTCGAGCCGGTTTTTCACCGCGGAGCGCTCCTCGACCTCGATCGTGAGCCCGTCGCGGAAGTCGACCTCGACGCCGTCGACCTTCCGGCGGTACACCTTCACCCGGCGGTGCTCGTCCGAGAGCGGCCGGTCGTGCAGCTCGAGTAAGTCGGCCTCCTCGAGCTCGTTGATCCGGCGGTAACACGTCGCGATCGGGACGTCGAGCTCGTCGCTCAGATCCTGCGCGGACATCGCGTCGCCGGTCGCCGTCAGAATGTCCGTGTTGTACTTGTTACCGAGAACCGTGATCAGATCGTCCCCCACCATTCACATTATCGTCGTTGATTTTTACAACGTAAAAGGATACCGGTGAGTGCAGAGATCGTCGAATCCGGGGACAGGCGGGCGACAGACGCCGTATCCGCGTTCTTCGGACCCGCGATAGCGGAACGCCGTGTTATCGCCGGTGATAGCCGCCACCGTGGGTTTATGTATCGACTCCGAGGAGGCCGAATATGGAGCTCATCGAGGGGTTGTATCTCGTGACGACCACCGTGTTGGCGGGCGCGAGCGCGACGCTGGCGGCGTTCGCGGTGGCCGCCTACCGGTCGTCGGGCCGCACCGCGATGGCGTACCTGGCCGTCGGCTTCGGACTGGTCGTCGTCGCGGCCGTCGCGACGCCCGTCGCCGGCTTCCGGACGTCGTTCGCCGACGCGGCGGCGCTGCTGTTGATCAACACCGGGCTGCTGGCGGCGTCGATGGCGCTCGTCGCCGGGAGCCTCGCGGTCTACGAGCCCGGCACGCGAGAGCTCGTGATCCCCGAGTCCGAACTCACGCGGATTCAGGACCGGTAACGATCCGCGGCGCTGCGGTACGGATCGCCTCAGTTGATCGGCCCAGTTCACCTGTGTAGGTCACCCGCTGGGTTCCGACGCGGACCTCCGTCGATCGACCTCACCGCGCTACCGAGCCGTTCGTCCGCGCCGACTGATCGGCCGATATCCGCGCACACGTCCACTGATGTTCGAGTATCGGATGCGATAACCACGCGGTGAAATCGTTGATGATTATAGAAATTATTTTGCTGGAATTAATCCGAAAATCGCACGACTGCGTCGTTTTATCAGGTCGAATAATCGGCACGGAGTCTTTAATAGGGAAATCACACTCCCTATCGATAACGCCCGCCGGGCAGGCCGGGGGCCAACGCAACACACAATGTTCGAAACCATACTGGACGAGGAAGAGCGCGGGCAAGTGGGGATCGGGACCCTCATCGTGTTCATCGCGATGGTGCTGGTGGCGGCGATCGCTGCCGGCGTCCTGATCAACACGGCCGGCTTCCTCCAGACGCAGGCGGAGGCGACGGGCGAGGAGAGTACGAGTCAGGTGAGCGACCGGCTGCAGGTCGTGAGCCAGTCCGGGAACGTAACGACTGAGAGTGTCGACGGTACCGACACCCGTGTCGTCGACGAACTGAACATCACGGTCGCGCAGTCTCCTGGAGCAGATAACATCGACCTCTCGGAGACGACCGTCGAACTCATCGGGACCGGCGGACAGGAGACGTTCCAACTCACCGGCAGCCAGATCAACATCTACACGGGTAGCAGCGGAGACGTTGTCCTGACAGATAACAGCGACCGTGCTGATATCGGAATCGATCTGAGCAGTACCTACGAGTACCTCGAGGGCGGTGACCGGGTATCGGTGACCTTCACCACGGCGTCCGGCGCCAGTACCACGACGGAACTGCGCGTGCCCACCACGCTCACGAGTGACCAGACCTCGGTGAGGCTGTAATAATGTTCGAGTTCATTAACAGCGACGAAGACCGCGGTCAAGTGGGGATCGGGACCCTCATCGTGTTCATCGCGATGGTGCTGGTGGCGGCGATCGCCGCCGGCGTCCTGATCAACACGGCCGGCTTCCTCCAGTCGCAGGCAGAGGCGACCGGACAGGAGAGTACGGACCTGGTTTCCGAGCGGATCGAGGTGACATCCGAAGTCGGTATCGTCGGTAACGCGACGACCGGGAACCTCAGCGAGATCCGCGTCGGCGTGACGGGTGCGCCGGGCGCCGATCAGATCGACCTGAGCGAGACGACGATCCAAGCGGTCGGTCCGAACGGTCAGGAGAACCTCGTGTTTTACAACGCTACCGGTGGTAACGTGAGTGATCTCAACAACACCCAGTTCGCAGTGCAGCAGGACGGGTCGTTCGTCAGCGGTGACGACGCCGTGCTGAACGAGGACTCACAGTACACCATCGTACTGAACCCTGCAGCGAGGCCGTTCGGTACGGGTCCGGGTGCTGACGCGTTCGGCGAGAGCGACACGTCCTCGCTCGAAATCGTCTCACCCTCGTCAGCGACAACCTCGGTCGAACTCAACTCGCCTGACCTCTACAAGGAAGACGGCGAAGCGGTCCGGCTCTAACGAGCCTCGAACAGCCCCCCGAACCACTTCCCCGGCGGACCGTTCCGCCCGGAACACCTATTTTCTCGCGCCACGACGGCTACGCCATGAGTGACCACGACGCACCGGCGGCCGACCCGGACGCCCCGCCGGCCGACCCCGAGGAGCTCGACTTCACAGACGACGAGAGCGTCGTCGAGATCGGGGAGAGCCGGTACGTCGTCGGGACGAACGGCCGGCCTAACGTCGGGCGGTCGCGGCCGGCCAGCCAGCCCGCCGACGAGTCCGGGTTCACCGCCGCGGACCCCGCGAGCCCCGCGGAGCGCCAGCCGCCGGGCACGGACCCGCAGGCGAATGCGGCCGGCCCGGAGGCCGCGGATCGGGGTGCGTCCGAGGGCGGCCGCGGCGGTCGCGGCGGTCAGGGCGACCGCGGCGGCCGGGGGGCCGGCACCGCCGAGGTCGACCGACAGGCGGTGAGCCGGTGGCTGGCGAGCTCCTTTGACGGCGACGGCTTCACCTACGGGATCGACGCGACGCTCCACGTCGACGGCGACACCACCCGCCAGCGGATGGTGTCGAACGACGTGACGGCGACGTTCGACTCGCTCGTGACGTGGTTCGCGTCGAACGCGGGCCCGAGCTCGCCGACGCCGGAGGCGCTCGGACTCCTGCTCGTCGCGAGCGAGACGACCGTCGACGTGCCGCCGGTGGCGATAAAGCGGTTCGCCGCGAGCCAGGGGCTCACCGCGAGCGACAGCATCGGCGACCTCGTCCGCGCCGCGGAGGAGGCGAACGGGTTCCGGATCGAGTGAGCGGGAGCGCACCCGTTTATAAAACGAACAGCAGCACCGCACCGAGCAGGGCGAGGATCGCGTACAGCCCGGCCATCACCTCGCGCTTCAGCGGACTCCCGAGCGGCTCCGCCGTCAGCCGGCGGACCGGCGGTAAGATGGCGATCCCGCCGAGAACCAGGAGGAACGCACCGGCCTGCGGGACCAGCGTGAGCGCGACGACGATCGTGCCGTACCCCGCGACGTAACAGCCGCGCCGCCAGAGCTGTTCGCGGTCGGTGAGCTCCTCGGTCGGTACGAAGCCGGCCACGCCTCCGTCGCCGGATCCGCCGTCGGTGCCACCGCCGCCCGCCGCCCCCGAGTCGGCGGCGACCTGCTGCGCCTGTCGCTGCACGTACTCGTCGAGCTCTTCGGCGGCCGCCTCGGTCTGGGGGGCGCCGCAGTCGACGCAGTAGCGGGCCTCGTCGTCGATCGACGACTCGCACCGGGGACAGGTCTTCATCCTCATCGGAACCGGACCGCGGGCGGGCTTAACTCTTCGGGGCTCGACCGAGAGTTCGAGACCGCCGCAGTCGGTCGATTCGAGCCGAATCGCGTCGCGGCGACCGACTCCCGTTCTCCGAGGCGATAATCGGGAGGGTACGCTTTAGTCGCTGAGATCCCGACCGTGTAGCAACCGACGGCGAGCCGTCCGCGCGACTCGGCTCCGTGACGACGACTCGCCGGCACGACGACCCGACACCACGACAACCCGACACCACGATGACCTCCAGATCTCCACGGGACGGCGCGGATCGGTCCGACAGAGCGGCGACCGCCGATTCAGAGGGCCGCCGCGTCGGGTCCCGCGGCGCCCGCCGCGGGGAACCCGCGGAGAGCGACGGGGAGGCCGTCGCGCTGCGCTCTCGGCTCTCGACGCTGGGAACCGTGCTGGTCGCCCTCGCGGTGCTCTGCTCGGTCCTCGGCGCCGGGCCGATCGGTCCCGCCGCGGCGGCGCTCGCGGGAGGGGACGCGACGGCGAGCGACGGAGCGGTACCGTCCGCCGGCGACGAGGTCGCTCCGGCGATCGAAACCGGCGAAACTGCGGCGCCGGGCGGCGCCGTCAGCCGAGAGATCGACGGCTCGTTCAGCCGACCGACGTACACCGGAACGGCGGGTGACCCGGTGGAGATCAGACACGTCGTCGATACCTCCGGGGGCGACACCGCGTACCTGCTGGTCGGCGGCAACCGCCTCACCGATTCCGGCGGGACGGTCGGATTCGTCGACGTGCTCAAGGTGGGAGACGGGTCGACGACGATCAACACGCGGCTCCTCGGGACGAATGAGAGCGGCGTCAAGAGCTGTAGCGCCGACCGCGTGAACTGCTCGCTTGAGTTCAAAAACGAGGACGGCGACGTGGTCGCCGACAGCCTCGCGAACCTCTCCGGGGTCGGCTCGACGGGCGCGGGCGGGCTCGCGCGGCCCCTCGTTCCGGAGCGGTACCGGCTCGCGATCACCAACGGCACGTTCATCGTCCGCGATTCGGGCGCGATAGACCCGGTCGAGGTGGCCGCGGAGTCCGACCTCGTGTTGGAGGAACCGGGATTCCACGACGAGGCCGAGGTCTTCACGACCGCGGACTCGGACGTGATCGCCGACGGGGGGGACGACGGGGAAGGGACTGAGTCGCTCGCAGCCCTCAGGGAGGCCGGACTCGACCGAACGGCGGTGACGAAGGGCGACCGCGTCGTGCTCGGCTTCGAGGCGACCGGGATCTGGGGCGCGATGGCGCACTTCGCGGAGCGGCGGTCCGGCGAGTCGGACGACGGGACCGCGATCGAGGCCGGGACGACGCTCAACCACACCGTCCTCGTCGATCTCCTCGAGGCCGAGGAGGGCGTCTCGCTGACGGTCCGGCAGACGAATCCCGGGCGGAACGAACCCCGGGCGGAGCTCGATCTCGCGGACGCCGACTCCGACGACGTCAGCCTCTTTCTCGCGGAGGAATCGGAGCTCGAACGCGGGGACGCCGACAGGAACGGGGTGCCCGGCCGCTTCTACCTCGCGATCGACACGAGCGACGGTGGCGCGTTCACCCACGACGTCGAGCCGGGCGACGAGTTCGCGGTCGAGTTCGCCTTAGAGGGGACCGACGGCGAGCGGTATCGGTTCGACGACGGCGGGGGCGAGCCGCCGGCGGCGTTCGGAGCGCAGTCGGCGACGGACGAGGACGTGGCGGAGCAGTACCCGTATCACGGAACCGGCGACGGCCGGGTGAGCGCCGAGGCGTCGTTCAGCGTTCGGGAGCGGTACCTCCGGTACGACCACGTCACGGACGACGGCACCGTCCTCGTCGAGACGGGCGACGGGACGATAACGGGCACGACCACGATTCTGCCCGTGGCGGAGCTGTCGGCGACGATCGTCAGGGACACCAACGAGACCCCGTCCCGGACCGAGTCCGAGCTGGCGATCGAGGACGGGAACTTCTCCGCGGACAGCGGGCTCGCCGACGTGGCGCCCGGGACCAGAGCGAGCTACCGGCTCTACCGGGGGCAGTCGCTACAGGACAGCCGGGAGGTTCTCGTCGTTGACAACGCCACGGACCCACGGCGACTCCGACTGGCGAACGGGACGACGACCAACCTCACGGTGACCCGCGGCGAGTCGCTGGCGGCCCTCTCCGCGACGGTGCGGAACGTCGGGCAGCTGCGCGACCGGGAACGCCTGACGCTCGACGTCGACGACGGTGAGATCGTCGAGGAGCGATACGTCACGGTCGCGCCGCAGGCCGAGACGAACGAGACGTTCGGCGGGTTCGACGCCGACCTAGAGCCGGGCGAGTACCCGTACTCGCTCGCGATCGACGGAGACCGAGTGAACGGAACGCTGATCGTGGAGGCCGACCCCGCGGTGACGCGCGTCGACGAAACCGACGGAAACGGCTCGGAGTCGACCGACGGGGGCGAGGGGAGCGCCGGCGGCGATGACGGGGCGAGCGACGGCGGCGGGGACGGGGCGGGCGACGGCGATGACCCGACCGGGAACGACTCGATCGACGATGGGCCGAACGAGTCCGGACCGGAGGGAGACGACGGCGAGACGCCGACCGAGGAGCCCGACGGGACGCCGGCGACGCTCCTCCCGTTCGGAATCGGGACGCGCGAGACGTTCGGCGGGACCGTCCTCGTCGGCGCGACGTACCTCCTCGGGCACTGGGTCTGAGGGGCCGCCCCGCCGCGGCCGTCGGTTCTCAGCGCTGAGAACCGCGGGGGAGTCGTTAAGTGACCGCTGCACCGCTTTCGAGACAACCATGGCAACGCGCGTGCTTATCGCGGACGACTCGGAGTTTATGCGGAACCTCCTCCGGGAGATACTGGAGGGGGAGTTCGAGATCGTCGGCGAGGCCGAAAACGGCGTGGAGGCGGTCAATATGTACGAGGAGCACGGCCCCGACCTCGTGATGATGGACATCGTGATGCCGATCCGCGACGGGATCGAGGCGACGACGGAGATCTTAGAGGAGAACCCCGAGGCGACGGTGATCATGTGCACCAGCGTCGGGCAAGAGGAGAAGATGAAGGCCGCCATCAAGGCCGGTGCCGAGGGGTACATCACGAAGCCGTTCCAGAAGCCGAACGTGCTCGACGCCATCGGATCGGCGGTATAATGCGGGTCGACGTCCGGGCGCTCGGCGCGTGCAACCGTCTCGCAGAGCAGGGCGCCGAACAGGCCGCCGGCGCCCTCTCCGATCTCACGGGGACCGACCTCGCGGTGGAGGTCACGGGCGCGAGCGTCGCCAGCGGCGAGGACCTCGCCGAGGCGTTCACCGGCCGCGAGTCGATCGGCGTGAGCGTCGGGCTCCGCGGCGGGTTAGACGGCGAGGCGGTGCTCGCGTTCGACGCCGCCAACGTCGACGCCCTGCTCTCGCTGCTGCCCGGCGGCGCCTCGATGGAGCGAAGCGCGGTGACCGAGGTCGGCAACATCGCGCTCGGCGGCTTCCTCGACGGCTGGGCGAACTACCTCGGGAAGGCGATCGACATGACGCCGCCGCGCTACTTCGAGGCCGACGGCGCCGCCGTCCTCCCGGACGGGGCGCTCGCCGGCGACGGCGTGTTCCTCTTCGAGAGCCGGCTGGACGCGACGACGACCGACCTCGACTTCTCTATTTATATGCTGCCCGACTCCGGCCCCTTCCGCGACCTCATCGTCGGGAAGACCGCGCCGGCCGCGACGGCGGGCGCCGAGGGGGCGGGGGACGGGGCCGCCGGCGAGGCCGGCACCACCGCCGTCCCGTACGAGTCGCTGTCGACGTTCGCGTCGCTGGCGAAGCGCGGGTCGGCGAACGCCGCCGACAACATCGCGATGATGACGGGCCTCGAGACGACCGTCGACGTGAGCCGGCTGCGGTTCGTCCCGCTCGCCGACGTGCCCGCCGAGGTCGGCGTCGAGCCGCACGCCGGGACGGTCTTCGAGCTGCAGGGGGAGCCGAGCGGCTACCTCGCGATCCTCTTCGAGGAGGAGTCGGCGGCGACGATCGCGGCGGCGATGCTCCCGAGCGAGCCGGACGAGCCGCTCGGCGGGATGGCGGAGAACGCGCTCTGCGAGCTCGGCAACGTGATGACGAGCGGGTTCATCGACGGCTGGGCGAACGTGCTCGGCACCTCGATCAGCCACTCGCCGCCCGAGTTCGTCCACGACATCGGTTCGTCGACGATCAGCCCGCTGGTCGCCAAGCTGAGCCGGCGGCAGGACTACGGGTTCGTGATCGACGCCGCGATCCAGACGGAGGGCGTGCAGGCGCGGTGCGACGTGTACGCGCTCCCGGACGAGCGCGAACTGGCGCGGGCCCTCGACCGTCTCTCCGAGACGTGAGCCACCCCTCGTCGTCCCGCGGCCGCGGGTCGCACCGCGACGAGAGCGGCGGCGACACGAGCCGCGACGCCGACGGAAGTCGCGACGCCGGCGCCCCCGGTAGCGACGCGCCCGAGCGTCGGATCAAGGTCGGCGTGGGCGAGCTGGCCGTCGCGACGAACGGGGAGACGCTGACGACGAGCGGGCTCGGCTCCTGCGTCGCGGTCGCGCTCGCCGACGAGCGGGCGGGCGTCCGCGGGCTTCTCCACGCGATGTTGCCGACGAGCGACGAGACGCGGACGGCCGCCGCCCGCCGAGGGAAGTACGTCGACGCCGGCATCGACGCGCTCGTGGACGACCTCGTCGCGGCCGGCGCCGCGTCCGGCCGATTGGAGGCGCGCGTCGCCGGGGGCGCGGAGATGCTCGATCTCACCGACGCCGTCGGTCCGCGGAACGTCGAGCGGGCTGAGCGCCGGCTCGCGTCGGCCGGCGTCCCGATCGTCGCCAGCGACGTCGGCGACGGCGTCGGCCGGACGGTCCGGTTCAGGCCGGACGGCGGGCTCGTCGTCCGGGCGGCCGACGGGTTCGAACGCACCCTCTAAGGGGCTCCCCGCGGCGCCGCGCGAGAGCCGCGCGTCCGCCGTCCGTGGGTGCGGTGTCTTCTCACTGCTGATATTTTGAGGGGTGAATTGAAGTGTGTTCTGCGGGTCGTACTCGGTAATGGGCCTCGAACTACCGGTGTGGGGAGCTCCAACGGCCACCTGGATAGTCGCCACGCTGGGGCTCGTCGGTGCGAGCGTCCTCGACCGCTTTCTCGACGACGGCGGCTCCGACGACGACTCCGGTGGCATGGGCGGCGACGACGACCCCTTCGGCGGCGGAGGGATGGACGGCGGCGGTGGCGGTGGCATGGGCGGCGGCATGGGTGGCGGCGGTGGCATGGGCGACGACTTCGACGACTTCGACGGGATGGACGAGTGGGACGACGGCTTCGACGACGACGGTGGCGGCGGCGGCGCCGACACCGGCGAGCTGGAGAACCGGCTCGACGACCTGGAGAACGAGGTCGCCTCGCTCTCCTCGACGGTGTCCACGGTCCGCTCGGAGAACGAGGAGATCTCGGCCGCGGTCGACGACATCGAGGAGGACGTCAGGAACCTGCTCGATATCTACGAGATGGTCACCCGCGGGATCAACCCCTTCGTCGACGAGTCCAGCGGCTTCGACAGCGTCAGCGGCGGCGGCGAGGGGTCGTTCGGGCTCTTCGACGACGACGACGAGGCGGACGAAGAGGCGGACGGGCTCGACGAGGACGTCGCGAACGCGGACGCCGACGGGTTCTTCGACGACGACATGCTCGACGACGACTTCGACGACGGCGGCGACGAGTTCGACGAGCTGGACGGGGAACCGGACGACGACCACACGGACGACGGCGACTCCGCCGACGCCTCGTCCGAGACCGCGGCGGCGGACGACGGAGACGACATGAACGACGACGGAAAGAGCTTCAGCGAACTGAAAGAGGAGTACGACGCCGGGGAGGCCGACTGGGCCGACGAGGACGGGGGCGACGCGGACGCCCCCGCGGACGAGGACCCGTTCGACGACGGGGACGCGTTCGACGACGGCCTCGGCGACGAGACGGACTCGTTCGACGACGGCCTCGGCGACGAGACGGACCCGTTCGACGACGGCGTCGACGACGGCGTCGAGTCGTTCGACGAGGGGATGGACTCGTTCGAGGAGGAGCCGGCGACCGGCGCGGGCGCCTCGGCGGACGGCCGCGAGCCCGAACCCGAGCCCGAACCCGAACCGGAGCCCGACCCAGCGGCCGACCGCACGCGCGGTCCGCAGCCCGGGGGGGACCCGGCCGAGGCGAACGGCGGCGGCTTCGAGTACGTCGGCGAGGACGACCTCTCCGGCGGCCGGGGGAAGCCGTACCTCACGGAGCTGCCCGGCGACTACGTCGGCGACCTGCTCGTGATGGAGTGGCTGGAGTTCCTCGTCTCCGAGAGCGACGTCACCGACGCGGTGCGCGCGATCAACTACTACGAGCGCATCGAGTGGGTCGGCCCGGACGCCGCGGCGCGGCTCCGCGACTTCCTCTCCGGGTTCGGCACGATCGACCGGAACCTCGTCGACCGGCCGGGGACGGACCGGCTGGTCCGCGAGCACCACACCCGGAGCCTCCGGTACGTGACGCAGCTCAACGGCACGAGCGGCCACCTCCTGCTGCTCGACCGATGGGACGACCTCGCCGGCGGCTCGCTGGTCGGCGGCGGCCCGCCGCCGGTCGGCTCCCGCGGTCGGGGACGCGACCGGCGCGAGGACCGCGGCGGCCGGCGGCGCGGCGGCCACGAGAAACGCCGGCGCGAGGATGGCGACGGACGCCGGACCGATAGCGAGGGAAGCCGGGCCGACGGACGAGCGAACGGGCACGCCGAGCGAGACGAGCGCGGCGACCGGCGGGCGGAACGGAGCAGCGAGCGACCGGAGGGCCGCGATCGGAACGGTGGTTCCCCGCGACCCATGAACGACCCGAACCCGCGTTCCGACCGCGCTGACCCGGCCGACGGAGGGTGGGGAGATGGGCGTTAGCGTCTCCGCGTCGACGGCCATCATCGTCGCGGGGCTGTTCTTCGCGTTCACCGCGTTCTACCCCGTCGCGGCCAACGGCTTCGACCGCGTCACCGACGCCCAACAGGGGATCCAAGAGCGATCGCTGGAGCGGCAGAACACCGACTTCGCCGTGACGAACGCGACGTACGACGACACGACGCTGACGGTCACCGCCACCAACGACGGCTCGGTCGGACTGGTCGCGAGCGACGCGACGCTCGTCGTCGGCAACGAGTACGTCGACGTGGGCGGACCGAACGCGAACACGACCGTCGACGGCGACGCCGACACCGAGCTCTGGCTCGGCGGCGAGACGCTGACGGTGACCGTCGAGGAGGCGGACCTCTCGACCGACGTGGTCGCGAACGAGACCCGCGTCGTCCTCGTCGTCGAGTCCGGCGTGCGGGACACGGCGAGCGTCACGGGGGTGAGCGCGTAGATGGCGAGCGTCCCGGTCTCTCACCTCATCCTGTTCATCGCGAGCCTCGTGATCGCCGCGGGCGTCGTCGGCACGATCACGACCGGCGTCGACCGCGTCAGCGCGGCCGTCGAGGACGCCGGGATCGACGCGACCGAGCAGCTCCGGACGGACGTGACGATCATCTCCGACGCGAGCGCCGGGGTGTACAACGAGAGCGGGAACGAGAACGTGACGCTGTTGATAAAGAACACCGGGACGCAGCGGCTCCACCCCGACGGCTCCGGGATCGACGTCGTCTTCGACGGGAGCTACGTCCCGCCGAGCGCGACGACGGGGGAGCTCGTCTCCGCCGGCGAGGGAGCGGCGTGGGACCGCGGCGACGTCTTACGGCTCACGATCGACGTCACCCAGTTGGAGGGGACGGACAACGGGCTCGCCCCGGGGACCGACCACCGGGTGTATCTCACGGTGAACGGCGACGAGGAGCTGTTCCAGTTCCGCACGGAGGCGACCTGACGTGCCCCGCGCCGACAACCTGCTCTCGATCGGCCTCGGCGAGCGCGACCGGCTGAACAAGGAGCTCGGCGGGGGGATCCCGCGGGGCAGTATCGTCCTCATGGAGGGCGACTACGGGGCCGGGAAAAGCGCCATCTCCCAGCGGTTCGCCTACGGGCTCGTCGAGGAGGGGGCGTCCGTCACGATGATGTCGACGGAGCTCACCGTCCGCGGGTTCATCGACCAGATGCACTCGCTGGAGTACGATATGGTGAAGCCACTCTTAAACGAGGAGCTGCTCTTCCTCCACGCCGACTTCGACTCCGGCGGCGCGTTCTCCGACGGCGACGGCGAGCGGAAGGAGCTGCTCAAGCGGCTGATGAACGCGGAGGCGATGTGGAACTCCGACGTGATCTTCCTCGACACGTTCGACGCCATCTTCCGGAACGACCCGACGTTCGAGTCGCTCGTCCGGAAGAACGAGGAGCGGCAGGCGGCCCTGGAGATCATCTCGTTCTTCCGCGAGATCATCTCGCAGGGGAAGGTCGTCGTGCTCACCGTCGACCCCTCGGCGGTCGACGACGAGGCCATCGGCCCGTTCCGGTCGATCGCCGACGTGTTCCTCGAACTCGAGATGATCGAGGTCGGCAACGACATCCGCCGGCAGATCAACGTGAAGCGCTTCGCGGGGATGGGCGAACAGGTCGGTGACACGATCGGATTCTCGGTCCGGTCGGGCACCGGGATCGTCATCGAGAGCCGCAGCGTCGCGTGATGGCGCCGACCGCTCGCGGGGGAACCGTCGTCCCGCGCGGGCGGGACGCGAACGACGACAACGGAACGACGGAGACGACGCGCGCCCCGCGGACCGCGGCGGGCGCGGCCCGAGCGCGCGGAGGCGACGAGTAGACCATGACCGAACACGGAACCGCGAAACCGTCGGAAGAGCTCCGAAAGGCCGCCATGCGGCGGCCCCACCTCCGGGAACACCTCCGGGAGTTCAAGCAGATCACGGGGGAGTTCCCGCAGTTCATCGAGGAACCGAAATCCGAGTACGAGTCGAACCGCCCGAACGTCATCTACCCCGTCGGCGGGCCGATATACAGCCACATCTACGGTGACCTCGGACAGGACACGAAGTACTACGCCATCGAGCCGGAGGTGTCCGGCCCGCAGGCCGAGATCCTCAACCAGGTCAAAAACCGGCTGCTCACCGCGAGCGGCCAGCACAGCGCCCCCGACTCGGAGGCGGAGTACGACGACCTCATCGAGGAGCTGTTAGAGGAGGTGACCCACGTCGACGACGAGACCACCGGCTGGCGCCGAGGCGTCTCGAAGATACGGAACTTCGGGAAACTCTCCGTCACCGAGGAGACGTACGAGAACATCCGCTACCGGCTCAACCGCGACATCGTCGGGCTCGGCCCGCTCGAACCGGTGATGCGCGACCCGGCCAACGAGGACATCCACGTCATCGGCCCCAAGGAGTGTCACGTCGACCACGGCACCTTCGGCATGCTGGAGACGACCGTCGACTTCGGCACCAAACAGGAGTTCGACAACTGGCTGCGCAACATGGGCGAGCGGATCGGCGACCCGCTCTCCGACTCCGATCCCATCGTCGACTCCACGCTGCCCGACGGGTCGCGTATCAACATCATCTACTCCGACGACGTCTCGCTGAAGGGCTCCTCGCTCACGATCCGGCAGGGCGACGAGGTGCCGCTGTCGATCAACCAGATCACCAACTGGGGGACGCTGTCGCCCCAGCTGGCGGCGTACCTCTGGCTCTGCTTGGAGAACGAGCAGACGGTGTTCGTGGTCGGGGAGACGGCGTCCGGGAAGACGACGACGCTGAACGCCATCCTCTCGTACATCCCCGACGACTCGAAGATATACACCGCGGAGGACACCGCCGAGGTCATCCCGCCGCACAGCACCTGGCAGCAGCTGCTGACCCGCGAGGGGGGCGGCGAGGGGAGCTCCGACGTCGACATGTTCGACCTGGTCGCCGCCGCGCTCCGGTCGCGGCCCGACTACATCATCGTGGGCGAGGTCCGCGGCGCCGAGGGACGCATGGCGTTCCAGGCGGCCCAGACGGGCCACCCGGTGATGCTGACGTTCCACGCGTCCGACATCGTCTCGATGATCCAGCGGTTCACCTCCGAGCCGATCAACGTCCCGGAGACGTTCATGGACAACGCCGACGTGGCGCTGTTCCAGAACCGGGTGAAGCAGGGGAACGACGTGTTGCGCCGGGTGACGAGCGTCCAGGAGATCGAGGGGTACTCCAAGGAGATGGAGGGAGTCGTCACCCGCGAGGTGTTCAGCTGGGACCCCGTCGAAGACGAGATCGTCTTCCAGGGGATGAACAACTCCTACGTGCTCGAAGAGCAGATCGCGACGCTGCTCGGCTACGCCGACACCCGCGACATCTACGACGACCTGGAGTTCCGCGCGGAGCTCATCGAGCGGATGATCCAAGAGGGCATCTTGGGCTACCACGAGGTGAACGACGCGATCAACTCCTTCCAGCGCGACGGCGTCGAGGGGCTCCCCTTCGACATGCACCGGAACGTCAGGTGATCGCGGTGATGAATGGAGTCGACAGGTAATGGGGGTGAAACAGGTCGGCAACGGGCTCGCGACCGCGGCCGAGGTGACCTCGGCCGTCATGGAGTCGTACGACAAGCTCGACATCTCGAAGCGGAAGTACGTCGGGTTCGTGTTGCTCCCCGCGGTGCTCGTGTTCGCCGCGAGCGTCGTCGGCCTGTTCGTCCTCCCGCTGCCGTTCGCGGCGCGGGTCCCCGTCCCGATGTTCGGCGGGCTCGTGCTGGTCGCGGCGGTGATCTACCCGAAGATCTATCTCTCCAGCTTGGAGAACCAGATCGACAACCAGCTCCACCTCGTGATGACGCACATGACCGTGCTGTCGACGACGAACATCGACCGCATGGAGGTGTTCCGGACCCTCGCGAAGGAGGAGGAGTACGGCGTCGCGGCCGAGGAGATCGGCCGTGTCGTCCACCTCGTCGACACCTGGAACCAGAGCCTCGACGACGCCTGTCGCCGGCGGGCCGAGGAGGTCCCCTCCGACGCGATGGCCGACTTCTTCGACCGGCTCGGCTACACGATGGGGGCGGGCCAGTCGCTAGAGGAGTTCCTCGTCTCCGAGCAGGACGTCATGTTAGCGAAGTACGAGACGGTGTACGAGTCCTCGCTGGCGAACCTGGAGGTGATGAAGGACCTGTACATGTCGATGATCCTCTCGATGACGTTCGCCCTCGTCTTCGCCATCGTGCTCCCGATCCTCACGGGCAACGACCCGACGGCGACGGTGGCGGCCGTCATCGTCCTGTTCGTCTTCGTCCAGCTCGGCTTCTACGCGATGATCCGGGCGACGTCGCCGTACGACCCGATCTGGTTCCACCCCGACGAGCGCGCCCCGGGCGACCTGAAGCTGTGGACCTCGCTCGGGGTCGGCGGCGGGCTCTCCTTCCTGCTCATCGGGATCACCGCGGCCGGGATGTTCGGCTACGGCCCCGGCCTCCCCGGCCTCCTCTTTTTCCTCGACGACGTCCGGCTCCCGTTTTACCTCGCGGTTCCCATCTCACCGCTCATCATCACCGGCGTCGTCCTCAGGCAGGAGGAACAGCAGATCACGGCCCGCGACGGCGAGTTCCCCTCGTTCGTCCGGGCGCTCGGCGCCACCGAGAGCGCCAAGCAGTCGACGACGACCGACGTGTTGACCACGCTGCGCGAGAAGAACTTCGGGGACCTCTCCCCGGCGATCGAGCGCCTCTACCGCCGGCTCAACATGCGGATCAGTACCGAGGGGGCGTGGGAGCAGTTCACGTATGACACCCGCTCGTACCTGATTCAGAAGTTCTCCGAGATGTACCTCGTTGGCCGGCGGATGGGCGGGGACCCGAAGCAGCTCGGCGAGCTGATCTCGAAGAACATGAACACCGTGAACCAGCTCCGCGAGCAGCGGCGGCAGGCCGCGATGACGTTCATCGGGCTGCTGTACGGGATCACGGCGGCGGCGACGTTCGCCTTCTTCATCGGACTGGAGATCGTCGCGATCCTCGCCGACCTCACGGCCGACTTCGGGCTCGAAGAGATGGACATCGGCCAGATCGTCTACCCCGGCGCGTACGACATCCCGCTCATCGAGTACCTCCTCCTGACGGTCGTCCTGTTCAACGCCGCCCTCTCCTCGCAGATGATCCGACGGATCGACGGCGGCAACCCCGCGAACGGGTACATCCACTTCGTCCTCCTGACGTGGCTCGGCGCGGCGACCGCGATCGCGACCCGGACGCTGGTGAACGCGATCCTGTCGATTTAAGAATCGATACGATATGTCGGTCGTTTATAAATGATTCTCGGCCGTTTCTTGAGCGGTCCTGCGGTCTCAATCGTTTGTTTATAAACAGATGAGGTTGAATTGACGGTGAACACCTCCAAAGCCCCAGCCGCTCGCGTATAAACAGTTGCTGACGGACCGTCTGTGAACACCTCCAAAGCCCCAGCCGCGACGGCTCGCGCGCCTTGCTGCGCGCTTCAGTCGCTCACTTCGTTCGCTCCTTCCAGTGCTTGCTGCGGCGTGCTTCGCCCTCGCGGCTGCCCCTTTGAGTCCCACCCGGCCGCACCGCAACCGCACCTCACGCCTCCCCAGCCTCGTCGGACCGGCGCGGTTGCGCCGGTCCGACTCCCTCGTGCGGTCTGCTCGCGCCCCGATGGGCGCGAGCAGGCGCACGCCACCACAACACGATTTATAAGGAGTTTGCTCCCGATCTACCGCTCAAACAGCGTCGGCTCGGGGACATCCTCGTCGGCCGCCTCGCGCCACGACCGGCTCGGCTCCCACCCGAACAGCCGCTCGGCCTTTTGAATCGCGTAGGCGCCCCGGTCGTCGCCCTCGTCGACGGCGCAGTCGTCCGGAATCTCGCCGTACGATTCGCGCAGGAGGTCGAGCAGCGGGCGTCCGAGCGCGTTGTCGGCCGCGACGCAGTTGACGGCCTCGTGGGTCCCGGACGCCACCGCCGGGTTCGACCCCGCGGTCCCCGCGAGCGCGTCGGCGACGAGGTCGGCGACGTCGCGGGCGTCGACGTACGACCAGAAGTTGCCGGCGCCGGCGTCGAGGTCGTCGACGTACTCGTCGCCCCGACAGGCGTACGCGCCGGGGGACTGGATCCACGAGGGGCGGACCGAGACCGCCGGGACGCCCTCGCGGCGCGCGACCGCGCCGGCGGCCGCCTCCGCCGTCACCTTCGAGAGCCCGTAGGGGTCCTCCGGCCGGAGCGGGTGGTTTTCGGTGATCGGGAGCTCGTCGGGGAGCGGCGTCGGCTCCGCGAAGAAGAAGCCGTACGCGCCGTCGCTCGACGCCTGCACGATCCGGGCGTCGGCGCGGCCGGCGGCGTCGAGGACGTTCTTCGCGGCGTGGACGTTCGTCTCGAACACGCGCCCGTCGGGATGGGTGCCCGCGACGGGGATCGCCGCCCAGTGGACGACGGCGTCGGGGTCGACCGCGTGGACGACGTCGAGCGCCTCGCCGCGATCGGCGAGGTCGACGGCGCGGAACGAGACGCCCGGGGCCGAGTCGACGTCGGGGCCCGGGTGGTCGTAGTCGGCGACGACGACCTCGTAGTCGCCGGCGAGTCGGTCGACGACCCAGCGCCCGGAGGCGCCGCGGCCGCCGGTGACGAGGACGGTCTCCATGCGTGCGGGTCGGCGCGGCGGGGCAAAAGCGCACCGTCGTCGCGTCGGCGGAGGGGTTCCATCCGGCGACTGCGGGGCCGCGGCGAGGGGATCCCAACCCCGGCAGGCTTTAATCCGGCGAACGGTAAAACTCGGGTATGGAATGGAAGACCGATTGGGGACTGCGTGGACGGATGGGGTTCACGATGTTCCTGCTTTTCGCCCTCTACGTCGTGTTCATCGGCGTCCTGATCGAGGTGTTCAACGTCGGGATCATCTTCACGCTCGCGATGTTCGGGATGTTCTCGCTCGCGCAGTACTTCTTCAGCGACAAGCTCGCCCTGCGGAGCATGGGCGCCCGCGAGGTGAGCGCCGATGAGTACCCCGACCTCCACCGACGGGTCGAGCGGCTGAGCCAGCAGGCCGACCTCCCGAAGCCGACGATCGCCGTCGCCGACACGCAGGTGCCGAACGCGTTCGCGACCGGGCGGAACAAGAAGAACGCGACCGTCGCGGTGACGACCGGCCTGCTCCGGGCGCTCGACGACGACGAGCTCGACGGCGTGCTCGCCCACGAGCTCGCGCACGTGAAGAACCGCGACGTGATGGTGATGACCATCGCCTCGTTCCTCTCGACGATCGCCTTCTTCATCGTCCGGTGGGGGTGGCTGTTCAGCGGCGACAACCGTCAGGGCGCACCGGTCATCGTCGCCATCGTCGCCTCGATCCTCGTCTGGATCATCTCGTTCCTGCTGATCCGGGCGCTCTCGCGGTACCGGGAGTACACCGCCGACCGCGGCGCCGCGCTGATCACGGGCAAGCCCGGCGCGCTCGCGTCGGCGCTGATGACGATCGACGGGCGGATGGACCGCGTGCCGAAGGAGGACCTGCGCGAGGAGGCGGAGATGAACGCGTTCTTCATCATCCCGGTCAAGGCGGGGTTCGTCGGGAAGCTGGCCTCGACGCACCCGTCGACCGAGAACCGGGTCGAGCGGCTCCGCGAGCTCGAGCGCGAGATGGAGACGGCCTGACGCGGACGAGTCGATCCGACGGCGGATCGACAGACATACCAGATTTATATACTATATCAAAATATTATAAATATGGGTCGATAAAGCGCGATCCGTAACAGTCGCCTCCAGTCGAAGTCACGGACCGTCGGCGAGACGCCGAGCGTGTCATCGGACGGGCAAGGTCGAACAGAGAATCGATCGAAAGCCGCTGGGATCCGCGTATCTGATTATTTCCGCCACGTTAAGAACATATAAATCGAATATCGACGATATTCGGACGGTTAGTATCGGATCCCCGTTACGAGGCGTCCCGACTCGACACCGTCGCACTTCGGCACAGCGGTTGACGAACCGGTGTCGCGTGCGACGATCTCGCCTCCGAGGAGTGCCCGTAGGACGAGTGCGCTGGAAGTTTACTCTGTTCGGTATATTCTTGATTTATCATAGTTATAAACTAAACTCCGAGGCGGAGCGCCGTCCGAATCCGTGAGGACCGACTCGGTGTCGGTCGGAGCCGGTCGCCGTCGCAGTCCGCTCAGAATAACACCAGTACTCGTGTTAGTTGAGAGCGCGGCAGCGGCGTGAGTTCGTAACCGCCGGCGAGCGAAGCGATGTATTCGAGCATATCGAACGACGTAGAGGCTCGCGGACGACCGCAGTTCGGCGCTACGAGTACGCGATGTTGAGCTCGAGCTCGTTCGCCGCGCCGAGCAGCAGGTCGGGGAGCTCGGACTCGAGCCGCTCCCCGTTCAGCCGGTGGGAGGGGCCGGTGACGCTGAGTCCGCCGATAACCTCGTCGTCCGGGCCGCAGATCGCGACGCCGACGGCGTGGGTCCCCCGGAGCGACTCCTCCCTGTTGAAGAAGTAGCCGCGCTCTCGGCCCGCCTCGATCTCGGCGCGGAGCTCGTCCGGGTCGGTGATGGTGTGGTCCGTCACGGGCTCGAACGCCATGCGTTCGAACATATCGGACAGCTCGGGCTCGGACAGCTCGGCGAGGATCGCCTTCCCGGCCGAGGCCGCGTACAGCGGGATGCGACTCCCGATGCCGGGATCGGTGCGGACCGCCTGGTCCCCGACGGCGCGGGCGAGGTACACCGCCTTGCCGTGTTCCTCGACGAAGAACTGGGCGCGCTCCCCGGTGACCTCCGCGATCTCCTCGACCTTCTGGCGCACGAGGTCGTAGCCGCAGTAGCCGCTTCGGGCGGTGACGCCGATCTCGAGGAACCGAAGTCCGACGTGGTAGCCGTCGTCGCGCCTGACGACGTAGCCGAGGTCCTCCAAGGTGTGGAGGTGCCGATGGACCGTGCTCTTCGCGTAGTCGAGCTCGGCGGCGAGCTCGGCCAGCGACGCGCCGTCGGCCTCGACGAGCCGTTGCACGACGTCGAACATCGTTTCGGCGGTGCGAACCGTGTCTGCGTCCCCCGATACGGCGTTATCCCGCGTTTCGTTCATAATCGATGATCGGACTCCAGCCATATAAGCGTTCGAAGGAGTCGAACGCATATTCGACAGCCGAACGCGCGATCGCGGCGGTGGTCGATCCGACCCGATCCCCGAGCGACTGCCACAACGCGTAGATTTAATCCGGGCGACCGTCTGCGACCGAGCGTGGTATCGCCCTCGTCGATCGCGGGAGCCGACTCGGGGATCGTCCGGGAGCGACCCTTCCAGCTGCTGCTGCTCATCAACGTGCTCCCGCCGCTCGGCACCGCGCTCCTCTCGCCGGTGCTCGGCTCGCTCGTCGAGCCGCTGGGCGCGTCGACGGCGAACATCGGGCTCATGATGTCGGCGTTCACCGCGCCGTCCATCGTCGTCATCCCGATCGCGGGCGTGATCTCCGACCGGTACGGGCGGCGGCCGGTGCTGCTCTTCGGGCTCGTCTGGTTCGGGCTCACCGGTACCGCAATCGCGTTCGTCTCCACCTTCGCCGCGGCGCTCGCGCTGCGCGCGCTCCAGGGGATCGGCTTCGCCGCGCTCACGCCGATCATCATCACCAGCCTCGGCGACCTGTACGCGGGGACGAAGGAGGCGACCGCGCAGGGGCTCCGGTTCACCGGGTCGGGGCTCTCGCAGACGGCGTTCCCGCTGGCCGCGGGCGTCCTCGTCGGGCTGGCGTGGCAGTACCCGTTCCTGCTGTACGCCGTCGCCTTCCCGATCGCGGCGGTCGTCTACGTCTACTTCGAGGAGCCCCTGGACGAGGCGGCCGACGAGGAGTCCGAGGGGGTCCGGGCGCAGCTCGGGGACATGCGCGCGCTGGTCGCGCACCGGCGGGCGTGGACCATGGTCGTCGCGCGGGGGAGCGCGAACGTCGCGTGGTTCGGCTTCCTCACGTACAACTCGATCCTCGTCGTCGACGTGCTCGGCCACACGCCGGCGGAGGCGGGGATCCTCGCGGCGCTCGCGAGCCTCACGTACGCGCTCGCGGCGTCGCAGGCCGGCCGGGTCGCCGACGCCTTCGACGACCGGCTCTACCCGCTCGTCGCCACGAACGCGTCGATGGGCGCCGGCCTGGCGCTCGCCTTCCTCGCCCGGTCGTTCGCGGTCGCCGCCGTCGGCGTCGCCTTCATGGGGATCGGCTTCGGGCTCGTGCTCTCCATCTACCGGAGCGTCATCACGACGCTCCCGCCCGCGGACTTACGCGGCGGCCTCGTCAGCCTCGGCGAGGGGAGCGGGCGCGCGGCGGCCACCGCGACCCCGGTGATCATGGGCGTCGCCGTCGCGGTCGCGACCGGACCGCTCGGGTTCGAGACGGCGGTCCGCGCGGTCGGCGCGGGCGCGGGGGCCGTCGGCGCGGGCGTCGGGATCGCCTGTCTCCTCCTGATGAGCGCGTCGCCGCCGATCCGGATAGACGGCTAGCCGCCGGAGGCGACCCCGCGGCGTCGACTTGCAACTCCACGGCGTCGACCCGCGACCCCGACCGCCGCCACCCCGAGAACTTTGGCGGCCGACCGCGACGAGTGGACCATGTCCACCATCGACGTCGCGGTGCTCGACCACGACGCGCACGGGATCCCGGCGGCCGACTACGTGGAGATCCTCGACCGTCGCCTCCCGGACCGCGAGGTGCGGCTCGCGGCGACCCCCGACGAGCACGACCGCTACGTACGGGAGGCGACGGTGATCGCCGGGAAACACATCGACGCCGAGGAGGCCGCGAGCGCCGAGAACCTGCGGCTGTTCGCGTGTAACGCCGCCGGCGTCGACCACCTCCCGCTGGACGCGCTCGCCGAGCGCGGCGTCGCGGTGACGAACGCCTCCGGGGTTCACGGCCCGAACGTCGCCGAGCACGTGCTCGGCTGGGTGCTGGCGTTCGCGCGGCGACTCGACGAGGGGCGCCGCCGTCAGCGACGCCGGGAGTGGCGCCGCTTCCAGTCGTTCACCGAGCTCGCCGGCAGCACCGTCACGGTCGTCGGCCTCGGCTCGATCGGGGAGGCCGTCGTCGAACGGTTCGCGGGGTTCGACGTCGACACGGTCGGGGTCCGTCACACCGTCGCGAAGGGCGGCCCGACCGACGAGGTGGTCGGGTACGACGACCTCCCGGACGTGCTGCCGCGGACGGACGTGCTCGTCCTCGCGTGTCCCCTGACGGAGACGACCGAAGGGCTGGTCGGCGAGGCCGAGCTCGACGCGCTGCCGGCGGACGCGATCGTCGTCAACGTCGCGCGCGGCGGCGTGGTCGACACGCCGGCGCTCGTGGACGCGCTCCGGGCGAACGCGCTCCACGGCGCCGCGCTCGACGTCACCGACCCGGAGCCGCTCCCGAGCGACCACGACCTGTGGGGGTTCGAGAACGTCTTCATCACGCCCCACGTCGCGGGCCACACGCCGAACTACTGGGAGCGGTGCGCCGACATCCTCGTCGAGAACCTCGAACGGGTCGACGAGACCGGCGAGTACGAGGGGCTGCGGAATCAGGTGGCCTGAAACGGCGCCGTCGAAAAACCGGAGCGGACCGAACTACTGGTACGCCTGCATCCCGGTGATGTCCTCGCCGAGGATCAGCGTGTGGATGTCGTGGGTGCCCTCGTAGGTGTACACCGTCTCCATGTTCGCCATGTGGCGCATCGGCGAGTAGTCGGCGGTGATCCCGTTCCCGCCGAGCATCTCGCGGGCGATCCGCGACTGGTCGCGCGCCATCCGGACGTTGTTGCGCTTGGCCATCGAGACGTGTTGCGGCCGCATCTCGCCCGCCTCCTTGAGGTCGGCGAGCCGGTGCGCGAGCAGCTGTGCGAGGGTGATCTGCGTCGCCATCTCCGCGAGCTTCTGCTGTTGCATCTGGAAGCCGCCGATCGGCTTCCCGAACTGCTCGCGGTCGGTGGCGTACTCGCGGGCGACCTCGAAGCAGTCCTGCGCGGCGCCGACCGCGCCCCACGCGATGCCGTAGCGGGCCTGCGTGAGACACGACAGCGGCCCCTTCATCCCCTCCACGCCGGGGAGGCGGTTCTCGGCGGGGACGCGGACGTTCTGGAGGCTGATCTCGCCCGTGATCGACGCGCGCAGGCTCAGCTTCTCGTCGATCTTGTTGGTGGTGACGCCGTCGCGGTCGGTCTCGACGAGGAAGCCGCGGACCGGGGTGCCGTCCTCGGTGTGGTCCTTCGCCCAGACGACGGCCACGTCCGAGATGGGAGAGTTCGTGATCCACGTCTTCGAGCCGTTGAGGACGTAGCCGTCGCCGTCGACCTCGGCGCGCGTCTCCATCGCGGAGGGGTTCGAGCCGTGCTCCGGCTCGGTGAGCCCGAAGCAGCCGACCGCCTCGCCGGTGCCGAGCTTCGGCAGCCACTCCTCCTTCTGTGCGTCGCTGCCGAACGCGTGGATCGGGTACATCACCAGCGCGCCCTGGACGCTCGCCATCGAGCGGAGCCCGGAGTCGCACGCCTCCAGCTCGCGCATTAGCAGGCCGTAGGCCGTCTCGCTGACGCCCGGCAGGCCGTAGCCTTCGAGGTTCGGCGCGTAAAATCCCATCTCGCCCATCTTCGGGATAATCTCCTCGGGGAACGTGCCGTCGATCCAGTGTTGCCCCATGTCGTCGATCTCGCCCTCGATGAACGACCGGGCGGAGTCGACGAGCAGCCGCTCCTCCTCGGACAGGGTCGACTCCATGTCGAAGTAATCGAGCATACGATCGCTTGCGATCCCAAGGATAAATAAGTATACTCTCGCTCGCCGAGCGGTCAGGAGCGTGCGGCGCCGCGGGCGCCGAGGAGCGCTCGGGGCGATCCCCGAGAACGCCCGAGACCGCCTCAGAACCCGTCGGTTCCCTCGAGCAGGTGCTCCTCGACGACGTCCATATCGAGCTCGATCCCGAGGCCGGGCGCCTCCGGGACGTCGATACGGCCGTCCTCGATCAGCGGCTCGTCGCGCGCCAGCAGGTCGTCCCACCAGTCGACCTCCAGCGCGTGGTACTCAAGCAGGTCGAAGTTCGGCGTGGCGGCGCCGAGGTGGACGCAGGCCATCGTCCCCACCGGGCTACAGACGTTGTGCGGGGACAGCGGCATGTAGTTCTCCTCGGCGCGGTCGGCGATCCGCATCGTCTCCGTGAGCCCGCCGACCGTCGCCGGGTCGGGGGTGACGATATCGACGCCGTGCTCGTAGATCAGGTCCGACAGCTCGAACACGCGGAAGCGGTTCTCGCCGGTCGCGACCGGGGTCCGCGTCGCCTCCGTCACCTCCTTTTGCGCCTCCATGTTCTCCGGCGGGATCAGGTCCTCTAACCACATCAGGTCGAACTCCGCTAACTCGTGGGCGAGCCGCTTCGCGCTCTCGACGGAGTAGTCCCAGTGGCAGTCGAACGCGAGGTCGATATCGTAGCCGATCTCCTCGCGCACGGCCGCGACGATCTCCCGCTTCTCTCTGATCGCCGCGTTCGTCAGGCGCCCGTTGTACGGGTCGTTCTCGTTGTCGGCCGGCAGGTCGAGGTCGAACTTCAGCGCCTCGAATCCCATGTCGGTGACGCGGGCGGCCTCGGCGGCGTACGCCTCCGGGGAGTACGCCTCGGCGTCGGCGTAGGCGGTAGCGCCGTCCTCGACCGCGTACGCCTCGCCGGCGTGGCAGTCGCAGTAGAGCCGCACCTCGTCGCGGTACTTCGATCCGAGCAGCTGGTAGACGGGGAGCCCGAGGATCTTCCCGGCGGCGTCCAGCAGCGCGATCTCGATGCCGGAGGCCGCGGTGACGACCTTTCCGGTCGTGCCGCCGTGGCCCGACATCTCCTGGAAGATGTACCGGACGAGCCGCTCGACGTCGAGCGGGTTCTCGCCGACGAGGAACCGGTTCGTGTACTCGACGAGCTCCGGGACGCCGCCGCCGCGGTACGCCTCGCCGATCCCGGTGACGCCGGCGTCGGTCTCCACCTTGATCAGGTTCCACTCGAAGTTGCCCTCGACGACGCAGGCGTCGAGGCCGGTGATCTGTACGTCTCGGTCCGGGTCGCGGGTGTCGATCTGGTCTGAGTAGTCTCTCATTCGTCTTTGAATCGCTGCAGCGCGTCTTTATCCAGCGGGACGCCGTGGCCGGGGCGGTCCGGCAGTTCGATGGTCCCGTCGTCGCCGGGCGTCACGGGATCGGCGACGACGTCGTCGAACGCCTTCACGTCCATGTCCCGGTAGAAGTACTCCACCCAGAGGCCGTTCTCGATGGCCCCGAGCAGGGAGGCGTGGATGTTCCAGTTGTAGTGGGGGGCGATGGGGATGTCGTACGCGGAGGCGTGGTTCGCGATCTTCAGCCACTCCGTGATCCCGCCGCAGACGGTGACGTCGGGCTGGAGGATCGTCGCCGCCCCCGTGTCGGCGAGCCGGGCGAAGTTGTGGCGGGTGCCCTCCAGCTCGCCGGTGGCGACGGGGTAGTCGATCCCGTCGTTCACCTCGGCCATCGTGTCGACGCGGTCGATCATGACGGGCTCCTCGATGAAGTACGGGTCGTACGGCGCGAACGCCCGGCAGTTGCGGAGCGCCTCGGTACTCGACGACCAGACGCCGTTGGCGTCGAGCAGGAGGGTGCGGTCGTCGCCGATCTCGTCGCGCACGGCGGCGACGCGCTCGGCCTCCTCCTCGGCCGACAGGCGGCCGACCTTCATCTTCACGACGTCGTGGCCCTCGTCGAGGTAGCGCCGCATCTCGCCGCGGAGCGCCTCGTGGCCCTTGTCGTCGCGGTAGTAGCCGCCGCTGGCGTACGACGGCACCGACTCGGAGTGGCCGCCGAGCAGCTTGTGGAGCGGCATTTCGGCCGCCTTCGCCTTCACGTCCCAGAGCGCGATGTCGACCGTCGAGATGGCGCGCAAGAAGAGGCCGGTCCGGCCGATCTGGACGTTCCCCTCGTACATCTCGTGCCACAGGCGCTCGGTGTCGCGGGGGTCCTCGCCGACGAGCAGCGGTTCGAGCAGCGACTCGACCGCGTCGGCGATGAGGCCGGCTCCCTCGTACCCCAGCGAGTAGCCGACCCCCTCGTGGCCGGTGTCCGTCCGCACGTACGTGATCGCGTGGTCCCGGTAGGTGAGCGTCCGGTTGGAGAAGGAGACGGGCGACTCCAGCGGCAGCTTGATCGGGAACGACTCGACTTCGGTGATCTCCATGCGTGCAGCGGCGTCACACGGCTTTAAGTAGGCGGTTGTATCGGCAAGGTTCTCACCCGCCGTTTTTGTGTCGGCGGCGCGAGGGCCCCCACATGGAGTTCCCCGACCGGTCCGACGTCGACGGCCTCATCGACCCGCAGCCGCTCCCGGAGTTCGCGCGGGTGCGGTACGAGCCGCGGACGGAGCGCCTCGACGACCCCGTCGGGGCGGCCCGGGAGGCGCTCGACGCGCTCGACCTCGACGGGCTCCCCGCGGGCGCGACCGTGGCCGTCGGGGTCGGCAGCCGCGGGATCGACCGGATCGACGAGGTCGCGGCGGCGGTCGTCGACCGGCTCGCCGAGCGCGGCCGCGACCCCGTCGTGGTGCCGGCGATGGGCAGCCACGGCGGCGCGACCCCCGAGGGGCAGCGCGAGGTGCTGGCGGCGCTCGGGATCACCGAGGAGACCGTGGGAGCACCGATCGACGCGCGCATGGCGGCCGCGGAGCTGGCGACGGTCGCGGTGGGCGACGCCGACATGCCGGTGTACTTCTCCGAGGCGGCGCTGGAGGCCGACGCGGTCCTCGTGATAAACCGCGTGAAGGCGCACACCAACTTCACCGGACCGGTGGAGAGCGGGCTCGCGAAGATGACGGTCGTCGGGCTCGGCAAGCAGCGCGGCGCGAAGTCGTTCCACTCGACGGCGATCGCCGAGGGGTACGTCGAGGCGCTGACGGCCGCGCTCGACGTCATCGAGCGGGAGACGCCGCTCGTCGGCGGGATCGCCTTGGTGGAGAACTTCGAGGAGGAGATCGGACACCTGGAGGCCGTGCCCGCCGGGTCGTTCCTCGACCGCGAGCCGGAGCTGTTGGAGCGCGCGTACGAGGAGATGCCGACGCTCCCGATCGACGACGTCGACCTGCTCGTCGTCGACGAGATCGGCAAGGAGATATCGGGCGCCGGCATGGACACGAACGTCATCGGACGCTACCGCGTCCTCAACGCGCCCGACCCCGAGACGCCCGACATCGACCTCATCTACGTCCGGGGGCTCACCGAGGCGACGAAGGGGAACGGCAACGGGATCGGGCTCGCCGACCTCACTCGTCAGTCCGCGGTCGACCAACTCGACCTGAAGAAGACGTACGCGAACGCGCTCACCAGCGGGTCGCTCTCGAAGTCGAAGCTCCCCGTGGTGGCGCCCGACGACGAGTTCGCGCTCCGGACCGGGCTGGCGGCGCTGGGGGGCTACGACCCCAAGACCGTCCGGATCGTCTGGATCCGGAACACGCAGGACCTCGGGGAGCTCCGCGTCTCCGACGCCGCCGTCGACGACCTCCCGGAGGCGGCGACGGTGGTCGGCCGCGAGACGGTCGCGTTCGACGACGGGACGGCGGGGTTCGAGGACGAACCGGCGGACGGTTCGGGCGCGTGAGCCCGCCGGCGACGCGTCGGGGGCGTCCGCCCGGCCCGCCCCCTTGCCTCTAGGGAAACGTTTTCACGCCGCACTCCGGTTGAGTGAGGCATGGACCTACAGATCGACGGGAACGCGGCCCTCGTCACGGCATCGTCCAGCGGACTCGGCAAGGCATCGGCGAAGGCGCTGGCCCGGGAGGGCGCAAACGTCGTCATCAACGGCCGCGACGAGGAGCGGCTCGCGGACGCCAAGGAGGAGGTCGAGGCGGTCGCGACCGGCGAGGTCGTCGCCCACTCGGCGGACCTGACCGACGCCGACGAGATCGCGGCCTTGGTGGAGGCGACCGTCGACGAGTTCGGCACGATCGACCACCTCGTGACCAGCGCGGGCGGCCCGCCCTCGGGCTCCTTCCTCGACACCGACGACGAGGACTGGCAGCACGCCTACGACCTGCTCGTGATGAGCGTCGTCCGGCTGGCGCGCGAGTCGCACCCGCACCTCACGGAGGGCGACGGCGGCACCATCGTCAACATCACCTCCCGGAGCGTGAAGGAGGCCATCGACAGCCTCGTGCTGTCGAACTCGGTCCGGATGGGCGTCATCGGGTTAGAGAAGACCCTCTCGAAGGAGTTCGCCCCGGAGGTACGCGCCAACGCCGTCCTGCCGGGCCCCCACGAGACGAGCCGCATCCGCGACCTCGTCGAGGCCGCCGTCGAGCGCGGCGACTACGACTCCTACGAGGAGGGGCTCGACGACTGGGCGCAGAACCCGCTCGAGCGCATCGGCGACCCGATGGAGCTCGGCAACACCGTCGCGTTCCTCTCGTCGCCGAAGTCCGGGTACATCAACGGCACCGCGCTCCCGATCGACGGGGGATCCACCGGGGCGAACTTATGAAGCCGGTCGCGTTCGACGAGGCGGAGACGTACGAGCCCGACGAGGGGTGGCGGCGCGTCTCGATGGCGGGCAGCGACCAGTTCTCCTTCGAGTGGTTCGAGAAGCCGCCGGGCCACAGCTCGCCGATGCACGACCACGAGAACGAGCAGGTCTGCCTCTGCCTCGAGGGCGAGCTCATGGTCGCGACCGAGGACGACTCGGTCACCCTCCAGAAGAACGACTCCGTCCTCTTGGAGTCCAACGAGGCCCATCGAGTGGAGAACACCGGCGACGAGCGCGCGGTCGGGCTCGACGTGTTCGCGCCCGGGCGCTCGTTCGACTTCTGGACGGACCGCGAGGAGTGATCGGCCGATGAAGTACCTCGCACGCACGGCGACCGGCGACCCGCTGCTCGGCGACGACGAGGGGTACGTCCCCCTCGGCGCCGTCGAGCCGGACGTAGAGAGCGTCCGCGAGGCGCTCCCGCGGGCGGCAGCGGGCGACCTCGGCGACGTCGCCGACGCGACCGCCGACCCCGTCCCAGCGGAGGACGTGTCGTTCGGCGCGCCCCTGGCGTCGTTCGGGAAGCTGTGGGGGATCGGCCTGAACTACGAGGAGCACGCCGGCGACCTCGACGAGGAGCGCCCCGAGGAGCCCGCGAGCTTCATGAAGCCGTCGTCGGTCCTGACCGGCCCAGGCGGCCCGATCCGGCTGCCGCCGGCGTCGCAGAGCGAGCGGGTGACCGCCGAGGCGGAGCTGGCCGTCGTGATGGGCCGGACGTGCCGGAACGTCGACGAGGCCGACGCGGACGAGGTGGTGGCGGGCTACCTCCCCGTGATCGACATGACGGCAGAGGACGTGCTCCAGCGGAACCCGCGGTTCCTGACGCGGGCGAAGAGCTACGACACGTTCCTCGTGCCCGGCGCCGCGCTCGCGGTGCCGGAGGAGCCGCTCGACCTCGAGGGGCTCTCGGTGCGGACCGAGGTCAACGGCGAGGTGCGGGCCGAAAACGAGATCCGGAACATGCTGTTCCCGCCGGCGGAGATCGTCTCGTTCCACTCCGACGTGATGACGCTGGAACCCGGTGACCTGTTCAGCACGGGGACGCCCGGCGCGGCGCCCATCGACCCCGGCGACGAGGTGCGGGCGGTCGTCGAGTCGATCGGGACGGTCGACGCGCCGGTAACGCGGTAGGGGTTCGGCGTCCGACGCCAGTCGGTCGCGGCCCGACCTCTCCGACGGCAGGCACTTTTATTACGCGTTGCTCGGTTAGGTGCTCGTATGTACCGCGTACTGCTCCCCGTCGGAGGGGACGCCGGGAACGTGTTGTCCGCAGCCGACGCCGTCACGTCGCTGCCGAACGCCGCCGACGAGGTTGAAGCAGTGATACTCAACGTCTACGAGGGGTTCGAGGTCAGCGGCGAGGCCGGCCGCGTCGACTCCGAGGACGTGTGGGACGAGGAGAACTACCCAGAGAGCGTCGACGCCGTCGAGGACCGGCTGGCGGAGGCCGGCGTCGAGACGACCAGGCGGCGCGAGCACGGCGACCCCGCGGAAACGATCAGCGAGGTCGCCGCGGAGCTCGACGTCGACAACATCACCATGAGCGGACGGCGACGGAGCCCGACCGGGAAGATGCTGTTCGGGAGCACGACCCAGTCGGTGTTGCTCTCGGCCGACCGCCCGGTGACGGTGATCATCGACGAGTAATCCGACGCACGCAACGTGTTCGGCAGTTTTCACGAGGCGGAATATTCCTCCGGTTTAAACTGAAACAAACAGATACATTGTTAACGGTAGCCCGAATTGTCATGGTTGAGCATGGCAGATAGCTCGATCAATCGACGCAAGTTTTTGTACGGCACGGGCGCGGTAGGCATCACCGGACTCGCCGGCTGTAGCGGTGGGGGAGACGGTGGAGATGGCTCCGACGGGTCGGACGGCTCCGACGGGTCGGACGGCTCCGACGGCTCTGACGGCTCCGACGGCGACGACGGGTCGGACGGCGGCAGCGAGGAACTCTCGCTCCGAGTCGGGACGTCCGCCGGCGGGACCCAGGACGTCGGGCTCGCCGTCGAGCGCGCCGTCAGTCAGGAGAGCGACACTCTCGACTACTCGACCATCGAGAGCCCCGGCTACATCGGGACCATCTACCGGATGGCGCAGAACCAGTTCAACGCCGGCATCACCGACAACAACTCGCTCAACAAGGCGCTCGACGACCGCGGCCGATTCTCCGAGCAGTCGGTGTCCAGAATCCCTCAGTACGGATTCGGCGCGTTCCCGTACAGCATCTACGTCGTCGCCCGCGACGGCACGGGGATCGAGACGTTCGACGACCTCGCCGGCGCGAACGTCTATCCCGCCGAGCCGGGGTACTCGACGCGCGCGACGACCCTCGACGTCTGGTCGCAGGATCCGACCGCGGACGTCTACGACCAGATGAACATCCAGAACATGGGCGTCGGTGACGCGCCCGGCGCGATGGAGGAGGGGACCATCGACGCGTCCATCGCGTACGGCGCGCCGGGCGTTCGGTACACCGGCTTCGTTCAGGAGATGGCCTCTCGCGTTGACCTCCACTACGTCGAACCGACGGACGCGCTCATCGAGTCCGCGAACTCGTACTCCGGCGCCGGTACGACCCGGACTCCCTACAGCGACTGGCAGATCGCGGGCACGGACATCGGCACCGACGAGGTGTTCACCTGGGACCTCGAGGTCAACTACACGTTCAACCCCGAAGCCAATCCGGACGCCGTCTACGAGCTCTGCCGCGTCGCCCACGAGCACAACGACGTCGTCAACAACGGCGAAGCGCAGTTCAACGACTACGACTCCGCCGAGGAGATGCTCGCCTACGCGCAGGAGCGCATCCCGGTCCACCCCGGTGCCGTCCAGTACTACAAGGACAACGACGCCTGGGACGACAGCCTCCAAGAGGGCGACACGGCGTAACCTCTCCCAGCTGGCGTAATTCCGACTGGCGAAGCGGAATCCAACTAATATTAATATTTTACTACAAACAAACCCACACCCAAACATGGATACACAATCCGAACAACAGACCGGTCCCGCGGGGTGGCTACGAGGCCTCGACGTCAGCGTCACGCTCACAGCCGTCCTGTTCTGGGTGACCGTCCTCTGGTGGGCGTCCACCCAGCAGTGGTCGACGGTCAAGTACGCCGTGCTGTTCGTCGGCGGCATCATGACGGTGTACGCCCTCGACGAAACCCGCGAATCGCTCGAAGAAGGCAGCCGGATAGACGCCTTAGTGTTGCTACCGTCGGCCGGCGTACTCATCACGGCGTCGTTTTACTTCTTCCTGAACTTCGAGATGGTGTATCTCCTGCGTCAGGGGTTCGCCAGCGAACACGAGTACATGCTCGCGCGGCTCATCATCATCTCGCTGCTGTACCTCACGTGGCGCGAGTTCGGGAACCTATTCCTCGGACTCGTCATCAGCGTGATGCTGTACGCGATGTTCGGCGACGCCGTTCCCGGGGTCCTCGGACACGCCGGGATGAACCAGCTAACCCTCCTCCAGGCGACGGTCACGGACCTGTACGGGTTCTACGGCTCGCTCACACAGCTGACGGCGTCGTGGATCGCGCCGTTCCTCCTGTACGCCGGACTGCTGTTCGCGTACGGCGCGTTCGACCTGATCCTCCGGCTGGCCATCGTCGCGGCCGGCCGCATCCGCTCGGGCGTGGCACAGACGGCCGTGCTCTCTTCTGCGGTCATCGGCTCCATCAACGGCTCGTACACGGCGAACGCCGCCATGACGGGGTCGTTCACGATTCCGACGATGAAAGAGAGCGGGATGTCCGGCCACCGCGCGGCCGGCATCGAAGCCGTCGCCTCGACCGCAGGACAGGTGCTCCCGCCGGTCATGGGCGCCTCCGCGTTCGTGATGGCGTCGTACCTCGGCGTGGCGTACCTCAACATCGTCGTCGCGGGGCTGGTCCCCGCGGCGATCCTGGTCACGTCGATCGCCATCGCGGTCCACTACACCGCGATTAGCGACTCCAGCGATCAGGACATGGAGTTCTCGGAGTTCTTCGACGAGACGCTCTCGCGCAACGAGAAGATCGCCGAGGCGCTGCGGTTCGGCATCCCGTTCGGCGTCCTGATCTACTACCTCGGCTTCGCCCAGTACACGGTGATGACGTCGGCGATGTACACCGTGTTCGCGATGATACTCACAGGCGTCCTGATGCCGCCGCTCCAGCGGCTCGTCGACGGTTCGGACGTCTCGCCGGCCTCGGAGTTCGTCACGCAGGTCAAGAACACGATTCACGGCTTCCGGCGAGGCGCCATCATCCTCGCGCCCATCGCCATCATCCTCGTGGTCATCAGCGGCGTCGTGAACCTGTTCTCGACGACCGGCGTTCCCGCGAAGATCGCGCTGTTGATGATCAACCTCTCCGGCGGCATCCTGCTGTTCGCGGTGTTGCTCGGGATGGCCGTCGCCATCGTAATGGGCGTCGGGATGCCGACGGTGGCCGCCTACGTCATCGTGGCTATCCTCATCGTCCCGACGTTCGTCTCCGAGTTCGGCGTCGCGGAGATCACCGCTCACTACACGATGTTCTACGCGGCCATCCTGGCGGGCATCACACCGCCGGTGGCGACGGCGGCCGTCGTCGCGGCGGGTATCGCGGAGGCGAACTTCTGGCGGACCTGCGGAGCGGCGCTGAAAATCGCCGCGCCGCTGTTCGTCCTCCCCGTCGCGTTCGTCTATAACCCCGCTCTGATTTCGATGTCTCCGGGACTCAACACGCTCTTCGTCGGCCTCCTAGTCGTGATGGGCGCCATCTCCATCATCTACGGGCTGAACTACCCGTTCGAGATGTCCGTCGGGCGCAAAATGCTCGCCCGGAGCGCGCTCACGGTGCTCGGCGTGCTCGTCATGACGTACCCGATGGTGCTCGCGAAGGTCGCGGGCATCGTCGTCTTCGCCGCCGTCTTCGTCGCTGAGAAGGTGATGGTCCGCGGGCTCGAGAACCCTCTCGGGAAGGAGGTGAAACAATGAGCTCCCAACAGGAAGCCCCCGAAGACCAGGTCGACACGTCAAACGTCGGCGGCCTCGAAGAAGTCGTTCCGGATCCGCTGATGCCGGTCTGGCGCCGCATCGAGCTGATTCAGGACTTCCGCAGAACCCACGGCGACACCTACGTGACGGTCCTAGAGATACTGACGGCGATCGCACTGGCCGTCGGCTACGGCTGGTGGGTGTTACTCTACTTCACTGGCGGCGGCGTCAGCCTGTAGCCGACCGTCCCCGTTTCTCACACCCGTTCGTTTCGCCGCCGACTCCGACTGTGAAACAGCGTGTGGAACCGCAGAATAGCGGGCCCGCTCGTTACTCGTGCCACTCGGCCGCGCGCTGGACGTCGTGCGGGATGTGGTTGTCCTGCTCGCGGACGTCGTCGAGGTACGAGCGCAGTTCGGGCGCGAACTCGGGGTGCGCGCAGTTCTCGATGATGCGCTCGGCGCGCTCGACGGGCGACAGCCCGCGGACGTCAGCGACGCCCTGCTCGGTGACGAACACGTCGACGTCGTGTTCGGTGTGGTCGACGTGGAACGTCATCGGGACGACGCGGGAGACTTCGCCGCCCTTCAGGGCCGACGGAAGTGCACAGACCGTCACCAAGGAGTTCCGGTTGAAGTCCGCGGAGCCGCCGACGCCGTTGATCATCTGCTTGCCGCCGACGTGCGTGGAGTTGACGTTCCCGTAGATGTCGAACTCGATGGCGCTGTTGACGCCGACGACGCCGAACTGATCGATGACGCCCGGGTGGTTCGAGACGTCCGCCGGCCGCAGCACGACGTCCTCGGCGTACCGCTCGACGTTCTCGAAGAGTCGCTGCTGGCCCTCGTCGGTGAGCGCCATCGACGTCGCGCTCGCGCACTCCAAGCGGCCGTCGTCGAGCATGTCGAGCAGGCCGTCCTGGATGAGCTCGCCGAAGTAGACGACGTCGCGGCCGCCGAAGTCGAGCTCCTTGAGTTCGCCCATCAGCGCGTTCCCGAGCGACCCGACGCCGAACTGGAGGTGGACGGCGTCTTCGAACACCGGCGAGCGCTCCATCTCGGCGTCGAGGAACGCTCCGAGGTTCTCCGCGATGGCGAGGTCGTCGTCGGTCGGGTCGCGGAACGTGTACGTGGAGTCCGCGATGTCCGTCTCCACGACGCCCGCCAGCTTCTCGGGGTCGAAGCTGACGTGCGTGGTGCCGATGCGCTCGCCCGGGTCGGAGATGGGGACGGGGTCGCGGTTCGGCGGCGCGTCCGGGCGGTAGATATCGTGGAGCGCCTGCAGTTCGAGCGGCTGGCGGCGGTTCAGCTCCACGTACAGCCTGTCGGCCGCCTCCACGAACGCAGGCACTTGGCCGAGCGACGTCGACGGCACGAACCAGTCCTCGCCGACGGCGACCGCTTCGACGATCGCGACGTCGGGGTCGACCATCCCGCCGTGCTGGACCTCGTCGCCGATCGAGGAGGCGTTCCGGTCGCTGAACGACACCTCGCGACGGTTCGTCAGGTCGCGGGCGACCCGGGAGGACTGGTAGGAGAACCGGCGCTCGACGGCGCCGGACTCCACGAGGTCGACGTCGATCTCGTCGCCGACGTTCCCGCTGGCGACCAGCGTGAGCGACAGGCCGCGGGGCGACGACGCCAGCGCGAGCGGGATCGCCTTCGGGTAGCCGACGCTGCCGAAGCCGCTCGTGAGCACCGTCGCGTCGGGGTCGAGCGCGGCGGCCGCCGCCTCCGCGTCGACGGTCGGCACGTCGTCGTGGAGCCGGTGCTCGACCGGCCGCCGGTCGGGACCGCGGCTCATCGACTCCTCCGGTCCGAGGTGGCGGAGCGCTCGCGAGGGGCGGGGCGCTCGCGAGGGGCAGTGCGACCGTCGGTGGCGACCCGAACGGGGACGCCGCGAATCGGGGGGAGCGGGTGGAGTGTCATGGTTCTGAGAGCGGGACGCGCCGCGCGGGAGCGGCGGCTCTCTCGGCGTCGTCCCGTGAGTGGTGGTCTCAACGTCGGACGGACGGAACTTAAACGGTCACCTTCGCCGCGAGCCGCTCCGCGATGTGCTCGCCGAACGGCAGCGAGGAGGTGAGTCCGGGGGAGACGGCGTTGAGGACGTGGACGGCGTCCTCGCGCTCGACGAACAGCGGCTCTTTCACCAGGTCGCCGTCCTCGCTCACGAGCTGGGCGCGGATCCCGGCGTAGCTCTTCTGTAAGTCCTCGGCCCGCACGTCGGGGACCAGCTTCTGCGACGCCGACGCGAACTTCTCTTTCCGGTACGACTTGTTCAGCTCCGCCCACGCCACCGAGAGCATCAGCGGCGAGGCGAGCAGCCGCCGGAACCCGCCGTAGGTGAGCGTCTCCAGCAGCTCGCGGGGGTTCACGTCCGTGTTGTCGTACGCCTCGCGGCCGAACGCGAGCACCGCGTTCGGGCCGACGATCACCTTCCCGTCGGTCCGGCGGGTGTAGTGGACGCCGAGGAAGGGGAGCTCGGGGTTCGGCGTCGGGTAGATCATCGTCTCGCAGAGCTCGGCGCGCTCGGGGCGCACCTCGTAGTACTCGCCGCGGAACGGGACCACCTGGTACTCCTCGCCGACGCCGACCTGGTGGGCCAGCGTGTCGGCGTGGAGCCCGGCCGCGTTGACCAGGTACGAGACCTCGAACCGACCGTTGCTCGTCGCGAGCCGGTATCCTTCGGCCGCCTCCTCGATCCGGGAGACCTCGTAGCCCGTGTACATCGTGACCCCCAGCTCCCGGGCCTCGCGGGCGAGCGCGTAGACGTACTGCTCGGAGTCGACGGAGGCGGCCTCCGGGGCGTGGAACGCGGCCTGGCCCTCCGCGTGCGGCTCGTGTTCGCGGATCGCCTCGCGGGAGTCGAGCAGCTCGTAGGCGACGCCGTTGGCCTCGGCCTGCTCCGCGAGGTCGTCGAGCCGCGCCTCCTCCTCGCCGTCCGTCGCGACGACGAGGACGCCCAGCTCCTCGCACGGGACGCCGTGCTCCTCGCAGTACGCCTTCATCCGGGCGGTGCCCTCGGTGGCGAACCGCGCCTTCTTCGAGCCCGGCGGGTAGTTGAATCCCGGGTGGAGCACGCCGGAGTTCCGGCCGCTCTGGTGGGAGGCGAGGTGATGTTCCTTCTCTATGACGGCGACGTCGAGGTCGGTCCGCTCGGCGAGGTGTTTGGCGACCGACAGCCCGACGCAGCCGCCGCCGACGATGGCGACGTCGTGGCGCATCATTTCGTGTCCGACGGATCCGGGAGCGGTGGCATATAGGTGCCGCTCGGGGCGAGACGGGACGGGGACCGTCGGCGCGGCCCGCCGGCGCGACGGTAACGCCTATGTCGCTGCCCGACGGTGGTTGTGACGAATGACCGACACGGACGGCGGCCGCCGGACCAAGGTGGCGCGGCTCGTCGACGAGTACGACCTAGAGGGCGTCGGCGACGAGCTGGAGGCGCGGTGGACGGCGACCGGCGACGACCACACGAGCCTGCGCGACCTCGCCGCCGAGTTCAACCGCCGGCTCGTCGAGGCCGAGGTCGACGAGGCCGGGGTGCGGCTGTCGGCGCGGGAGCTCGACGCGGTGGTGCGGTCGCTGACGGGCGACGACGTGACCGCCGCCGACCGCACGCAGCTCCGTCGGCGGCTCGAGCGCGAGGGCGTCGACGTCGACGCCCTCGACTGCGACGTGGTCACCTATCAGGCCGTCCGGAGCTACCTCCGGGAGCACCGCGGCGCGGAGTACGAGCGCGACGGCGGGGACCGCGCGACGAACGCGTCCCGGGCGATCGGGAAGCTCCGCGGCCGGCTGGTCTCGGTCGCGGAGTCGAAGCTCCGGGCGCTCCGGAAGACGCCCGCCCTCACGCTCGGGGAGTTCCGGGTGCTGGTCGACGTGGGCGTGCTCTGTACGGACTGCGGCTCGCGGTACGGCGTGGCCGAGCTGCTCTCGTCGGGCGGCTGCAACTGTGAGGAAGCGACGGAGCAAGAAGCGGCGACGGAGCCGGAAGAGTAGGGCGCCCCGACGACGCTACAGGTCGTACTGGTCCCGGACCAGCCCGTCGAGGCCGCGCTCTTCGAGGACATCGAGGGGCGCCAGCATGTCGAGCTGGACGACGCCCGGGAGCCGGCCGATCTGGACGCCGCCGGTGAAGGTGCAGCGCCCGCGAACTTCGCCCTCGCTCATCGCTAAGAGCTTCGTCGCGCGGTCGAAGGCGTTCTGCGTGGCGTCGTTGACCGTGGCGCCGGAGCCGACCACCTGAATCGGCGCCATCTCCGTCTCCGTCTCGACGCCGTGCTCGGCGCCGAGCTCGCGGCCCGCCTCGCGCTCCGCGTCGGTGTACGGCGCGCTGATGAAGGGGAGGTCCTCCTCGTTCGGGAGCAGCACGGGGCCGTCGAGCTCGAGCCCCTCGATCACCTCGACGTCCATGGTGACGGTGCCGCTCACGTCGGTGGTGTGGAGGGAGAGCTCGCCGTCCCCCTGGTTCGCGTGGAGGTCGCCGACGTAGACGCCCCCGCCGTCGACGTCGACGGGGCAGATGAGGGTGGCGCCCGGCCGGACCTCGGGGATGTCCATGTGGCCGTCGGTGCGCTTCTCGAGGTCTTCCTCGGTCTCGACGCCGTAGTCGTGGTCGGCGCCGATGAGGCTCTGCCCGAAGTCGCCCGCGTTGTGCGAGTCGGGCATCGTCACGGACGGCGTCGTCCCGATGTTGCCGATAAAGGGCCGGAGGCGACCGAGCGTGCCGGGCATCCCGTCGGGCTCGTACAGCAGGATCGGGTGCTGCCGGGAGTTCTCGGGGATGTCCATCACCTCGTCGGCGTCGGTCGCGAGCTCGTGGGCGCCCTCCTCGTCGAGCGTGACGCCGACCGCGTTCTCGTGGTCGAACGCGACGGTGTAGCCGTACTCGAAGCCGAACGAGGAGGCGTTGGCGCCGCACTCCGCACAGCGGATCGCGTCCTCGCCGGTCCCCTCGACGTAGGAGTCGGGCCACGTCGTCCCGCACTCCGGACAGCGGTGGTCGACGAACGGGTCGTCCCGGAACGCCTCCTCGCGCTCGTCCATCGACCCCGTGCTCGTCGCCATGCTCGTCACCTCCACGTCGCGGATGCGGATCGCGACGGCGTCGCCGACCTCGGCGCCCTCGACGCGGATCGGGCGCGTCACCTCGTGGCCGCCTCGGAACGAGGGGGTGACCATCGGCCCCCAGCAGCCGGGCGGCGTGTACGTCGTCACCGTCCCGCCGTCGGCGACGGTGCCGGCCCACTCCTGGTCGGGACCCACCAGTCCGAGCGTGTACTGGTCGACGTACAGCTCCTCTTTCACTTCTTGCTGTGACATGACACGCCACACTACGTGGTACACCGGAATAATGGTACTGTTCGCGGAACCGGGCGGGGGAGTGGAGTCCAATTCCAAAATAACAAAATAAGTATATAAAATAGGTAGTGACAGATATTTAGAACGTGTCGATGAGAGCCGACACGGCGACGCTCTCTGTTTAAAAACGGTTTAAATTAGATACAGTGTATTCTCGACGGATTTCAACGCGTTATCCGGGTCTCGGCCATCCCGTCCCGATCGCATGTGATTCGCGGGCGCGATAGAGTCAGAAGAAGCGGCATTCGAACCCCAGAAATGATTTTAACGTCGGTTTGGGAGTGTTTTCTACGGATCGCTGCTGCTGATGTTTATAAAATATAAATAATAGCATTTATTTCGACATGTAATCGATCCCGGGCGACGACAGCGTCGAGCGCCCCGACGCCGAGGCGCCTACGCCGCGCGGTCGGCGGCGCCGTCGACCAGCTCCTCGGCGACGGTCGCGGCGTCCATCAGGGCCGGGTCGATCGCGAGGTCGGCGACGCCGGCGACGAACTCCGGCAGCGACCGCTCGGCGTACGTCACGGCGTAGGCGTTCGGGTTCAGCTCCTTGGCGATCGGGATGCCGGTCGCCTCCTCGACGTCGGTGAGGACGAAGTAGGCGGCCTCGGCGATCCCGGCCTCGGAGAGCGCGTCGGCGGTGACGAGCCCGTCGATCCGGCGGACCTCGACGCCGAGCGCGGCGAGCTCCTCGCCGAGCCCGTGCTCGTCGGGGCCGGCGACGACGGCGAGCGAGCCCTCGGCGCGGCCGCCGTCGGGGCGGGCGGGGGTCCCCGCCATCACTCGTACTCGATCGTCGCGGGCGGCTTGTGGGTCACGTCGTAGACGACGCGGGCGACGTTCTCGTTCTCGCCGGTGATCCGGCTCTGGATCCGCTGGAGCGTGCTCCAGTCGATCTCCTGGGCGCGCGCGGTCATCCCGTCGCGGCTCTCGACCGAGCGCACGGCGACGACCCAGCCGTGCACGCGGTTGTCGCCCTTCACGCCGGTCGCCTTCCCGAGGACCGCGGCGAACGCCTGCCACGGGTCGTACTCCTCCAGCTCCTCCTCGACGACGTGCGTCGCCTCGCGGGCGACCGCGGCCTTCTCAGGGGTGACCTCGCCGACGATCCGGACGGCGAGCCCGGGGCCGGGGAACGGCATGCGCTCGGAGATGATCTCCTCTAACCCGAGCTCGCGGGCGACCTCGCGGACCTCGTCCTTGTAGAGGTCGCGGACGGGTTCGACGATCCCCTCGAAGTCGACGACCTCGGGGAGCCCGCCGACGTTGTGGTGCGACTTGATGTTCCCCTCGGACTCGATGCGGTCGGGGTAGATCGTCCCCTGCACGAGGTAGTCGGCGTCGACGTCGCGGGCGACGGTCTCGAACTCGTCGATGAACCCCTCGCCGATGACGTGGCGCTTCTCCTCGGGGTCGGTGACGCCCGCCAGCCGGTCGAAGAAGCGGTCCTGCGCCTCGATCACCCGCAGCGACTCCATGAACGAGAACGTGTCGCGGATCTCGTCGGTCTCGCCTTTCCGCATCAGCCCGGTGTCGACGTAGACGGGGGTGAGCTGGTCGCCGACCGCCTCGTACGCGAGCGTCGCCGCGACCGAGGAGTCGACCCCGCCGGAGAGGGCGATCACGGCGTTCGCGTCGCCGATCGCCTCCCGGATCTCCGCTATCGCCTCGTCGATGAATGCCTCCGTCTCGACCATCTATAGCCTCACGTCCGCGTTCCGCTCGGTTGTGTCCGTCGATTCCAGCGCCGCCTCGACGAGGGCGACGAACGGCGGGCTCGCGCGGTCCGGCCGCGACCGGAACTCGGGGTGCGCCTGCGTCCCGAAGAAGAACGGGTGGTCCGGGCGCTCTAAGATCTCCATCCGGTTGTCGGCGCGCCCGGAGAACGTCAGCCCGTCGGCCTCCAGATCGTCGATGTACTCGGGGTTCACCTCGTAGCGGTGGCGGTGGCGCTCGGTGCAGGCGTCGGCGTCGTACACCCGCTCCGCGAGCGTCCCGGGCTCGATGTCGGTCTCGTGGGCGCCGAGCCGCATCGTCCCGCCCATGTCCTCCGTCTCGTACTGGTCGGGGAGGAGGTCGATGACGGGGTGGGGGGTGTCCGGGTCGATCTCGGCGGAGTGCGCGCCCTCCAGCCCGAGCACGTTGCGCGCGTGCTCGACGACCGCCATCTGGAAGCCCAAGCAGAGCCCGAGGAAGGGCACGTCGTTCTCGCGGGCGTACCGGACCGCCTCGATCTTCCCGTCCGTGCCGCGGGAGCCGAACCCGCCGGGGACGACGACCGCGTCGGCCGACGCGAGGCGCTCCTCGTGTTCCGCGCTGGTCTCGTCGGCGTCGACCCAGAGCACGTTCACCTCGGTCGCGGTCTGGATCCCGGCGTGTTTCAGCGCCTCGTGGATCGACATGTACGCGTCTTCCAAGGCGTACTTCCCGACGAGGGCGACGTCGATCTCGCGGTCGCGGTCGCGGGTGACCAGCTCGCGCCACTCCGTCGAGCGCTCGGCCTTCGGAAGCGCCTCGTCGCCCAGCCCGAGCCGCTCCATCACGTGCTCGTCTAACCCCTCGTCTTCCACCATCAGCGGGACGTGGTAGATGTCCTCGACGTCGGGGTTCGAGAAGACGGCGTCCGTCGGCACGTCGCAGAACAAGGCGATCTTCTCTTTCGTCTCCGGGTCCAGCCGGTCCTCGGAGCGGCCGACGAGGATGTCCGGCTGGAGCCCGATCGACCGCAGTTCCTTCACCGAGTGCTGGGTGGGCTTCGTCTTCTGCTCGCCGTTCTTCGAGTAGGGGACGAGCGTGACGTGGGTGAAGAGGATGTCCTCGTCGTCCTCCTCGTGGGCGAACTGGCGGAGCGCCTCCAAGAACGGCATCGACTCGATGTCGCCGACCGTGCCGCCGATCTCGATGAGACAGACGTCGGAGCCCTCGGCGGCCTCGCGGATGCGCCGCTTGATGTCGTCGGTGACGTGCGGGATGATCTGGACGGTCTTGCCGAGGTAGTCGCCGGCGCGCTCGCGCTCGATGACGTGCTGGTACGTCTTCCCCGTCGTGACGTTGTGGTCGAACGTCATGTCGGTGCCGAGGAAGCGCTCGTAGTTGCCCAAGTCGAGGTCGACCTCGCCGCCGTCTTTTAAGACGTACACCTCGCCGTGCTCGTACGGGTTCATCGTCCCGGCGTCGACGTTGAGATAGGGGTCCACCTTCACCGCGGTGACGTCGAAGCCCGCGTTCGCGAGGAGCCGCCCGGTGCTGGCGGCGGTGATCCCCTTCCCCAGCCCGGACATGACGCCGCCGGTGACGAACACGAACTTCCGACCCAGCGACGGGTCGTACCCTGTGTCGGGATCCGTTGGCATATCGACCGTCCGTCAGGGGCCGGCAAAACCGTTTCGGACCCTCCGTTTCGAGTGGACGTTCGTGACGTTTCCGCGCGGCGCACCGGAGGGCTCGTCTCCGGCTGCCGCCGCCTCACTCCGGCGCGGCGAGCTTGTAGCACATCCCCGCCTCGCCGGAGCCCTCCGGGGCGCGCTCGGCGTAGTATATCGCGTCGTCGGTGACGAGCGGCGCGCTGGTCACCTCCCCCCGCCCCTCGACCGTCCACGCGACCGAGCCGTCCGCGCGGTCGAGCGCGTAGAGGTTCGCGTCGTACGAGCCGACGAGGGCGTGTTCGTTCGTCGCCGTGACGCTGCCCGTGATCAGGCCGCCGGTGGGGGTCGACCACAGCTCCTCGCCGGTCGCGAGGTCGATCGCGTACGCGTTGGTGTCGTGGCTGCCAACGTACACCGTCCCGTCGTGGACCGCGGGCGCGCACATGAGCCCGCCCGTCCGCATCGGGTCGGGGTCGGCCGTCGGCGACACGTCCTCGTCGGTCTCGAACTCCCAGAGCCCGGTGCCGTCCGCGACGTCGACGGCGGTGACGGTGCCGGCCCACGAGGGGACGACCGCGATCCCCCGGCTGACCGCGATCGGCGTCTTGACGTCGCCGCCGGTGTCGTACGCCCACGCGCGCTCGCGATCAGAGAGGGACCACGCGTAGACGTGGCCGTCGTTGGAGCCGAAGAGGAAGCGGTCCCGCTCCAGGTCGACGGCGACCGTCGAGTGCGGGTGGTCGGTCGGCCGGTCGTCGCGCCACTCCACGTCGCCGGTGTCGGCGTCCATGACGACGACGGTCCCGCTCGGCGTCGCGTACTCGACGGCGACGTACAGCCGGCCCTCGTGGTAGGTGGGGCTGGCGGCGGCCGCGTCGCCGACGTCGGTCTGCCACAGGATCTCGCCGCTCGCGACGTCGACGGCGGAGACGACGCCGTCGTACGTCCCCACGTACGCCGTGCCGTCGGCGATCGCGGGGGTGCCGTGGCTCCCGCGGTCGTCGTCGGAGACGGAGGTCGACCAGTTCACCGTCCCGTCGGTCGCGATCGACTGGACGCGGCCCGTGTCGTCGGCGAGGAGGATATCGCCCGACGGCGCGAGCATGGGGCTCCCCTTCGAGGCGGTGTGGTCGCCGCGGTTCGCCGGCACGGCCCACTCGACTTCGACGGCTCCCGGAACCGTCGCGTCGATGTGGCCGTGGTTCCGGAGCCCCTGTCGGAACTGGGAGGCGAGCCCGTCGGGCGACTGCGGTCGGTCGGCGAGGTTCAGCGGGAGGTCGGCGGCCCCGTCGAAGTCGGAGCCGGCGTCGTCGCCGTCGGTCGGAGAGACGCCGCGGAGCGAGCCGCACCCCGCGAGTCCCGCGACGCCGACGCCGCCGGCGACCCGGAGCCAGTCGCGACGCGTCCGTTCGGTCATGAGAGAGCCTCCAGCGGAGGGGATAAAAATCCACCCTGGTCGACGAGACGGAGCCGTCCGACGGCCGGAGCGATCGACGGTGAGGTGGACCAGCAAGCGAGCGTCGACCGACCGTCGAGCGAAAGCTACTCCTTCCCCGCGGAAGCAGTCGTGGCCGTCCCATGAACCTGTCAGCAGTCCCTCCACTCGCCGCGGCGGGCGTCGCGCTCGCGTTGAGCGTCCTCCGTCGGCTCCCCCCGCTCCTCGTGTCGTCGGCGATAGAGACGCCGCCGGTTCGCAGGCTCGGGCTGTACGTCGCCGCCGGGCAGTTCGTCGCGTTTCTGCTCGTCTACGGGCTCCTGTTCGGCGTCTCGTTCGCCGTCGGGCGGCGACGCGACAATCCGCGGCGCGACGGTCGGATCGCGCTGGCGGCCGGCCTCGCCGCCGCGGTCACGACTCTCGTCGGCACCGCCGCCGTGCTCCTGATCGCCGAGCCGCAACAGGGCGCCGTGGTGATCCTCCAAACGCTCGGGTCCACGTTCGGCGTCGGCGCCCAGCTCGGGATCGTCGTCTTCGCCGGGCTTGCGCTCGCCCGGTACCGGAGCGAGCGCCCGACGGCGGCGTAGCCGTCGCTGGCAGTCGATCGTCGGTTCAAGGAATTTTGCGAGGGAAGAGCGCTCCGAGAGCGTCTTCCGCATCACGGGGGTGGACCCCGGCGATGCGAGGGGAGGGATTTGAACCCACGGACCTCTACAGGAGCGGATCTTGAGTCCGCCGCCGTTTCCGGGCTTGGCTACCCTCGCACGCAGTCGGCACCAAGCCCTCCGGGTGGTTTAACTCACCGGTTTCCGCGGCCGCGGCCCTTTCCGGAGGAACCGGGCTGTACGGCGATGTCGGCCCACACGAGACGGTGGTCCGAGGCGGTCGCCACGTCGTCCGCGAGTCCGCGCTTGTTCGCGTTCGGATTCGGCCACACTACCGACGAGGCGCGCTTCGAGAGGTCGGGCGAGGGCAGCACCCAGTCGACCTTGGATCCATCGCCGCCGAAGTTCGCGGTCGCGTACTGGTTGCCCAGTTGCGCTCCGCCCGGACTCGTCGGGAGGCTGCGGCTGTTGAAGTCGTCGTTATCGACGAAGTACTTCGTCGCCGGATCGAGCGGCTCGTCGCCGGGTCCGGCGTTCATGTCGCCGAGGAGAACGTAGGAGGCGTCGTCGCTAAGCCCGCCTTCTGTTCCGGAGTCGTCGCAGATGTAGTCTGCGCCGGCGACATAGTCGGCCCAGAATCGGTTCTCATCGTGATTCCAGCGGCCGTTGAAGTTGTTGACTCCGTCGAACACCGGCGGCGTCGGGTGCGAGAACAGCCCGTGGACGGTGTCGCCGTCGACATCGAACGGCACGTCGATATGGGTCTTCGAGGAGAGGCGGAAGACGTCCAGCTCCTCCTCGGTCAGATAGATCGCGGTTTCGTTCTCTCCCGGCTCGGTCACGACCCCTTCATCGCCTGCGAACGGGATCAGATTGTCCGGCATGTCTGCCCAATTAAATTCCTGGAACGAGCGGATCGCGCCCTCGTCGAAGGGATACTTGCTCGCGATGCCGAAGGCGTACTGACCGGGATAATTCCCGAACCCGAACGCGTCTCCCGGCCGCGTGCCCGCGACGCCGTCCTTGTTGAAGTCGTAGTCCTCCTCGGGAAGAACCCCAGTGTTGCTCTTCGGCTGAAGTGTGTACTCGTAGTCGATTCCCTCCAGATACGTCTCCTGCGGCTCGCTGAGGTAGTTCTCGACGAATGCCTCGATGTTCGTCTGATCCGTGGGGACGTCGTTGACCGACGACTCCTGCTCGTTGTTCGCGAGCTCGTTGACGACGAGCACGTCTGGGTCAACCTCCTGTATCACGCGGGCGGCGGCCGCCGCCTGTTCGTCGCCCTTCTCCTGTACCTGTCTGGTTCCCAAATCGACCACGTTGAACGCGGCGTACCGCGGCGTGGGCGCGTTGCCCCGTCCCGCCGCGGTGCCGACGATTCCGGGCACCGTCGCGGCCGCACCGATCGCCTTCAGCACGCTCCGCCGTGAGGTATCGTGTGGCATGCGACCGCTTGTTTTATTTATCCGATATTAAATTTTTAAATATACCCCAATTATCTGATGATAATTTGTCCGGCGTCGGACGGGCGGACTCGCCGTGCCCTCACAGCGCGATCATCGCGACGCCGACGACGGCGAGGGCGGCGGCGACGAGCCGCACGCGGAAGTAGCGCTCGCCGAGGACGACCCCGCCGAGCACGACGGCGATAATCGCTTGCGTGTTGATCACCGGCGACGCGACGCTCGCGGGGAGCGACGCGAACGCGACGGTCGTCAGGTGCTCCCCGAGCGCGACGATCGCGCCGGCCGTGAGGAACTTCGGCGCGTCGCGCCGGGTCACCGCGGGCGGGTTCCGGAGCGCGGCGGGCAGCAGCACGAGCCCGGCCCCGGCGAGGAGCAGGGGCACCCACAGCGTCCCGGGGATCGCGAGCTCCTGGAGGGCCACGCGCTTGCCGAGGTCGGCGACGGCGTAACACGCCGCGCTCACGAGGGCGAGCTGGGCGGGCCGCGAATGGACGGCGCCGACCAGCGGCGCGAGCAGGCTCCCCGGCTCGTAGTTCGCGACGTAGACGGCCGCGGTGGCGACGACGACCCCGGCCACCTGTATCGGCGCGAGCACCTCGCCGAGCAGCAGCACCTCCAGCGGGAGCACGAACATCGGGACCACCTTGTTGATCGGGGTCACGTAGGAGACGTCGCCGTCCTCGATCGCCCGGAGGAAGAGGACGAACGCGGCCGCGGTCGCGGTCGCGGTGCCGGCGACGACGACGGCGCTCGCGGGGTCGACCGCCGCCAGCGAGCGAGCGATCCGCCCGGGGGCGGCGAGCGGGTCGCCCGCGAGCGCCGCCCCGCCGAGGTCGTTCGTCGTGACGGTCACGGGGAGGAACCACGCGATCGCGGCCGCGTTGATCAGCACCGTGAGCCCGGCGGGCGGGTAGCCCGAAAAGGAGCGCTTCAACACGAAAATGTAGCTCCCCCACACGAATGCGGCCCCGATCGCGGAGAGGAGCCCGAAGTCCATCGACCGGTTCGATGTCGGCCGCAGGAAAGAGGCGTTCGATCCCGCCGACGGGGCGCGGTCGCTTACGCGGTCGCCCCGGGGACGTCGCCGTCCGTGGCGGCCTCGTCGTCCGCTGCGGGCTCCTCGCTCGTGGGGGCGCGGTCGCTCGCGACCTCCATGGCGTACCCGGCGATGCCGGCCGCGGCGACGCCGATTCCGAGCGCGCGCGTCTGCCTGAGGTACGCCGGCCTCGCTTCGAGTTCGCCGGCGTTCTCGAAGTTCATCCCGAGCAGTTTCCGCGTGAGCGCCACGCTGAGCCCCGGCGCGGCAGCGGTGATGAGGCCCTGTCCGATCGCGAGCAGCGACCCGAGCTTGCGTTTCGATGCGTCGTCGATCGGGCCGCACGCCGTCTCGTCGCTGTCAAGCATACGCTCGGGTAGGCCGCCGAGACGCATGAATATTGTGCGGATTCTACATTCGTGCAGTCGGAACGCGGCACCGCGGCCGCGGGAGAGACCGGAACGCCGCCGCCACCGGCACGAAAACGTTAGCACCCCGGCCGCCCGTTACTCGGGCATGGACGATCACACCCGGGACCCCGGCGTCGCCCCGCCGCTCGGGAACCCGACCGGGTGGCACGCGGCCGGCGAGGGGTCGGACCGGCCGGGCGACAGCGGGGGCGACGGAGACGCCGACGCCCGGCTCGCCGGGGGACACTGGGAGCACGCCACGCTCCGCCGGGCGACCGAGCACGGCGTCCGGCTGTTCAACGCCGGCGAGTACCACGAGTCGCACGACTGCTTCGAGGACGAGTGGTACAACTACGGGAGCGGGACCACTGAGAGCGCGTACCTCCACGGGATGGTGCAGGTCGCGGCGGGCGCGTACAAGCACGTGGACTTCGAGAACGACGACGGGATGCGGTCGCTGTTCGAGACCGCGCTCCAGTACCTCCGGGGCGTCCCGGACGACTTCTACGGCGTCGCCGTCGACGAGATTCGGGAGACGCTCCGGGCCGCGCTTGACGACCCCGCCGCCCTCGACGGCTGGCGGATCCGCCTCGACGGCGCGCGTCCCGAGGCGTACCCCGCGGACTACGAGTACGCCGAGCGGATCGACGAGGGGCACTGACTCCGGGCGCGGGAGCCCGTCCGCGATCCGAACGCGACTTACCGTCCGAGCGCGTCGCACGGGTATGGACGTGTACGAACTGGGCGAGGGCGAGCCCGAAGTCGCGGTCGTCGGCGCGATCCACGGCGACGAGCCCTGCGGCGCCCGCGCGGTCCGACGGCTCCTCGACAGCGACCCCGACGTCGAGCGCCCGGTGCGGCTGATCGTCGCCAACGAGGCGGCGCTCGACGCCGGGGTGCGCTACCTCGATGCCGACCTCAACCGAGCATTCCCCGGCGACGCCGACTCGGATGCCCACGAGGAGCGGCTCGCCGCCGACCTCCTCGACGAGACGAACGACTGCACGACCCTCGCGATCCACTCGACGCAGTCCTCCGCCGAACCGTTCGCGGTGATCGACTCGATGGACGAGGTCGCTCGCGGGGTCGCCCCGCACCTCCCGGTGGACGTCGTCATCCAGACCGACGCGTTCACCGAGGGGCGGCTCATCGAGCACCCGCACACGCTGGAGGTGGAGGCCGGCCTGCAGGGGTCGGACGCGGCCGCCGACAACGCCTACTGGCTGACGCGGGCGTTCCTGGCCGCGACCGGCGCGCTCCCGGCGCCGGGCGCCGACGACGCGGTCGACGCGGGCGGCCGCGACGGCGTCGAGGTGTTCCGGCTCCGCGACCGGATCCCGAAGCCGAACGCCGAGACGTACGAGGTGTTCGCGCGCAACTTCGAGCGGGTCGAGGTCGGCGAGGCCTTCGCGGCCGCCGGCGACGAGCAGCTCCGCGCCGACGAGCCCTTCTACCCCGTGTTGCTCTCGCCGTACGGCTACCGCGACCAGTTCGGCTACGTCGCCGACCGAGTCGGGACCATCGAGTGAGCGGCGGGGCCGAGGCGGGTCAGTCGACCCGTCCGGTCACTCGACCAGTTTGATCTCGTCGTCGCCGTTCGGCACCGCGCAGATGAACGCCCCCGGCTCCTCGCCCTCGTTCCGGTACCAGTGCTCGACGCCCGCCGGGATCAGGAGGCTGTCGCCGGGAGCGACGACGTGCTCCTCGTCGCCGATCCCGACCGCGTACTCGCCGGCGAGCACGTACTGCTCGTGTTCGACCGCGTTCGTGTGCCGGGGGACCGAGGCCCCGGGCGCGAGCTCGAACCGCCGCATCGCGAAGTGCGGGGCGCCGTCCGACTCGTCGATGAGGACCCCCTTCCGGAGCCCGTCGGCGGCGTCGACCGCCTCGTAGCCGATCTCGTCGCCGCGTTTCAGGACCCCGCCCGGCGCGTCCGTCGCCTCGTCGTCGGTTGCGTCGTCCATACCGACCGATCGACGGCGAGGCGTTTATAAACGGCGACGAGGGTCGGCGTCGCGCGTTCCCGACGCCGGCGGTGTGCACCCGCCCGTGCCCCTCGGCGTCGTCGGGCGACTGCGCCGCGAGCGCCCGGCCCCGCCGGCCCCCGGACGTTTAACCGCCCACCCGACTTACTCGGGGACATGCGAGGACTCAAGATCGGGACGGCGCTGGGGATCCCGGTCAGGCTCAACTGGACGTTCCTGATCGTGTTGCCGCTGTTCGCCTACCTCATCGGCTCGCAGGTCGAGATGATCGCCGAGGTGATGAACGAGACGCTCGGCGCCGGGATCGATCCGGCCGCGCTGGCCGGGGGGCTCACGCCGTGGGGGCTCGGGCTGGCGGCCGCGCTGGGCCTGTTCGGCGGCGTCCTCCTCCACGAGTTCGGCCACTCGGTCGTCGCCATGCGGTACGGCTACGAGATCGAGTCGATCACGCTGTGGCTGCTCGGCGGACTCGCCAGCTTCACGGAGTTCCCCGAGGACTGGAAACACGAGTTCTGGATCGCGATCGCCGGCCCGGTGGTCAGCGTCGCGGTCGGCATCGGCTGTTACGCCGTGTACTCCCTGGCGCCGGTCGGGTCCGACGCTGTCCTCTTCGTGTTCGGGTACCTCGCGCTGTTGAACGTGGTGCTCGCCGTCTTCAACATGCTCCCCGCCTTCCCGATGGACGGAGGACGCGTCCTCCGGGCGCTGTTGGCCCGGAACCAGCCGCACGCGCAGGCGACCCAGCGCGCCGCCGCGGTCGGGAAGGCGTTCGCGTTCATCATGGGGATCATCGGGCTGCTGAACTTGCAGCTGCTTTTGATCGTGCTCGCCTTCTTCATCTACATCGCCGCCTCCGGGGAGGCCCAGCAGACGACCCTGAAGGCCGCCTTCGAGGACGTCACCGTCGGCGACGTGATGACCGGCCGCGAGGAGCTCCACACGGTCAGCGAGGACACCTCCGTCGCCGACCTGATGAGCCGGATGTTCGAGGAGCGGCACACCGGTTACCCCGTCCTCCGCGGCGACGATCTCGTCGGGATGGTGACCCTGGAAGACGCGCGGTCGGTCCGCGAGGTGGAGCGCGACGCGTACACCGTCGGCGACGTGATGGCGACGAACGTCGTCGCGGTCGGCCCGGAGACCGACGCGATGACCGCCCTCCAGACGATGCAGGAGCACGGCGTCGGCCGGCTGCCGGTCGTCGACCGGCAGGAGCGACTCGTCGGGATCATCTCTCGCTCGGACCTGATGACCGCGTTCAACATCATCCAGACGGGCGGCACCCCGAGCATCATCAGCGGGCGGCGACAGGTCGGGGACGACCCCGACGTGTTCTGAGCCGCCGGTCGCGACTCCCCGAGCCACCCGACCGAAAGCGACACTCCCGCCGACCGTACCGAAAGCGACTCCTCGCCGCCGACCGTACCGACGCCCATGAGCGAGTCGGACGCGACGGTCCCGGTGACGGTGTACACCCGCGAGGACTGCACGCTCTGTGACGCCGCCCGGGAGACGATAGAGGAGACCGCCGCGGGGCTCGACGTGACGATCGACCTCGACATGGTCGACGTCGACGAAGACCCCGAACTCGCCGAGGAGTACGGCGAGCGCGTCCCGTACGTGCTCGTCGACGGCCACCCAGCATTTAAATACGAAGTCGACGAGCGCGAGCTGCGGCTGAAGCTGCTCGCGGCCTCGTGAACGGCCGTCGACCGCCGGCGGCGACCGCGACGGCTACGCGACCGTCTCCTCGCCGGCGCCCGGGGCGTTCGCCTTCACGCCCGTGACCGCCTCGACCGCGTTCGACCGGGAGGCGTACCCCTCCCCGGAGTCGGCCACGATGTTCCCGTTGCGGTGGCGGAGCCGCCAGCGCCACTCCCCGCCCGCGTCCTCGTATATCTCGAAGGCGGCGTCGCTGACGTCCAGCACGTCGGCGTCCGGGGCGTAGTCGCGGACGCGCTCGATCGCGTCTCGCGCGTTCGACTTGGAGGCGTACCCCTCCCCGGAGTCGGCCACGATGTTCCCGTTGCGGTGGCGGAGCCGCCACCGGTAGTCGCCGCCCTTGTCCTCGTACAGCTCGAACGTCGCGTTCGGGGTCTCGTCGGCGTCCCCGTCGCCCCCGTCCTCCGCGTCGAGGTCGTCGAGGGCCGCCTCGGCGGCGTTCGACCGCACGCTGTCGAGCCCCTGGCGGGCCTTCGAGCGCGAGGAGTACCCCTGGCCCGAGTCGGCGAGCACGTTCCCGTTCTCGTGGATGAGCCGCCAGCGCCACTCCCCGCCCGCGTCGCGGAACATCTCGAAGGCCGTGGGGTCGACCCGGAGGTAGTCCGCCGCGGCGACGTGCTCGCGGACCCGCGCGAGCGCGCGCTCCGCGTTCGACTTCGAGGCGTACCCCTGGCCCGAGTCGCCGATGACGTTGCCGTTGTCGTGGCGGAGCCGCCAGCGCCACTTCCCCCCCGCGTCCTCGAACAGCTCGAAGGTCGCCACGCTCTCGATCCCCTCGTCGTCGCTCGGGATCGCCACGTCGGGCGCCGTCGCGTCCTCGGGCTCCGGGCCGTCGTCCGCGGCGACGGTCTCCCCCTCCTCGGGCGCCGTCTCGATCCGGAGGAGCCCGGCGCCGAGCGCGTTCCGCCGGACGCTGTGGAGCCCCTGCTGGGCCTTCCCGCGGCTGCTGTACCCCTGTCCCGACGTCGCGATGACGTTGCCGTTGCGGTGGCGGAGCCGCCAGCGCGGCTTCCCGCCCGCGTCCTCGAACAGCTCGAATCGGGCCTTGCTCTCGCGGAGCGACGCGGCCTCGGCGTGCGCGGTCGCCGCCTCGTCGTCGAGGTCCGCCGCACGCCCCTCCGCGGCGGCCAGCTCCTCCCGCGTCGACGCCAGCTCCTCGCGGACCGACGCCAGGTCCTCTTCCGTCGACGCCAGCTCCTCGCGGGTCGCCTCCAGCTCCGCGCTCGTCTCGTCGCGCTCGGCCGTCGCGGCGGCCGCCTCGCCCCGCATCCGCTCGTAGTCCTCGTACACCGGGTCGGAGAGCAGCGGCACGACCGTCCCCGCGAGGCCGATGAGGAGCAGCCCGACGCCGTACAGCGCGATCACGGTCGGATCGCCGGACGCGGTGAACCACCCGCCCGGGAAGATGTTCACGAACCAGACCACGCCGAGGACGCTCACCGCCGTTCCGAGGTACCCGAGGTACGTCCCCGCTCGACGGAGCGGGAACCGGATCACGGCCCCGAGCATGACGAACGGGGGCGCCAGCGCCGTCAGCGCGTACGCGATGCCGCGGGTGGCCGTCGCCGCCTCGGTGAGGAAGAACAGCGCGACGCCCGCCAGCCCGAGCAGCACGCCGAACCCGAACAGCCAGTAGCCGTTCACCTCGTCGTTCGTCGTCGGCGTTCCGATCCGGCGTTCGTACAGCCCGCCGCGGTCAGGTTTGTCAGTCGTTCCCATGGTCGGCGGATCGCCGGCCACCCGGTTATATATATGGGTGGGTGACACGAGTTCGCGGACGTCCGATCGGGACTACCGGGACCCGAGCGTTTACCCGTCGAACGGTCTCTCATACGGGTATGCACGTGATCAGAGGCGGACGCGTTGCGGACGTAGACGGGAGTCGCGAGGCCGACGTGGCGGTCGCGGACGGCGAGATCGTCGCGGTCGGCGACGCGGCGGCGGTCGACGAGGCGGTCGACGAGGCGGTCGCGGAGCGCGGCGACGGGAGTGGCGACGCCGGAGTCACCGAAGTCGACGCCGGCGGGAAGGTCGTCGCGCCGGGGCTGATCGACGCGCACGTCCACGTGATGATGGACGGGCGACCGGACGTCTCGACCGCGGTCTCCGACAGCGACTACACCGCGAGCTACCGGGCCGCCAGCAACCTGCGGGCGGCGGTCGAGGCCGGCGTCACGACCGTCCGCGACCTCGGGAGCCGGGGGACGCTCGCGCTCGACGCCGGCGAGGCGGTCGCCGTCGGCGACATCGACGGCGCGCGGGTCGTCGCGTGCGGCCGCAACGTGATCATGACCGGCGGCCACGGCAACTGGTTCGGCCGCGAGGCCGACGGACCGGCCGAGGTCCGGAAGGCGGCCCGCGAGCAGCTGAAGGCGGGCGCAGACGTGCTCAAGTGCATGGCCACCGGCGGCGTCCTCACCGAGGGCGCGGTGACGGGGGCCCCCGAACTCACCCCCGAGGAGCTCGCCGCGTTCACCGGCGCGGCCGCGCCGACCGATACCCCGACCGCGGCCCACGCCCACGGCGAGGAAGGGATCAAGAACGCGGTCGAGGCCGGGATCACGAGCGTCGAGCACGGGACGTTCATGGACCGGGAGGCCGCCGAGATGATGGCCGACCGCGGCACCTACTGGGTGCCGACCGCGAGCGCGCTCCGCGGCATCGTCGACAACGGCGTCGAGGCCGGGATCCCGGAGGACGCCGTCGCGAAGGCCGAGGACGCCGCCGACCGCTTCGACGACGCGTGGGACCACGCGCTCGACGCCGGCGTCCCGATCGCGATGGGGACCGACGCGGGCACGCCGTTCAACTTCTTCGAGGAGATCCCGCAGGAGCTCGCGTACATGGTCGACTACGGCCTCTCGCCCGAGGCCGCGCTGGAGGCCGCCACCGTCAACGCCGCGGACCTGCTCGGGCTCGACGACATCGGCCGGGTCGCTGAGGGGTACCAAGCCGACCTCGTCCTCCTCGACGCCGACCCGACCGAGGACGTCGAGGCGTGGCAGGACCCGGAGGCGGTGTTCGCTCGCGGCGATCGGGTCGCGTAGGCACGCGCGACCGCCGCCCGCGACGCCGGTCGAGCGACGTTCCCGCCGCGCGGTCGACCGCCCGCAAACGGTCGTTTTTAACCCGAGCCGCCGCAAGTGTCGGCCGATGACGAGCGCGCAATCCGGGCCGTCGACCCGGCACGCGGACCCCGCCGAGAACCCCTACGTCGAGGCGCCCTCGACCGACTTCGAGCCGGTTGAGGAGCTCTCGGTCGAGGCCGCCGCCGAGCAGGCGTCGCTCCTCCGGGCCGCGATCCGGGAGCACGATCACCGGTACTACGTCGAGGCCGATCCCCTCATTTCCGACGAGGCGTACGACCGGCTGTTCGCGCGCCTGCGAGAGCTGGAGGACGCGTTCGACCTCCCGACCGAGGACTCGCCCACGCGCCGCGTCGGCGGCGAGCCGCTCGACGGGCTGGAGACCGTCGAGCACGTCGCGCCGATGCGCTCCATCGACAACGCGACGGAGGCAGACGCAGTGCGGGAGTTCGACGAGCGCGTCCGGCGGGGACTCGACGCCGAGGGGGTCGACCCCGACGAGGTGGCCTACGTCTGCGAGCCGAAGTTCGACGGGCTCTCGATCGAGGTGATCTACGAGGACGGCGTCTACGCTCGCGCCGCCACCCGCGGCGACGGGACCGAGGGCGACGACGTCACCGAGCAGGTGCGGACGATCCGATCGGTCCCGGGGAAGCTCCGCGGCGACCCGCCCGACCGGCTGGCGGTCCGGGGCGAAGCCTACATGCCCCGCGACGCGTTCGAGGCGTACAACGAGGACCTGATGGAGCGCGGCGAGGAGCCGTTCGCCAACCCGCGCAACGCCGCGGCCGGCACCCTCCGCCAGCTCGACCCCGCGGTCGTCGCCGAGCGCCCCTTAGACGTCTTCTTCTTCGACGTGCTGGCGTGGGAGACCGGTGATCAAGAATCTGACCCCCCGGAGCGCCCCGACACCCACTGGGCGGAGTTCGACGCGTTCGACGCGTTCGGGCTCCGCCGCGCCGACCGGGTCGAGCGCGTCGACGACATCGAGGGCGCGATCGAGTACCGCGACCGCCTCATGGCCGAGCGCGACGACCTGAACTACGAGATCGACGGCGTCGTGATCGCGGCCGACGACCGGGCCCACCGCGAGGCGCTCGGGTCGACGTCGCGGGCGCCGCGCTGGGCGTTCGCCTACAAGTTCCCGCCCCGCACCGCGACGACGACCGTCGAGGGGATCACCGTGCAGGTGGGCCGGACGGGGCGGCTCACGCCCGTGGCCGAGCTCGATCCCGTCGACGTCGGCGGCGTCACCGTCTCGCGGGCGACTCTCCACAACCCCGCCGAGATCGAGGCGCTCGGCGTGAACGTCGGCGACCGCGTGCGGATCTACCGCGCCGGCGACGTGATCCCGTACGTCCCGGAGGTCGTCGAGAAGCGCTCCGAGGGGAGCTACGAATTCCCCGAGACGTGTCCCGTCTGCGGCGCCCCGGTCGAACGCGACGGCCCGCTCGCCTTCTGCACCGGCGGGCTCGGCTGCTCGGCGCAGCTGGAGCGGGCGGTCGAACACTGGGCGCGACGGGACGCGCTCGACGTCGAGGGGCTGGGGCCCGAGCGCGTCGAGCAGCTCCGCGAGGCCGGCCTGGTGGAGTCGCTACCTGACCTGTATGACCTGACCGCCGAGCAGCTCGCCGCGCTGGAGGGGTGGGGCGAGACGAGCGCCGAGAACCTCGTCGCCGAGCTGGAGGCGACGAAGGAGCCCCCACTCGACGCGTTCCTCGCCGGGCTCGGGATCCCCGACGTGGGCGCGACGACCGCCCGCGCGCTCGCGGCGGAGTTCGGCGACCTCGACACCCTCCTCGACGCCGACGAGGCGGCGCTGCGGGAGGTGGACGACGTCGGTCCCGAGGTGGCCGAATCGATCCGGACGTTCCTCGACAACGAGGAGAACCGGGCGGCCATCGAGGGGCTCCGCGAGCGCGGCGCCGAGCCCGAATCGGTCGACGTCGAAACGGGCGACGCGCTCGACGGGCTCACGTTCGTCTTCACCGGGTCGCTGTCGACGACGCGGGGCGAGGCGCAGGCGCACGTGGAGGCGCACGGGGCGAACGCCACGTCGAGCGTCTCCGGGAACACCGACTACCTCGTCGCCGGCGAGAACCCCGGGCGGTCGAAGCGGGACGACGCCGACGGCGAGGGCGTGCCGGTGCTCGACGAGGACGCGTTCGCCGACCTGCTCGCTGACCGCGGAGTGCCGTGGCCGCCCGAGGGCGACGAGTAGCGGCGGAGCGGTCGGTGAGGACGGCGGTCGTAAAAAAAACCGCTCGGAAAACGGGTCGGCCGAGCCGTCAGGCGAGCGGGAGGATCGTGGAGACGATCAGCACCGTGATGAGCCCCGTCACGGAGATGATCGTCGTGAGGGCGGTCCACGTCTGCAGCGTCTCCCGCTTGGTGAGCCCCCCGATCTCGCTGACGAGCCAGAAGCCGGAGTCGTTGAACCACGAGAAGATGTTTCCGCCGGCGCCGATCGCCATCACGAGGTAGGCCGGGTGGACGGTCAGCTGCCCGGTGAGCGGGGCCATGATCCCCGCGGCGGTCAGCATCGCGGCCGTGGCCGACCCCTGCGCGATGCGCACGATCGCGGCGATGAGCCAGGCCGTGATGAGCAGGCCGATCCCCACTTCCTGGAGCGCGCCGGCCAGGTAGTCACCGATCCCGGAGGCGGCGAGCAGCGCGCCGAACGCCCCACCAGCCGCCGTGATCGCGGCGATGTTCCCGCCGCTTTTCAGGGCCTCCGTGAGCTCCTCGCTCCACTCGCTCTGGTCCATCTCGTCGAAGCGGTAGAACGTGTACGCGGCCGCGAGCGCGGCGATCGTCAGCGCGACGTTCTTGTTCCCGAGGAAGTCGGTGATGGGCTGCAGCGAGGCCAGGGCCGGAGCGACGTCTTGGAACGTGTTGACGAACGTCGAGGACGCGATCAGCAGGACGGCCAGCAGGATCGGCGCCAGCGACTCGAGCACGCTCGGGAGTTCGCTGGTCGGTCGGTCGGCGACCTCCTGCAGCTCCTCCGTCGAGGTCGCCATCGTGTCCCGCAGCGGGATGTCGAGCCGGTTGTTGATCCAGCGACCGTAGACGAGTCCGGCCATGATCGCCGCCGGGATGGCGGTTACCAGTCCGACGATGATCGTCGTCCCCAGGTTGCTCCCGATCTGGTCGGCGACCGCGAGCGGGCCGGGCGTGGGCGGAACGAACACGTGCGTCGTCGCGGCCCCCGCGCCGACGACGACGATGAACAGCGTGTAGTCGCGGCCGACGCGAGCCCGCATCGAGCGCGCGAGCGGCGCCATTAGGTAGAACACGCTGTCGAAGAACACCGGGATCGCCAGCACCGAACTGCTTCCGAGCAGCGCCACGTCGGAGTTGCTCTCGCCGAGCACGTTCTGGAAGCCGCGGACGATCCGTTGGGCCGCGCCGCTCTCCAGCATTCCCTTCCCGATGACCGCGGCCATGAGGATCGGGATCCCGATCCCCGCCATCCCGTTCCCGAACGCCGTCGCGACCTGACTGCCGGCGTCGGCGGCGGTGAAGTCCGCGACGAACACCGTGTTCACCACGCCGACCAAGAACGCAGAGATGATCAGCCCGATGAACGCCGGAAGGTCCAACCACACGAGCAGCGCGATGACAATTATCAATCCTATTATAAATGTTAGTAGGGGACTGTGCGCGAACTGAACAGTCGCTTGGAGTGCTGTCGGATCCATCCCATCTGACATGGTAAGGATAAACAATTAAATTTTGTGCTTAGTGTGGACAGCGTCGCAGTCTAGCGATTTTTGAGATTCAGAAGTCCCGCGATCTCTCACGGAGGCTCCGATGGTGTAATCCGAGAAATAGTCAGAGATCTGTCTAACATTTTTTATTGCGGCTGAATGAGTAGTTTTGACTCGCGACATCGACGCGTCGCTGTCACCCGATTCGATTTGGTTACCGTCTTTCGGGCGCTCACCGCGCACGGCTCCTCGCACCGACCCGCAACCCTTTATCCGGAGACGCGGGAACGAGGGGTATGACCGCCATCGAACTGCGCGGGGTTCGGAAGGAGTTCGGCGATGTCACGGCCGTCAGTGACCTCGACCTCACCGTGCAGGAGGGCGAGGTGTACGGATTCCTCGGCCCGAACGGCGCCGGCAAGTCGACGACCATCGACATGCTGCTGGACCTCGTTCGCCCGACCGCGGGGACGGTGCGCGTGCTCGGGCGTGACGCCACGGGCGACGGGGTCGCGATCCGGCAGCGGACCGGCGTGCTCCCGGACGGCTTCTCGGTGTATAACCGCCTCTCCGGGCGGAAACACGTCGAATTCGCGGTCCGCTCGAAGGAGGTCGACGACGACCCCGACGCCCTGTTGGAGCGCGTGGGGCTGCTCGACGACGCCGACCGCAAGGCCGGCGGCTACTCGAAGGGGATGCGCCAGCGGCTGGCGCTCGCGATGGCCCTCGTCGGCGAGCCCGACCTGCTCGTCCTCGACGAACCCTCCTCCGGGCTCGACCCCGCGGGCGCGAAGGAGATGCGGGAGATCGTTCAGACCGAGGCCGACCGCGGCGCGACCGTCTTCTTCTCCTCGCACATCCTCGAACAGGTCGACGCCGTCTGCGACCGGGTTGGCATCCTCCGTAACGGCGAGCTCGTCGCCGAGGACTCCGTCGAGGGGCTCCGCGAGGCCGTCGGCGGCGAAGAGACCCTGGAGATCGCCGTCGGCGGGGCGGACGGCGGGATCGGCGCGGCCGTCGAGGCGGTCCGCGCCGTCGAGGGCGTCAGCCGCGTTGACCGCGACGGCGACGCGCTCGTCGTGAGCTGCGCCGACGGCGCGAAGACCCGCGTCATCGCCGCGCTGGAGGACGCCGGCGTCGCCGTCGACGACTTCCACACCCGGGAGGCGTCGCTGGAGGACCTCTTCTTAGCGTACACGGAGGGGGACGCGGCAGAGGGCGACACGGCGAAGGGCAACGCGACGAAGGCCGACGCGGCGGAGTCCGACGGGACGACGCCCGACGCGGCCGACGCGGACGAGGAGGTGGCCGAATGACGCTCGGCGCCATCGCGGAGAAGGACTTCCAGGACGCGGTTCGCTCGCGGGGGATGATCGCCCTCGTGGCGCTGTTCTCGGTGCTCGTCTCCGTGTTCGCGTACGTCTTCTCGCCGCCGGGAGAGCAGTTCGCGACGGAGTTCCTGTTGAGCGTCGCCGTCGGCCCCTTCCTCGTGACGACGCTCGTCCCGCTGGTCGGGGTCGTCGTCGGCTACAACGCCGTCAGTGGCGAGCGCGAGTCGGGCTCGCTGAAGCTGCTTCTGTCGCTGCCGCACTCGCGGGCCGACGTGGTCTTCGGGAAGGTGGTCGGCCGAGGCGGCGCGCTGGCGCTCGCGGTGTTCGCCGGCTTCCTCCTGCCGGCGGCCGTGCTGCTCGCGCTCTCTCAGCTCGGGTACATCCAGGCGTTCAACGTCGGCTCGTACCTCGGGTACACGGTCTTCGCCGCGGTCCTCGGCGTCGTCTTCGTCGCGATTGCGGTCGGCTTCTCGGCGGCCGCCGAGACGCAGCGACAGGCACTCATCGGCGGGGTCGCGATCTACGTCCTGTTCGTGCTGCTGTGGGGCGCGGTCACCGGGCAGTTCCTCGGTGCCGCGAGCGGGCTGATCGACCCCTTACCGGTCTCCCAGCGGCAGATCAGCGTGTTCCTGCAGGTCGCGAACCCGACGACCGGGGTCGAGCTGCTGTCCAACGCGTTCCTCGGCAACCAGTTGCTCTCGGGCGAGGGCGTCAACCAGCAGATATCGGCGATCTCGATGCTCGTGTTCTGGACGATCGCGCCGCCGCTGGTGGGCCTCTGGAAGTTCGACACCGACGATCTCTGAGTCCGACGGCGACGACACGAGTGAAGCCGCGGTCCCGACCTACGCCGTCGCGCGCTCGATCGCCGCCTCCAAGTCGGCGACGATGTCCGCCGGGTCCTCGATACCGACGGAGAGCCGCACCATGTCGCCGGTGACGCCCGCGGCCTCCTGCTCTTCCTCGGTGAGCTGCTGGTGGGTCGTCGAGGCCGGGTGAATGACGAGCGTCTTCGCGTCGCCCACGTTCGCGAGCAGCGAGGCGAGGTCGGCGTTCTCGACGGTCCCCTTCGCGGCCTCGTAGCCGCCCTCCAGCCCGAAGGTGATCATGCCGCCGTAGCCGCCCGATAGGTACTCGCTCGCCTCTTCGTGGGTCTCGTGGCTCTCCAGTCCGGGGTAGTTCACCCACGACACGTCCTCGTGTTCGTCGAGGTACTCGGCGACGATCCCGGCGTTCTCGCAGTGGCGCTCCATCCGGAGCGGGAGCGACTCCGTCTGCTGGAGGGTGTTCCACGCGTCGAACGGCGACTGCTGGTCGCCCAGGTCGCGGAGCCCGCGGGTCGTCGCCGCGAAGGTGAACGCCGCGTCGCCGAACGCCTCGACGAAGTTGATCCCGTGGTACGCGGGGTTGTCCTGCGCGATCTCCGGGAACTTCTCGGCGTGCTCGGCCCACGGGAAGGAGCCGCCGTCGACTAAGATTCCGCCGACCGTGGTGCCGTTGCCGGTGAGCCACTTCGTCGTCGACTCCCAGACGAGGTCGGCGCCGTGGTCGAGCGGGCGGCACAGATAGGGCGTCGCGAACGTGTTGTCGACGAACAGCGGCACGCCGTGGTCGTGGGCGATGTCGGCGATCCGCTCGATGTCCGGCGTGACGAGGGCGGGGTTCCCGATGGTCTCGAGGTGGACGTAGGCAGTGTCCTCGTCGATCGCGTCGGCGTACCCCTCGTAGTCGAGCGGGTCGACGAAGCGGGTCGAGACGCCGCGCCGCTCGACGGAGTGAGTGAAGTACGTGTAGGTGCCGCCGTACAGGGCGGACGACGAGACAATATTGTCGCCCGCGGACGCGAGCATGAACGTCGCCAGGTCGAGCGCCGCCATCCCGGAGGACGTGGCGACGGCGCCGACGCCGTTCTCGAGGGAGGCGATCCGCTCCTCGAGGGCGGCGTTCGTCGGGTTCATGATCCGGGAGTAGACGTTGCCGGCCTCCTCTAACGCGAACAGGCGGGCGGCGTGGTCGGCGTCCTCGAACTCGTAGGAGGTCGTCTGGTAGATGGGCGTGGCGCGGGCGCCGGTCGCGGGGTCCGGGTCCGATCCCGCGTGGACGCTTCGGGTGCGGAACTGGCGGTCGGGGTCGTCCTCGTCGGATGGCATGAGAGAGAGTGTGTCCGCTACGTATTTAAAAACGACCGCAGTCGCCGACGTTACCGGTTTCTGGGAGACGGCGACGCGGTTCGAGGTCACTCGTCGCCTCTCTCACTCGACTCGTGCGAACCGTTAACAGCGTCGAACCGTAAGTTCGGCTATGGGAACCCAAGGTCCGCGCGGCGACACCCTCGAGCTGGAGGACGCAGTGGGCGGCATTCCGGACGCGGTCTGGCAGTACACCGCGCTCGGCGCCGCCCTGCTCGTCGGGTTCGCCCTCCTCAGCCAGAGCCTCGTCTTCGGCGTGGGCGCGCTCGCCGTGTTGCTGGCGGCCGTCACGGTCGTCAGCGCGGTCGAGATCGTCGACGCCTACGAGAAGAAGACGCTCACGGTGTTCGGCGAGTACCGGAAGCTGCTCGAGCCGGGGGTCCACGTTATTCCGCCGTTCGTCTCCCGGACGTACGCGTTCGACATGCGGACGCAGACGATCGACGTGCCGAGCCAGTCGGCGATCACGCGGGACAACTCGCCGGTGACGGCGGACGCGGTCGTCTACATCAAGGTGATGGACGCCAAGAAGGCGTTCCTCGAGGTGGACGACTACAAGAAGGCCGTCTCGAACCTCGCACAGACCACGCTCCGGGCCGTCCTCGGCGACATGGAGCTCGACGACACGCTCTCCCGGCGCGACCAGATCAACGACCGCATCAACGAGGAGTTGGACGAGCCGACGGACGAGTGGGGGATCCGCGTCGAGGCCGTCGAGGTGCGCGAGGTGAGCCCCTCGCAGGAGGTCCAGCGCGCGATGGAGCAGCAGACCGGCGCCGAGCGCCGCCGCCGCGCGATGATCCTCGAGGCGCAGGGGGAACGCCGCTCGGCGATCGAGCAGGCGGAGGGTGACAAGCAGTCGAACATCATCCGCGCGCAGGGGGAGAAACAGAGCCAGATCCTCGAGGCGCAGGGGGACGCGATCTCGACGGTGCTGCGCGCGCGCTCCGCCGAGTCGATGGGCGAGCGCGCCATCATCGAGCGCGGGATGGAGACGCTCGAAGCGATCGGCAAAGGCGAGTCCACCACGTTCGTCCTCCCGCAGGAACTCACCAGCCTCGTCGGCCGCTACGGCAAGGCCCTCTCCGGCTCCGACGTCCAGCAGATGGAGGGGTTAGAGAGCTTGGAGTTCGACGAGGAGACCGAGAAGATGCTCGGCTTGGAGGACATCGAGAGCGCCCTCGAACAGCTCGACACGGTCGCCGACAGCGACCTGCGGACCGACGAGACCCGCGACGCGGACACGGCCCGCGACGTCGACCTCGCCCGGCAGGAGGAGGAGGAGACCCGCGAGGCCGAGCGGGACATCGAGCTGGAGGCCGAGAGCGAGCGCCCGGGGACATGAGCCCGACTCGCGGGTGCCACACATCGTCGACGGAGAAGCTCGCCGCCACCACGATCGCGCCGCCGCACGGATCGCTGACGTTCCCAGAGCCGAAGACGTCCACCTCGAGGAGGACCGGAACATCGATCTGGAGTCGGAGACGGAGTGACCGAGACGGGAGGCGGGCCGCTACGAGTGGCGATCAGCTCTCACAGGCCCTACACTCGAGAATATCCCGACTGAATTTCTGTGCGGCATTCACGCTGTGCTGATAGTAGAGGCTCTTGACGCCCTTCTTCCAAGCTTTTATGTAGAGCTGATTGATCTCCTTGACGCTCACTTCACTCGGATCGATCGAGATGTTCACGCTCTGTGCTTGGTCTATGTGTTTCTGTCTCTGTGCTGCCTGATTGATGATCGCCATCTGCGGTATCTCGGCGAAGGTCTTGAACACCTCTTTCTCTTCGTCCGTCAGACACTCGAGATGTTGAACGCTCCCGTCCTTATTGGCGATACTGTCCCACACTTCGCGGGTGTCTTTGCCCCGCTCCGCCAGTAGCGCCTGAAGGAATCTGTTTTTTTGCGTCGACTTTAGCTTCGCACCGTCTCGCACGAAGTAGTTCGATTTCAGCGGCTCGATGCTCGGGCTGACCTGCCCCAGAATGACGCTGCTCGATTTCGTCGGCGCCACGCTCATCGTCGTCGTATTCCGCCTGCCGTAGCCCTCGAGAACATCTGGCTCCCCGAACTCATCGGCAAGCGCTTCACTCGCCTCGTAGCTTCGCTCTTTGATGGTCCGGAACATCTCCCCGTTCTTTTCCATCGCCTCCATACTGTCGAAGGGGATCATGTTGCTCTGGAGGTAGCTGTGCCACCCGAGGACGCCGATCCCTATCGCTCTGTGTCGCTTCGCGAACCGCACAGCCCGCTCCATGAACTGTACTCCCTCCGTGCGCTGGATGAATTCCTCCATCACCGCGTCCAGGAACCGCGTCAGAGTCTCCACCGCATCGGTGTCTTTCCATTCGTCGTAGTGGAGAGCGTTCATACTTGAGAGACAGCAGACGAAGCTCTCGTCCGCCGTGGCCGGTAGCGCTATCTCGGTACACAGGTTGGACGCGTTTATCCGGTAGTCCTTGTCCTTGTAGACCTGCGGCTTCCCCTCGTTCATGTTCCCCCGGAAGATTATATACGGAACGCCGATGTTGATCCGGGTCTCGATGATATCCGCCCAAGTCTCTCGCTTCTCTTCGTCGCCGTCGATCATCGCCTGAAACCAGTCGTCACCGATGATGACACCGTAGTAGATGTCCTGTACTGGGTCCCCTTCGGTTTTGATGTTGAGCCATTCGTCCAAGTCATCGTGTTCGACATCGATGTAGCCGGCGAACTGCCCCCTCCGGGTTTCACCCTGGCTGATGACGTTGATGATCGTATCGAACAGCTCTGTGAAACTGTAACTCCCGTTGCTCTTGCCGTTGTTCGTTATCTGACTTCCCCGCGGCCGCAGTTCACCGAAGTACCCGCTCGTGCCTCCGCCCTGCTTGGTCATCTCACCCACCTCGGCTTGGGTGTAGAGAATACTCTCTATGTTATCCTCCATGTAGCTGCCGAAGCAACTGATAGGAAGGCCTCTATCCAGTCCGAAGTTGGACCACACCGGGCTGGCGAGACTGTAGAAGCCGCGGCTCATGTACTCGTAGAACTTGTCCGCGAAGCCCTCCTCACCCAAGATCTCTTCGGCGCGCTCCGCTATCTGTCTGACTCTCTCTTCCGCGTCGACGCCCTCAAGCAGGTATCCCTCTCTGAGAAACTCCCTACTGTCCTCGTTCAGCCAGTAGAACGGTTCGTTATGTTGTTCTGCAACGCTGTCGAGTTCTGTGTGTGCCATTATTAGAACATGTCCTCAGCGGTAACGCTCTGCGTGTGTTTGTTGTACGTGGTCGACCGCTTGCTGAAGAAGTCGTTATCCTTCGTCATCATAATGTCCTCGTCGAACCAACGTGTCTCTTCAAGCAGGTCATCGTCAGTCTCGAATATCGGTTCCACGCCGACGTTTTCCAGGCTCTGATTGAACCGGTCTCGCAGAAACGCGTCGACGTGCGCCCTCGGAAGGAACTCCAGCTCGCCGTCATCGAATATCCAATCCAGAATCTCCAGCTCTGCCTCGTAGGCCTGCTGACAGGCTTCTTGGACGTCTTCCTCGAAATCATCGTCGAAGAGATCCGGATTCTCCTCTCTGATCGTCTCCACCAGCTCGACCCCGAACAGACCGTGAATCTGCTCCTCTTTGCTGGTTGCTTCGACGGCGTTCGCTATCCCCTTGAACTTCTTTTCGTGCTTGTCGAAGCTCGTCATTATGAGGAACTGGCTGAATAGCGAGACGTGTTCGACGAACGTACTGAACAGCAGGATGCTCATCACGTACTCCCGTTCGTCGTCGCTCTCGCTCTTCTCCAGATACTCATCGAGATACTCGATCCGCGCTTTGATCGCTGGCTCCTCAGTTACCTGCTCAAAATCGTCCGTGATTCCCAAGACGTCAAGTAGGTGACTGTAGGCGTCCATGTGTCGCACCTCGCTTTCCGCGAAGGTCATACCCACGTTCCCGACCTCGGCTTTGGGCATCTCCTCGTAGATATCCGACCAAAACGTCTTCACTTGCACCTCTATCTGTGCGATAGCCAGCATCGTCCGCTTGATAACGGTCTGCTCAGCAGGAGTCGTGTTGACCTTGAAGTCTTGGACATCTCCGTCGAAATTAAACTCCGTGTGTACCCAGTAGCTGTTCCGGATCGCCTCGACGTAGTCGAGGAATTCGCCGTACTCGTAGGGCTTCAGCTGTGTTCTCTCCGAGAAGATGTCCGTCTCTATATCTGCGCCTGTACTCGCGTTCGTGTTTGCGTTTTCGCTTTCACTCATCGTTGGTCATCTCAAACATGACCGATTGCGTTGGATTGCCTCTGCCGCTGTCTAGCATCAGTCTGGTGGGTCCGACCGCAGTCGTGTCGCTCGGGAGACGGTCTTACAGCGTAACGTGAGTGTAGCCGTGTGAACCGTATCGGACCACACAGACTCCACTGTGATAAGTATTACTAACAAAGTTGTAGTATAACAACTTCACTTTCATACTAGGGGGCCGGAGCGTTCCTCCGATCCGCGAGTGGACGGTACCGAGACGGGGACTGAGCGGTAATCTCCGGTTACGGGTGGTCGCTACAGTGCCCAAATGGCAGCGTCAAACACCCACGCTCGTCCAATCGCGATGACTCCGCCGAGCAGTTCGGCGAGAAGCACAAGCCCGGAGCCGGACGCGATCGAGAGCCCACGAGACGTGAGATTCGGACAACGCCGACCTCGCCCGACAGGAGGCGGAGACCCGCGAGGCCAAACGGGACATCGAGCTGGAGGCCGAGAGCGAGCGCCCGGGGAACTAGGGACGGGGTCGGTCGGGACCGACCCCGGCCGGTCAGGGGCGCCAGTTCACCGGATCGACCGCCCAGAGCGCGCCGACCGTGAGGACGCCGGCGACGCCCCCGGCGACGAGCGTGACCACCGAGTCGGGGACGGCGACGACCGAGGCGAGCAGCAGGACCGCGGCGACGAGCAGCGCGACCGTGTCCTCCGTGGTCGACGCGCGCACGACGGGCGCCACCGCGCCCCCGACGACGGCGCCGGCCGCGACCGCGGCGGGCGGACCGGTGCGCAGCGTCGCGAGCGCCTCCGACGCGGCGAACGCAGCGAGGGGGGCCCCGACGTCAGTGCCGATCCCCGCCCCGAGCGCCAGCGCGCCGACAGCGCCGAGCGCGGGAGCGAAGAGCGCCGCGCGCGCAGAGAGGTCGACGGCGGCGAGCGCGGCGACGCCGGAGACCAGCAGTACCGATCCGACCGCGAGGAGTGCGGGCGCGGCCAGCAGCGAGACCGGAGACGGCACGACGAGGTCGGGGCCGCCGGAGGCGGTCCCAGTTCCCGGGACGATCACGGGCGCGACGGCGGCCGCGCCAGCGAACGCGACGGCGGCGAGCGCGAGGAGAGCGAGTCCGAGGAGGCGTCGGCGGAGCGCTGTCATATCGGCGGGGAGGTCGCCGAGACACAAAACTATCGCGGGACCGAGGCGGGATCGCGAGCGTGAACCTACACGGTCACGCCGGCGCGGTCGCCGTCGATCGAGACGACGACCCGTTCCGGCGGTCCCTGCTCGTCCGTCAGCCGGATCAGGAGCGTCTTCACGACCGGGTCGTCGGTTTCGACGTCGCCCCGGACGCCGGTCCGGTCGACCGCGATCCGGAGCGAGCCGTCGCCGGTGCGGCTGATCGCGCCGAGACGGAGCTCGACCTCGGGGGCGGTGAGCCGCTGGGCGACGAGCAGCACGGCCTCCCCGCCGTCGTCGACGAACGCGGTCGCGTCGACGAACGCCCGCGTCTCCGCGGCGTCGGGACGGAGAGCGCCCATCGCCGCCGCGCTCGACCGGAAGGAGGCGGCGTGGGTGACGATCTCCGCCGGGCGGTCGAGGACGCTCTGCCCGTCGACGAGGGGGTTGCCGTCGACGTAGCGGCTCCGGACCGCGAGGTCCCGCGGCGTCGACGCCGCGAGGTCGTGGAGGCGGTCGACGCAGCCCGCGGTGGCGACGGCGAGGGCGCCGACGACGACCGCGCGGCGGTGCATGCGACGGGCTCCGACGGTCGGAGTGAAAACCCCATCGTCGCGCGTCTCGGCGAGTGAGAATCGGAGCCGGCTCGGGGGCGCGCGCGAGGGCTGAGCGGAGACGGCCGAGGGATCGGAACGGGACGGTCGAGAGATCGGAACGAGACGGTCGGAGAGAGCGGGGGCGACCGCTACTCGTCGATCATGGGCGCGGGCACGCCGCCGTCGTCGGTATCCAGCTCGAAGGCGCGGCGGAGCTCGGCGATCCGGTCGCGGATGTCCGCCGCCAGCTCGAACTCCAGGTTGCTCGCGGCCTCGTCCATCCGGTCTTCGAGCGCCTCGATCTGCGCTTCGGCCTCGTCTTTGCTCTCCACGTCGCCGACGCTGACCGACGAGGTGTCCGTCTTCGACCCCGGGAGGTTCGTCTCGCCGACCGGCTTGTCGATGGTCGTCGCCTCGTAGCCGTGTTCCTCGTTGTACTCCAACTGGATCTCGCGGCGCCGCTGGGTCTCCTCGATGGCCTCTTCCATCGAGTCGGTCACCCGGTCGGCGTAGAGGACGACCTCGCCGTTGACGTTCCGAGCGGCGCGCCCCATCGTCTGGACGAGGGTCGTCGTCGAGCGGAGGAACCCCTCCTGGTCGGCGTCGAGGATGGCGACGAGGCTCACCTCCGGGATGTCGAGCCCCTCGCGGAGCAGGTTGATCCCGACGAGCACGTCGATGTTGCCTAAGCGGAGGTCGCGGATGATCTCGTGGCGCTCTAAGGTGTCCGTCTCGTCGTGCATGTACGCCACGTCGATCCCGGCCTCCTCGAAGTACTCCGTGAGGTCCTCGGCCATCCGCTTAGTGAGGGTGGTGACGAGAACCCGCTCGTCGCGCTCGATCCGCTCGTCGACCCGCTCTAAGAGGTCCTCGACCTGCCCCGTCGCCTCGGTGACCTCCACCTTCGGGTCGACGAGGTGGGTCGGCCGGACGATCTGCTCGACGATGCGGTCGGAGGTCTCGCGCTCGTAGTCGCCGGGCGTCGCCGAGACGTACAGCGTGCGGTCCGTCTTCTCCTCGAACTCCTCGAAGGTGAGCGGGCGGTTGTCGTAGGCGGTCGGGAGCCGGAACCCGTTCTCGACGAGCGAGTCCTTCCGGGACTTGTCCCCCTCGTACTGCCCTTTGATCTGGGGGATCGTCTGGTGGGACTCGTCGACGACGGTGAGGAAGTCGTCCGGAAAGTAGTCGAGCAGGGTGTAGGGAGCGTCGCCCGACTCGCGGTCGTCCATGTGGACCGAGTAGTTCTCGATCCCGGAGCAGTAGCCCGCCTCGCGAAGCATCTCGATGTCGAAGGTGGTCCGCTCCTCGATGCGCTGAGCGGCGACCAGATCGCCCTGCCGCTCGAAGTAGTTGACCCGTTTCTCCATCAGGTCCTCGATCTCCGCGATCGCCTGCTCCAGCTGGTCGTCGGGGATAGAGTAGTGCTCGGCGGGGTGGAGCATGACCGCGGGCTCCTCGCTCACGACCTCGCCTTTCATGGGGTCGACCTTGATCATGCGGTCGATCTCGTCGCCCCACAGCTCGACCCGCACCGCGTATCGCCCGTACATCGGATAGATCTCGACGGTGTCGCCCCGCACCCTGAACGTCCCCTGCGTGAAGTCCACGTCGTTGCGCTCGTAGTTCAGGTCGACGAGGCGGGCGAGCAGCTCCTCGCGGCCCACCTCCTCGCCGACCTCCAGGCGGAGGGCCATGTCGCGGTAGTTCCCCGGGTCGCCGAGCCCGTAGATCGCCGAGACCGAGGCGACCACGATCACGTCGTCGCGGGTGAGCAGCGAGCGCGTCGCGGAGTGGCGGAGGCGGTCGATCTCCTCGTTTATCGACATCTCCTTGTCGATGAACGTGTCCGTCTGCTCGACGTACGCCTCCGGCTGGTAGTAGTCGTAGTAGGAGACGAAGTACTCGACGGCGTTGTCCGGGAACAGCTCGCGGAACTCCTCGTACAGCTGGGCCGCGAGCGTCTTGTTGTGGGCTAAGACGAGCGTCGGCTGATCGAGCTCCTCGGCGACCCACGAGACGGTGTTCGTCTTCCCGGAGCCGGTGACGCCGAGGAGGGTCTGCTTGTCGGCGCCCGACTCGAACCCCGCCACCAGCTCCTCGATCGCCTCGGGCTGGTCGCCCGCGGGCTCGAACGGGGCGTCGACGCGGAGGGGGCGGTCGACGGTCGGGCGGTCCTCCGAGAGGGGGGAGTCGGCGTCGCTCACGATACGCGTCGTTGGGGGGCGAGGCACTTGAGCGGCGCGACTACGTCGGTGACTGAGAGAAAACCGGTCCCGCGCGGACGTTTCCGCGTGGGAGAAGACCGATTACCGATCGGACTGAACGCACATCCGTGTCCCTCCTCACACCGGCCGTCGCGTTCGGCGCCGCCCTCGTCCTGTTCGTCTGGCTCGCGTCTGGCGTCTGGGTCAACCTCGACGCTCACGCTCGCGGAAGCGACTATCCGGCCGTCTGGGGCGTCTTCGCACCGCTCTCGGGAATCGTGCTGTTCTACTACCTGCTGTGGTGGCGCCGCGGACGGTCCCGCGAGTACCCGCCGTCGCGGTGGGAGCGATCCGCCGCGACCGTCACTGTCGCCGGCGTCGGCGGACTGGTCGGCGGGAGCCTCGTCTCGCCGCCCGATCCGACCTCGCAGCTGACCGTTTGGCCGGTCGCGTTCGCCTGTTGTCTCCCCATCGCGTACTGGGCGGTCAGAAGGAGATTCGACACAACCGGCAGCTCGCTTATGAATAATTGATACTGGATCGACGACGAACACCGCCAAAGCCCCAGTCGCTCGGTTATAAATGTCTGGCAGCGGATCGTCAGCGGACACCGCCAAAGCCCCAGTCGTGAGGCGGCCGCACGCTCGCTGCGCTCCTCACTCGGTCGCTCACTCCGTTCGCTCCCTCGTTGTGGTGCTTACGTCGCCTGCGGCCGCCTCACGACTGCCCCTTTGAGTCCCGCCCCGCACCGCTCCGCAACCGCAGCCTCACGCCTCCCCAGCCTCGTCGGCCGGCCTCCGCTTCGCTCCGGCCGGCCGACTCCCTCGCGGGCTGGCTCGCGGCCGCCGGTGGCGGCCGCTCGCAGGCGCGCCACCGCGCCGGGTTATTTATAAATGATCTCGCGTCGACGTCCGTCGCCGCTCCCCGGACGAAAACGTTTCCCCGCCTCCCCGCGACGCTCTCGGTATGCGCATCGCCGTCCCCAACAAGGGCCGCCTGCACGACCCGACGCTCTCGCTTTTGGAACGCGCGGGGCTCCACGTCGAGGAGACCGCCGACCGCCAGCTGTACGCCGACACCGTCGACCCCGACGTGACGGTGCTGTTCGCGCGCGCGGCCGACATCCCCGAGTACGTCCGCGACGGCGCGGCCGACCTCGGGATCACGGGGCTCGACCAGGCCGCGGAGTCCGGGGGCGTGGCGGACGACACCGCGTCCGCGGTCGACGACGACCTCGTCGACCTGCTCGACCTGGGGTACGGCTCCTGCAAGCTCGTCCTCGCGGCGCCGGAGGACGGCGACGTCTCGACCGTCGCGGATCTGGCCGGCGGAACGATCGCCACCGAGTTCCCGGCGGTCACCCGCGACTACCTCGACCGAGTCGGCGTCGACGCCGACGTGGTCACCGTGACGGGCGCGACGGAGCTCACCCCCCACGTCGACATGGCCGACGCCATCGTGGACATCACCTCGACGGGGACCACCCTGAAGGTGAATCGCTTGGCCGTGATCGACGACGTGCTCGCCTCCTCGGTGCGGCTGTTCGCGCGCCCGGACGTGGTCGCCGACCCGAAGGTCGAGCAGGTGCTGACCGCCTTCGAGTCCGTGCTCGCGGCCGACGGCCGGCGCTACCTGATGATGAACGCGCCGAAAGACCGGCTCGACGCGGTGAAAGACGTGATCCCCGGACTCGGCGGCCCGACGGTGATGGACGTCGAGGCCGACGAGAACGGCAACGGCATGGTGGCGGTCCACGCCGTCGTCGAGGAGCGCGACGTGTTCGCGACCATCTCGGAGCTGAAGGAGGTCGGCGCGAGCGGCATCCTCGTCACCGAGATCGAGCGGTTGGTCGAGTAGCGGGGACGGCGGCCTCGCCGACTCAGTCGCCGTCGCCCTCGATCAGCGCCTCCTTCTCCGCGCGGGTGAGCGACTTGATCGCGTGCTCGCGCGACATCGCCGCCGACCGCGAGTCGAACGACTCGACGTGCCGGAGCGTCACCGGCGTCCGCCCGCGGGTGTACTTCGCGCCCTCGCCGGCGTCGTGCTCGGCGACGCGCCGCTCGACGTCGGTGGTGTAGCCGGTGTACAGCGTCCCGTCCGCGCACTCGATCACGTACACGTGGTGACCAGAGTCCTCGCTGGGCGTCGACACGTGACCGGATCGGTGGGGTCGCGACGAATAGGTGCCGGTCCCGGCCCGGCCTCGCGGCGGGATCGCCCCGGTCAGTCTCCGGTTCGAGCGCGCTCCCGGGAGACCTCGGCGATCCCGGCGTTCGCGGAACAGTCCGGACAGGCGTTCAGGTCGCCGTACTCGTCCGTGAAGACGCGTGCGAAACGGTCCGAGACGTGCGACCCGCAGTGGTCACAGCGTGGCATTCGATACCGGTGTTCACCGGCGGACGATCGTAGGAGTTCGACGAACAAATACCCTTTCTCACCCCACCCAGCTTCCGGAAAACCGCGTATAAACCCCCGTCATAGGGAGGGTGTCTGACCACGTCGAACCCGCCGGACAGTCGCGCCGCGCCGGTCAGTCGCGCCGCGCCGCGTCGATCGCGCGGGCGATAAGGCCCGCCTGCGCGCCGGCGACGAAGCCGGCGTCGACGTTCACGGTCGTGAGCGCCGAGCAGGACTGGAGCGCGCCGTGGAGCGCGGCGACACCCTCGCCGCCGGCGCCGTACCCCGTCGACACCGGGAGCGCGATCACCGGCGCCGGGACGAGCCCCGCGACGACCGTCGGGAGCGCCCCCTCGCGGCCCGCCGCGACCACGACGACGTCGGCCTCGCGGATCCGGTCGCGCTGGTCCAAGATCCGGTCGAGGTTCGCGACGCCGACGTCGTCGACGCGGTCGATCGCCGCCCCGATCTCGCCGGCGACGACCGCCGCCTCGCCCGCGACCGCCGCGTCCGCGGTGCCGGCCGCGACGACCGCGACCGTCGCGTCGAGCTCGGGGGGGTCGAAGTCGGCGGCGTGGACGACGACCGTTCCGGCCCGCTCGTCGCGGTCGACGGTCGGGTCGAGCGACGCCGCGGTGTCGAGGTCGAGGTCCGCCATCGCCGTCCGGATCGCGGCCGCGTCCTCGGCGTCGGCCCGGGTGACGAGCGCGCGGCCGGTCGTCTCGACCGCGGTCGTCGCCAGCGCCGCGACCTCGGCGGGCGTCTTCCCCTCCGCGAGGACCGCCTCTGGGATCCCCCGCCGGCCTTCGCGGGCGGCGTCGAACCGGCCGGCCGCCGTCGTCGCGTAGCCCGCGAGTCGCGATTCCGCCTCCGCGACGCCGATCTCCCCGGCGTCGAGCGCCTCGAGCGTGTCGCGCATGCGTCCCCGTCGGAGTCGGAAGGGGTCGAACCTATCGGTCCGCGGTGGCCGAGCGGGCCCGCCGCGGGCGGTCGAGCCCGGCGGAGGGGCGAAAGCGGAGCGCTTCCGGGGCGACTCCGGGTCGATCCCGGGGAGATTCCGGGGCGATCCCGTCGAGATCGTTCCAACTCGCCGACCGTTCTCACAAAGTTTATAAGGGAGCGTTTCGGCAACCCCGCGCGAACGGGCCGCAGGGAGCCCCTCGCGGGCGAATTCAGGAACTCTTATTAACTGTCGACGGATACCACCGATCGCATGGCAGACCTTATTGTCAAAGCGGCCGTCAAGGAAGCCCTGGACGACAAGAACGTCGCTTCGGACTTCTACGACGCGCTGGACGACGAAGTGGACGAGCTGCTCGAAGACGCCGCGCGCCGCGCCGAGGCTAACGACCGGAAGACGGTCCAGCCGCGCGACCTCTAAGGCGGACGCGACCTTCGATCCGATTTTTTGACGACCGCCGTCCGTCGAGCGGCGCGTCGACCGTACCCGTCGACCGTATCCGTCGTGAGAGACCGTCTAGCCCCGACTCAGCGCGTAAGCACCCGGACCCCCGACTCCGTGCCGACGTGGACCTCGTCGGCGAGGTCGACGAAGAGGCCGTGCTCGACGACGCCCGGCGTCGCCGAGAGGGTCGCGGCGAGCCCCGACGGGTCCGCGATCGCGCCGAACGCGCAGTCGAGCACGAGGTTCCCGTTGTCGGTGACGACCGGCCCGTCCTTCCGCTCCGCGCGGCGGAGCGTCGGCTCGCCGCCGGCCCCGCGCACCGCCTCGGCGACGACCGACCGACCGGCCGGCAAGGCCTCGACGGGGACGGACCGGTCGAGGACGGGGGCCTCCTTCGAGGGGTCGGCGACGACGAGGAAGCGGTCGGCCGCGGCGTCGACCAGTTTCTCGCGGGCGTGCGCTGCGCCGCCGCCCTTTATAAGAGCGCCCGCGGTCGGCTCGACGCCGTCGGCGACCGCGACCTGGTCCGCGCCGTCGATCGCGACGTCGATCCCCGGCGCGTCGGGCCCCACCGCCTCGTCGAGGTCGAGCAGGGGGATCCCGCGGTCGGCGGCGAGCTCGCGGCTCGCGAACGAGGTCGGGACGCCGCGTATCTCCAGCCCGGCGTCGACCCGCTCGCCCAGCCGCCGGATCGCGTGCGCCGCGGTCGAGCCCGTCCCGAGCCCGACGACGTCGCCGTCGTCGACCGCCGCCGCCGCCGACTCGCCGGCGCGTCGCTTCGCCGCGTCGCTGCCGCCGCTCGTCTTCATACCCCCGACTCGGTGGGGGAGACTGAAAAGGCGTCGGCGGCGGGCCGGCCGACCGCGGCGATCGGCCGACCGCGGGCGCTCACTCAAGCCGGTCCAGCACCGCCTCCGCGTCGTAGGCCAAGGAGAGCTCGCGGGAGCGGCCGCGCCCCTCCACCTCGGCGTACTCGGCCTCGATCACGCCGAGCTGGTCGAGCTTGTTGATGATCTCGGAGTAGCGGGTGTAGCCGAGGTCGGTCTCGTCGTGGAACGCCTCGTACACCGTCCCGGCGCGCTCGCCGTCGTTCTCGGCGAGCACGCGGACGAGGGCGCGCTCGGAGTCGGAGAGCCCGCGGAGCGACCGCGAGAGGTGGACGTGCTTCGACTTGTCGTACGCCGACTCCACGTCCTCCTCCGCGATCGTCTTGGAGGCGCGCATCTCGGCGTTGAGCCCGGCACGGCGGAGCAGGTCGATCCCGACCCGGAGGTCGCCGCTCTCGGCGGTGAGGTCGGCGACGCGCTCCAACTCGGTATCGCCGATAACGCCGTCGTGGAACCCGCGCTTCGCGCGCTCGAAGAGGATGTCGTAGATCTCGGTGGCGTCGTAGACGGGGAAGTACACCTCCTCCGGGCGGAACACCGACTGCACGCGGGTGTCGAGGTCGTCGATCACGTCGAGCCCCAAGTCGGAGGAGACGACGATGACGCCGATCTTCGCCCCCGAGTGCGCCTCGTGGGCGCGCAACAGCGAGTAGAGGGTGTCGGACGCCTCGTTCTCGTAGAAGAGGTAGTTCACGTCGTCTAAGGCGACGACGAGCACGTCGTCCTCCTCGACGAGCCGGTCGGTGATCTGGCCGAACAGCTTCTTGAAGGAGATCCCGGAGGAGGGCGGCTCGTAGTCGAAGATACCCTCGAACAGCCGCGAGAAGACGGCGTACCGCGTCGAGTCCACCTGGCAGTTGACCCGGACCGTCCGGACGTCGGTGCGGGCGCCGAGTTCGGCGAACAGCTTCTGGACCGCGGTGGTCTTCCCGGTCCCGGGCGGGCCGCGCACCATCGTGTTGAGCGGGCGTGAACCCCGCACCGCGGGCCGGAGCGCGTACTTCAGGCTCTCCAGTTGGCTCTCGCGGTGGCGGAACGTCTCGGGGACGTGGTCGATCTCGAACACCGACTCGTCGCGGAACACCGACTCGTCCCACGAGAGCATGTCGTCGCCGGCGTCCCCGGTCATGCACACATCACGACAGGCCGTCCACTTAACCGTTGCCCGCAAGGGCGGTGAAACTGAAACTTGTCGGTTGCGACGCTCAGATGCCGAGTATCACCGACCGGTCGTTCACTCTCGGGACGGTGCGAACGCGGCGTTATCGCGGCGGTCACAGGTCGGGGTCGGACGCGCTCACTCGCGGTCGAGCACCAGCACGTGTCGGGTGAGCGACCGGTGGACCCGGCGCTCGAAGGCGGCGTCGACCGCCCAGCCCGCCGCGCGCGCCGGCCCGCGCCAGTCGCGGTCGGCGACGACGACGGCGCGGTGAGCGACCCGGGCCGCCTCCGCGAGCGCGCCCGAGACGAGGTCGGCGAGCTCGTGGGTGGCGATCTTCGACTGGCGGCCGTACGGCGCGTCGAAGGCGACGCCGTCGACCGCGTCGTCGCGCAGCGGGAGCGCCGTGGCGTCGCCGCGGGCGACGTGCCAGTCGGGGGCGCTCCCGTCGTTCTCGGGGGCCTCGGGCCCGTCGGAAGCGCGGCCAAGGTACTCACCGAGGTTCTCCCGCGTCCCGCGGACCATCTTCCGCTGGGCGTCGCAGGCGACGACGTCAGCGCCGACGAGCCCGGCCTCGAGGGGGAGCCCGCCGGTGCCGCACATCGGGTCGAGCAGGGTGCGTCCCGGGGCGGCGCCCGCGAGGTTGGCGTACGCGCGGGCGTCGGCGGGAGCCATGCTCCCCGGCTGGAAGAATGGCCGGTCGGTCGGCTTCGGGGCGAAGTCGCGGGCGGCCTCGGCGGCGACCCAGCCGAGCGCGCAGACCGACGCGTCCTCGCCGTCGGCGCCGGGGACCGCGTCGTGGGCGGCGCGCTCGCCCGCGGCGAACAGCGCGCGCAGCACGTGGTCGGGGTCGTCGAGGTCGACGTCGAAGCCGCGGTCGACGAGGACGCCCCCGAGGGCGCGCTCGGCGTCGGTCGTCGAGACGGCCGCGGTGTTCCGGACGTTGCGGGCCCGCACCGCGACCGTGCCCGAGCGGTCGAGCGGGGCGGCGTCGAGCGCGGCGACGGCGGCGTCAACGTCGGCGTCCGTGCGGGCGAGCGCCTCGTGGGCGGCGCGCGTGTAGGCGAGTCGGCGGACCGCGGCGCGGTCGGGTCCCGACTCTCCGTCACGACCGAGTCCGACGCTGCCGGCGCTCGCGATTCCGGGCGCGAGCAGCTCCACGCCGGTCGCCGCGGTCGCGGCCTCGCGGGCGGCGAACGCGTCCGTCTCCCCGGCGAGTTCGAGCCAGTACACGCCCCGGAGTCGGGCGGCCGCTCGCAAGAGGATAGCGGTTCCGACCACGCACCTTTTTAAATGATTCAACCGATCGTGTTAGTAGTAATGGCCGATCCGAAGGAGACGATCACAATAGAGAACGTCGTTGCCTCCACGGGGATCGGGCAAGAGCTCGATCTCCAGAGCGTCGCGATGGATCTGGAGGGCGCCGACTACGACCCCGAGCAGTTCCCCGGGCTCGTCTACCGCACCACGGACCCGAAATCGGCCGCGCTGATCTTCCGGTCCGGAAAGATCGTGTGCACGGGCGCGAACTCGATCGACGCCGTCCACGAGAGCCTCGCCATCGTGTTCGACGAGCTCCGCGCGCTCGACATCCCGATCGACGAGCCCGAGGTAACGGTCCAGAACATCGTCACGTCCGCCGACCTCGGCGAGAGCCTCAACCTCAACGCGATCGCGATCGGGCTCGGGCTCGAACACATCGAGTACGAGCCGGAGCAGTTCCCCGGGCTCGTCTACCGGCTCGACGAGCCGGACGTGGTGGCGCTTTTGTTCGGCAGCGGGAAGCTCGTCGTCACGGGCGGGACGAGCCCGGACGACGCGGCGGCCGCCGTCGACGTGATCGTCGAGGAACTGGACGGCCTCGGGCTGCTCGCGTAGGCGGGAGACGCCTCCCGGGCCGACGTATCTCGGTTTCGGACCGCTCGCGCGGACCGATCCCGCGATCACTTTTACCCGCCGTCCCGTAGCCCGGGTATGCTCCTACAGACGGTGACCCCGATCACGGTGCTGGGGACGACGGTCCTGTTCGCGCTGTTCCTCTCCGTGACCGCACACCTCGCCGCCCGGAACGTCCTCGGCGACGTCGACCCGCGCCGCGCCCTCTACGTCGGGCCGCTCCCCGCGGTGATCGGCGTCGTCGGCGGGGCGTTCGCCGTCTCCGAGGCGCTGCTCGTCCCGGCCGCGCTCCTCGTCGACGGCGCGATGTTCGCGTGGAGCTACGACCAGCCCCGGCGGCTCGTGGTCGGGATGACCGTGATCCACGCCGTGATCACGACGCTGCTCGGGATCGTGCTAGTTGGGGTCACGGTGCTGCTCTCGACGATGCCGGGGTAGGGCCGGCGAGTCGACGACGCCGGCGACGCCGCCGACGCTAGCGACGCCGGCCGACGGCCGGCAATCGCCCCGCTTCACGGCTCCGGCGGCGCTCCGTCGTACGCGTCGTGGTCGCCGTAGAAGTTCAGCATCGCGAACTTCAGCTTCTCGGGGTCGACGTCGAGCAGCTCCTCGCGCTCCTCCGGCGGGAACGCGCCGCGGACCGAGTACTTCCCCATGTCGGCCGTCGTGTACCGGCGGTCCGCGAGGATCCGGACGCCGAAATCGTCCGGGCCGCGGACCACGCGCCCGAGCGCCTGCCGCGTTTTGCGGATCGTCGGGATCTCGACGGCGTACGCCCACCCGGGGTCGCGGGCGCGGTCGCGGTCGGCGAACGCCCGGTCGTACGCGTCCTGGACCGCTTCCATCCGGTCGGAGAGGTGCGGGTAGGGGACGCCGACGACCACCACCGTCCGGGCGTCGTCGGCGTCGAAGCTCACGCCCTCCGCGAGCGTGCCCCACAGCGAGGTGAACAGCGTGGCGTCATCGCTCTCGACGAACGTCCGGCGCAGGTCCTCCTCGTCCTGCCCGGGGCCGTCGAGGTAGAGGGAGCCGAGGTCGGCGGCCGCGAGCCCGCCGCCCGCGCCGGTGTGGCCGCTCGCGCCGGCGCCGCCGCCCGCCGCTCCGCCGAGCCGCTCGTGGTAGCGCTCGGCCTCGGCGTACGAGGGGAAGAAGGCGAGCGTGTTGCCCGGGGTGAAGCGGATCGCGTCGCGCAGCAGCGACGCCACCGTCTCCTGGGTCTCCGGGTCGTTGCGCTCGGAGGCGAACAGCGGCGGCGTGTCGACCGCGAACGTCCGGCGGTTCTCCTCGGGGTAGGCCATCTCGTACGCGAGCGCCGCCACGTCCTCCAGCCCGAGCACGTCCTTCGTGACGTCGAAGGGGCGGAGCGTGGCGCTCATCAGCACCGAGGCGGCGACCTCGCCGAACAGCTCCTCGGTCACCCGACGGGGGATGCAGGTGTACAGCTCCGCGCGGCCGTACACCTCGTCGGTCGCGCCGTCGCGGCGCACGGAGACCACCGGGTACTGGCCGAGCTCGGTGCCCTCGTCCATCCACGTCGAGACGAACCGGGCGACCTGCAGGGTCTGACACTCGGTCCGGGTGGTCGTCTCGCCGTCGCGGTAGCGGCGCTCGTACTCCTCGTCCAACGCCTGTCCGAGCTGGACCGCCAACTCCGTCTCCGTGTCGATCCCCTTTCCCTCGTAGTTGCGGAGGAACGCGAGCGTGAGGTCGTCCCGCCGGTCGTCGTTGGCGATCGAGACGTCCTCCCAGTTCTCGCCGATCGACTCGCGCTCGCCGAACCCGAGCGCGTCGTCGTACGTCTCGACCAGGGCGTCGCGGAACGCGCGGACGACGTTCCCGGCCGCCTCGGCGCGGGAGTCGTCGCTGTCCGCGAGCTCCTCGACGGCGGCGTCGAGCGTGGTCTCCGTGAGGGTGCGGGTGGCGTGGTCGCGGGCGGCGTCCTCGACGTTGTGCGCCTCGTCGAAGACGGTGATTATCTCGGCGGGGTCGCGGTCGATCCACCGGAAGAACTGCTCGCGGATGTTCGGATCGAGGAGGTGGTGGTAGTTGCAGACGACCAGGTCGACCCCTTCCATCCCCTCCTTGAGCAGCTCGTAGCCGCAGAGCTCGCGCTCGTCCGCGTACGCGTACACGTCCTCGGGGGTGCGGACGTCCTCGAACAGCCACCCGAAGAACTCGTCGGTGTCCTCAACGAGGTTGTTCCGGTAGTGGGCGCAGACGTTCGCGGCCTCGTACTCGTCGATCTCCGCCTCCAGCTCGTCGAGCTCGTCCATGATCGCCTCGCGGGCCTCGGCCGCCCCGGCGTCGCCCTCGCGGCTCTCGGCGAGCAGCTCGCGCTGGCGCGCCTCTAGCTCGCGGACTTCGCCCTCCGTTTCGACCAGCTCGCGGGTGGTGTCCCGGAGGGTCTGACACTCCTGGTAGTCGACGTCGATGTGGCACATCGACGATTTGCCCTTGAAGACGACCGCGCGGATGGGCTCTTCGCGGGTGATCGCGCGGGCGTCCTCGACGAACTGCCGCATCTGCTGGTGGACGTTGGTCGTGATCACGACCGTGCGGTCGTGCTCGCGGGCGTGCTCCAGGGCGGGCACGAGCGCGGAGAGGGTCTTCCCGGTCCCGGGCGCGCCCTCGAACAGCACGTCCTGCCCGCGGTCCAGCGCGTTGGCGATCCTGTCCATCGCCTCGCGCTGGTTCGGATACGGCTCCTCGTACGGGAAGAACCGCAGATGCGGCGACTCTGACACGGGCCGTGGTTCGTCGCCATCGGCTAAAAGGGGTGGGGTGCCGCGGCGGAAGTGGTTCGGTGAGGCGGCGAGCCGACGGTTCGGGCCGTCTAACTCGTTTCAATACGCATATATAAGCACGGGGTTCGTGCGTCGCCGGTGCATTATACCAGCATATATTACCTGTTTTTGCGCGATGAACGAAGCGTCATGGCGACCGAAACCGCGACCGCGGCGAACGAGGTATCGACCGAGACGGGCGACTGGAAGGCGGGCGTGGCCGGCGGGCTCGCCGGCGGCGTCGTCTTCGGACTCGTGATGACGTACGTGATCCCCGCCCCGCTTTTGGGGGTCGTGATCCCGTCGATGTACGGGCTCGCGCCGCCGGCGGCGCCGTTCGTCGGCTGGGTGATCCACATGGCCCACGGGGCGGTCCTCGGCGTCGGCTTCGCCGCGCTCGTCGGACTGAAGCCCTCGATCGGCGAGAACACGGGCGCGGCCCTCGGCGCCGGCGCGGCCTACGGGCTGGCCGTCTGGGTCGGGCTCGCCGTGATCGTGATGCCGATCTGGCTCTCCGCGGTCGGTTCCCCCGCGAACCCGCCGCTTCCCAACGTCAGCGCGCTGAGCGCCATCGGCCACCTCGCGTACGGAGCCGTGCTCGGCGGGGCGTACGTCGGGCTGGCGGACTGAGGCCGCTCGGCCGCGCGCGAGTTCGCCTCGTCCCCCGGCGCGACGCACCGTCATTTATACCGACAGGCCGTCACCGCCAGTAGTAACGAATGTTCGACGAGATCCTCGAGAAGTTCGAGGGGTCACCGAGCCAGCAGGCCGTCATCCGGCTGTTCTTAGAGCGCGGCTTCTCCGTCAACGAGGAGGGCCGCGTCGTCTCCGGCGGGATCGAGATCCCCTACACCGGAATCGCGCGCGAGCTCGACGTCGACCGGCGGGTGGTCGACTCGACGACGGACGCCATCCTGGAGGACCCCGAGCTGAAGCGCATCTTCACCAACATCTCGTCGGTGCCGAGCCTCATGGACCTGGCGCCGGTCCTCGATCTCACGGTCCTCACTATCGAGGTCGCCGCCGCCGACGAGGCCGGGATCGTCGCCGAGGTGACCGGGATCTTGGCCGATCACGGGGTCTCGATCCGGCAGGTGCTGAGCGAGGACCCCGAGTTCACCGACGACCCGAAGCTGTACGTGATCACCGACGCGGAGCTGGCGGGGGAGCTGCTCGTCGAGATCCGCGACCTGGAGTACGTCCGTCGCGTGGGGTTCTGACGGACCAGTTTCGCCGGCGGAACGGCGGGGCGTTTCGACGCGGACGCTTATATACGGAGCCGACGCACTGCTGAGCGCGTCGCAGGGCCCCGTTTCACTTTCACTCGGGTGTAAACCAGTCTTTATACCGGATGGCGAACAAGGGTCGTGTACATGCCTGAAGACGAACTCGAGGACCTCCCCGGAGTCGGCCCAGCGACCGCGGACAAGCTCGTCGAGAACGGGTTCGAGAGCTACCAGTCGATCGCCGTCGCCAGTCCCGGCGAGATGTCGAACACCGCGGACATCGGCGAGTCGTCCGCCAGCGACATCATCAACGCCGCCCGCGAGGCCGCCGACGTCGGCGGCTTCGAGACGGGCGCGACCGTGCTCGAGCGCCGCGAGGAGATCGGGAAGCTCTCCTGGCAGATCGACGAGGTCGACGACCTGCTCGGCGGCGGCATCGAGACGCAGTCGATCACCGAGGTGTACGGCGAGTTCGGGTCCGGGAAGTCGCAGGTGACCCACCAGATGGCCGTCAACGTCCAGCTCTCGGAGGAGAACGGCGGGCTGGAGGGCGGCTGCATCTTCGTCGACTCCGAGGACACGTTCCGCCCGGAGCGGATCGACGACATGGTCCGCGGGCTCGACGACGAGATCCTCGCCGACGAGATGGAGCGGCGCGAGATCGAGGGCACTCCGAGCGACGAGGAGGCGATGGAGGAGCTCGTTGCGGCGTTCTTAGACCAGATCCACGTCGCGAAGGCGTTTAACTCCAACCACCAGATCCTGCTCGCGGAGAAGGCGAAGGAGCTGGCGGGCGAACACGAGGAGAGCGAGTGGCCGATCCGGATCGTCTGCGTCGACTCGCTGACCGCCCACTTCCGCGCCGAGTACGTCGGCCGGGGCGAGCTCGCTGACCGGCAACAGAAGCTCAACAAGCACCTCCACGACCTGATGCGGATCGGCGACCTGTTCAACACCGCCATCCTCGTCACCAACCAGGTCGCGTCGAACCCCGACTCCTACTTCGGCGACCCGACCCAGGCGATCGGCGGCAACATCCTCGGTCACGCCTCCACCTTCCGGATGTACCTCCGGAAGTCGAAGGGCGACAAGCGGATCGTCCGGCTCGTCGACGCACCGAACCTCGCCGACGGCGAGGCCGTGATGCGCGTGCAGGGCGAGGGACTGAAGCCGGAGTAGCCGGGTCGGACCCCCGTAATCGACGCCGTCGACTTCCGATCCGAACGCGAACGAGCGGCTCGACGCCCGGATCGCGTCCGGGACCGCAGATCCGGTTGACGAACGTAAATTTTCTCCCGGAAAGCCGAGAACGGCCGATCTCGGCCGTATACCGCCGCAACGCGGGATCCGGCCGCTAACAGGCGTGGCAAGATTCGCCAGCAGCCACCGCGCCCGGCGCCGCGCGACCCGAGATCGGTCGATCCGGGAGGTACTGACAACTTACTTACAAAACGTCCGTCCGGTTTGATCGCAAGGATTGCGGAATCTTCCTCAGAAATATGTCCTTATACACCATGTATCCGTCCTTATATCGGACATCCGCGGTATTATCAAATCTACTTTTTGTGAAACTCAACTCTAACGTTTATATATTCTTGTTCCCCGCTGTCGAAACGTGATTCAGCACATGAACACGAACGAAATGCGCGATTCGAAGGACGTATGTTTAGTTGAGGTGGTCGGAGCGTGACGACCGGCCTCGTCGCGACGGTCGATCCGAGCACGTTCGCGTCCGCGATGAACGGGACGTGGATCCTCATGGTGACGTTCCTGATTTTCTTCATGCACGCGGGCTTCGCCATGCTCGAAGCCGGGCAGGTGCGCTCGAAGAACGTCGCCAACCAGCTGACGAAGAACCTCCTGACGTGGAGCGTCGGAGTGACGGTGTTCTTCCTGATCGGGACGGCGTTCACCAGCGTGATGAGCGGCTCCGGCGGCCCCGTCTCCGCGGCCGGGACGCTGTTCTCCGGCGGCGAGCTCGCCGTCGAGTCCGGCGCGGTCGGCCCGTACGTCAACTGGCTCTACGGCGCAGTGTTCGCCATGACGGCCGCGACCATCGTGTCCGGCGCTGTCGCCGGCCGCGCGAAGCTCCGCGCGTACGTCACCTACACGTTCCTGCTGGCCGCCGTGATCTACCCGATGGTCATCGCGTTCACCTGGTCGGCCTCGGGCGACGGGCTCGTCGCGCAGCTGACCGGCACCGCGTTCCACGACTTCGCCGGCGGGATGATCGTCCACGGCATGGGCGGCATCGCGGGGCTCACCGCGGCCGCCGTCCTCGGTCCGCGGATGGACCGCTACGCGGAGGACGGCTCGACGAACGTCATCCCCGGCCACTCGCTGACCTTCGCCGTCCTCGGGACGCTCATCCTGGCGTTCGGCTGGTACGGCTTCAACGTCGGGACGGCCTCCGTGGTCAGCGGCGGGATGTTCAACACGCTGACCGTCAACCTCGTCGCGATGGGGACGACGATCGCGATGGCGGCCGGCGGGATCGGCGCCGCCCTCGTCGTGTGGCTGAAGACCGGCAAGGTCGACACGCTCTACGTCGCCAACGGCCTGCTCGCCGGACTGGTCGGCATCACCGCGATTCCGGACACCACGGCGTGGTGGGGCGCCTTAGTCGTCGGCGGCCTCGCCGGCGCGCAGCTCCCGATCGTCTTCGAGTTCGTCTCGGACACGCTCAAGATCGACGACGTCTGCGCGGTGTTCCCGGTCCACGGCAGTGCCGGCGTGCTGGGGACGCTGCTGTTCCCGTTCGTCGCCGCCCCGGGCGCTCTGAGTAGCAGTATCGGTGCCCACTTCATCGCCCAGCTGACCGGCGTCGTCATCATCGGCGGCTGGACGCTCACCGCGACCGCGGCCGTCTGGTACGTCCTCAAGGTGAGCGGCGAGGCGCGCGTCACCGCGGAGCACGAACAGGAGGGCCTCGACATCTCCGAGCACGGCGTCGAGACCTACCCCGAGTTCGGCGGCGACCGCGTCGCGACCGACGGCGGTCCGTCCGTCGTCGACACCACCGAGGGCTCCCCGCGCGCCGACGGCGGCGAGGAGGCGGGCTCGCAGATCAAGATGGTCACCGCGGTCGTCCGCCCCGACAAGCTCGGGGCCATCAAGCAGTCGCTCGCGGAGATCAACGCGCCCTCGCTCACCGTGACGAACGTCTCCGGCCGCGGGAGCCAGCCCGCGAAGAAGGGCCAGTGGCGCGGCGAGGAGTTCACGGTCGACCTCCACCAGAAGGTGAAAGTCGAGGTCGTCGTCGCCGACATCCCGGCCGACGAGGTCGCGGACGCGATCGCCGACGCCGCGAAGACCGGCGAGCCCGGCGACGGCAAGGTGTTCATCATGCCGGTCGAGGACGCGCTGCAGGTCCGCACCGGCACGACCGGCCCGGAGGCCGTGTAAGTCGGCGCGGGCACCGACGACCGAGCTCTCGGAGCACCGGACGACCGATCTCGACGCGAGATTTTTCCGTGACGCCGCGGCGCCGAGCCGCAGTGCTCGTCGGCACAGGACCCGGAGCGAACCCCGGCGATCAGACGACGGTCTCGCCGCCGGTCGGCAACTACTTTCACCCCTCCGGCCCAACCGCTGGGCATGAACCACGAGCGCTCCCGCGGGCTGTACGACCGCGCGCTGTCGGTGATGCCCGGCGGGGTCAACTCCTCCGTCCGGGCGACGATGCCGCACCCCTTCTTCGTCGAGCGCGGGGACGGCGGCCACGTCATCGACGCCGACGGCAACCGGTACGTCGACTGGGTGATGGGGTACGGCCCGCTGCTGTACGGCCACGACCTGCCCGACCCGGTCGAGGCGGCGGTCCAGTCGCACGTCGCGGAGGGGCCGATGTACGGCGCGCCGACCGAGATCGAGGTCGAGTACGCCGAGTTCGTGGCGCGCCACGTCCCGAGCGTCGAGTCGATCCGGTTCGTCAACTCGGGGACGGAGGCGACTGTGTCCGCGGTGCGGCTGGCGCGCGGTCACACCGACCGCGACAAGATCGTCGTCATGCAGGGGGGTTACCACGGCGCGCAGGAGTCGACGCTCGTCGAGGGGTCGCCGGGGGACGCGCACCCGTCGACGGCCGGGATCCCCGAGGAGTTCGCCGAGCACACCCTCCCGATCCCGTTCAACGACCCGGAGGCCGCAAAAGCGGTGTTCGAGGAGCACGGCGACGAGATCGCCGCCGTCCTCGTCGAGCCGATCCTCGCCAACATGGGGATCGTGATGCCCGTGGACGGCTACCACGAGACGCTCCGGGAGCTGTGTGACGACCACGGCGCCCTCCTGGTCTTCGACGAGGTGATCACCGGGTTCCGCGTCGGCGGCCTCGGCTGCGCGCAGTCGAAGTTCGGCGTCACGCCCGACGTCACCACCTTCGGGAAGATCATCGGCGGCGGGTTCCCGGTCGGCGCGATCGGCGGGCGGGCGGATATCATCGAGGAGTTCACGCCCGCCGGCGACGTGTTCCAGTCCGGCACCTTCTCGGGACACCCGGTGACGATGGCGGCCGGGAAGGCCGGACTGGAGTACGCCGCCGAGAACGACGTGTACGAGCACGTCAACCGTCTCGGGCGGAAGCTCCGCGAGGGGATGGCCGAGATCTGCGCGGAGCGCGCGCCGGAGTACACCGTCGTCGGCACCGACTCGATGTTCAAGACGGTCTTCACGCGTGACGCGCCCGACGACTCGGACGCCTGCTGCGCCGGCGGCTGTCGGCAGGACCCCGACTGCGCCCGGTACGACAGCTGTCCGAAGACGGGCGCCGACGTCGCCGACGCCGCCACCGACCGCTGGGAGCGGGTGTTCTGGCAGGAGATGAAAGAGCGGGGCGTGTTCCTCACCGCGAACCAGTTCGAGTGCCAGTTCACCTCGTACGCGCACACGGAGGAGGACGTTGAGCGGACGCTGGAGGCGTATCGGGAAGCGATCTGAGCGACGCCGACGATCGCTTATAACCGATCATCCGGTAAAACGCGGAATCGAGAGGGGGTCACAGCGCCGTTGCGGAATGTTTTTATACCGAAACTCGGGTAGGTACAGGTGATGAACGCGGAGGCTCGTCTCGACGCCGCCCTTTTCCGAGGCCGACGAGCCCCGCGACCGCGACGAGGCGTCCGACCGCCGCGACCGGCTTCCGGCGCGGCGCGACGACGGGCCCCCTCGGGCCAGTAATCTTCATTCCCTCGTCGCGTTCGCGCCGTTTCGTCTCGTAGAGTGACAGCTACGTCCTCCGCGAGCGTCGCCGCCGCCGTTTTTATGCAATATCTAAAGCGGTGAATTTAAGGGGTAGAGTCCATTTTACACCGGTAATGGCAACCGTTGCACTCGCGTTCAGTGGGGGACTCGACACCACAGTCTGCGTGCCGCTGTTGAAAGAGGAGTACGGCTACGACGAGGTCATCGGCGTCAACGTCGACGTCGGGCAGCCGACCGAGGAGTTCGACGAGGCGGAGGAGACCGCCGACGCCCTCGGGCTCGACCTCCACGTCGTCGACGCGAAAGCGGAGTTCGCGGAGCTGTGTTTCGACGCGGTGAAGACGAACGCGACGTACCAGGGCTACCCGCTCGGGACCGCGCTCGCGCGCCCCGTCATCGCCGAGGCGATCCTCGGCGTCGCCGAGGAGCAGGGCTGTGACGCCATCGCGCACGGCTGCACGGGGAAGGGGAACGACCAGCTCCGGTTCGAGGCCGTCTGGCGCGGCTCCGACCTCGAAGTCATCGCGCCCGTCCGCGAGCTCGGGCTCACCCGCGAGTGGGAGATCGACTACGCCGCCGAGAAGGACCTGCCCGTCGAGGCCGGCGACGGCGGCGTCTGGTCCATCGACGAGAACATCTGGTCGCGCGCGGTCGAGGGCGGCAAGCTGGAGGACCCGAACTACGAGCCGCCGGAGGACATCTACGAGTGGACCGCCGAGCCCGAGGGCGAGACCACCATCGAGGTGACCTTCGAGGCGGGCGTCCCGGTCGCCGTCGACGGCGAGGCGATGGACCCCGTCCCGCTCATCCAGCACCTCAACGAGTACGCCGGCGGCTACGGCATCGGCCGCACCGACGTGATGGAGGACCGCATGCTCGGGCTGAAGGTGCGCGAGAACTACGAGCACCCGGCCGCGACCGTCCTGCTGACGGCCCACCAGGCGCTCGAGGACCTCGTCTTGACCAAGAACGAGCGCTCGTTCAAGAAGGGGATCGAGCAGGAGTGGTCCGAGAAGGCGTACCAGGGGCTCGTGTTCGCCCCCGTCGTCGACGCGCTGAACGCGTTCGTCGACGAGACCCAGGACGTGGTGACCGGCACCGCGACCGTGAAGGTCTCCGGCGGCAACTGCCGCGTCGTCGCCCGCGACTCCGAGTACGCCGTCTACTCCGAGGAGATGGCCTCGTTCAACACCGAGGACGTCGCCGGCATCGCGCAGGAGGACGCCACGGGCGTCGCGAAGTACCACGGGCTCCAGGAGCGCCTCGCCAACGACGTGAAGGCGGCGGTGTCGAAGCCCGAACTGGCCACGGACGGGAGCGGAACCGACGACGAGACCGACGAGGAGTAGATGACCGACGACGACCCCGGTACGGGGGCGGACGCCGATGCGAGCGCGGGCGACGAGCCCGCTGAGAGCGGCACCGCCGTGCGCCGCGACCGCTTCAGCGGGGGCCCCGCCCGCGAGTTCCTGTCGAGCCTCGCGGCCGACGCGGCCATCTTCGAGGCCGACCTCGCGGTCGACCGCGCGCACACGGTGATGCTCGCCGAACGGGGGATCGTCGACGGCGCGGTCGCGGGCGAGATCCTCGCGGCGCTCGACGACGTGGAGGCCGCCGGCCACGGCGACCTGTCCGACGGCGAGGACGTCCACGAGGCGATCGAGACGGCCGTCATCGACCGGATCGGTCCGGACGGCGGGCGGATGCACACCGCCCGCTCGCGCAACGACGAGGTGGCGACCTGCATCCGGTACCGGCTGCGCGAGGACCTGCTCGCGGCCGCCGAGGCCACGGTTGCACTCCGCGAGGCGCTCGTGGAGGTCGCAAGCGAGCACACGGAGACCGTGATGCCCGGCTACACGCACCTCCAGCCGGCTCAGCCGACGACGGTCGCGCACTACCTGCTGTCGTACGAGGGCGGAGTCGCCCGCGACACGGAGCGCCTGCTCGACGCGTACGACCGGGTCAACCGGTCGCCGCTCGGCGCAGCGGCGTTCGCGGGGACGCCGTTCGACATCGATCGCGACCGCACCGCGGCGCTGCTCGGGTTCGACGGGACGGTCCGGAACTCGACGGACGCGGCGTCGGCGCGCGACTTCCTCGCGGAGGGCGCGACCGCGTGCGCCACGCTCGCGACGACGCTGTCGGGGCTCGCGGAGGACCTCATCCTCTTCTCGAACAAGGGGTTCGTGGAGCTGTCGGACGCGTACGCCTCCACCTCCTCGATCATGCCCCAGAAGAAGAACCCGGACACGCTGGAGCTGACCCGCGGCGTCGCCGGTGACGCGATCGGCGAGGCGACGGGCACGCTGAGTCTGCTCAAGGGGCTCCCCCGCGCGTACAACCGCGACCTCCAGCGCGCCCACGCGGGCGTGTTCGAGATCGCGGGCGACGTGCGGGAGGCGACCGAGGTCGCCGCCGGCGCGGTCGCGACCGCCGACTGGGACGAGGCGACGCTTGCGGCCGCCGCGGGCGACGGGTTCTCGACGGCGACGGGCGTCGCCGACCTGCTCGCGATGGGCGGGATGCCGTTCCGGACGGCCCACGAGATCGTCGCGACGGCCGCGGAGGCGGTCGAGGACGACGATTCGCCGGCCGCGGCGGCCGCAAAAGTTGACGAGGCCGCTCGGAACGTGACGGGCGAGCCCCTCTCCGCGTACGTGAGCCGCGGAGACGTAGAGTCGGCGCTCGACCCGGCCGCCAGCGTGGCGAGCCGCGACTCCGCCGGGGGACCGGCCCCCGAGGCGGTCACCGGCGAGCTCGACGCCGTCGAGGCCCGGATCGGCGCGGACGACGAGGCGCTGACGGCGGCGCGCGACGCGCTCGCCGCCGCGAGCGAGGCGCTGGACGCGGAGGTCGAGAGCTATGTCTGAGCCGCGACCGCGCGGCGGTCGCCCGCTCGATCGGCACCGGTCGAACCGACGTCGGTCCGGTCGATGTCGACCCGATCGACGTCGGCCCGACCGACGTCGACGACCGTCCCCGTAAGGGGGACACAATTACTACCGGGATCTGACATCCGATCTCGATACGGCGCGATTTCGTCGAACTGCTTCCGTTAGCGGCCGATCCGTTTTATGTAAACTACCCAACAAGTTCGAAGCCTTTATGACCGTTCGTGGCCGAGTGCTTGGTACGATGACGAGCGACACCGACACGCTGCTGGCAGAGGACCCGATCACGGGCGAGGAGATCGAGCTTCCGGCCGACGTCGAGGTCGGCGAGATCATCGACAGCCCGGTCACCGGGACCGAGCTGGAGGTCATCTCGCTGGACCCCGTCACGCTGGAGGAGGCGCCCGAGCTCGAGGAGGACTGGGGCGAGTAGATGGCGACCACCGCCACGACCGCGACTCGCGAGTGGTCGACATGCACGTAGGGATCCTCTACTCCCGGATCCGGAAAGACGAGAAGCTCCTGCTCAACGAGCTCCGCGACCGCGGCCACGAGGTCGAGAAGATCGACGTCCGCAAGGAGCGGTTCGGCCTGGAGTCGACGACGGCGGACGTCGAGGACCTCGATCTCGTCGTCGACCGCTGCCTGTCGACGAGCCGGTCGCTGTACGCGACGCGGTTCCTCGACAGCTACGGCGTTCCGGTGGTGAACGCCCCGGAGACGGGCGACGTCTGCGCCGACAAGGCGAAGAACTCTCTCGCGCTCGCGAACGCCGACATTCCGACCCCGGCGACCGAGGTCTCGTTCACCAAGGAGGCCGCGCTGGAGGCGATCGAGTCGTTCGGCTACCCCTGCGTGCTCAAGCCGGTCGTCGGCTCGTGGGGTCGGCTGATGGCGAAGATCGACACCCGGGACGCGGCCGAGGCGATCTTAGAGCACAAGGAGACGCTCGGCCACTACGAGCACAAGGTGTTCTACGTGCAGGAGTTCGTCGACAAGCCCGGCCGCGACATCCGCGCGCTGGCGGTCGACGGCGAGCCGATCGCCGCGATGACGCGCACCTCCGACCACTGGCTCACGAACGCCGCGAAGGGCGGCGAGACGGAGTCGTTCGAGCTCGACGACCGGGCGAGAGAGCTGGTCGAGCGCGCCTCCGACGCGGTCGGCGGCGGCATGCTCGGCGTCGACCTGATGGAGGTGGGCGGCACCGACTCCGGCGAGTACACCGTCCACGAGGTGAACCACACGGTCGAGTTCAAGGCGCTCGACTCGGCCACCGATGTCGACGTTCCGGCGAGGGTCGTCGACTGGCTGGAGGCGAAGGTGGAGAACGCTGACGACGCCGCGGAGGCGCACACATGAGCGCCGACGACACGGGCGACGACGCGACGCCCGCGGAGACGTACACCGCCAGCGTCGTCGGCGGCACCGGCTTCACCGGCGGCGAACTGTTGCGGATCCTCGCCGGTCACCCCGCGTTCGACGTGGTGCAGGCCACGTCGCGGTCGGCCGACAACATGACGGTCGGCCGGTCGCACCCGAACCTGCGCGGGCTCGACCTGCGCTTCTCCGACCCCGACGACCTGGAGTCTGTCGACGTCCTCTTCTCGGCGACGCCGCACGGCGTCTCGATGGGGCGGGTCGACGAGTACTTCGAGGTCGCCGACACGGTCGTCGACCTCTCGGCGGACTTCCGGCTGCCCGAGGCCGACGCCTACGACGAGTGGTACGACGGCCACGAGTCGCCGGAGTACTTAGAGCGCGCGGAGTACGCGCTCCCCGAGATCAACCGCGAGAATCTCCCCGGCGCCGACCTGATCGCCGGCGGGGGCTGCAACGCGACGGCGACGATCCTCGGACTGAAGCCGCTCGTGGACGCCGGCGCGCTCGGCCCCGACGCGGGCGAGGTCGTCGTCGACGTGAAGGTCGGCTCCTCGGAGGGCGGCGCCGGCGGCGGCGCGGCCTCCTCGCACCCGGAGCGTTCGGGCGTCGTGCGCCCGTACGCCCCGACCGGGCACCGCCACGAGGCGGAGATCGAGGCGTACCTCGGGCTCGACGTCTCCTTCACGGTGCACGCGGTCGACATGGTGCGCGGCGCGAGCGCGACCTGCCACGTCTTCCCCGACGAGCCCGTCTCGAAGGGGGACCTGTGGAAAGCGTACCGCGGCGCGTACGCCGACGAGCCGTTCATGCGGATCGTCTCCGGCGGGGGCGGCGTCTACCGCTACCCCGAGCCGAAGTCGGTCGCCGGCACGAACCACGGCGAGGTCGGCTTCGAGCTCGACCCCGGCAACCGCCGGGTGGTCGTCTTCTCGGCCATCGACAACATGACCAAGGGATCGGCCGGACAGGCGGTCCACGCGGCGAACGTCGCGCTCGGGCTGCCCGAGACCGCCGGGCTCGAATTCCAGGGACTCCACCCGGTGGGATCGCCATGAGCGGAGACGAGCCCGCCGACGAGCCCCCGGTCGTCGTCAAGATCGGCGGCGCGAAGGCGGTCGACCCGGCCGGCGCGGTCGGCGACGTCGCTCGCCTCGTCGCCGATGGGCGCGAGGTCGTCGTCGTCCACGGCGGCTCGACTGTCGTCGACGAGACGATCGAGCGGCTCGGCATGGAGCCGGAGTACGTCGAGTCCGCCTCCGGCGTCACGGGGCGGTTCACCGACGCCGAGGCGATGGAGGCGTTCACGATGGCGATGGCCGGCAAGCTCAACACCGAGCTGACGGCGCTGTTCCGCGAGGCCGGCGTCGACGCGGTCGGCCTCTCCGGCGTCGACGGCGGGCTCCTCTCGGGGCCCCGCAAGTCGGCGGTCCGCGTGGTCGAGGACGGCAAGAAGAAGATCCGCCGCGGCGAACACTCCGGGCGGATCGAATCGGTGAACGCCGACCTCCTCTCCGGGCTGCTCGACGACGGCTACACGCCCGTCGTCTCGCCCCCCATGGAGGGGAAGGAGAGCGACGGCGGCGTCACGCCGGTCAACGCGGACGCCGACCGGGCGGCCGCCGCGGTCGCCGGCGCGCTCGGCGCCGACCTCGTGCTCCTCACGGACGTGGCGGGCGTCTACGCCGACCCGGACGACCCCGACACGCGCATCGAGTCGGCGGCGACGCCCGACGGGCTCGCGGCGGTCGAGGACGCCGCCGAGGGGTTCATGAGCAAGAAGGTGATGGCCGCGAAAGAGGCGCTCTCGGGCGGCTCCGGGCGCGTCGTCGTCGCCGACGCCAACGTCGGCGACCCCATCGTCGCCGCGCTCGGCGGCGAGGGGACGACCATGATGCGCTCTGCAGTTGCAGAACAGGCCGAGACCGGAGGTGAGACGGCGTGAGCGGCTTCGTCTTCTCCGAGAAGCCGATCGAGATCGCCTCCGGTGACGGCGTCCACGTCACGGACACCAACGGGACCGGATACCTCGACTTCGGCGCGAGCTACGCCTGCACGCCCGTCGGCCACTGTCACCCCGAGGTCGTCGACGCCGCGACGAGCCAGCTGGAGGAGCTCATGTACGTGCAGGCGTCGTACCCGCACGCGGCGCGGACGGCGCTGTACGAGCGGCTCTCCGAGGCCGGCCCGGTCGACGTCGACAACGTCTGGCTCTGTAACTCCGGCACGGAGGCCAACGAGGCCGCGCTGAAGTTCGCCCGGCACGCGACGGGCCGTGAGAAGATCGTCGCGACGACGCAGGGGTTCCACGGCCGGACGATGGGCGCGCTCGCGACCACTTGGAAGCAGAAGTACAAGGAGGGGTTCGAGCCGCTCGCGGGCGGCGTGGAGTTCGTCGAGTACGGCGACGCCGACGCGATGCGCGAGGCCGTCGACGACGAGACCGCGGCGGTGATCCTCGAACCCTTGCAGGGCGAGGGCGGGATCAACCCCGTCGACACCGAGTACCTGCAGGCGGTTCGCGTCGCGACGGCGACGTCGGGCGCGGCGATGATACTGGACGAGATCCAGACCGGGCTCGGCCGCACGGGGTCGCTGTGGGCGGCCGACAAGCACGACGTGGTCCCGGACGTCCTCACGACCGCGAAGGGGCTCGGCAGCGGGCTCCCGATCGGCGCGACGCTGTGTCGCGACTGGATCGCCGAGGACGCCGGCAATCACGGCTCGACGTTCTCGGGGGGTCCCGTGGTGTCGGCTGCCGCGGGCGCCACGCTCGACGTCATCGAGCGCGAGGGGCTCCCGAGCCACGCCGCCGAGGTCGGCGCGTACCTCCGCGGGCAGATCGAGGAGCGCCTCGGCGACGACGTCCGCGACGTGCGCGGCGACGGCCTGATGATCGGGGTCGAGGTGAAGCGCGGCTCGAACCGCCTGCTGCGCGACCTCGCGATCGATCACCAGATCCTCGCGCTGCCGGCGGGTCGGACCGTGCTGCGCCTGCTCCCGCCGCTGACGATAGAGCGCGAGCACGCCGATAGGGTCGTCGACGCCCTCGCGGAGGTGATCGGGTGATGGCGACCGGGAAGGGACGCGAGAGCGACGCGGAGCCGGAGGCCGAGGACGCGGCGGCCGAGCAGTCCGCTGGCGATGTCGTCGCCGGCGGCGGCTACCCCGCGGCCTGCGACACGCCCGCCCGGAAGCTGCTGTACGACATGGTGTCGATCCCCTCGCCGTCGGGCGAGGAGGAGCGGGCGGCCGAGCGGCTCGTCGACTTCTTCGAGGCGAACGGCCGGGAGGCGTGGGTCGACGAGGTCGGGAACGTCCGCGCGCCGGCCGACGACGCCGTCCTCCTGACCTCGCACGTCGACACGGTCCCGGGCGACATCCCGGTCGAGGTGCGGTCGGCGCCCCCCGAGGGAGAGCTGCCCGAACCGTCCGACGTCCGCGTCGGCGAGCCCGGCGAGCCCGTGCTGTGGGGTCGCGGGGCGGTCGACGCGACGGGACCGCTGGTCTCGATGGCGGTCGCGGCGGTGAAGACGGGCGTCTCCTTCGCGGGCGTCGTCCGCGAGGAGGTCGACTCCGGCGGCGCGCGCCACCTCATCGGCGACCGCGACGCGCCGGACGCGGTGATCAACGGCGAGCCCTCCGGCTGGACCGGGATCACCCTCGGCTACCGCGGCCTGCTGGAGGGGACGTACGTGAACACGAGCGAGTCGGGCCACTCCTCGCGGCCGGAGCCGAACGCGATCCAGCACGCGATCGACTGGTGGCACGGCGTCGAGGAGGCGTTCACCCCCGAGGACCCGGAGACCGCGGTGTTCGACCAGGTGACGACGAAGCCCATCTCGATCGACGGCGGGCTGAGCGACGACGGGCTCGCCGTGGAGACGACGATGGACGTCCAGCTGCGGGTCCCGCCGTCTCGCCCGGTCGACGAGATCCACGAGCTCGCGGAGGCGGAGCTCTCGACCGGGTCGGTGCACTGGGGCGACCCGATGCCCCCCGTGATGGAGAGCCCCCGGACCGGCCTGGCGCGGGCGTTCCGCGTCGCGATCCGCGGCGCCGGCGGCGACGTGCGCCTGCTCCGGAAGACCGGAACGAGCGACATGAACCTCTTCGCGGCCGCGTGGGACTGCCCGATGGTCACCTACGGCCCCGGGAACTCCGATCTGGACCACGCGCCCGACGAGCGGCTCCCGCTCTCCGAGCTGGACCGCGCCGTGAGCGTCCTGACCGACGTCTGTCGCGAGCGACTGTAGCGTCCCGTCCCGTCACCGACCCGCAACGCATCTGTTTTCGAACGACACCACGAACCACACCAACACACCACACACGATGCCACTCGCCACCGACGACTTCCTCGACATCGACGACGTGACGCCCGCCGAACTGGACGCGCTGCTCGACCGCGCCGCCGCGATGAAGGCGGGCGAGACCGACCCCCGACTGAGCGACGCGACGCTCGGGATGATCTTCGAGAAGCCCTCGACGCGCACCCGGGTCTCCTTCGAGACGGGGATGACGCGGCTCGGCGGCCACGCGATGTTCCTCGGCCCCGACGACATCCAACTGGGCCACGGAGAGCCGCTGAAGGACACCGCGCGCGTGCTCGGCCGGTACGTCGACGGCGTGATGGCCCGGCTGTTCGACCACGCCGACGTCGAGACGCTCGCCGAGTACGCCGACTGCCCCGTCATCAACGGGCTCACGGACGAGGCGCACCCGTGCCAGACGCTCGCCGACCTGCTCACCATCCGCGAGACGGTCGGCGAGGACGCCACGGTCGCGTGGGTCGGCGACGGCAACAACGTCGGGCAGTCGTTCGTCGTCGGCGCGGCGATGGCCGGCGTCGACGTGCAGGTCGCCACCCCCGCCGACTACGGGATGGACCCCGCCGTCTTCGACCGCGCCGCCGAGTTCGGCGCGGACGTGGCGCCGACGACGGACCCAGAGACCGCGATCGAGGGCGCCGACGTCGTCTACACCGACGTGTGGATCTCGATGGGGCAGGAAGACCAGCGCGAGGAGAAGCTCGCCGCCTTCGACGGGTTTCAGGTGAACGCGGACCTGCTCGCCGACACCGACGCGAAGGTGATGCACTGCCTGCCCGCGCACCGCGGCGAGGAGGTCACCGACGACGTACTCGAATCCGACCGCGCCCTCGTCTGGGACCAGGCCGAAAACCGGATGCACGCGCAGAACGCGCTGCTCGTCGAACTGCTCGGCGGGGCGTGAGGGCACCGCGGGCGGGACCGATCCGGAACCGCCGCGACCTCACCGACGGTTCGGCGGCTCGCGGTCGTCCATAAGAAAGACGCTGTCCTGATTCGGGTCGAAATACACCTCCAGCGCGCGGAGGGCACCCACGTCCGCCGCGATCGCGGCGAACACGAACGAGATCGCGGCCGGAACGACGAGACCGAGGACCATCCCGAGCCGATCGCTCCCTCCGGACTAATGCGTATCGGCGGCGCGGCGGCGCGTGCCTGCGAGCGGCCGGAGCGAAGCGGAGGCCGCGAGTCGCACGCGCGAGGGAGTCGGCCGACCGAAGGGAGGCCGACGAGGCTGGGGAGGTGTGAGGTGCGGTTGCGGTGCGGTCCGGGTGGGACTCAAAGGGGCAGTCGCGAGGGCGACGTAGGCGACGCAAGCACCGCAGGGAGCGAACGCAGTGTGCGACCGAGGAGCACAGCGAGCGTACGTCGCCCTCGCGACTGGGGCTTTGGAGGGGTTCGTCGCCGATCCGCGGTCAACTATTTATAAACGAGCGGCTGGGGATTTGGCGGAGTCCGTCGCGGATCCACCGGCAACGGTTTATAAACGAGCGGCTGGGGCTTCGGAAGCGTTCACCGGCACTCCGCGGTCGACCACTTATAAACAACCGACGGAGACCGGATCTAGTTCCCGGTCCAGCGCAGGATCGCCAGCGTCCCCTCGTACAGGACGATCATCGTGAGCGTCACGATGATGGGCGCCATCCCGGTCGGGTCGGGGCTGAAGAGGAACGCGATCCCGAGGAACGCCCCCCAGAACAGCAGGCGCTTCGCCTCCAGCCACTGGCGGGTGACGAGGTTCATCATGATCGCGAGCATGATGAACAGCGGGATCTGGAAGACGATCGCCATGAACGCGAGCATGATGACGATCAGGTTGAACGTCTCCGCGAGCCCGAAGGCGATCGTCGCGGCGTCGGAGGTGTAGGTGGTGAAGTACGAGAAGATCGCGGGCAACACGAGGAAGTGGGCGAACGCGATGCCGATGCCGCCGAGCACGAGGCTCGTCGGGACCGCCGCGAGGTAGTAGCGCCGCTCGTTCTCGTAGAGCCCGGGCTTCATGAACCGGTAGGTCTGGTAGACGAACGCCGGGAGTCCCACGACGACGCCCGCGAGCCCGGCGACCTTCAGCCGGGTGAGCGGGAGTTCGAGGGGCCCGTACAGCCGCGGGCGATTCATCGTCGGCTCGGGGATGTGGTAGCTCCAGAAGTAGTTGATCAGCTCCGTCGACTCCGTCACCACGACGAGCGTCGCGAGCCCGCCGAAGAGGAAGACGACCGCGAGCCGCCGCATCATCTCCTCGATGTGGGCCGCGAGCGGCATCTCCTCGTCCGACTCGGGCGCCTCTAACCCCTCGAAGGAGTCGTCGGTCGTGCCGTCGTCCGCGATCGTCGCGTCCTCGACGGTTCCGGCGGCCGCGTCCTCGGCCGTCGCCGGCGTCCCGCCGTCGCCGAGGCTCTCGGTCGACTCGCCCTCGGCCGGTGCGCTCGGGTCGCTGTCGTCCGGTACCCTCGGATCGTCGTCAGCGTCGCCGTCCCCGCCGTCGTCCGCGGAAGAAGCCTCGGCGGCCTCGTCGTCGGCGACGTCGCCGACTTCGGGCGTGACCTCCGGCGACACCTCGGAGTCGACGGAGTCGGTGCCGACGGAGTCCGGCTCGTCCCCATCCGCGTCGGTGCCGCCGCCGTCGCTGGCGGCGTCGTCGGCGACCGAGTCGTCCTCGGGGGCCGATGGCTCGTCGCGGGACCGGTCCGAGTCGTCCATTCACTTCACGTTCGCAACCGGGCGACTATAGGCCTTTTCGGATAGAGCCGAGAGGAACCGGGTGCCGCACCGCACGCGACGGGTAGAAAAGGTTGATAACGGGGACGGACTTCCACTCCCCTATGGCGAGTGCCCTCGACGAGGATACCCAGCAGTCGCTCGCGGAGGGACGCGAGTCGGCGAAGGCGTTCCTCCGGTCGATCCAGAAAGACCTCCAAAAGGTGTTCGTCGTCTTCCTGCTGGGATTCCTCGCGACGTTCTGGGCGCTCCGTATGTACGTCTGGGAGTTCCTCTACACCGTCACGAAGTCGAACATGTCTCCCGCGGTCGCCGCCGAGGCCGACGTCATCGCGACCACCCCGTTCGAGGTGATCCTCCTGCAGGCGAAGATCGGGCTGATCGTCGGCGCGATCGTCGCGATTCCGCCCCTGATCTACGTCTCGCGCGACGAGCTCCGCGCCCGCGGCGCGTGGCCGCAGTCGCCGATCCCGCGCTGGAAGCTCGCGGGGGTCGGACTCCTCGGCGGCGGCCTGTTCACCGTCGGCGTCGGCTACGGGATCTACGCGTTCTTCCCGATCATGTTCTCCTTCCTGGCCGGCTTCGGGCTGGAGGCCGGGATCCAGCCCACCTACTCCATCGTCATGTGGACGGAGTTCATCGTCTTCCTCTCGCTTTCCTTCGGGCTCGCCGGGCAGATGCCCCTCCTCATCACCGGGCTCTCGTACTCGGGAATCGTTCAGTACGAGACGTTCCGCGACAAGTGGCGCTACGCGGTCGTCGCCATCTTCGTCTTCGGCGCGGTGTTCTCGCCGCCGGACCCGTTCACACAGCTGATGTGGGCGTTCCCGCTGATCGCCTTGTACGGCTTCAGCCTCTACCTCGCGAAGCTCGTCGTGACGGCCCAGCGGAGCTCCGACCGCATCGACGTGCTCGGCGCGGTCCGGAACCACTGGAACGTCGTCGGCGGCGCGGCCGTCCTCGGCGGCGGGCTCGTGTACGCCTTCTACGAGTACGGCGGCCGGACCGCGTTCAACGACCTCCTCCGGCTGGCCAACAGCGACTGGCGGTTCCTCGAGCCGGGCGCCGGCCTGGGCGTCGACCCCGCGACCGCCGCCGGGATATACGCCGCCGTGTGGGCGCTGGCGTTCGTCGCCGTCGCGACGCTGTGGGCCGTTTACGCCGACCTCGACACGACGAGCGCGGGGTACCAGTACGGCGACCCGGCGGCCATCGACGTGAGCGAGCTCGACGCCGCCGGCGTGCGGGCCGCCCCCGACGACGCCTTCGCGGAGATGGGCGAGGAGGAGTCGCTCGCGCTCGCGCAGGCCGCGATCGACGACGACGATCCGGAACGGGCGCAGGCGATCCTCGACCGCTTCGACGAGGTGAACGAGGGCGGCGACGGAGCGGCCGGAAGCGAGGACGGCGACGGAACCGGTGACGCGGGCGCGAGCGGCTCCGGCGGGTCCGGCGGCGCGGGCGACCAGGGCGGGCTGATGGGCACGATGCAGGACCGGACCTCCCGCGCGAGCTCGACGTTCCTCTCCGAGCTCACCGACGGCGAGGAGGAGGCGGCCGAGGACGACATCGGCGGCTACTACACGGACGTCAAGTTCATCTTCGACTCGCTGCGGTCGCGGTCGTTCCGGCTCGTCGCCGTCTTCGGCGCCGTGATGGCGGCCGCGTTCACGTGGCTGTACCTCGGGGGGCTGGCGACGGTGCGAAACGACCTCGAACGGCGCGTCCCGGCGGAGATCGAGGGCGGGATTAACATCATCACGCTCCACCCCGTCGAGGCGCTGATCTTCATGGTGAAGTTCTCGATCCTGCTCGGGATCGTCGCGGTGTTCCCGGTCGTGCTCTACTACGCGTGGCCGGCCCTGCGCGAGCGCGGCTTCGTCGCCGGGCGGGTCACCCAGGTGTACCTCTGGACGGGCGCGCTGTTCGGCGGGCTGATCGGCGGCTTCGCGCTCGGCTACGCCTACGTCGCGCCGGGGCTCATCGGCTGGCTCGTGACCGACGCGCGGCTCGCGGACATGATCATCACCTACCAGGTGAGCGACTTCCTCTGGCTCGTCATCTACACGACGATCGGGCTCGGGTTCCTCGCGGACATCCCGATCGCCATGGTCCTCCTGAACAACGCCGGCGTCCCGTACGACGTGTTCCGGACCCGCTGGCGCGAAGTCACCGTCGGGATCATGCTGTTCGCCGCCGTGTTCACCCCCGCGGACGTGATCACGATGCTCCTCGCGACGCTCCCGCTGATGGCGGCGTACGGGGTCGGCGTCGGCCTCCTGTTCCTCGTCACGTTCGGCGGGCGTCGGAACCTCTCACCGCCCTCGAAGGTCATCGGGCGCTGAAGGGATCGGGCGCTGAGGGAACGGCGCTGAGGGGATCGGACGACCGGCGGCGGTGATTCCCCCGGGGGACCGACGAGTATTCCCGCGCGCGCACGCTATGAGCGGACGAAATGAGCAAGGACTACATCGAGGTCCGCGGCGCCGAGGAACACAACCTCAAGGACCTCGACGTCCGGATCCCGCGCGAGGAGTTCACCGTCGTCACCGGGCTCTCCGGGTCGGGGAAGTCGTCGCTCGCGTTCGACACGGTGTACGCCGAGGGGCAGCGCCGGTACATCGAGTCGCTGTCGGCGTACGCCCGTAACTTCCTCGGGCAGATGGACAAGCCGCAGGTGGAGGCCGTCGAGGGGCTCTCGCCCGCGATCTCCATCGACCAGAAGAACGCCGCGAACAACCCCCGCTCGACCGTGGGAACCGTCACCGAGCTACACGACTACCTCCGGCTGCTGTACGCCCGGATCGGTACCCAGTACGACCCCGTCACCGGCGAGGAGGTGGGCGAGCAGTCCGCCCAGGACATGGTGAAACAGATCCTCGAACTGCCCGAGGGGACCCGCGCGAAGATCGCCGCGCCGGTCGTGCGCGACCAGAAGGGCGCCTTCGAGGAGCTGTTCGAGGAGCTGGTCTCGGACGGGTACGCCCGCGTCGAGGTCGACGGCGAGCCCGTCGACCTGACGCTCGACGACCCCGAGCTCGACCAGAACTACGACCACACGATCGACGTGATCGTCGACCGCGTGACCGTCTCGCCCGACGCCCGCTCGCGGATCACCGACTCCGTCGAGACCGCCTTGGAGGAGGCCGGCGGCGCGCTCAAGCTGATCGTCCCGGACCCGCCCGAAGACGTCCCGTTCGCCTCCAACACCCGATCGACCGGGTCGCTCGCTGAGGACGCCGACGGCGACGACCGACTGATAGTGGAGTTCTCCGAGGAGCTCGGCAACCCCAACTCCGACTTCCAGTTCTCCGAGATCGAGACGCGCTCGTTCTCCTTCAACAGCCCGTACGGCGCCTGTTCCGAGTGCGAGGGGATCGGCTCCACCAAGGAGGTCGACGAGGACCTCGTAATCTCTGACCCCTCCAAACCGCTCAAGCACGTGTTCGAGCCGTGGAGCTACGACCGCACCTACTACTCCCGCCAGCTCGACAACGTCGCCGACCACTTCGGCGTCTCGCTGGAGACGCCCTTCGAGGAGCTCGACGAGGCGATTCGGCGGCAGTTCCTCTACGGCACCGACGACCTCGTCCACTTCGAGTGGACCACCAAGAACGGCACCCGCGAGAAGACGGAGCGGTTCGAGGGCGTCATCCCGAACCTGGAGCGCCGTCACGTCGAGACCGACTCCGAGCGCGCCCGCGACCACATCGAGGAGTTCATGGCCGTCACCACGTGCCCGGAGTGCGAGGGCACCCGCCTCAAAGAGCAGTCGCGGCACGTCCTCGTCGACGGCACGCCGATCACCGAGGTGAACCGGATGTCGATCGCCGACGCCCGCGCGCACTTCGAGGGGATGGAGGCGCGGCTCGGTGAGCGCGACACGACGATCGCCGAGGAGATTTTAAAAGAGATCCGCGCGCGGCTCGGCTTCATGGAGGAGGTCGGCTTAGAGTACCTCACGCTCGACCGCGAGGCGTCGACGCTCTCGGGCGGCGAGAGCCAGCGCATCCGGCTCGCGACCCAGGTCGGCTCCGGGCTCGTCGGCGTGCTGTACGTGCTCGACGAGCCGTCGATCGGGCTCCACCAGCGCGACAACGACCGTCTGCTCGACACGCTCACCGGACTTCGGGACCTCGGCAACACCCTCGTCGTCGTCGAGCACGACGAGGAGACGATGCGCCGGGCCGACGAGATCATCGACATGGGACCCGGCCCCGGCAAGCGCGGCGGCGAGGTGGTCGCGCAGGGCGACTTCGACGACATCGTCGCGGCCGACGAGTCGGTAACCGCCGACTACCTCGCGGGCCGCAGGGAGATCCCGGTCCCCGAGGAGCGCCGCGAGCCGGACGGCGAGCTGACGGTGCGGGGCGCCCGCCAGCACAACCTCACGGACCTCGACGTGTCGATCCCCCTCGGCACGCTGACGACCGTCACGGGCGTCTCCGGCTCCGGGAAGTCGACGCTGGTCCACGACGTTCTTTATAAGGGCCTCGCCCGGAAGATGAACGACAACACCTCGGTCGACCCCGGCGAGCACGACGCGATCGAGGGGACCGAGGGGATCGAGACGGTGCGACTCATCGACCAGTCGCCGATCGGCCGGACGCCCCGGTCGAACCCCGCGACGTACACGGACGTGTTCGACTACGTCCGCGAGCTGTTCGCGGAGACCAAGCTCGCGAAGCGCCGCGGCTACGAGAAGGGCCGCTTCTCGTTCAACGTGAAGGGCGGGCGCTGCGAGGAGTGCGGCGGGCAGGGGACCGTGAAGATCGAGATGAACTTCCTCTCGGACGTGTACGTCCCCTGCGAGCAGTGCGGCGGGGCCCGGTACAACGACGAGACGCTCGACGTCACTTATAAGGGCGCGACCATCTCGGACGTGCTCGACATGAGCGTCGACGAGGCGTACGACTTCTTCGAGAGCCACCAGGGGCTCCAGCGCCGCCTGAAGCTCTTAAAGGATGTGGGGCTCGGCTACATGGAGCTCGGCCAGCCTTCCACCACGCTCTCCGGCGGCGAGGCCCAGCGCGTGAAGCTCGCCGAGGAGCTCGGGAAGAAGGCGACGGGCGACACCCTCTACCTGCTCGACGAGCCGACGACGGGGCTCCACAAGGAGGACGAGCGCAAGCTGATCGACGTGCTCCACCGCCTCGTCGACGGCGGCAACACCGTGGTCGTCATCGAGCACGAGCTCGACTTGGTGAAGAACGCCGACCGCATCGTCGACCTCGGCCCCGAGGGCGGCGAGGGCGGCGGCGAGCTCGTCGCCAGCGGGACGCCGGAGGAAGTCGCCCGCGAGGAGGATTCGCACACCGGGCGGTACCTGCGCGACCTGCTCCCCGACGTCGACATCACGGGGCCGCGCGACGACCGCCGGAAGCCCGCGGCCGCGGACGACGACTGAGGGGCGTCGGCCGCGCGGGGCGTCCTGCTCGTGGTACGTGTCGAGGCGACCCGCGCCCGTGAGCGACCCGCACCTTGATACCCCGGCACGCCGTCGCTCCGAGCGATGCGAGAGATAACGACAGACGACGTGCCGGAGGCCCTCGGACCGTACTCGCAGGGGATCGTCTCGGGTGACACGGTCCACGTCTCGGGGAAGACGGGCGTAGACCCCGACACCGGCGAGGCGCCCGACTCCGTGGCCGCACAGACGACGCAGACGCTCGAAAACGTCGCCGCGATACTGGAGGCGGCCGGGACGAGCCCGGACGCGATCGTGTCGGCGACCGTCTACCTCACCGACATGGACGACTACGACGCGGTCAACGAGGCGTACCGGGCGTTCCTCTCGGAGCCGTACCCGGCGCGGACCTGCGTGGAGGTGTCGCGGCTCCCCGCGCCGCTCGACGTCGAGATCACGGTCACGGCCGAGCGCGACGCCGACTGAGGGCGGCGGCTGGGACCGGGAGAGCCGCCGACGGGGCGCCCCCGTCTCAGAACTTCTCCAGTAAGTCCCCGTAGAACTCCGTGTCGCGGTCGCCGGCGAGCTTCTCGACGATGAGCTCCGGCGTCGACCGCGCGAGGTGACCCTTCCGCGGCGACCGGTTCACCCGCAGCTCGCCGTCGACGAGCCCCTCGGCCTCGATGCCGTCGACGGCGACGTCGAAGTCGGCCGCGTCGCGGATCTCGCGGGCGAGGTGGGAGACGAAGACTGCCGTCGCGTCCTGCCCGTCGAGCGCCTCGAGGATGCCCGCGATGATCTTCGCGGAGGCGCCGGGCTCGGTGATAGACTCCAGCTCGTCGACCAACACGAGCCGACCGTCCGCGCCCTCGACGAGGTCGCCGAAGTCGCGGAGGGTCGCCTCGAACGCGCCCGCGTCGAGGGTGCCCTGCGATTTGGCGTAGTAGTGGACCTCCTCGAAGCGTTCGACCGTCGCCGACGCGGCGGGGACGGGCATCCCCATCTGCGCGAGCACGACGACCAAGGCGACCAAATCGAGCGTCGAGGTCTTCCCGCCGGAGTTGACGCCGGAGAGCAGCGTCGCGCCGGAGACGGCGTAGTCGACCGGCTCGGCGTCGGCGAAGTCGACGTCGAGGAGGGGAGAGCGCCCGCCCTCGATGCGGAAGCCCGAGTCGGGCGATCCGGGGTCGACCACCTCGGGCATGACGCAGTCGAAGTCGTCGGCGAACCGCGCGATCGCGAGCTCCACGTCAAGCTCGAGGGCGTCCCGGACGAGCGTCTCCACCGGCTCGCGGAGGTCGCCGAGGTCGCTCGCGAGCTCGGCCTTCAGCCGGGCGGCCCGCCGGTCGCGCGCGGCCGAGAGCTCGGTCTTGAGCCGCGAGACGGCGCCCTCGTCGTGGTCGACCGGGAACGAGGGGTCGCCGCCGAAGACGCGGTCGGCGAGCTCCGCCTCCTCGGGCTCCAAGCGAAGTGCGTCGGCGAGGTGCTCGCGGGCGCGGGCCATCGCCTCGTCGTACTCGTCGGCGAGCTCGCGGTCAAGAAGCGAGTCGACGCGGGCGCCCTGCTCAACTAAGGAGAGGAAGTCGGTCCCCTCGATGGTCACGTCGCGCTCGCGGATCGCCTCCCGGAGGCGGTCGTCGGCGACCGACTCCGCGGTCGACACCGCGGCGTCGAGGTCGTCGACGGCGGCGGTCAGGCGGGTCAGCTCCTCGTCGCCGACGATCGTCCCGTCGTCGTCGAGCCGCGCGAG
>NZ_MWTH01000005.1:0-96642 GCF_059752395.1 Halorubrum sp. B53 | reverse complement strand
CGCGTCGCGGAGGCGGTCGGGGTCCGCGGCGGGGTCGCCGTCGGCGACGGGGTCGCCCGCCGCCGCGGCCGCCTCGTGGACCGCCGCGGCCGCCTCCAGCCGCTCGCGGTTCGCGGCGAAGAACGCGAGCAGGCGCTCCGGGACGGTCTCGGCGGGCTCGTCGAGGGCGTCCGGCCGGACGTGGACGTCGCCCTCGACGTCGAGCCCGGCGAACTCCTCGTCTAAGACGATCACGGTCGCGTACGAGCGGGCGAGCTCGGAGACGTCGCGGGCGTCCTCGACCGTCTCGACCGAGAGCTCCGGGACGGCGGCCTCGGCCCGCGCGAGCGTCTCGGCGTCGGCGGTCGCGAGACAGCGGTCGCGCACGCGGACCGTCGGCGGATCGGTGAGGGGTTCGACGCCCGCGAGCGCCTCGCGGACCGCGGGGTCGGGGTCGCGCTCGATCGCCGACTCGACGAACGACTGTGCCTCCGCGATCCGAGAGGCGGAGGCGCTCGGATAGAAGGTCTCCAGCCGCTTGGCGGCGTAGTCGGTGACCGTGCGCTCGCGCAGCAGGTCGATCGCCTCCCGGTACACCTCGCGGGCGCGGTCGGTCGCCAGCACGCGGCCGTCGTCGCCATGTCGGCGGCGGATCGCGCCGCGGGCGATGCGGGCCGCGCGGGCCTCGTTGACACCGGGCGCGCGGGCGATCGCGGCGACGTCGCCGGACTCGACGGTCGCGGCCGGGTCGTCGAGCTCGCGCAACGCGGCGGCCGTCTTCGCTCCGACGCCGGGGATCGCCTCCAGCTCCATCTACTCGGCGCTATCGCGGCAACGCGCAAAAGGATGGGGGGTCGCGGTCGAAATGAGGTGCGACGCCGGATTCCTCGCGCTCGCCGCGGCCGACGCGCTTTTTCCCGCCGCCCGCGAACGCGGGGGCATGAGTCACCACACCCTCGCCGCCGACCGGGACGCCCTCGACCCGGAGACGGCGGCGAAGGCGGCGGCCGCCCGCGACGCCCTCGGCGAGCGCGACGGCGTCCTCGTCGCCTTCTCCGGCGGCGTCGACTCCGCGGTCGTCGCCGCGATCGCGCGCGACGCCCTCGGCGACGACGCGGTCGCGTGCACGGCGCGGAGCGAGACGCTACCGGCCGCGGAGCTCGACGACGCGAAGCGGGTCGCCGGCGAGATCGGGATCCGCCACGAGACCGTGACGTTCTCCGAGCTCGACGACCCGAACTTCGTCGCCAACGACGGCGACCGGTGTTACCACTGCCGGACCATGCGGCTCGGCCGGATGTACGAGACCGCCCAAGAGCTCGGCATCGGCACCGTCTGCGACGGGACGAACGCCGACGACCCCGGCGAGGGGCACCGCCCCGGCCTGCGCGCGGTCGAGGAGCTGGACGTGTCCTCGCCGCTGCTGGACGCCGGGATCTCGAAGGGCGAGGTCCGCGAGATCGCCGAGGCGTACGACCTCTCGGTCGCCGACAAGCCGTCGATGGCGTGTCTCTCCTCGCGGATCCCGACCGGCCTAGAGGTGACGGAGGAGCGGCTGACACGCGTGGAGAAAGCCGAGCGAGTGCTCCGCGAGTGGGGGTTCGAGGGGTTCCGCGTCCGCGACCACGACGGGCTCGCGCGCGTCGAGATCGCCCCTGACGAGCTGGAGCGCGCGCTCGACCCGGCGTTCGCCGACGCCGTCCACGAGCACCTCACCGACCTCGGCTTCGACTACGTCACCCTCGACATGGCCGGCTACCGGACCGGGAGCGTGAGTCCGGGCGAGGAGACGGCGGAGGACACCGGAGACGAGAGCGCGGAGAGCGACGACGCAACCGAAGCGGAGGACGGCGGCCACGGCGTCGACCTCGGCCGACGCTATCCGCGCTGACGGCGGTCGAGAGGTGCGCCGCCGACGGTTGAGAGGCGCGTCGACGACCGCTCGTCCCGTTATCACCCGTGAGAGCCCGACGCGAACGCTTATTATCCGTGTTGGGAAACCGACACCTATGAGCGAGGCACAGACGCTCGCGGTCATCGCCGGCGGCGTCGGCGGCTCCGTCGGCGCGTTCGTCGGCGTCGCGGTCGGCGGTGACGCACTCTCGGTGACGCTGACGACGCTCGTCGTCGCGCTGCTGGTCGGCGGCGGCGTGGTCGCGAGCGCGGTCATCGCCGGCGACGTGGAGTTCTTCGCGAACGCCGACGGCGAATAAGCGGAGTGAGAACTCTGAGTCGGTTGTTTATAGGCGGACAGCTGCGGATCGCCGGTGAACACCTCCAAAGCCCCGGCCGCTCGGGTATACGCAGCTGCTGACGGAGCGAGGACGAACACCTCCAAAGCCCCGGCCGCGACGTCTCGCGCGCCTTGCTGCGCTCCTCGCTCGCTATCGCTCGCTGCGGTGCTTGCTGCGGCGTGCTTCGCCCTCGCGACCGCCCCTTTGAGTCCCGCCCCCACCGCGACCGCAGCCTCACACCTCCCCAGCCTCGCGGTTCGCGCTCTTCGAGCGCTCACCGCGTCCCTCGCGCGTGCACCTCGCGCCCGGTGGGCGCTCGGTGGCACGCGCCACCGCACAGCTTTACTTATAAATAAGCGTTCGGCGCTGTCGCAAGCTCCGGCCAGCATCACGCAAAAAACGGAGTATCGAGATCGCGTCGGCCTCGGCAACCGAGGGGGTCGACTCGGCTGTTACGCGATCTTCTCGTACTGCTCGGAGAGCTTCTCGGCGGCCTCATCGAGCAGCTCGGCCTCGTACTCGTCGAGGTCCCACTCGACGACCTCCTCGACGCCGTTCGAACCGAGCTTCGCGGGCACGCCGAGCGCGGTGTCGTCGTAGCCGAACTCGCCGTCGAGCACGACCGAACAGGGGAGCACCTCGCCGGTGTCGTTCAGGATCGCCTCGACCGTGTGCGCGACGCCGGTGGCCGGGCCCCACTGCGTGGCGCCCTTGCGGCTGATCACGTCCATCGCCGACTCCTGGAGGTCCGCCAGGATCTGCTCTTTCTCGTCGGCGTCGAACTCGGGGTCGCGGCCGTCCACGCGCACCTTCGAGAAGACGGGCGCCTGCGCGTCGCCGTGCTCGCCGAGGATCGTCGCCTCGACGTTCTGCACGGGCGCGTCGAAGCGCTCGGAGAGGACGTAGCGGAAGCGCGCGGAGTCGAGCCGCCCGCCGAAGCCGACCACCTGACCGCGGTCGCGGTCGCCCGCCTCGTACAGGTGGCGGTTCAGCAGGTCGACCGGGTTCGAGGTGGTGACGGTGACGAAGTCGTCGTTGTGCTCGGCCAGCGACGAGCCGATGTCCTCCATGATGGGCGCGTTGTCGCCCGCCAGATCGATCCGGGTCTGGCCCTCCTTCCGCGGGATCCCGGCCGTGATCACGACGACGTCCGAGCCGGCGGTGTCCGCGTACTCGCCCTGCCGGACGGTCGTGTTCGAGTCGTAGGCGATGCCGTGGTTGGTGTCGGCCGCCTGCCCGATCGTCGTCTCGCGCTGGTCCGGGATGTCGACGAAGACGAGCTCGTCGACCACGTCGCGCAACGCGAGGTTGTAGCCGGCCGCGGCCCCGACGGTCCCCGCCGCACCGATGACGCTGACTTTTGTCATACCGTCTGAAATCGCGTCCGGCCGGCGAGTAAACGTTTCGGAAGCGGGTGATCGATCGTGGCTATTCCGAGCGGCTCCGGGGTCGCCCGGCGCTCCGCCCCCGCCGGGCGTCGCGAAAACCCTAACTCCCGCGGCCGCACACTCCCACCCAGTGCCGACGTTCCGCTACCCGTGTCCCGGCTGTCGGACGACCAACAGCCTCCACGACGCCGACTGCGACTTCGAGGGCGTGAGCTGGCCGACCATCGAGAAGGCGTACACGGACCTCCTGACGGTCCTCACCGCCGAGCCCGACGGGATGGCCGAGTCCACGCTCCGCGAGGCGGTCCACGGCGAGTGGGGCGGGCTCCGTAAGGCCGCGCTCGACGCCTTGGAGCGCGAGCAGCGCGTCGTCGAGGAGAACGGTCGGCTCCGGCTGCTCACCGCCGCGGAGTTCAAGGAGCTCGTCTCGGAGCCGACCCGCGACCCCATGCGGACCGTCTACGAGCACGGCTCCGTCCCCGGCTGCCACGACAACGCCGTCTTCGCGATGGTCGCGTGGTACGAGATGGTCGGGCTCTCGTGGCCCGAGACCCGCGAGAACGTCGTCGAGTGGCTGCGCGAGTCCGGCGCGTGGGACCGCGGCGGCTTCGAGGAGTCGACGCCCGAGGAGCTCGTCGACGCGAAGCGCCACGTGTACGACGAGGGGTACGGCTGGAAGGAGAAGGGGCAGGCCGCGAAGCGCGTCATCGAGCGGCATTTATAAGTCAGAGTCGCCGCCGGCCGCGGCGACGTACCGCGGCCGCCTTCTTAAGTTCGCGCGCGGCCTCTCTCGACCGTGACACACCCGGAGGCCGGCGCGGCGGCGAGCGGGGACGAGGTGGAGACGCTCGTCGCCGACCGCGGCGACGACGAGGGGCAGCGACCACCCGCCGTCGCCAACCCGCGGCGCGCGCTCGCGGTCGTGATCGGCGTCGTGTTCATCGACCTGGTCGGCTTCGGGATCGTGATCCCCATCCTCCCCTTCTACGTGCGGTCGTTCGGCGTCAGCGACGCCTTCATCGGCCTGCTCGCGGCGTCGTACTCGCTCGCGCAGTTCCTCGCGGCGCCCACGCTCGGCCGGCTCTCGGACCGGATCGGGCGCCGGCCCGTCCTGCTCGCGTCGCTCGCGACCGCCGGCGTCGCGTGGGTGACGTTCGGCTACGCCGGGGAGTCGGGGGCGCGCTTCGGCACCGTCGCCGCGCTGGCGACGCTGTTCGGCTCCCGGACGCTCGCCGGGGCGATGGGCGGCAACATCGCCGCGGCGCAGGCGTACGTCGCCGACATCACGCCCCGAGACCGACGCGCGGGCGCGCTCGGGCTCGTCGGCGCCTCCTTCGCGCTGGGCTTCGTCTTCGGCCCGGCGATCGGTGGCCTGCTCGCGGCCGATCCCGTCGTGGCCCGCGCAGGCGCTCTCTTCCCGGCGTTCATCCCGGCGACGGCGTACTCGCTGCCGAGCTTCGCGGCGGCGGGGATGAGCTTCCTCGCGGTGGGCGTCGGGTTCGTCTTCCTCGAGGAACCGAACCGGACGCGGCCGGCGGCGGGCGCGGCAGGCGCGGAGGGCCGCCGCCGCACCACCGCGATCGGCCAGTTCCGCGACGCGCTCTCCTCGGTCGCGCTCCGACCGCTGACGGTCGCGTACTTCGTCGTCGCCGTCGCGTTCGCGGGCGTGCAGGTGATGTTCATCCCGTACGTCGCCGACGCGTTCGGCTACGACGCGACGGCCGCCGCGTTCCTGCTCACCTACGTCGGCGTCCTCGGGGCGGTGAACCAGGGGGTGCTCGTCGGACGGCTCTCGCGGATCGTCCCCTCGCGAACGCTCGTCGCCGTCGGATCGGTCGTTCTCGCGGCCGCGCTCGTCGCGATCCCCGCCACCGGACTCGTCGACCGGGCGGCCGGCGACGTCGCGCTCGGCGGGCCGGCGTGGCTCACGCTCCCGCTGGTCGCGCTGCTCGTCGCGCTCGCGGCGCTCTCGCTGGGGAACGCCCTCGTCAACGTCTCGCTGGCGACGCTCGTCTCGACGTCGGCCGACGACGCGGAACAGGGGGCCGCCTTCGGCGTCACGCAGGGCGCGTCGAGCCTCGGTCGAACGGTGGGGCCGCCGCTGATGGCCGTCCTCTACACGGTCGCCGTCGCGTCGCCGTTCCTCGTCGGCGCGCTGCTCCTCGTCCCCGTCGCGGCGGCGTTCGGGCGCCGGACCGGATGACCGCGCCGAGGCGGGGGCGACTCGGACCGCGGCCGCACGACAGTTTTACGCCGGCCGTCGCCGTCGTCCCCCACGCATGGTCCTCGACCTCGTCCCCGCGTGGCCCGCCGGCGGCTCGCTCGCCGGCGGGGCGGGGGCGATCGGTCTCGCGCTGGCGATCCGCGAACACCGGGGACGCCCCGGCGTCGACTGGTTTCTCGGCGTGTTCGCCGCGCAGGCGACGTGGTGTCTCTCCTACGGGGTCGGGCTGCTCGTCTCGGACCCGACGCTCCGGGCCGCGCTGGAGACGACGGCGTGGCTCGGGATCGTCTGGACCGGCGTCGCCTTCCTCGGCTTCGCGCTGGAGTACACGGGCCGGAGCGACGTGGTCCGCGGCCGGCTGTTCGCCTCCGTCGTCGGCTTCGGGCTGCTCTCGACGGCCCTCTTGGCGACGAACCCGTTCCACGGGGCGTTCTGGACCGGGTTCGGGATCGACCCCGCGTTCGGCGTCGCGACGGCCTCGTACGCGTTCGGCCTCTGGGCGTACCTCGTCGTCGCCGTCGAGACCGTGCTCGTCGCCAGCGCGGTCTTCCTGCTGGTCGACACCCTGCTCAGCTACGGCCCGCTGTACCGCCGGGAGAGCGCCGCGGTCGCGCTGAGCTCGCTGCCGCCGGGGTTCGCCCTGGTCGCGTGGACGCTGCAGATCGGGCCGGTGCCGCGGCTCCAGCTCGCGCCGATCATGTTCGTCCCCCACGTGCTGCTCGACGCGTACGCGTTCAACCGCGCGGAGATGTTCGACCGCAACCCGACGACGAGCCGCGCCGCCGAGCGAACCGCGATCGACGACCTCGCCGACCCGATCGTCGCGCTCGCACCGGACCGACGCGTGGTCCGGCTCAACCCCGCCGCCGAGACGCTGCTGGGCGCGGACGCCGAGACCGCCCGCGACCGCCCCCTCGACGCGTTCCTCGACGTCCCGGTCGGAGCGGACGGGAAGGACAACGAGAGCGGCGACGACGAGGGGGGCACCACCCGCGAGACGGTCGAGGTCGACACCGGACTCGGCGCGGGGCGCCGCACGTACGCGGTGTCGACCTCGCCGCTGACCGACCCCAGCGGGACCCGCGTGGGCTACACGGTCGTCTTCTCGGACGTGACGGAGCGGGAGCGCCGGCGGCAGCAGCTGGAGGTGTTGAACCGCGTGCTCCGGCACAACCTGCGGAACGACGCCGGCGTCGTCCACGGCTACGGCGAGCTGCTCGCCGACCGATTGGAGGACCCCGAGCTGGCGCGGATGGCCGACGCGATCGAGCGCCGGGCGGGCGCGCTGGCCGCGCTCGGCGAGAAGGCGGGCACCGTCGAGCGGCTCCTCTCCGACGGGGAGGCGAACGCGGTCGCCGTCGACGAGCTCGTCGAGAGCGCCGTCGCCGACGGGCGGGAGCGCGACGGCGACGCGACCGTCGAACTGGACGTGGGGCGGGGCACAGAGAGGGACACCGAAGAGTGGACCACCCGCGTCAGGGCCGACGCGCTCCGCGCGGTCGTCGAGAACACCGTCGAGAACGCCGTGGTCCACCACGACGGGGAGGGCGTCGAGCGCGACGACGGCGGGCCGTGGGTCCGGGTGTCGCTCGAACGGGAGCGCGGCGAGGGCGACGAGGAGGAGCCCGACCGGTTCGTCCTCACCGTCGCCGACGACGGTCCGGGGATCCCCGACCACGAGATCGAGACCGTCGAGGCCGGGCGGGAGACGGCGCTCGAACACGGCTCCGGGCTCGGGCTGTGGGTCGTCGCGTGGGGCGCCGCGGCGGTCGGCGCCGACGTCGACTACGCCGAGCGCGAGCCGCGGGGGACGACGGTGACGGTGTCGATCCCGATCGTGAACGGAGAGTGAGGAATAGAGCCGTCAGACAGCTACACTGGAAAGGTCGTTTTCGGGCGCTTCAGTCGCTCTGAATGCGGGGGGCTAGCATGAATGTCACATTTCCGAGCCCTTCTGCGAACCCGTAGTGGAGCTTGACCGGGAACTCCTCGCCGAGCTCGATGGTGACCTCGGCGTCGCCGGGGATCGCCTTGTTCATGTCCTTCAGGTAGTCGAGGCTGAACAACGAGTCGGCGGGGCCGGCGGTGAGCGCGATGAGGTCCTCGCGCGTGAGTTCGAGGTCGACGTCGTCGGTGTCGCCCTCGGCCTCGATGAAGAACGCCTCGTCGGTCTCGTCGACGCGCAGGCGGATGTGGTCCGAGACCATGTCGGCGGCCTTGATCCCGCGGTCGATCTGGGCGCCCTCGACGACGATCTCGGCGGCCAAGTCGAGGTCCGGGATGTCCGGCTCCTGGCGGATAGAGTCGGGGTCGATGAGCGCGAGGGTGTACGAGAGGCCGTCGATCTCGATGTGGAGCTTGCGGGTCTCCTCGTCGAGTTCGAGGTGGATCAGGTCGCCGGAGTTGGCCATGCCGGCGATGTCCTCCAAGCGCGCGAGGTTGACGCCGATGACGCCGCCGTCGGCCTCGTACGACTCGAACGCCGCGGCTTCGAGGGTGAGGTCGACCATGCCAACGTTGGCGGGGTCGACGGCGCGGATCGAGAGCTCCTCCTCGTTCAGGCGGATCTTACACTCGTCGACCAGCACGCTCACCGAATCGAGCGCGTCCTGAAACGTCGACGCGCCCACGATGGCCTTGAACATATACGTTCGGCTAGGGCGGTATCACCTAAAAAGGCACCCAATCGGGCCGGCACGGAAACGCTCAAAGCGACCGGATGAGGCGGGCGACGACGACCGCGAGCGTCGCCAGCGTCCGCCACAGCCGGAGCCGTTCGAGCCGGTACGCGAGGGGTGCCTCGTCGCCGTCGCGGTCGGGGTTGTCGCCGTCGCGGTCGGGGTTGTCGCCGTCGCGGTCGGGATCGTCGTCCGACGCGATCGGCGCCTCCCCGTCGGGCGGGTCCACTCCGTCTCGGGGGCGAGGCGAGGGAGGTTCGGTCGCGGGCGCCTCCCCGCCGCGTTCCGGTCGGTCGTCGCGCTCGCGGCGGTCGTCGGTCGGTTCGGCCGTCGAGTCGGCGATCGGTACCTCCGTCGTCCGTGGCGCGGGCGGCTCGTCGTGCATGGGACTCGCGGCCGGAGGGCGACCGCACGCGACGATACGAAGTTAATTTATAAATATTCGAGCCGAATGCAAGGCGGAACTGAAAGTCGTTCGCCGTGCGCCGCGGGGATTCGACGCGCCGGGTCGGGCGTCCTCGGCGGCGCGCTCAGATCAGCGGCTCGACGATGTCGCGGCCCTCGGCGAGCAGCTCGTCGACCGCCTCCTCGCCGTCCGCCTCGGCGTACACCCGAAGCTTCGGCTCCGTCCCGGAGGGGCGCACGAGCAGCCACGAGCCGTTCTCTAAGAGGAGCTTGAAGCCGTCGAGCGTGACGACCTTCGCGACGGGGGAGCCGCGGACCGACTCGGGGATGTGGTCCTCCAGCTCGTCGAGGACCCCCTCCTTGCGGTCGTCCGGGCAGTCGAGCGACACCTTCCCGGCCGCGATCTGCCCGTGCTCGTCGAGCAGGCGGTCCACCCGCTCGTCGAACGGCTCCGCGGCGTGGGTGCCCGCGGCGAGCAGCGACATCAGCACGCCGTCCTTCTCCCGGACGTGCCCGCGGAGGGTGAACCCGCCCGACTCCTCGCCGCCGAACAGCGCGTCGTGCTCGCCCATCGCCTCGGCGACCCACTTGAACCCGACCGGGGTCTCGTACACCTCCTCGCCGTGCGCCTCGGCGATTCGGTCGACGAGGAACGTCGTCGAGACGGTGCGGACCGCGGGGCCGGAGTCCTCCTCCAGCAGCCGGTCGTAGCAGGCGGCGTAGAAGAGGTTCGCGTCGAGCACGCCGCGCTCGGGCGTGACGACCGCGATCCGGTCGGCGTCGCCGTCGTTGGCGATCCCCAGGTCGACGTCGCTGTCGGGGTCGGTGACGCGGGCGGCCAGTTCCTCGAGGTGCTCGGCCGACGGCTCGGGGGAGTCGCCGCCGAACGTCACGTCGCGCTCGCAGCGCAGGCGGCGGACCTCCGCGCCGGCGGACTCCAGCAGCGCGTCGGTGACGCCGCGCCCGCTCCCGTGCATCGCGTCGTACGCGACCGTGAGCCCCTCCAGATCCGCGCCCACGAGGTCGTGGGCCGCGTCGGCGTGCGCGGAGACGAGGTCGACGCGGGAGATCTCGCCGCGCTCGTCTTCGGGGAGGAGGTCGGGCTCGGCGAGTCGGTCGACCACGTCCTCCGTGACGTCCGGGAGCGCTGGCGCGCCGTCGCTCGGGATGAACTTCACGCCGTTGTACTCGGGCGGGTTGTGCGAGGCCGTGACCATGCAGGCGCCGGCGAGCCCGCGGTCGACGATGGCGTACGCGATCACGGGCGTCGGCGCGTCGCGCTCGGGGAGAACCACGTCGAAGCCGTTGCCGGCGAACACCTCGGCGAGGCTCTCGGCGAACCCCTCCGAGGTCTCTCGGGCGTCGTAGCCGACCGCGACCGGTTCGTCGTGGCCCGCCGCGTCGAGGTGGTCGGCGATGGCCTGCCCCACGATCCGCACGCGCTCGTCGGTGAAGACGTCGAGCGTCGCCCGCCACCCGTCCGTGCCGAAGGCAATCTTGTCCATGTCCACCCCGTCGGCGGCCGGGACAATAATGCCCGGTGCCGCGCGCGAGCCTTGCGGGGGCGAGCCGAGAGTGATGATTTATAAATGGACTGTGGTGGCGCGCGCCGCCGAGCGCCCGCAGGGCGCGAGGTGCACGCGCGAGGGAGTCGGTGGTCCGGAGCGAAGCGAAGGACCACCGACGAGGCTGGGGAGGTGTGAGGTGCGGTTGCGGTCCCGCGAGTGGAACGAGCGGGAGCATGGAAGTCGCAGCCCGCGCAGCGAACCCAGTGAGCGAGCAGGACCGTCTTCCAGTGGTGCTGTTGGGCGGGACTCAAAGCGGCTGGGGCTTTGGAAGTGTTCGCTGTCGATCCGTCAGCAACGACGTATCGCCGAACGGCTGGGGCTTTGGCGGTGTTCGCTGTCGATCCGTCAGCAACGACGTATCGCCGAGCGGCTGGGGCTTTGGAAGTGTTCGCTGTCGATCCGTCAGCAACGACGTATCGCCGAGCGGCTGGGGCTTTGGCGGTGGTCACCAACGGTCTCTAGTCAATTATTTATAAACGACGACAAGACAGCGCGGTCGGTCACCGACGATGGCCCTCGTTTTTTGCCGTTCGGCGCCGAGCCTGACGTATGACCCGAATCGTCGCCGTCTCCGGCAGCCGGCGGACGAACAGCACCACGCGGACCGCGCTGGAGGTCGCGCTCGGCGCCGCGGCGGACGCCGGCGCCGAGACCGGAATGATCGATCTGGGCGCAGTCGACCTCCCGCTGTACCACCCGGACGAGGACGCGCAGGGCGACAGCGAGGCGCTGCTGCGGCGGGTGCGCGAGGCCGACGGCGTGCTGGCCGGCACCCCCGTCTACCGCGGCTCCTTCTCCTCGACGTTCAAGAACTTCCACGACTTCTGCGGCTCGACGGAGTACGAGAACACCGCGGTCGGACTGCTGGCGACCGCCGGCGGCGGCTCCTACGGCGGAACCTTAGAACACCTCCGGTCGACGTTCCGGAACGTCCACGCGTGGACCGTCCCCCACGAGGTCGGGATCCGCGGGGCCTCGGGCATCGTCGGCGAGACGGGGATCACCGACGACGACGTCCGGGAGCGCACGGAGCGGCTCGGCCGAGTCGTCGCGGAGCACGCGGAGCGGCTTCGGGAGTGAGTACGCGGAAGCGACTGGGAGAGTGAGCGCGACGGGAGGTGCCTCGACGCGGCGACGACGCCCGCGAGCGGCAGTGATTTCCCCCGCGAACCCGATCGTCCGCCGATGGGTCGCATCCTCCCCGCCGAGTTGGACGAGCGCCTGGGAACCGACGACGAGCCGCTCCTGCTCGACATCCGGCCCGCGTCCGACTACGAGCGCGGCGCAATCGACGCGAGCCGAAACGTGCCCGTGTACGACGACCTGCGAGGCGGCGACGAGTCGACGCTCCGACGCCGACTCGACGAGCTCCCCGACGACCGGGAGGTCGTGACCGTCTGCAAGATGGGTATCGTCGCCAAGCGCGCGACGAGCGTGCTCGATGCGGCCGGCTACGAGGCGTCGACGCTCGCGGGGGGCATGAGCGGGTGGAACGGGTACGAGCGGAACTCGCTGGGGTATCGGGTCCGATCGCTGTGGTGGCGGCTGCGCGGGTGACGCGGGACGGGCGGAGTCAGAGAGCGGGCCGCGCCGACCCGCCGCCCTTTTGACCGCCTCGCGCCTACGGCGCGCATGACCGAACCGGGTGACGACGACCGTGTCCGCTAACCGGAAGGGCGACCGCCGCGAGCGCGAGTTGGTGAACGCGCTGGACGAGGCCGGCTTCGCCGTGATGCGCGCGCCGGCCAGCGGCGCCGCGACGGAGCGAGAGCTCCCCGACGTGCTCGCCGGCGACGGCGACACGTTCTACGCCATCGAGGCGAAGTCGAGCGCGGGCGACCCGATCTACCTCACCGGCGAGGAGGTGGAGGCGCTGACGTTCTTCGCGCGGAACTTCGGCGCGAAGGCGCGGATCGCGGTGCGGTTCGACCGCGAGGACTGGTACTTCTTCCACCCGGGCGATCTGTACACGACGGACGCCGGGTCGTATCGGGTGAAGAAGGAGAAGGCGCTCGCCGACGGCACCGACTTCCCCGAGTTCGTCGGCGAGACGGAGAAGGTGACCCTCGACGAGATCGGCGGCGGCGAGGACGCGGTCGACCCCGAGGCGGAGGAGCGCCGCGAGGTGCTGGAGGCGGTCCGGGACGGCCACATGCCGGTGGAGGACGCACTCGACGTGCTGTGACCCCCTCGCTTATCCCTCGCGGCGACGAACGCCGAGGCGAATGAGCGAGGAGTTCGTCCTGCTAGAGCCCGACGACCAGCCCGGCGACGAGTGGGAACAGTTGGACGTCTCCGACACGGAGGCCGACCGGATCGCCCGGCGGCAGGACCGCGAGTTCGACGAGTTCCGCAAGCGGATCAAGGACACCGAGCAGTTCAAGCTCCAGGAGTCGGTGTTCGACGACGCGACGCTGGCGGCGGTGTACAAGCTCGTGCAGGACGGCTACGTCGACGCCTTCGGCGGCCCGGTGTCGACGGGGAAGGAGGCGAGCGTCTTCGAGGCGCTCGGCGGGCAGGCGGGCGAGCGCCCGGAGCCCGGCTCCGAGGCCGCGAGGGGCGGCCCCGAGGGCGCCCACTCTGAGCGCGAGGTCGCCGTTAAGGTGTACCGGATCAACTCCTCGAACTTCCGGCAGATGCGCGACTACCTCGAGGGCGACCCGCGCTTCGAGGGGATCGCGAGCGACAAGAAGGCGGTCGTGCTGGCGTGGACCCGCAAGGAGTTCGCGAACCTCGAACGCGCGCGCAAGGCCGGCGTGCGCGTCCCCGAGCCGATCGCGGTCCAGCGGAACGTCCTCGTGATGGAGCTCGTCGGCCACGCCGAGGACCGCGCCCGGCGGCTGAACGAGGTCGACGTGGAGAACCCCGAGACCGCCTACGAGGTCGTCCGCGAGTACATGCGCCGGCTCTACCGCGCCGGCCTGATCCACGGCGACCTCTCGGAGTACAACATGATCATCCACGACGGCGAGCTGGTGATCATCGATCTGGGGCAGGCGGTGACGGTCCACCACCCGAACGCCGGCGAGTTCCTCCAGCGGGACTGCGAGAACGTGGCGACATTCTTCACCCGGCAGGGGATCGACGTCGACCCGGACAACCTCCGGTCGTACGTGACGGAACCGGAGGCCGACCCGAGCGGGGAGCCGGACGAGTGAATCGCGACGGTATCGGTCTCAAGCGGCCGAAGACCCCGTCACGCGACCGCACACCCGGGGCCGGCGGACACGCTTAAAAGGCTTCGCCGGGTATTCCGACGCATGCAACACGTGACGGTTCCGCAGGACCGTATCGGCGTCGTCATCGGCGCCGGCGGCGAGACGATGCGGGAGATCGAGGAGCGGGCGAACGTGCGGCTGGACGTGGACTCAGAGTCGGGCAGCGTCGCCATCGAGGAGCGCGACGACCCCGTCGCCGCGATGGTCGCGCCGGACGTGATCAAGGCGATCGGGCGGGGGTTCACGCCGGAGACGGCCATGTCGATCCTCGACCACGACCTCCGGACGCTCGACCTGATCGATCTGTCCGAGCACACCCGCAACGACAACGACCTCCAGCGCAAGAAGGGGCGGATCATCGGCGAGAACGGTCGGACTCGGGAGCTGTTAGAGGAGCTGTCGGGCGCGAACGTCGTCGTCTACGGCTCGACGGTGGGCGCCGTCGGCCAGCCCGAGGAGCTCGAAGTGGTCCGTCGAGCGGTCGGGATGCTGCTGGACGGCGCGCCCCACGGCGCGGTGTACTCGTACCTCGAACGGATGTCGAACGAGCTCGACGACGACGTGAGCTTCAACGCACCGAAGTAATCAGACTAGGGCGTCCCGGTTGTCGGCGTCGTCACTCAGTTATAGTTCAGCGTGGTGGCGGTGGACCGCTCCAAACCCCCAACCGCTCGTTTATAAACGGCTCATACTGGATCGACGGTGAACACCGCCAAAGCCCAGCCTCGTCGCGCGTGCTCCTCGCGGGCCGACGGCCCGCTCGTAGGCACGCGCCGACCGCAGATCCATTTATAAACGATCCACGCCTCATCGCCCAATCTGTCGTTCTATATAAACACCCGTGTGAACATAACCCATACCGGCCGGTACTCCCCCACCGTGTTGCGGTTTCGCACGACCCGAACGAAGGGTTTATATAGAATCACAAACAATCAAAGGTTGTAATGTCACAGCGCCAGCGGATGGGCAATCAGCCCATGATCGTACTTTCTGAGGAGTCGCAGCGAACCTCCGGAAAGGACGCTCAGAACATGAATATCACGGCCGGCAAGGCGGTCGCGGAGTCCGTCCGCACCACGCTCGGCCCGAAAGGGATGGACAAGATGCTCGTCGACTCCGGCGGGTCCGTCGTCGTCACGAACGACGGCGTCACCATCCTGAAGGAGATGGACATCGACCACCCGGCGGCCAACATGATCGTCGAGGTCTCCGAGACGCAGGAGGAGGAGGTCGGCGACGGCACCACCTCCGCGGTCGTGGTCGCCGGTGAGCTCCTCGATCAGGCCGAGGAGCTCCTCGATCAGGACATCCACGCGACGACCCTCGCGCAGGGGTACCGTCAGGCCTCCGAGAAGGCCAAGGAGATCCTCGAAGAGGAGGCCATCGAGGTCTCCGAGGACGACTACGACACGCTCGTCGAGATCGCCGAGACGGCGATGACGGGCAAGGGCGCCGAGAACTCCAAGGACCTCCTCGCCGAGCTCGTCGTCGACTCCGTGCTCGCAGTCGCTGACGACGACGACATCGATACGGAGAACGTCTCCGTCGAGAAGGTCGTCGGCAGCTCGATCGACCAGTCCGAGCTCGTCGAGGGCGTCATCGTCGACAAGGAGCGCGTCGACGAGAACATGCCCTTCGCCGTCGAGGACGCGGACGTGGCGCTGTTCGACGGCGCCATCGAGGTCAAGGAGACGGAGATCGACGCCGAGGTCAACGTCACCGACCCCGACCAGCTCCAGCAGTTCCTCGACCAGGAAGAGGAGCAGCTCCGCGAGATGGTCGACCACCTCGTCGACATCGGCGCCGACGTCGTCTTCGTCGGCGACGGCATCGACGACATGGCCCAGCACTACCTCGCGCAGGAGGGCATCCTCGCCGTCCGCCGCGCGAAGTCCGGTGACCTGAATCGTCTCGCCCGCGCGACCGGCGGCCGCGTCGTCTCCAACCTCGAGGACATCGAGTCGGACGACCTCGGCTTCGCCGGCTCCGTGGCCCAGAAGGACATCGGCGGCGACGAGCGCATCTTCGTCGAGGACGTCGAGCAGGCGAAGTCCGTCACCCTCATCCTCCGCGGCGGCACCGAACACGTCGTCGACGAGGTCGAGCGCGCCATCGAGGACTCGCTCGGCGTCGTCCGCACGACGCTGCTCGACGGGCAGGTCCTGCCCGGCGGCGGCGCCCCCGAGGCCGAGCTCGCGCTGCAGCTCCGCGACTTCGCCGACTCCGTCGGCGGCCGCGAGCAGCTCGCCGTCGAGGCGTTCGCCGACGCGCTGGAAGTCGTCCCGCGCACCCTCGCCGAGAACGCGGGCCTCGACCCCATCGACTCGCTGGTCGACCTCCGCTCCCGCCACGACGGCGGCGAGTTCGGCGCCGGTCTCGACGCCTACACGGGCGACGTGATCGACATGGAGGCCGAGGGCGTCGTGGAGCCGCTCCGCGTCAAGACCCAGGCCATCGAGTCCGCCACCGAGGCGGCCGTCATGATCCTCCGCATCGACGACGTCATCGCGGCCGGCGACCTCAAGGGCGGCGGCACCGACGACGGCGGCGACGAGGGCGGCCCCGGCGGCGCGCCCGGCGGCATGGGCGGCGGCATGGGCGGCATGGGCGGTATGGGCGGTGCGATGTGAGCTTCGCGTAGGCCACACCACACACCCCACGCCGACCGCAGTCGCTTCGCCGAACCGACCCGCCGACCGACCGTCGCGCGCCCTCACGGGCCTCGACGACACGCGATTTTTATCGAGACGACCGCTCGCGTAGCCGGCGGCTCGTCGATCGCGGTATCGACCAGCTCGTCTTACCCGTCACGAACCGAGCGGTCGCCCCGCCGACACGACGATAACACCGGTGTCACCACCCGACACGAGTGTTCGCGAGTCGTTAAGTGTCGTCCGCTCCTCGGTTCGTACACGAGACGGACCCGGCGTCTCTCGGCGTGGACTCATCCACGGAGCGGCGCACCGTGGTCCCGATTCGCGGTCACTTCACCATGCCACAACAGAAAGCGGACTACGCGGACGACACCGAGATCGACGACGCGCTCGACCAGCTCCCCGACGACGAGACCGTCGAATCGGCGGTCGAGGGCCTCGAAGCCAACGGGTTCGAGGTCGTCGTCGTCGACTCCGCCGACGAGGCGCTGGCGGCGGTCGAAGCGCAGATCCCCGCGGGCGCGTCCGTGATGAACGGTCACTCGACGACGCTCGAGGAGATCGGGTTCGACGAGCTCCTGAGCGAGGGCGACCACGAGTGGGAGAGCCTCCCGGACGAGATCTGGAGCATCGACGACGACGCCGAGCGACAGGCGGCGCGCCGGAAGGCCCAGACCGCGGACTACTTCCTCGGCGGGATCAACGCGATCGCGGAGACGGGCGAGCTCGTCGCCGCCGACCTCTCCGGCAGCCGGATCGGGGCGTACCCGTTCGCCGCCGGCAACGTGGTCATCGTCAGCGGCGCGAACAAGATCGTCCCGACCCTCGACGACGCCCTCGACCGACTGGAGTCGGTCGCGTACCCGCTGGAGAACGAGCGCGCCCAGGAGGCGTACGGCGTCGAATCGTCGATCGCCAAGCAGCTCATCTACCGACAGGAGACGGAGGAGGGCCGGACGACGGTCGTCCTCGTGCGCGAGCAGCTCGGGTACTGAGTTCGGTTTCGGCGACACGTCACGCGCTTTTTCCCTCGATTTCGACGGCTTGGAGCGGCCGCGTCGCTCTCGGTGTTGCTCGCGGCGGTACAGCGGGCCGGGAGGGATTCGAACCCCACTCGCACGGTTGCCTCGCTTCTCTCGGCGCTGCGTGCTCCCTGGTTCGAATCCCGCTGGCGTTTTCACTGCTCCCGTTGGTCGCAGGAAAACGGGCCGGGAGGGATTCGAACCCCCGACCGTCCGGTTAAAAGCCGGACGCTCTCCCTAACTGAGCTACCGGCCCAGACACGAATTCGTACGCACAGACCACGGATAAACGTTTAGAAACCGCGTGCGGCGAGGGGATCGCCCGCCGATCCGAAACGATTTCGGGACCGCCCGCGTCGCCGCGAGCATGGACTTCGACATGCGCGCGTTCGCCGCCGACCTCTGTCGGTTCGCCTCCACCGCCGGGAGGGAGGCGGCCGCGGCCGACTTCGTCGAGGACCGCCTCGACGACCTCGGCTTCGAGACGTACGCGTGGGACGCCGACTCCGAAATCCTCGCCGAGCATCCCTCCTTCCCGGACGACCTCGACGAGTCGGACGTGGCGGGACGCCGGAGCGTCGGCGGCGTGCTCGAACTCGGCGGGGTGAGCGAGGAGGACGTCGCCAGCGACGCGACGCCCACGGTCGTCCTCAACGGTCACATCGACGTGGTGCCGGCCGAGCCCGCGGAGTGGTCGAGCGACCCCTTCGAGCCGGTGTGGGGAAGCGAGGACCGCGACGCCGAGAGCGACGGGGACACCCTCACCGCCCGCGGCGCGGCGGACATGAAGTCGGGGGTGGCGGCCTGCGCGGGCGCGGCACTCGACGTCCGGGAGTCGGTCGCGGCCGGCGAACTCGACCTCCCGGCCGGCGGGCTCCGCGTCGTCGTCGAGGCGGTCGCGGGCGAGGAGGACGGCGGGTACGGCGCGGCGACCGCGGCGCTCGCGAACCCGTATCCGTTCGAGCGCGACGCGGCGATCGTGGCGGAGCCGACCGAGCTGCGCCCCGTGGTCGCCACCGAGGGGTCGCTGATGGCGCGGCTGGAGCTGACCGGGCGGAGCGCGCACGCCGCCACGCCGTGGCGCGGCGAGGACGTCCTCCCGCGGTTCGAGGCGATCCGGGAGGCGTTCATGGACCTAGAAACCGAGCGCGGCGAGTCGGTGACGCACCCCCTGTACACCGAGTTCCCGGTGCCGTGGCCGGTGGTCTGCGGGACGGTCGACGCCGGGTCGTGGGCGTCGACCGTGCCGGCATCGCTGACGGCGGAGTTCCGGATCGGCGTCGCACCGGGCGAGACGGTCGACGAGGTGGCGGCGGCGTTCCGCGAGCGGCTCGACGCGGTCGTCGCCGAGGACCCGTGGCTGCGCGAGCACCCGCCGACGTTCGAGCGGTTCTCCGTGCAGTTCGAGGCGAGCGAGGTCGCCGTCGACGAGCCGATCGTCGAGGCGGCGCGGGCGGGGCTGGTCGAGGCCGGACTCCCGAACCCGGAGCCGACCGGCGCGACGTACGGCGCCGACTCCAGGCACTACGTCGCGGCGGGGATCCCGACCGTGCTGCTGGGGCCGGGGACCGTCACGGAGGCGCACTACCCGGACGAGACGATCGCGTGGAACGAGGTCGAGAAGGGGCGGGCGGCGATCGCGGCCGCGGTCGGTCGGTTCGCCGAGCGCTACTCGGAGCCGTCGGCGGCGAAGTAGTCGTCGAGCGCCTCGGTGACGAGGGCGCCGGGCTCGACGTTCCGGTTCGAGGCGCGTCGCCGGAGCTCCACGTACGTGTCGAGGGGGAGCCGGACGCCGAGGAACCCGAGTTCGACGCCCGCCTCGCGGACCGCGCTCTCGACGTCGGCCCCGTCGTTGACCGCGGAGGCGATGGAGCGCACCTCGCGGACGGTGAGGTCGCCGTCGATGGTCGCCCACGCGAGCAGGTAGCGGTCGGTGCCGCCGAGGCGCGCGACGTGTTTCGCCGCGCTCGGCGCGATCCGGCCGCTCGCGACCTGCCGGCGGATCGCTTGCGGGAGGTCGTGGACGCGGGCCCACTTGCGGATGAACGCCACGGAGACGTCGTCGCCCGCTCGCTCGGCGGCCGCCTTGTACGAGCCGACGCCGCGGACCAAGGCCGCGCAGGCGGCCGCCCCGCGCAACATTAGGACGTTGTCCTCGTCGCCGACGTCGCCGGCCGCGAAGCGGGCCACCGTCTCGGCCGCCTCGGCCACGCTCTCGGGGTCGTCGGGGTCGAAGCCGACCGCCTCCGCGGCCCGCTCGCCCGTCACCTCGGGGTCGGCCCGGACGACGGGCTCGCCGACGGGGGAGCGCCGGTCCGCGCGAGAGTCCTCGTTCATACCTTCACCTTCCGTTGTACACATATAAGCGACCGGCACCGGGGCAGGATTCGCTCACGACCGTGACGGGCCACAGGAACCGCCGACAGCGACTCGGAACGGACGGCAAAGCCCCGACGACGGCGACGTGGTTTATAAAGAGGTCGCGGAAGGGCGTCACAGCCATTTATAAACGAGCGGTGGCGCGCGCCTCCGAGTGGCCGGTAGGCCACGAGGAGCGCCGCGCGAGGGAGTCGCTGGCGGCGCCAGCCGCCAGCGACGAGGCTGGGGAGGCGTGAGGCTGCGGTGCTGTGCGGGGCGGGACTCAAAGGGGCAGCCGGGAGGACTCGGGGGCCGAAGTAAGGACCGCAGGGAGCGAGCAGCGCGAGCGACCGAGGACCGCAACGAGGCCCCCGAGTCCTCCCGGCTGGGGCTTTGGAGGTGTTCACCGTCGATCCACAGTCGGCCGTTTATAAACAAGCGGTCGGAGACCCGAAGCTACTCGAAGTCCATCTGCCGTCGACAACGTATTCGCCGACACGCATTACCGCCCCGAACCCCTACCTCGCGTATGGCCTCGGAGTCGTGCCACGTCTGCGAGCGGTCCGTCAGGATCGCCGGCGGGATCGGCGACCTGTGGAACTTCGCGTTCGAGTCGACGCAGGGGATGACCCTGGAGCTCGCCGACGGCTCCGAGTTCTTCCTCTGTTTCGACTGCATGGAGCGGCTCCCGGACGACCGCGAGCCCACCGAAGCGGACGTCGTCGACCTCCGCGAGCGCACCGACCCCGTCGAGGACGACGGCAACGACTTCTGGCACTGGCGCTAGGGCGCGGCCTCCACGCCCGAACGCCGCTCTCCCTTTCGCGGATATCACAAGGAACATACTGTCTCGCGACCCGATACGATCCATCAGGTGGATCCCGTGACAGAGAAACGCGAATACCGCGACGACTACGACGACAAGACGCTGTACATCCCCGGGCCGACCGAGGTCCGCGACGACGTCATCGAGGCGATGACGGAGTCGACGTTCGGGCACCGGATGGACCGGATGACCGACCTGTACACGACCATCGTCGAGGACACGAAGGAGTTCCTCGGCACCGACAACGACGTGATCATCCTCACGGCCTCCGGCACGGAGTTCTGGGAGGCGTCGACGCTCAACCTCGTCGACGACCGCGTCCTGGTGCCGACCTGCGGGAGCTTCAGCGAGCGGTTCGCCAACGTCGCCGAGCGGCTCGGCAAGGACGTCACCCGGCTGGAGTACGAGTGGGGCGACGCGGTCAAACCCGAGGACGTCCGCGAGGCGCTCGAAGCCAGCGCCGAGGGGTACGACATGGTCGCGGGCGTGATGAACGAGTCGTCGACCGGCGTCCGGAACCCGATCGAGGAGATGGGCGACGTGATCGCAGAGTTCCCGGACACCTACTTCGCGGTCGACGCCGTCTCGTCGCTCGGCGGCGACTACGTCGATATCGAGGAACACGACATCGACGTCATCTTCGCGTCCACGCAGAAGGCGTTCGCGATGCCCCCGGGGCTCGCGGTCTGCGTCGTCAGCGACGACGCCTACGACCGCGAGGTCGAGAAGGGCGACTCCTCGTGGTACGGCGGCTTCCGGCGTGCGATCGACTACTACGACCGGAAGGGCCAGACCCACTCGACGCCCGCCATCCCGATCATGCTGGCGTACCGCAAGCAAATGAAACACATGCTCGACGAGGGGCACCGCGCCCGCGACGAGCGCCACCGGGAGATGATGGAGTACGTCCACGACTGGGCGGACGAGCACTTCGCGATGTTCCCCGAGGAGGGGTACGAGTCGCAGACGGTCGCCTGTATCGAGAACACGCAGGGGATCGACGTCGCCGCGACGATCGAGGAGGTGAGCGAGGAGTACGACATGGCCTTCTCGAACGGCTACGGCGACATCGCCGAGGAGACGTTCCGCATCGGTCACATGGGCGAGCACACGGTCGAGAGCGTGAAGGAGCTCACCGACGCGATCGAGGACGTCGCGGACCTGTAGCGCGGTCCCTCCGGTCGTTATCTGAATCCCGTCACTCTCTAAATCCCGTCACTCGTCTGACCGCGGCTCAACCAGATCGAGCCGGTACCGGCGCCCTCCCGCCTTCGTCTCCTCGACCGCGACGACCACGAACGAGTGGTCGCCGACGTCGACGATGTCGCCCGTCGAGAGCGGGCCGTCCGGGCCGCGCTCGCCGCGTCGGCGTCGGTTCCGGCGGGCGCGCTCCGGGTTCTCGGCGTCCAGTTCCTCCCCCACGACCTCCGGCGCGACGCCGATGACGGCGCGTTTGGCGTCGATCGCGCGGCTCCAGAACGCGTCCGACGGCGGGTGCGGTCCCAACAGCTCCGCGAGCTCCGCCCTCCCGAGTCGCTTCATACCCCCGTCCTCACAGCCAGAGCAGTTGTGCGTGTCGGGTCTCCTCGACCTCCAGCACCGTCTCCTCGTCGACGAGCCCGGCCTCGACCGCGACGCCGACGGCCTCGCGCCCGACGATGTTCGCGACCTGCGCGCGGCGGAGTCCGGCGACGACCTCCTCGGCGCTCGCCTCGACGGCGTCGTCGCCGCCGTAGAACTCCTCAGTGACGGCTAGCCTCACGGGGCCGTCCTCGTACGTCTCGCCGAGACAGTCCGCGTCGCAGACGGAGACGAGCGTCCCCTCCGCGGTCTCGCGCTCGCGCAGGAGCATCACGGGAGCCGGCGAGCCCATCTAGAAGCCCTCGGGCCCCTCGCCCTGCAGCTCGCGCTCCGGGGACTCGGCCGGCTCGCCGCGCTCGCCGGCGCCCGGCTGACCGCCGCGACCGCCGCGGTTTCCGGCGCCGCCCCGCCCGCCGCGACCGCCCGGTCCGGGCGCCTGTCCGGTCTGTTCCTCGACCATCTGCCCTTCCGCCTCGCGGCGGATCTCTTCGGCCCGGTCGGCGACCTCCTCGGCCTGCTCGTGTTCGCCGGCCTCCTCGAGGGCGCGCGCCTTCTCCTCGAGGACGCCCGCGCTCCGGTAGCCGAGGCGGATCGCGTTGTCGAAGCAGGTGACGGCGTCCTCGGCGAGCCCGCGCTCGACCAGCATGAACCCGCGGTTGTACCACGCCTCGGCGAAGCGCGGGTCGGTCTCGACGGCGCGCTCGGCGTGTTCGAGCGCCTGCTCGGTGCGGCCGAACTCCCAGAGCGCGTACGCGAGGTTGGTCTCGGCGGTCGCGGCGTGCTCCGAGGAGTCGTCGATCCGCAGCGCCTCCTCGTAGGCGCCGATCGCCTGGTCGTACTCTTCGAGTTCGGCGTGCGCCGCGCCCTTGTTCACCCACGCCTCCTGGGCCTCCAGCGAGTCCTCCTCGGCGAACTGGGCGGCGCGCTCGAACGTCTCCGTCGCCTCCTCGAAGCGGTTGATCCCCATATACGAGAGCCCGACGTCGATCAGGCGCTCCACGTCGATGGCGTCGCTCTCGACGTTGCGCTTGTCGAGGATATCGGTGAGCACGCGGGAGTCGACGGGGTCGACCGTGTTCGGGTCGGCGTCGATCTCCTCGGGGTCGAGGGTGAACTCCTCGTAGTCGGCGTCGACGCCCTGCCCCGCGGAGAACTCGTGGCGGTCGCCGTCGCGTTCGTCGGTCATATACCCGGTTTTGACGGTCACGACGCGTAAGGGTTGCGTCGCCGACCGAACGACTGCGTCATGGTTGTTGACGGCACGGTGAACTCCTCTACAGCCCTGGGCGTTTGTTTATAACTGAGTGAGACCGGATCGACGGTGACCACCGCCAAAGCCTCAGCCGCTCGGCTGTACGTCGTTGCAGCCGCGGTGACGGAAAACACCTCCAAAGCCCCAGCCGCTCGGCTGTACGTCGTTGCAGCCGCGGTGACGGAAAACACCTCCAAAGCCCCAGCCGGGAGGCGGGCGCACGCTCGCTGCGCGCTTCGGTCGCTCACTTCGTTCGCTCCCTCCAGTGCTTGCGTCGCCTGCGCCCGCCTCCCGGCTGCCCCTTTGAGTCCCACCCGCCCGCAACCGCACCGCAGCCTCACGCCTCCCCAGCCTCGTCGCTGGCGGCAGGCGCCGCCAGCGACTCCCTCGCGCGGCGCTCCTCGTGGCCTACCGGCCACTCGGAGGCGCGCGCCGACCGCATGTGCTATTTATAAATCGTCGTCCGTCACCTCCCGTCGACGTCGATCACGTGCGCGTCTTCGGGGTCGAAGCCGACGACGACCTCCCCGGAGAGCGGGTCGCGCGTCCGGACGACGAGGTCGCGACCGCCCCAGTCGAGGGTCACGCGCGTCGTCTCGCCGAGGAACTCCGCGCTCGCGACGGTCGCCGCGAGCCGGCTCTCCCCCTCGTCGATCCGCAGGTACTCGGGCCGGACCGAGAAGGTGAGGCGGTCGCCGACGGCGACGTCGGTGGCCCCGCCGACCCTGACGCGGAGCGTCTCGCCGCCGGCGTCGACGGCGGCGGTGGATCCCCCGGAGGTGCCCTCGATCGCCGTGACCCGGCCCGCGAACACGTTGTTGTCGCCGACGAACTCAGCGACGAACCGGGTCGCCGGCTCGCGGTAGACGGTCCGCGGGGGCGCGATCTGCTCCGGTGTTCCGTCGCGCATCACCGCCACGCGGTCGGAGATCGCCAGCGCCTCCTCCTGGTCGTGGGTGACGTAGACGGTCGTAATCGAGAGCTCCGACTGGATCTCCCTGACCTGCACCCGGAGGCGCTCGCGGAGCTGCGCGTCGAGCGCGCTCATCGGCTCGTCTAAGAGGAGGAGGTCGGGACCGGGCGCGAGCGCGCGAGCCATCGCGACGCGCTGCTGCTGCCCGCCGGAGAGGCTCTCGGGCTCGCGGTCGGCGGCGTCGGGGAGGTCGACCAGCTCCAGCAGCTCCGCGACGCGCTCGTCGCGACTCATTCCCTCGGGCGGGTCCGCGAAGTTGAGCCCGTACCCGACGTTCTCGCCGACGGTCATGTGCGGGAACAGCGCGTAGTTCTGGAAGACGACGCCCACGTCGCGGTCCTCGGGCGGCACGCCCGCGACCGACTCGCCGGAGAAGCGGACGGTCCCCGCGGTCGGCTCCTCGAACCCCGCGATCAGCCGGAGCGTCGTCGTCTTGCCGCAGCCCGAGGGACCGACCAGCGTGAAGAACTCGCCCTCGCGCACTCGGAGGCTCACGTCGTCGACGGCGGCGGTGTCGCCGTACCGCTTCGTCACGCCGTCGAGCTCGACCGCCGGGGGGCGGTCCGGGTCGGGGGCGGGCGCCTCGCCGCCGGCGGGACGGCGCTCCGGATCAGAGCCCACTGGTCTCACCTCCGAGGCGCTCGATGACGACGAAGCTGAGCCCGGTAACGACGAGGAGGACGACGCCCATGGCGGTCGCCGGTCCGAGCCGACGCCCGATGAACCGTTCGATGGCGACCGGCATCGTGTACGCGTCGGCGCCGGTCGCGAGCACCACCGTCGCCGTGAACTCGCCGATCGAGATGGCGAACGCGAACGCCGCGCCGGCGACGACCCCGGGCCACACGAGGGGGAGCTCCACGTCGCGGATCACCCGCGCCCGCGACGCGCCGAGCGCCCGAGCCGACTCGACCAGCGAGCGGTCGAGCCCCTCCAGCCCGGGCGCGACAGTCCGGACGACGAACGGGTAGCCCGCGACCGCGTGCGCGACCACGATGGCGACCGCGCCGGTCGCCGCGATCCGCCAGCCCGCCACCTCGACGCCGAAGACGAGCCCGCGCAGCAGGCCGAGCCCGACGATGATCCCCGAGACCGCCAGCGGCGCCATCGCGGCCGCGTCGACCAGCTTCCGGCCGCGGTACCGCCGGGTCGTCAGCACCGCGACGACGACCCCCATCGGCAGGGCGAGCAGCGTCGACGCCGACGCGAACGCCAGCGAGTTGCGGATCGCGGGCCACGGACGCACCTGAAACGCCGCCCCCGTGCGCTGGCGGTCGAGGAGGAACCGATAGTGCTCCAGCGTGAGCGCGCCGTCGCCCCCCGTGACGCTCGCGAGGATCATCGAGGCGATCGGCGCGAGGAAGAGGACCGCCACGGCGACGCTGTAGGCGGCGAGCCCGACGCGCGGCAGGAGGTCACGAGCGGTCGGCGCCGAGGGGAGCAGGCGCCTGCGCGGGAGGGGGCGAGCGCCCCGCGCGCTGACGGTGTTGCGCGCCTCGTAGCGCAGGTACGCCAGCAGCACTCCGAGGGAGATGACGAGCTCGACGATGGCCAGCGCGGCCGCCTCGGCGTAGCTCAGGTCGCGGACGAGCCGGTAGACGAACACCTCGACCGTCGCGAGCTCGAACCCGCCGAGCGCGAGGACGATGGGGAAGGTGCCGAAGGTGAAGACGAACGTCAGCGCCGCCCCCGTCAGCACGGCGGGGTACACCTGCGGCGCGACCACGTCGAAGAACGCCCGGACCGGCCCCGCACCGAGGCTCCGGGCGGTCTCGACCGCGCGCGCGTCGACCGATTCCCACGCCGCGGTCGTCACCCGGGCGACGAGCGGCGCGTTGTAGAAGGCGTGCGCGATCACGACCGCTTGGAGGGTGAACATCAGGTCGACGCGTGGGAGCCCGAGCGCCGACAGGACGGCGTTCAGGGTCCCGTTGGTGCCGAACGTGGCGACGAAGCCGACCGCGACCATGATCGACGGGAGCACGAACGGGACGATCGTCAGCGACCGCAGCGTCCGTCGCCCGGGGAACTCGAAGCGCGCGAGGAGGTACGCGGCGGGCAGTCCGATCGCCACGCTGGCGACGGTCGAGAGCGCGGCCTGATACGCGGTGAAGCCGACGATCCCGAGCCGGCGGTCGGGGCCGAGGAGCGCGCTGGCGACCGCGAGCGGCGACTCGCCCGCGAACAGCCGGGCCAGCTCCCCGAAGTAGAACGGGTCGCGCAGCAGCGCGGCGAACACGGAGAGCGTGGCGGCGCCGTCGACGACGACCGCCTCGACCAAGACTGTGCCGACCGGATAATAAAAGACGACGACGAGGACGACGCTCGTGAGGACCGCGAGCGCGGTCAGCAGGCGCCCTTCGAGCCGGTCGCGGAGCGAGCGGGCGCGGCCGCGACTCGCGTCGCCGTCGCTGCGACGGTCCGTCACGCGGTCGCCCTCAGTTCCCGGCGTACTGCCGCTCCCAGGCGTCGATCCACTCACTGACCGAGCCTTGGAGCTCGTCGTACGTGAACGTCACCGGTTCTGCCGGCTCCTTCGCGAGCTCGGCGTAGTCGTCGGGGAGCGTCGCGGTGTCGGTCGCGGGGAAGGCGACGTTGCGCTGGGCGATCTCGCCCTGCACGTCCGGCTCCAGCATGAACGACATGAACTCGCGGGCGAGCTCCGGCTCGTCGGCGTCGGCGAAGACCGCCATCCCCTCCGGGTTCGCGTACGCCTGATCGTTCAGGAAGCGGATCTGGTGCTGTTCGAGGTCCTCGCCCGCGTCGGCCGCAAACACCTGGTCGGTCGAGTAGGAGACGACGATCGGCGCCTCCCCGTTGCTCCAGGCGGTGTAGGCGTCGTCCCACGAGCCGAGCACGCGCACGTCGTTGGCCTGGAGGTCCGCCCAGTAGTCGAGGTAGTCGTAGTCGGGGTCGCCGTCGCCGCCCTCGACCGTCTCGCCGTCGCCGTCGCTCGCGACGCCGCCGTCGCCGAAGCGGTGGATCGTGTGCAGCAGGAACGAGCGCCCCGTCGAGGAGCCGCCGGGGTTCTGCGCGATGAGCGCGCCGCTGTGCTCGTCGGCGAGCAGCCCCTCGAACGTCGCCGGCGCCTCGATCGCCGTGCCGTCGTAGACGAGGCTCACGTAGCCGGTGTCGAAGGGGACCGCCCGGTCGAACGGGTCGAACAGGAGCCCGTCACGGACGTTGTCGAACCCGCCCACCTCGCCACGCTCGGCGAACAGGTCGTCGTCGAGCTGGTCGTCGACGCGCACGAGGTCCTCGGTGGTGAGGCCGACGTAGAGGTCGGCGTCGATGGAGACGCCCGAGGCGGCCCGCTCGACGTAGTAGTTCAGCTCGTTGTCGGGCGTCGCCCACTCCAGCTCGGCGTCGACGCGCGACTCGAACTCCTCTTTGAGCCACTCGCCCGGGCTCACCGACGGCGCGTCGATGAAGCTGGTGTACGTCGCGACCGTCAGCGTGGGCGTCTCCGCGTCGTCGCCGTCTTCCCCGTCTTCGCCGTCTTCGCCGTCGGAGCCGTCATCGTCGCCGTCGGACCCGTCCGACCCGTCCTCGGAGCCGCCGTCGCTCCCGTCGTCGCCGGTCTGCTCCGCGCTACACCCCGCGAGCGCGAGGGTGCCCGCGGCGCCGCCGAGCGCCAGGAACCGGCGGCGGGTCGACGGGCGGGGTCGCCGCCGGGCCCCGGGCACGTCCGATTCGTCGTCGGCGGTCGCAGTCGCGTCCGCGTCAGTAGTCGCGTCCGTGTCGTCTGCCATTACTCGGTTGTCACACTGGGTGGTTATAAGCGATCCGTGTCGGTGGCGGTCTCCGGTCCGTCGGTCTTCCGCCGTCCGACACCGGCGATATCGGTCCCGATAGCCGCGGCGACACCGATTTACCGCGGGGCGCGCTCCGTGTGGTATGAACGGACTGTCGACGGAGGACGCGGCCGGAACGACGCGCCGACGGCTGCTCGCCGCGGGCGCGAGCGCCGCGGCCGTCGGCCTCGCGGGCTGTCTCGGTACCCGCGACGGGCCGGTGCCGGAGCCGACCGTGACGAGCGAGCGGATCGACGACGGCTGGCGGCTCCTCGACGAGTCGGAGAGCACGGTCTTCGAGCAGGCGTACGGCCCGGTGACAGTGCGTGCGCTCGAACGCTCGCTGATTTACGAGTACGTCTCCGTCGCCGAGGCGCTCGACGAGACGTTCGGCGCGAGCGGGTCGCCGGTGGCCTTCTTCGCGACCCGGATCGATCTCCGCCCCGCCCTCGACGGGCTCCCGGCCGGGATCGGTCGAGATCGGCTGATGACGGAGGTGGAGACGGCCGCGGTCGACGCGTTCCGCGCGCAGCTCCGGAACGCCGGGATAGAGAACCTCGAGGAGGTCGACGAGGGGATCACGACCGTGACCGGCGGCCACACCGCGACGGCGTGGCGCTTCGAGGGCGAGTTCGCGCTCGACGGGGAGGTCCCGCTCCCGGACGGCTCGACGACCGCGGTCGACGAGACCGTGGGCGTCACCGCGCGGCTCGCCGTCTGGCACGACGGCACTGACGTGCTCATGGCCGGCGGGGCGTTCCCGTCGGAGGCGGTCACCGAGGTCATCGGCGACGCCCTCTCGGTCGCGGTCGACGGCGAGACGGTCGTCGAGTCGATCGCCGACGCGGAGACCGCCGAGGCGCTCGCCACCGACCCGGCCGCGTTCGACGAGGAGATATCCGCGCTGATCGTCTCGGTGGAGTGAGGCGTCCGGCGAGTCGACGCGGCGACTCGCGCGGCGCGGTCGCCGCCCCCGCGAATCGACCCGTTTAATCCCCGCCCGCGACTCCCGACGGGTATGAGCGGCGTTTCCGACTTCGAGGTGGTCCCGGCGGTCGACGTACAGGACGGCGAGGTCGTCCAGCTGGTCGGCGGCGAGCGGGGCACGGGCAAGCGGTACGGCGACCCCGTCGAGGCCGCCGAGCGCTGGATCGACGCGGGCGCGCGGACGCTCCACCTCGTCGACCTCGACGGCGCGTTCGAGGGCGAGCGCGTCAACGCCGACGCGATCGAGGCGGTGGTCCGGAGCGTCCCCGAGGAGATCGGGCTCCAGCTCGGCGGCGGCATCCGCACGGCCGAGGGTGCGCGCGACCTCCTCGATCTGGGGCTCGACCGCGTCATTCTGGGCACCGCGGCGGTCGAGACGCCCGAGATCGTCGCCGCAATCGACGAGACGCACCCCGGCAGCGTCGTCGTCAGCCTCGACGCGAAGGACGGCGAGGTCGTCGTGTCGGGCTGGACCGAGGGAACTGGGCTGGACCCCGCTGAGGCGGCGGTTCGGTACGAGGAACTGGGCGCGGGCGCGATCCTCTTCACCAACGTCGACGTCGAGGGGCAGCTGGAGGGGATCGATCGGGAGGCGGTCCAAGGCGTCGTCGAGGCCGTGGATATTCCGGTTATCGCGTCCGGCGGCGTGGCGAGCGTCGACGACGTGGTCGCGCTGAAGGAGGCCGGCGCGGCCGCTGTCGTCGTCGGCACCGCGCTGTACGAGGGCGAGTTCACGCTGCGAGAGGCGCAGAACGCGGCGGACGTGATTTAAATATCGCGACGTGGTGTCGGCGTCGTTCATTTATAAGCGGTCGTGATCGGGTCGGTGGTGAACACTGCCAAATCACCGACCGTTTGCCCGTAAACGGCTGACTGCGGATCGATGGCGAACACGTCCAAAGCCCCAGCCGCTCGGATATGCGTGGTTGACGGCGGATCGTCAGTGGATACCGCAAAAGCACCAGCCGCTCACTTATAAGCAAGTGACACCAAATCGGCGGAGAACAACTCCAAAGCCCCAGCCGCGACGACTCGCGCGGCTTGCTGTGCTCCTCGCTCGCGTTGCTCGCTGCGGTGCTTGCTGCGCCGGGCTTCGCCCTCGCGGCTGCCCCTTTGAGCCCCGCCCGACCGCACCGTCACCGCAGCCTCACGCCTCCCCAGCCTCGCCGCGGCTGCCTTTGGCAGCCGCGGGCTCCCTCGCACGCGCTCCTCGCGCCCTGCGGGCGCTCGGAGGCGCGCGCCACCGCAACATCCCTTTATACTGAACTCTCCTTTATACTGAACTCTCTCTCCCACACCCGCAACCGACTTACGAATCGGCCGCGACGGGCCGGTATGAGCGAGCACGACCGGACGGCCGCGGTCACCCGCGAGACGAGCGAGACGACGATCGAGCTCACCCTCGCGGTCGACGGCGACGGCGACAGCGAGGTCGACACGGGGATCGGCTTCTACGACCACATGCTGGCGTCGTTCGCCAAGCACGGCCTCTTCGATCTCACCGTCAGGTGCGACGGCGACACCGAGATCGACGACCACCACACCGTCGAGGACGTGGCGATCTGCCTCGGCGAGGCGTTCGACGAGGCGCTCGGCGACAAGCGCGGCATCCGGCGGTACGCCGACCGACGGGTCCCCCTCGACGAGGCGGTCGCGAGCGTCGTCGTCGACGTGGCCGGGCGCCCGTACTACGACTTCTCGGGCGAGTTCTCCCAGGAGTCGGTCGGCGAGTTCACCAGCGTCATGGCCGACCACTTCGCGCTGTCGTTAGCGCACAACGCCGACCTGACGCTCCACGCCGCGGTCGAGACGGGCGACAACGCGCACCACGAGGTGGAAGCCCTTTTTAAGGCGCTCGCGCGGGCGCTCGACGACGCGACGCGGCTCGACGAGCGCCGCAGCGACACGCCGAGCACGAAGGGCGAGCTGTAGTCGTCGCCGAGAGAGCAGGCGGGTCCCCCGCCACCGCCCCGTTCCGACGGTTTAAATCGGGTCGGGGCCCACCCTCCGGTAATGCAACCGAGTTCGCTCTCCGGGCTCCCCGCGGGCGTCGGCGAGGCGCTCGAAGCGGAGGGCGTCGCCGAGCTGTACCCGCCCCAAGCGGCCGCCGTCGAGGCCGGCGTCGTCGACGGCGACAGCCTCGTCGCCGCGGTCCCGACCGCCTCCGGGAAGACCCTGATCGCCGAGCTCGCCATGCTGTCGGCGATCGAGCGCGGCGGCAAGGCGCTGTACATCGTCCCGCTGCGCGCGCTCGCCAGCGAGAAGAAGACCGAGTTCGAGCGCTGGGAGGACCACGGCGTCACGGTCGGCGTCTCCACCGGCAACTACGAGTCCGACGGCGAGTGGCTGGCGACCCGAGACATCATCGTCGCCACCTCGGAGAAGGTCGACTCGCTGATCCGCAACGGCGCGCCGTGGATCGACGACCTCACCTGCGTCGTGAGCGACGAGGTCCACCTCGTCGACGACCCGAACCGCGGCCCCACCCTCGAGGTGACGCTCGCGAAGCTCCGGAAGGTGAACCCCGGACTCCAGACGGTCGCGCTCTCGGCGACCGTCGGCAACGCCGACATCATCGCCGACTGGCTCGACGCCGGGCTGGTCGAGTCCGACTGGCGCCCCATCGACCTCCGGATGGGCGTCCACTTCGGCAACGCGATCGACTTCGCCGACGGGAGCAAGCGGGAGGTGCCCGTCGAGCGCGGCGAGGACCAGACCGCCCGGCTCGTCGCCGACGCGCTCGACACCGAGGAGGACGGGCAGGGCGGCTCCTCGCTCGTCTTCGTCAACTCCCGGCGCAACGCCGAGTCGTCGGCCCGGAAGCTCACCGACGTCACCGGGGCGCGGCTCACCGACGACGAGCGCGACCGCCTCCGCGAGCTCGCCGAGGAGATCCGCGGCGTCTCCGACACGGACACCTCGGAGGACCTCGCCGACGCGGTCGCGCAGGGGTCGGCGTTCCACCACGCGGGGCTCGCGAGCGAGCACCGGTCGCTCGTCGAGGACGCGTTCCGCGACCGCCTCATCAAGTGCATCTCGGCGACGCCAACCCTCGCCGCCGGCGTCAACACCCCCGCGCGTCGGGTGATCGTCCGCGACTGGCGCCGCTACGACGGGGAGTTCGGCGGCATGAAACCCCTCGACGTGCTGGAGGTCCACCAGATGTGCGGGCGCGCCGGGCGGCCCGGGCTCGACCCCTACGGCGAGGCGGTCCTGCTCGCGAACGACGCGGACACGAAGGAGGAGCTGTTCGAGCGGTACCTCTGGGCCGACCCCGAGCCGGTCCGCTCGAAGCTCGCCGCCGAGCCCGCGCTCCGGACCCACGTGCTCGCCACCGTCGCCTCCGGCTTCGCCTCCACCCGCGACGGCCTCCTCTCCTTCCTCGACAACACCCTCTACGCGACCCAGACGGACGACGAGGGGCGGCTCGCAGCCGTCACCGACACAGTCCTCGACTACCTCGCCGTCAACGACTTCGTCGACCGCGACCGCGACGGCGGGAGCGAGAGCCTGACCGCGACCGGTATCGGCCACACCGTCTCGCGGCTCTACCTCGACCCGATGAGCGCCGCGGAGATGATCGACGGGCTCCGGTCGGTCGGGGGCGACACCGTCGGGGACGCCGACGCGGCGACGGGCGGGGGCGACACCGGCGAGTTCGTCATGACCGCCGACGACGACGGCGACGAGCCAGGGTTCGGGACGTACACGCGGGCCGGCGAGGACGGCGAGGAGAGCGAGGGTCCAAACTCCGAGGGCGACGCCGACGCCGCGAGCGATTCCGACGGCGGCGGAGACGCCGCCGCTCCCGAGGTCACCCCGCTCGGCCTCTACCACCTCGTCAGCCGCACCCCCAACATGTACGAGCTCTACCTGAAGTCCGGGGACCGCGAGGAGTACACCGAGCTCTGCTACGAGCGCGAGGGCGAGTTCCTCGGCGACGTGCCCTCCGAGTACGAGGACGTGCGCTTCGAGGACTGGCTCGCGTCGCTGAAGACGGCGCGCCTCCTGGAGGACTGGGCGAACGAGGTCGACGAGGACCGCATCACGGAGCGGTACGGCGTCGGCCCCGGCGACATCCGCGGGAAAGTCGACACGGCGGAGTGGCTGCTGCGCGCGGCCGAGACCCTCGCACGCGACGTGGAGGGCGTCGACGGCGACGTCGTCGTCGCGGTCCGCGAGGCCCGCAAGCGGATCGAGTACGGCGTCCGCGAGGAGCTGCTCGACCTGGCCGGCGTCCGCAACGTCGGTCGGAAGCGCGCCCGCCGGCTGTACGAGGCCGGCGTCGAGACCCGCGCGGACCTCCGCGAGGCCGACAAGGCAGTCGTGCTCGGCGCGCTCCGCGGCCGGGAGCGCACCGCCGAGCGCATCCTCGAGCACGCCGGCCGCGAGGACCCGTCGATGGACGACGTGCGGCCGGACAAGTCGGCGTCGGCCGCGGCGACCGCCGGCTCCGCGAGCGACGAGAGCGGCGACGGGCAGGCGAGCCTGGGTGATTTCGAGTGAGCGGCGAGGACGCTCTCGGCACCGGCGGAAGCGACGACGCCCTCCCAGACCCCCCGACCCCGCCCCACCGACTCGTGCGCGGAACGGTCGCGATCGACGACCTCGACGGCTTCCTCTCCCGGCTCGACGAGATCGGCGCCGAGACCGGCGCGGTCGTGCAGGCGTTCGACGCCGACCTCGTCGTCTCCGACGCGCACCTCCGCGAGGCGACCCGCCTCGCCGCGCGGGCGGTCGCCCGCGGCGAGGCCGTCGCGCGCGACCCGGGCGTCGAGATCATGCTGTACGCGGCCGGCCGACGGCAGATCGACCGCGCGCTGGCGCTGGGCGTCTCCGAGGGCGAACAGCGCGCGGCCGTGCTCGTCGCCGACTTCGGCGGCGTCCCCGGCGCGGACCGCCCCGCCGCGGACCTCGACGCGGCCGCCGCGGCGGTCGAAGAGCTGACGACCGAGGCGGACGGCGCGGGCGACGGCGACTTCGACGCCGAGCGCGTCAGGGAGTTCTACGGCGTCTCCGACCGCGAGCTCGCGGCGACGGCCGGCGACCTGACCGACGTCGTCCGCGAGCGGGTCGCGCTGCTCGACGTCGAGAAGTGAGCGGGATGGCGGGCGAACGGTTCCCATACCCCTTGGTTTCTACTGGAAACCGCAGTACGTGAGCGGTTTTTGATTCCAAGTGAAAGAAGACGTCGAGGCGAACGAGGCGATCCACGCGAAACGAACCCCCGCAGATGAACCGAAGCGGGGCGCCAGTTCGGGGTCGGAGACAGGCGAACCGCGAGAATAGTCCATCCTGGATTCGAACCAGGGTCGTTGCCCCCAGAAGGCAACAGGATTGGCCACTACCCCAATGGACTGTGCGCAACCATCGATAGCCAGTGCGTGTTTGTAAGCGTTGCGCGTCGCCGGCCCTCTGTCACGCGTTCACAGAGAGCGGCGGATCGGGACGGCGAGGCGGAGTCGCGGGCCCCGCCGCCGCTGCGAACACAGGGCTCGACCGGCACCGAGTCTGATCGACGAACGTGCGTATATCGATGCGTTTTACTCGCCCGAATAACCACGAAGCTGTATGTACGTCGGACGATTCGTCGTCGTCGCCCCCGGAATCGGCGCCTACCGCGTCTCCTCCCGCTCGTTCCCGAACCGACGCGTGCTCGACCGCGACGGGACCCTCACGGTCGGACCGACGCCGGACGCGCCCGAGACGGACAACCCGTACGTCTCGTACAACTGCGCGCGGCGGGTCCGGACGCCGGCGGACGAGCCGCTGGCGGTCGTCGGCAACGGCTCGCACGTCGACCCGATCGCGGAGAAGCTCGAGCTGGGGTACCCGGCGCGCGACGCGCTGGCGACGCCGCTGCTCGCGCTCGACTTCGAGAAGGACGACTACGACACGCCGCGGATCGCCGGCGTCGTGGGCGCGGAGACGGCGACGATCGGCGTCGTCCGCCGCGACGCGCTCCTCGTCGAGGCCGTCGACGAGCCGACGATCGTCGCCACCTACGAGACCGACAGCCCCGAGCCGTACGCCCTCGCGGCGGCCGACGCCGAGACGCCCGACGCGGCGGCGGCCGCGACGGAGGTCCTCGGCGCCGACTTCGAGCACCCCGTCTGCGCCGCGGGCGCGACCGTCGACGACGACGGCGTGACGCTGGCGTTCGACAACGGCGACGAGTAGGGGAGACGGCGTCGGCGTCGCCACCGACCCCTTTTCCGGCTCCCGACGCCTTTTGCCCGCGGCGGTCGACCCGACTCCATGGAGCGCGTCACCGCGGCCGACTACCACGACATCGCGACGCCCGCCGACCCGCGGATCTCGCCCGACGGGGACCGGGTCGCCTTCCTGCGACGCCAGCCGACCGACGACGAGGAGTACGAGGCGACGGTGTACCTCGCCGACGTCGCGGGCGGCGACCCCCGCCGGCTCACTCTGGCCGAGGGCTCCGACGCGGAGCCGCGCTGGAGCCCGTCCGGCGACCGGATCGCGTTCACGTCGACGCGGGGTGCCGACGACGACCGCCAGCAGCTGTGGGTGCTCCCGGTCGACGGCGGCGAGGCCCGGCGGGTCACCGACGTCGTCGGCGGCGTCTCGGAGATCGCGTGGTCGCCCGACGGGGAGCGGATCGCCTTCGTCCAGTCGGTGACCGCCGAGGACCGCGAGGAAGACCGCGATCTGTCGGTGCCGGCGGAGTACGAGCCCGACGAGCACCCCGACCCGCGCGTGATCGACCGCACCGTCTACCGCTCCGACCAGCAGTTCTTCGACGGCCGGCGGTCGGGCGTGTACGTCGTCGACGCGGACGCGGCGGTCGGCGGCGCGACCGCGACGGACCCCGCCGAGGGCGTCGAACGGGTGACCGACCGCGACGCCGACTTCGCCGCGCCGGACTGGGGGGACGCCGACACGCTCTATTTCGCCGAGGAGGTCGGCGACGACCCCGACGACTCCGCGGAGATCGCGATCCGCGCGCACGACGTCGAGTCGGGCGAGACCGAGCACGTCCACACGACGACCGGCTGGGGCGCCGCGATCGCGGCGACCGCCGACGGGCGGGTCGCGTTCACCCACGCCGAGCCGGAGCAGGTGTCGATGCAGCCGGTCGACCTCCGCGTCGTCGACCGCGAGACGGGCGCGGTGACCGACCTCACGGGCGAGATCGACCGCGGGCTCGGCTACGAGGCCGCGCCGCAGTGGGGCCCGGACGACGCGACGCTGTACTTCGCGACCCCCGACGAGGGGAAGACGGCGCTGTGGCGCGTTCCGGCCGACGGGGGCGCGGCGCCCGAGCGCTTCCTCCGGCCGGGGACCGTCTCCGGCGCGACCGTCGGCGGCGACGACGGCGCCGGGCCGGGCGAGGTGACCGTCGCGTTCGCCGCCAGCGAGCCGGACCACCCGGGCGACGTCTTCGCGCACGACGCGTGGAGCGGCGAGACGACCCGTCTCACGGAGCTGAACGCCGACTTCCTCGCCGAGCGCGAGATTCCGGAGCCCGAGGAGATCCGGTTCGAGTCGGACGGGACGGAGATCCAGGGGTGGGTGCTGACGCCGCCGGAGTTCGACCCGGACGGCGAGGGGGGCGAGGAGGACGAGGAAGGCGAGGAGTTCCCCCTCGCGGTCGAGATCCACGGCGGCCCCCACGCGATGTGGTCGACCGCGGGGACGATGTGGCACGAGTTCCAGACGCTCGCGGCCCGCGGCTACGTCGTCTTCTGGTCGAACCCACGCGGCTCGACCGGCTACGGCGAGGCGTTCATGCAGGCGATCGAGCGCGACTGGGGCGACGTGACCCTCTCGGACGTGATGGCCGGCGTGGAGGCGGTCGCGGAGCGCCCGTACGTCGACGAGACGAACGCCTTCGTCACCGGCGGCTCCTTCGGCGGGTTCATGACCGCGTGGGCGGTGGGCCAGACCGACTACTTCCGCGCGGCCGTCTCCCAGCGCGGCGTCTACGACCTGACCGGCTTCTACGGGTCGACCGACGGGGCGTACAAGCTGCTGGAGGGCGACTTCGACACCGTCCCCTCCGAGGAGCCCGGGTGGCTCTGGGAGCAGTCCCCGACCGGCCACGCCGACGAGGTCGAGACGCCGACGCTGCTGGTCCACAGCGAGGACGACACCCGGACGCCGATCTGCACGGCGGAGCTGTACCACCGGATCCTCCGGAAGAACGGCGTCGACACGCGGTTCGTGCGCTACCCGCGCGAGGGCCACGAGCTCTCCCGCTCGGGCGAGCCCGGGCACGTCGTCGACCGCATCGAGCGGATCGTCCGCTGGTTCGACGGCTACTCCGAGCACCACGACGCGCCGCGGGCGCTCGACCGCCCCGACGAGGAGGGACTGAGCGCCGCGGAAGACGGAGACGAGGAGGGCGAGGCGGACGAGAGCTAACCGCTCTCTTGGTCGTCCGGGTCGAAGCCCTCGATCGCCGCGTGGACGCCCTCGACCCACTCGTCGAGCGCGTCGTGGAGGCGCTCTTTCGCCTCCGGGACCGGGATCGCGGTGTACTGGTAGACGTAGCCGCCCGAGTCGAGCAGGCGGCGGCGGCGCTCGACGAGTCCCTTGTCCCGCAGCGTCGACAGCGAGCGGTTCACGTTCGACCGGTCTCGGTCGAGGGTCTCGGCGAGCTCGGCGACGGTGCTCCCCGGGTGATCGAGTAGCGTCAGGTACGTGCGGCTCTCGTGGTCCCGAATCCCGAACACGCAGGAAAGCACGTGTTCGAACGAGGGGGAGACGTCGCCGACGAGGTCCTCGATCTCGGGGTCGCTCATGGGGGTCGTTCGACTGCGGCCGGGTTAAAAGCCGTCATCGCCGACGGGGGTCGGCGTCCGCGGACGAGCGGCTACTGCTCGGAGGCGGCGTACCCCATGCGGTCGATACAGCCGCGCATCTCCGCTTCGTCCGCGTGGCGGTGGAGGTTCGTCGGCGTGTCACAGTGGTACGTTTCCCCGTCGTAGCGGAGCACGACCTCGTGGCGCCCGCCGGCGACCTCGACGTCGACGAGGACCCGGCTCCCGTCGTTGAGCGCGTCGATGATCTCGTCGGACGACAGCTCGCCGGCCTCGATCCGGAGTACCTCGGTCATAGGTCCCCTTCGCGGGTCGTCGGATTAAAACCGTGCGTGTGTCGACGGGGCTACGTCATCGTCGAGTCCGGGCCGCCCTCCTCCTCGGGCGGTTCGACGCCCTCGGCGGCGGCGACGTCGTCGGTGCGCTTCTCGGTCTCGACGTGCCAGCGGTCGATCTCGGACTCGTACTCGGCGAGGATGTCGCTCACCTCCGCTTTCAGCTCGTCGTCGTTGACGTTCACCTCGAACTCGAACGTCTCGCCGTCCTCGCCGCGCCCGACCTCCTGGATGTTGGCGCTGACGAGCTCGTTGTCGAAGTAGTACGGCGCCATCTGGGTCATCACATTTTGGTAGACGGTGTCTTCCACCTTCCGGAGCGCCTTGCGGCTCGCCGAGTCGGCCGCGCGGGCGACGTGGCCGATCGACTCGCCCCACCGCTCCATGGCGCTCTCGGTGTCGTTCTCCTCCACCTTCTCGTAGGACTCGGTGAGCTTCTCGCCGGCCGTCTGGAGGTCGTCGCCCGGCGTCTTGCCGGCCTGTTCGCCCTCGCCCTCGCCGACGGACGCCTGCTCGGCGGTCTTCGCCGACACGTCCTCGTCGATGCGCTCGTGGGACTTCGGGCGCCAGTCGTCGAACTCGTAGAAGGCGTCGCCGTCGGCGCCCGTCTCGCGGAGCGCTAAGGCGATCCGCTCGCCGTGCTCGACGACGTCGCCCCAGTCCCCGCGCACCTTGAAGCCGGAGATGCTCTCTTCCATCGCGTGGGCCCCCGTAGGAAACGAACGCGTATAAGTCTCTCCGACGCGGCGCGAGCGTGCGCCGGTACCCCGGTCGATGAGCGCGACCGCCTACTTCCCGTACGAGAGCCGACGCCCGAGTTCGTCGACCCGGTCCTTGAGGTCGCTGAGGAACCCGGCGGGCGACACGCGCCGGATCGAGGACTCGTCGACCTCGATGCGCTCGCCGGCGAACGGGTCGTGCTCGGTGCGTTCGTCCGGGTCTTTGTCCCCGTTCACCGCGCCCACGACGGTCGACATGGAGCACCGTCCGCACGCCTCCGCTTGGATCTCGTCGTCGGACATATGTATCTCTACCGAACGATCGTGTTCGACGGCCTTAAATCCCCTCGTCGGCCCCGCTACGGGACGTTCTCTGTCGTCACCGTCGACCTCGGAACCGACCGACGCCGGCCCGATGGCGGTCCGCTGTCGGCCCGACGCCGGCCCGATGACCTTTTCAATCGCTCCGTGGAATGAGTTCACATGGGATACCGCGTCGTCGACACGGACTCGGTGGAGCCGAAGCCCGACCGCCCCTGTGAGTGCCGGAAGCTCGCCGGGCCGGGGGGGTTCGACTCCGCGGCGATCAACCGGTTCCGCGCCGATCCGGGCGAGCAGCTCCCGCTTGCGTACCACTACCACGAGACCCAACAGGAGGCGTTCTACGTCCTCGACGGGACGCTCTCGGTGGAGACGCCGGAGGGGATCTACGAGGTGCCCGCGGACGACCTGTTCGTCGTCGACCCCGAGAGCCCGCAGCGCGCGTACAACCCGGCCGACGCCGACGGCCCCGTGACCGTGCTGGCGATCGGCGCGCCGCCCGCCGCGGACGACGCGGTCGCCTACGATCCGGACGATGAGTGACGCGGCCGGCGGGGACGGCGACCGGCGCGCGCCCGAGGAGCTGCCGGCCGAGATCCGGGAGGCAGTCCCCGACTACGACGACGAGTACCTCGATCGCGTCTCCGACCGGCTGATGTACAGCTACGACCTCGACGCCGACGTCGTCGTCGACGGCGAGCGCTTCGAGCTGACCGCCGAGATGCGGATGCGCAACCAGAAGCAGTTCCTCCACCCCGCCCTGAGCTACGCGGACCACGACGTGATGGAGCACCTGTTCGCCCGGCGCGTCGCCGCCCCGACGGTCGGGGAACTGGAGCGGCTCGTCGAGTTCGCCCACGGCGTCGCCGACGAGCGCGTCGACGGGAACGAGCAGCACTACGGGACCGATATCACGGTCGTGCTCGTCGCAGACCGGATCCCTGAGGACGTCGCCGAGTTCGTCGACGGGTTCCGGGACCGGACGCTGCTGAAGCTGGGCTACTACGGCCACTACGAGGTGAACCTCGTCGTCGTCGCGCCCGACGAGGAGCGGCTCGTCGCCAGCGAGGCCGCGAGCAGCGCCGAGGCGCTCCGGCTGTGGGAGCCGGTCGAGAAGCCGGACGACGGGATCTTCTCGCGGTTCGCCAAGCGGTTCTGGCGATAGCTGGGGCGCGAAAGTGTACTTTTAAAAAAGAAACAGCACCGCGGAGCGGCGTCGCCGTCAGTCGTCGCTCGGCTCGGCCGCGGGCGCGTCGCTGCCGCGCACGGACCGGAGATTACCGACCCCGATCCGGACGAGGGACAGCGCGATGTAGATCAGCACGATCCCGAGGATCATCTGCGCCGCGGACGACAGCTGCGCGCCGAGCGTCCCGGCGCCGCCCTGAATGAGGTTGACGTAGAGGTTGTTGTACAGCGCGACCCACGTCAGCCCGAGGACGGTGATCGTCACCATCACCGCCATCGGGACGCCGGTGGAGACGAGCTGCTTGGACTCGTCCCAGTTGGCGAGCCACACGGTCGCCGTCAGCAGCGCGAGCGCCGCCAGCAGCTGGTTCGCGCCGCCGAACAGTCCCCAGAGCGTCTGCCACTGGCCCGAGATGACGAGCACGTACGCGATGCCGATCTGGATGACCGGATTCGTGTATCGACCGCGAGCGGCCGCTCCGATACCGCCGGAGAGCCCGGAGACGGTCATGCCGTCGTCCATGCCGACGATCTCCTCCATCATGTACCGACCCAGGCGCACGGCGGTGTCGGTGGAGGTGAGCAGGAAGCTCACCAGGACGAGCGCCATGAACACGCTCCCGATCGCCTGCGGGATCCCGAAGCTGGTGAGGATGATCCCGCCGCCGGTCGCGAAGTTCGGCAGCGCGCCGCCGATGCCGCCGGCGGCCGCGTCACCGGCGAAGCCGGCGACCGCGAGCGTCGACAGCGCGAGGGCGCCGAGCAGCCCCTCGCCGAGCATCCCGCCGTAGCCGATCAGGCGGGCGTCGCTCTCCTTGTTGAGCTGCTTCGAGGTTGTCCCCGAGGAGACGAGCGAGTGAAACCCGCTGATCGTCCCGCAGGCGATGGTGATGAAAAGCAACGGGAACAGCGGGAACAGGCCGGCCGCCTCGATCCCCCAGAAGCCCTCGAAGACGCCGATCGAGGAGTCGATCGTGAGCTCCTGGCTCGACGTGCCGAAGATCGTGCCGACGATGATCGCCAGCACGCCCCCGCCGACCCCCGCGTACAGCAGGAACGACGAGAGGTAGTCACGCGGCTGCAGGAGCACCCAGACGGGGAGGGCACTCGCGATGCCGGCGTACACCATCACGACCGGGATCCAGGCGGCGGTGTTGCCGCCGAGCGCCGCCGCGCCCGGGACCCAGCTGCCCGTGCTCCCGCTGAACAGGACGAACGTCCCCGCGGGGTGGCTCCCCTCGGCGAGCGCGAACAGCGCGAACGGGTACTGGATGCCGACCCAGACGCCGGCGAAGACGCCGGCGACGAACAGGATCGTCCCCGGGACGAACGGTCCGTTGAGCTGGTAGAGGTAGACGCCGAACGCGAGCGCGAGCGCCACGTACACGAAGCTCGCGGTCGTTACCTGCGGGAACGCGTTGAACACAATCCCCACGACCAGCGCGAACACGGCGACGACGAGGATGATAGTGAGGAACGCGAACCACAGCAGCAGGTTCTTCCCCCGTTCCCCGACGTACTGGCCCACGATGTACCCGATCGAGCGCCCCTCGTGACGGATCGAACTCGACAGCGAGATGAAGTCGTGGACCGCGCCCATCAGCGGGTTGCCGATCGCGATCCACAGCATCGCGGGGACCCATCCCCAGATGGCCCCCGCCGTGATCGGGCCGACGATCGGCGCGCCGCCCGCGATGCTCGAGAAGTGATGCCCCAGTAGTACCGGCTTCTTCGACGGTACGTACTCTTGGCCGTCCTCGTACTTGTGTGCCGGCGTCTCCCGCTCGTCGTCGAGTTCGACGAACCGCGAGAGGTACCGCGAATACCCCATGTATCCGACAGTGAACGTTCCGAGGACCGCGACCATTATCCATATTACGTTTGTCATGAGTTCCCCTGCCTCACGAAATCGGTTCGGAAAGAGCGTATTAAATATTGGCTTCGACCGTGATAGTTACGCGGGAGACCCGAGCGGATCCCCCGACTCGAAGCCGTACGGCGATTCGTTTCTCCGAAATGAACTTTGATTTCGCGACTCGAACGTCGGTTCTTACTCGCGCGCTCAGAGAACTACTCGCGCGCACCCACGGGGTGTCCTGTTTCGACGTCGAGCGCGGCCGCGACCTCCGCGAGCACGTCCCCGCGGACCTCGCTGGTCCGCGACTCGATCTCGGCGACCAGCGGCGGGTCGAACTCCTCGCGGACCTGATCGAGCCGCTCGCGCTCGGTCGCGACCTTGTCCCGGAGGTAACTGGCCCCGCGCCCCTCCTCGTCGTCGTCCGGCGTCGGGGTGAGCTTGTTCGCCACGAGCCCGCGGACCCGGAGGTCGCGCTCGGTGAACCCCTCGATCGCCCGACCCGTCTCGTTGACCGACAGCTGGTCGGGGTTCAACACGAGGAAGAAGGCGGCGTCGTTCCGCATCGTGTCGCCCGCGAACTCGAAGAACTCCTTGCGGCGCTGGAGCCGCTCTAAGACGGGGTCGCCGTCCATCAGCCGCCGCGGCTCCATGTCGCCGATCGCGGCCTTCTCGAACAGGTCGATCGACTGCTTGCGCTTGTACAGCAGGCGGTCGATCCAGTCGCCGAGGAACTCCGGGAGGCCGAGCAGCCGCAGCGTCGACCCGGTCGGCGCGGTGTCGAAGACGACGCGGTCGTACGGCTCGCTCTCCTCGCGCATCACGTCCACGAACGCGTCGAAGAGGGCGGACTCGTACGCGCCCGGCGTCCCGTGCGACATCTCCAGCTGGCGGTTGATCTCCGAGACCATCGCCGCCGACACCTGCTCGGAGAGCGCCTCGCGGATCTCCTGGAGGTGTCGCTGCATCTCGTCTTCGGGGTCGATCTCCATCGCGTCGAGCCCGTCGACCCCGTCGACCGGCTCGGGGTCGTCGCCGAACCCCTGATCGAACACGTCGGACACCGAGTGCGCCGGGTCGGTCGAGACGACGAGCGTCCGCAGTCCCGCGTCCGCGCAGCGGTGCGCGTAGGCGCACGAGACGGTCGTCTTACCGACGCCCCCTTTCCCGCCGAAGAAGACGAACTGCTCCATCAGAAGTGGTACTGCTGGCCCTTCCGTTCCATGAGGCTCTCGCGGTCCCACAGCCGCCGCTCCCACGCCTCGAACTCGTCTTCGAGGTAGGGGAGCAGCTCGGCGGTGTAGTACGAGACCGGCGAGGGGATGCCGAAAGCGTCGGGGAAGCACGCGAGCATGAACTCGTCTTCCACGTCCTCGGCCTCCTTCTCGATCTTCTCGTAGGCCGGGTGGGTGAACATCCCGTGGTACAGGCCGCGGAGCCACTCCTCGAGCGCGGCTCGGAACGCCTCGATCCGGTCTTCAACTGTCATTATCGGTCGTGACGGTCGGGGCGTGTTAAAAGCTGTCGCGGTCGGGCGTCCGGCGCTCGTCGGCGGTTCGCGTCGGTCGCTCGGAGGAACCGAGCCGCTCAGGCGGAGTTGCCGTCGGCGGTCAGCTCGGCCTGCGGCGCGTCCGAGTCGCCCGACTCCTCGCCCTCGTCGAGCTCCGGCTGGTCGCTCTGGTCGGGAGACGGCGTGTGTGCGTCCCCGTCGAGCGCGCCCCAGACGAGGTACAGCATCGAGGCGACCATCAGGATGGTCATCGCGATCGCCACGATCCCTACCGCCGATACGTACTGGAACATGGTCTGCGGTGCGCGGGCGCGACGTATCAACGTATCGGCTTCCGGTGAAAGCAACGTATCGGCGTCCGGCGGAAGCAACGTACCGGCGTCCGGCGGAAGCAACGTACCGGCGTCCGGCGGAAGCAACGTACCGGCGTCCGGCGAGAGGGTACGGGGGACCGGCGGCGAGTCCCCTCCGTTCCGCCGTCGCGACGTTGAAGGGGCCCGCACACCGACCGATCGTCATGGACGACGATCGGATTCCGGTGACCGTGCTCTCGGGGAGCCTCGGGGCGGGCAAGACGACGCTGCTGAACCACCTCCTGCGAAACGCCGGCGAGCGCGACATCGCGGTGCTGGTCAACGACATGGGCGACGTCAACGTGGACGCCGAGCTGATCGCCGAGGAGTCCGAGGTCGACGTCGAGGGCGTCACGGAGCTGTCGAACGGCTGTATCTGCTGCGAGCTCCAGGACGACTTGGAGACCGCCGTGGTGCGGCTCGCGAACGAGCGCTCCTTCGACAACCTGGTCGTCGAATCGTCCGGCATCTCCGAGCCGGCGCCGGTCGCGCGGCTGTTCACGACCGAGTCGCGCGCGGCGGCCCGCTACCGGGTCGACGCGCTGGTGACCGTGATCGACACGCGGCGGTTCCTCGACGCCTTCGGCGGCGAGGAGACCCCCGAGCGCCGCGTCGCCGCGGACGACGAGGAGGAGGCCCGCCCGCTCTCCGACCTCCTCGTCGAGCAGGTCGAGGTGTCGAACCTCGTCGTGTGTAACAAGGCCGACCTCTGCACCGACGCGGAGATGGACGAGGCGATCGACCTCGTGGGCGCCCTCCAGCCCGACGCGGAGACGATCGTCGCGGAGTTCTCCGCGGTCGACCCCGACCGGATCCTCGACGTCGGGCTGTTCGACGCGGGCGAACTCGGCGACCTGCCGGGATGGAAGCGGGCGCTGGCGGAGGCCGCCGAAGACCACGCCGATCACGACGGTGAGGGCCACGCCCACGGCGACCACGCGCATCGCCACCCGGACGAGGTGTACGGGATCACCTCCTTCACCTACCGCCGCCGGCGGCCGTTCCATCCGGACCGGATCGCCGCCGTCCTCCGCGATCTGCCTCCCGAGGTCGTCCGCTCGAAGGGGACGCTGTGGGTCGCGGGCACGGACCAGCGCCAGCAGGTCGGGCAGGCCGGCGCGTCGGTCCGGGTCACGGCCCTGGGGCCCTGGATCGCGAGCCTCCCGTCGGTCGAGCGCGACATGCTGCGCTCGAACCGGCCGGAGCTCGACTGGGACGACGAACACGGCGACCGGCTGACGGAGTACGTCGTCATCGGCACGGCTGTCGACGAGTCGGCGATCCGGGAGCGCCTGGACGACGCCCTCGTCACCGACGAGGAGTGGGCGGCGGTCGGAGAGGACGAAAGCGAGATCGACGGGGAGCTCCCCTTCCCGACCGAGCAGGGCGAGGAGCTGGCGCTCCGCGAGCCTTAAAAAGGAGCGTCGACCCGGCGAACTGCGGGCGGCGACCTCAGCAGGCGCAGCCGGTCCCGCTCGCGCGCTCGAACCGCATCGACTCGCCGCAGTCCGGGCATTCGGGCGTCCCGTCGGCGTCGCGGTCGAGCCCCTCCGCGTCGACGTCGACGTCCCGGACCCGCACCCCGCAGTCGTCGCACCAGTACGAGCCCTCAGAGCCGTCGTCGCCGGCGTTGCCGGGCGCGCGCTGTGTCGACCCCTCCATCACGTCCGTTACCGTGTCAAAAATCCCCATGAACGATCATGCGAGTTCCGTCATCTTAGTCTCCCGGTGCTGTGCGAACCGTACGCACAGTCGAAGTGGCGGTAAGTGTCGGAGAGAGCCGGGTCACAGCAGCGGAACGGTCAGCGCGACGATCAGGACGCCGAGCGCCATCCCGGCGTACAGCAGGCGTTCGACCCGCGGCCCCGGCGGGAGCGGGCCGGCGTCGAGCGGCGGGGCACAGCGGACGAGCTGCTGATAGGCGATCGCGGCCGCGACCGCGAACGCCAGCGTCGAGACCGCCAGCGACGTGGAGAGCGCGAGCCCGTACGAGAGGCCGTAGATCGGTCCGAACGAGAGCGCGAACGTGAACGCGATCCCGACGGTGACGAGGAAGGGAACCGGATCCACCCGATCACCGTGACGGTTGTGAACGGGGACCTCGATGCGCATGCCGGCCGTACGAGCCGCACGGACAAGAGCTAAGTGCCGGTCTCCCGCGGGGTTTCGTATGAGCGAGGAGCCGAAGGGGATCCGCGAGGGGGTCGAGGAGTCGAAGGGCGACCCGCGGCTGATCCTCCTGTTGAACGCGGTCCTGTCCGCGTGGTTCGGATGGACCGTCGTCTGGGGGCTCGACCGGCTCGGCGTGACGGCGCTGAACGCGGTGAACGTCGGGGCGCTCGCGCTGATCATCTTCGGGGTGACGTACGTCGCGGTGCTGCGGTGAGTCCGGGGAGCGACGACCCGGGGGCGAGCCGTCGGGGTTCGCCACAATTTAGGCCGGGCGCGGCCACTCTCTCGATAATGACGATCGAAGACCGCGACGACGCGCACCTCATCACGCACGCGCTGGCGAAGGACACCCTCTCGCGGCTCCGGGACGTCGAGACCGAGCAGGTCGCCTTCCGGAAGGGGCTGGTGAAGCTCGGCCGCATCTGCGGCTACGAGATCATCGACGGGGCGATGGAGACGGAGTACGTCCCGGTCGAGACCCCGTTACAGGAGACCACCGGCGAGCGCGTGAAGGGGCTCGACGACGTGGTGATCATCAACGTCCTCCGGGCCGCGACGCCGTTCGTCGAGGGGCTCCTGAAGGCGTTCCCGCGCGCGAAGCAGGGCGTCATCTCCGCCGGCCGCGACGAGGAGGCCGGGATGACCGACGGGGAGTTCCCGATCACCATCGACTACGTGAAGCTCCCCGAGATCGGCCCCGACGACACCGTCATCGTCGCCGACCCGATGCTCGCGACCGGCTCGACGATGTGCGCGGTGCTCGACCACGTCCTCGACGAGGCCGGCGACTTCGAGGACCTGTTCGTCCTCTCGGCGGTCTCCGCGCCCGACGGGCTCGTCCGCGTGAGCGAGCAGGTGCCCGAGGCGGACCTGCTGACGGTCGCCATCGACGACCGGCTCGACGACGACGGATTCATCATCCCCGGGCTCGGCGACGCCGGCGACCGCGCGTTCCGGACGGTCTGAGGCCGTTAGCGCGTCGCCGCCGCCGGTCCGGACCCGCCCGTCTCGTCGAGCGCGCCAGTCCGCCGACGTACTTTTAAGAGCCGTCCCCGCGACCGATCGGTATGAGCGACGCGCCGACGACCGATCCCTGCGACGCCTGCGGCGAGCCGACGACGGATGCGCTCGCACGGACCGTCCGGCTGAGCGTCGATCGGGCGAACATCGACACCCAGCGGCTCTGTCCCGACTGCTTCGCCGACTGGATCGAGCGCTATCAGAACCGGCTCGGCTCCGGCCCCGACGAGTCCGACGGGAGCTCCGAGATCATCGTCGACTGAGGACGCCCGAGTCGGTCGGTCCTATCACACTTCATCCCGACGCCGTCCCCGCCCCGAACCGGTTCGCCCCGGAGCGGGCAAACGGCAACGTCCGTCCGGACCGCCCGTCTTAAGCCGCGGCGGAACGGACGACGACGTAATGGATCTCGCCATCGACGCCCCGGCCCCGGCGGCGCCCGACTGCGCCGACGACGGGACGTGGCTCGCCTGCATCGAGTGCGACGAGACGTTCGCCCCCTTCGAGGACGTCCGGTACACCTGCGACGAGTGCGACGGCCTACTGGAGGTGCGCTACGCCGACCCGCCGACGTTCGACGAGTTCGGCTCGGGCGCGTCCTCCGACGGCCCCGACCGCGGCGTCTGGCGCTACCGCGAGGCGCTCCCCTTCGATCTGGGCGTCACGCTCCCTGAGGGCGACACTCCGCTCCACCGCGTCCCGCGGATCGAGGAGGCGGTCGGCGTCGACACGCTCCGAGTCAAACACGAGGGGATGAACCCCACCGGCTCGTTCAAGGACCGCGGGATGACCGTCGGCGTCCGGGTCGCCAAGGAGCTTGGCGTCGGCGCGCTCGCGTGCGCCTCCACCGGGAACACCTCGGCCGCGCTCGCCGCCTACGGCGGGCGCGGCGACATGCAGACGCTCGTGCTCCTCCCCGCGGGGAAGGTCGCGGCGGGGAAGGTCGCGCAGGCGAGCCTCCACGGCGCCCGCATCCTGGAGGTCGACGGCAACTTCGACGCCTGTCTCGACATCGTCCAGGAGCTGGCCGCCCGCGGCGAGGCGTACCTGCTCAACTCGCTGAACCCGTTCCGCCTGGAGGGCCAGAAGACGATCGGCTTCGAGATCTTAGAGGAGTTCTACGCCGACTACGGGGTCTTCCCGGACCGGATCGTCCTCCCCGTCGGCAACGCCGGCAACACCTCCGCGCTTTATAAGGCGTTCCGCGAGCTCGTCCAGGCGGGTGCGCTCGACGTCGACGAGGTCCCCAAGCTGACCGGCGTGCAGGCCGATGGCGCCGCGCCGATGGTCGAGGCGATCGAGGCGGGGAACGACGAGATCCGGCGGTGGGAGGAGGTCGAGACGCGCGCGACCGCGATCCGCATCGGCAACCCGGTCAACGCGCCGAAGGCGATCCCCGGGATCCGCAACACCGGCGGCACTGCCGTCGCCGTCAGCGACGACGAGATCACCGCCGCGCAGCGCCACCTCGCCGCCGAGGGCGTCGGCGTCGAGCCCGCCTCCGCGGCGAGCCTCGCGGGGCTCAAGAAGCTCCGGCGCTCCGGCGTCGTCGACGACGACGAGCGCGTGGTCTGTCTGACGACGGGGCACCTCCTGAAGGACCCCGAGGCCGCTTACGAGGCCGGCGGCGACCCCGAGCCCGTGCCGAACGACGTGGACGCGGTGCTCGACCACCTGCACGGGTAGAACGCCGCGAAACCGATTTTTGGGTTTGAAAAGAAGTCGAACCGAGCCGCTACTCCGCCTGTCGCTCGTCGGCCTCGTCGAGCGTGATCTCGGTGACCTCGACGATCCGGTCGTCGTCGAGCAGCGCCTCGATCGCGGCGTCGGGGACGTCGTGGTCGAGGTTGTAGACGGTGAGCGCCTCGCCGCCCTGCGTCTCGCGGGCGTTGTACATCCCGGCGATGTTGACGTCGTGGTCGCCGAGCACGGTGCCGATGAGCCCGATGACGCCGGGTTCGTCCGTGTTGCGCGCGACCAGCATGTTGCCGTACGGGACCGCGTCGACGCGGAAGCCGTCGATCCGGACGATGCGCGGGTCCTCGCCGGCGAACAGGGTCCCCTCGACGGCGATGGAGTCCTCGCCGTTATGGACGGTGACGCGCACGAGGCTCTGGAAGTCCTCCGTCTGGCGGGTCTTCGACTCGGTCACGTCGATGCCGCGCTCCTCGGCGAGCCGCGGCGCGTTCACCGCGTTCACCTGCCACTCGAGCGGCTCGAAGACGCCCTTCAGCGCGCTCGCGGTGACGAGCTCGACGTCCTCGTCGGCGATGTCGCCCTCGTAGGCCGTCTCCACGCTCGTGATCCGCCCGTCGAGCAGCTGCGCGGCGACCTTCCCGGCGGTCTCCGCGACGGCGATGTACGGCTTGATCCGCGGGAACGCGGTCTCGTCGACCGAGGGCGCGTTGAGCGCCGTCAGAACGGGCTCGTCGTCGAACGCCGAGAGCACGGCCTCCGCGGTGTCGACCGCGACGTTTTCCTGTGCCGCCTCGGTCGAGGCGCCGAGGTGCGGCGTTAAGACGATCTCCTCGACGTCGAGCAGCGGCGAGTCCTCGGGGAGCGGCTCCTCGGCGAAGGAGTCGAGCGCGGCGCCCGCGAGGACGCCGTCGTCGACCGCCTCGGCGAGCGCGGCCTCGTCGACGATGCCGCCGCGGGCGCAGTTGATGAGGTAGCCTCCCTCCAGCTGGGCCAGCTCGTCCTCGCCGATCATCCCCTCGGTCTCGGGGAGGAGCGGGGTGTGGACCGTCGCGAAGTCGCCGCGCGCGAGCGCCTCGTGGAGGTCCTCCACGAGTTCGGCGCCGAGCCGGTCGGCGCGCTCCTCGGAGATGTACGGGTCGTAGACGACCAGGTCCATCCCGAGCGAGTCGAGCCGCTTGGCGACCTCCTGCCCGACGCGGCCGAGCCCGACGATGGTGAGCGTCTTGTTGTTCACCTCGGTGCCGAGGAACTCGCCTTTGGCCCACTCGCCGCCGATGAGGCGGCCGTGCGCCTGCGGGATCGAGCGGGCGACGGCGAACGTCATCGCGACCGTGTGCTCGGCGGCGGCCCGGACGTTCCCCTCGGGCGCGTTGGCGACGATGACCCCGTTGTCAGTCGCGGCCTCGATGTCGATGTTGTCGACGCCGATACCGGCGCGACCGACGATGACGAGCTCGGGGGCGGCCTCGAAGACGGCCTCGGTGACCTCCGTCCCGGAGCGGACGATGAGCGCGTTGGCGTCGCTCACGGCGTCGAGGAGGGCCTCCCCCTCGACGTCGTAGTCCGTTTCGACCTCGTGGCCGGCGTCTCGGAGTCGGTCCAACCCCGCGTCCGCGATGGGGTCGGTCACGAGTACCTTCATACCCGTATCCTCCGGCGGGGCGAGGTTAACGCTTTCCGAATCGCGCCGTTTTGCCGGGCGATATGATCCTTGATCGTGCGTATGCACCCCCTTCGTTTCCGGTGGAAACACCTCGTTCGTGTCTACCCGGATCGCGGTCGCGGAGCGCCCCCCTCCGCTCGCCTCGGGGCGCCGGCCGCTGGTCGTCCGGGCGCCGAGAGTGCTCGTCCAGCGGCCCCGAGCGCGCTCGGCCCGCGGCGGTACTGCCTTTTATATCGGGGCGCACGTGCCCACATGGACATCACGATCGCGTTCGTCGGCGTGGCCGCCATCCTCGTGTTGACGGGGATCAGCGCCTTCTTTTCCAGCTCGGAGCTGGCGGTCTTCTCGGTCCCGACGCACCGGATCGACTCGCTGCTCGCGGCCGACGTCCCCGGCGCGCGGGCGCTCTCGGCGCTTCGAGAGGACTCGCACCGCTTCCTCGTCACGGCGCTCGTGAGCAACAACGTCGCCAACATCGCGGCCGCCTCGGTCGCGACCGCGGTGTTCGTCCGGTTCGGCTTCTCCGGGAGCCAGGCCGCGACCGGGTCGACGATCGTCACCTCGGTCTTCGTCATCGTCTTCGGCGAGATCGCGCCGAAGTCGTACGCGGTTGCGAACGCCGAGAGGCACGCGCTCCGCGTCTCGCGGCCGGTCGTCGGGATCCAGCGCGTCATCCGCCCGGTGCTGTACGTCTTCGAGGCGCTCTCCGGCGTCGTCAACCGCTTCACGGGCGGCGAGTCCGCCATCGAGTCGTACCTCACCCGCGAGGAGATCGCGACGCTCGTGCTCTCGGGAGAGGCCGCGGGCGCGATCGACGCCGACGAGGGGGCGATGATCCGCGGCGTGCTCGACTTCGGGTCGACCCGCGTCTCCGCGGTGATGGTCCCCCGGACAGACATGGTGGCGGTCCCAGACACCGCGACCCCGGCCGACGTCCTCTCGACCGCCGGGAGCGAGGGCGTCACGCGGATGCCCGTCTACGGCGAGAACCGCGACGACATCGTCGGGACCGTCGACGTGCGCGACGCCATCGGCGCCCACGAGCGGGGCGAGCCCCTGGCGAGCGCCCTCCACGAGCCGACGTTCGTGCCGGAGACCCAGCCCGTCGACGAGCTGTTCGACGAGCTGCGGTCGAGCGGGCAACGACTGTCGGTCGTCGTCGACGAGTTCGGCGCGGTCGTCGGGATCGTCACGCTGGAGGACGTCGTCGAGGAGGTCGTCGGCGAGCTGGTGGGGCGGTGGGAGACCGACCACGTCGACGTGGTGGCGCCCGACGCCGCGGTCGTCCGCGGGTGGACCACCGTCGCGCACCTCAACGAGACGCTCGGGCTGGAGCTCCCGATCGACGGGGGCGTCGAGACGGTGGCGGGGCTGATCACCCGGCGCGTCGGGCGGATCGCGGCCGAGGGCGACCGAGTCGAGATCGGCGAGGTGACGCTCACCGTCACGGGCGCGACCCCGACGCGGGTGACGCGGGTCCGGGTCGAGCATCCCGGTCCCGACGACGGGTCGACTGACAGCGACGGTCGCCTGTAACACAACATACATATCCCCCGATAGGCAGGTGATACACACGCTTCCGATAATGATGACTCGATGGGGGTGCGGTCGGTGCGGGTTCGTCGCGTGGACCGCGGACCGCTCCGAGATGCGCGACGTCGTCGGTTCGCACCTCCTCGCGCACGCGCCGGACGCCGTCTCCCGGTCGGACTTCCGGACGAGCTGGGACTGTCCGTACTGCTCGACCGAGAAGACGGGCTACGACGGTGACAGCGTCGTGGAGGGGTTCAAGACCCACCTCTACGAGCACGCCGCGGACGGGGTCGTCGACGGCGTCCACGTCGCGGACCGCTTCTCGTGGGACGGCACCGTCCACGTCGCCGCGCCGGTCGACGGTCCGGGCGCCGACGCGCTCCGAGTGCATTTCCACGACCACGCGGACTTGGTGATCGCGGTCACCGCCGACCCGGACCGATTCGTTCGCCTGCTCGACGCGGAACTCGGCGCTTGGCCCGGTCGGACCGTCGTCGTCAGCAGCGAACCGTACTCGTTCGAGACCGACGCGCCCGACGGTCCCGACGACGGGTCCGTCGAGATCGTCGAGATCGATCCTCGACTCGGCGCGGAGGAGCTCGGTGAGACGGTGTCGCGGATCATCGACGCCAACCACGCCGCCGGCGACACGCTCTCGGTCGAGGTGAGCGTGTTCCGTGAGATCGTTCGGTCGTTCGACGTGCAGACGGCCTGCTCGTTCATCAGGATGCTCTCCGCCCGATTGGACGACACCGGCGGCGCCCTCCAGCTGTACTCCGACGCCGACGCGGACGCGAACGTCTCGACCGTGCTGAACTTCCTCGACGACGAGATCGACCTGCGTCTGGCGGCCGAAGACGAGCGGTTCGTCCGGACGACGTAGCCCGACGTCTCGTTCGTCCGGGAGTCCGCGTCCCGTCGTACCGAGTCACTCCCGGTGTTTCTCCGTGTAGTCCGCCGGCCACCTGACGTAGACGTACTCCAGAGCCCGGTCGGTCACGCGGTCGGCCGTCCGGCGCTTACGACGGCGGAGCACCCGCCGCGCTCGCTCGCTCGCGTCCTCGGCCGTTCCCGGGTCCTCCGCCAGCGCCCTCAGCTGCCGTTCGAGATCCGGGGACTCGACGCGCCGGAGATACGCGGCGGCGAGGTCGGCGACGAGGTCGTCGGCGTGACCGAGCGCGTCCAGCAGCCACTCGATGACGGCCGGGTCGCCGGTCGCCGTCCCGAGCTCGCCGAGCAGCCACGCCGCGTGACACCGCGCCTCGTCGGTGGCGTGGCCCCCGCGGTCGCCGGAGACGACTCCGTGGAGCAGTCGACCGATCGGTCGGTCCTCGGGGTCGTCCGCGCCGCCGGTCCCGTCGTGCGGGCCGCGCGTCCCGTCGGCTCCGGTCGTCTCCTCCCTTTCGTCCCCTGACGGCCGGTCGGAGACGACCCGCTCGCGGACGTCGCGTCCCCGGACCGACTCCCCCTCCGCAAGGAGCCTGACCAGCGACACGGTCGCCGCGTACCGGACTTCGGGAGACGCGTCGGCCGTCGCCCGGAGGAGCACCGCTGCCGACTCGGGGCGGTCCAGCCCGTACAGCCGCGTGACGACGGTCCGGCGGAGCCGTTCGCTCCCCGCGTCCGCGGCGGCCGAGAGGAGCGTCACCGCCTCCGACGTGCCGATCGTCACCAGCGCGTCGACCGCGGCGCGACACACGAGCGCGTTCCGCGTTCCCAGCAGCGGTCTGATCGGAGCGACCGCGTCACCGCCGAGCTCGGCGTACGCACGTACCGACCGGGCCCGCACCCGGGCGTCGCCGTCGCCGAACGCTTCGCGGAGCCGATCCGTCGCGTCCGGCGAGCCCGTCGCGCCCAGCCCGGTCGCCCCGACCATCCGATAGGCGGCGTGGTCGCTCGTCAGCCATCGGGCGAACACGGTCTCTGGACCGGCGGCGGCGTCGCGCCGTCGGACCGCGGCCGCGACCCGAGAGACGAGCTCGTCGACGTATCGGTCGCCGTGGAAGTACAGCGCGTCGATGGCTTCCGCACGAACGGCGGCGTCCTCGTCGGTGAGTACGACCCGCAACAGCCGGTCGGCGATCTGACGCTCGTCAGCGACCATCGAACTCGACGGGGTCCCGAGCGCCTCGACGCCCTCCAGGCGGGTCGCCGCGTCGTTGCCCTCGTCGAGTAGCGCGAACGCCCGGGGACGCGTATCGTCGGCCCGGTTCGAACGCGAGTCGTGCTCCATCTGTCCCCGACTTGTCGGCGCCGCGATTAAACGTACTCCCGTAAGTATCAGCGACGAGAATATCGGCGAGACAGCGTTCCGGTCCCTCGACTCGTCGATATCGGCACCGGAGCTCGTCTCGCCCTCCACCGCGATCGGGCGCCTCCTACACCCACCGGTTTCTCAGAGCTCGATCGACGCGACGGTCTCGTACACCGGGCCGTCGTCCGTCAGCGTCGACGAGACGAGGCGGACCTCCTCGGCCTCGAACCGGCCGATCTCGGGATCGCGGTTTTGGACGACGTCCCGCACCAATCCCTTCCCGCGGGCGTCGTTCATCCGGGCGAGCGTGACGTGCGGGGTGAACGCGTGCTCCTCCGGGTCGACGCCGAGCGCGGTCGTCTCGGTCTCGATGGCCTCGTGGAGCGCGGTGAGTCCGGCGCTCCCCTCGTCGATTCCGGCCCAGACGACCGAGACGTAGTCGAGGCTCGGAAAGACGCCGAACCCCGCGATCGCGCACTCGAAGGGGTCGACGTCGGCGTCCGCGACCGCGAGCTCGCCGGCCGCGATCACGTCGTCGAGGGAGGGCGCGGAGTCGTCGGTGTCCGATTCGTCGACCTCGCCGAGGAACTTCAGCGTCACGTGCGCCTGCTCGGGATCGACGAAGCGGAGGCCCTCGGCGCCCTCGAACGCGGCCTGAGCGTCCGCGATCGGGTTCGCGAGATCGTCCGGGAGGTCGACGGCGAAGAACGCTCGCATGACGAAGGGGAATTTGGTGGAGAGCGGTTATAAATCGTTGATGGTGTGAAGGGTATCCGCGAAGCCCCAGCCGCTCGCTTATAAATGGTTGCTGCTGGATCGACAGTGGTAACCTCCAAAGCCCCAGCCGCGAGGACTCGCGCGCTTTGCTGTCGTTCGAGACGCCTTCGGCGTCTCGTGATGACGAGAGAGCGAAGCTCTCTCGAACCACGCTCCTCGGTCGCTCACTTCGTTCGCTCCCTGTGGTGCTTGCTGCAGCGTGCTTCGCCCTCGCGGCAGCGAGGCGCGAAGCGCCTCTGGCAGCGCGCCACCGCACCAGTTGTATATAACTAATTACTTGGCTATCCAGGCTATTTATAAACGCTCGCGGAGCGTCTCGGCGGTCGCGTCGCCGACGCCGTCGACGTCGGTGAGATCCTCGCGGGAGGCGTCCCGGACGTTCTCGACCGACCCGAAGCGGCGCAGGAGGCGGCGCCGGGTCTCGGGGCCGACCCCGGGCACGTCGTCGAGGACCGTCGCGACCTCGTCGCGGACGGTCTGGTGGTAGGAGACGGCGAAGCGGTGCGCCTCGTCGCGCACGCGCTGGAGCAGGTGGAGCTCGGGGGCGTCGTCGTCCCACCGGCGAGTCCCGGTCGGGGTGACGACCAGCTCCTCGGCCTTCGCCAGGGCGACGACGGGCACGTCCCACCCGGTCTCGGCGAGCGCGTCGCGGGCGGCACCGAGCTGGCCCTCGCCCCCGTCGATGAGCAGGAGGTCGGCGTCAGGGCGGTCGTCCCGGCCCTCGACCCCGCGCTCGGCGCGCCACCGGATCAGCTCCCGCATGTTGGCGTAGTCGTCGTTGCGGTCGGTGAGCTTCTTCCGGCGGTAGTCGGCCGTCTCCGCGCTCCCGTCGACGAAGCAGACGTCGGAGCCGACCACCGCGGTCCCCTGCGCGTGGCTCACGTCGAACCCCTCGATGCGAGCGGGGCGGGAGATTCCGAGCCGCTCGCCGAGCGCGCCGACGGGGTCGTCGCGGCCGCCGCGCTTGCGGGCGTTCTTCAGCGCGAGCTCGACGAGCTTCGCCTCGCGGCCCGCGCCGGGCACCCGCACCGCGACGCCCTCGGCCTCCAGCCAGTCGACTACGTCCGGGTCGGCGGGGCGCTCCGCCAGGAGGACGGCGTCCGGGAACTCCCGCTCGGCGTAGTACTGGGTGAGGAACGCCGACAGCACCGCGGCTGGGGTGTTGGCGTCGGGATCGGTACCCTCGTCGCCGTCAGACGATTCATCGCCTACCGCCGCCGCGTCCAGCCGGTGGCGGCTCCGGTCGACAAGCTGGCCGCGCTCGCTGTGGAGCCGGGCGACGCGGGCGACGTCGCCCTCGACGGCGGCCGCGAGCACGTCGACGGTGCGGTCGTCGGACCGGTCGCTGACGGCCTCGCCGCCCTCGCCGTGGAACGCCTCGACGGCTTCGAGCCGGTCCCGGAGGTTGGCGGCGCGCTCGAACTCCGCGCCCTCGGCGGCGGCCTCCATCCGGCGGCGCAGCGGGTCGGCGAGGACCCCCGTCTCGCCCTCCAGGAACCGGTGGACAGAGGCCACGTCCTCGGCGTAACTCTCCGGGTCGATCTCGCCGGTGCAAGGGGCCGAGCAGATCCCCATCTCGTAGTCGAGGCAGGGCCGGTCGCGGTTCGCGTACTTGTGGTCCGAGCAGCCGCGGAGCCGGTACTCGTCGCGGATCGCCTTCACCACCGTCTCGACGCGGCCCTTGTCGGTGAACGGGCCGTACGCCACCGCGCCCTCCTCCGGGTCGCGGGTCACCTCGATCCGCGGGATCGGGTGGTCGGTCAAGGCGATCAGCGGGTACGACTTGTCGTCCTTCAGCCGCACGTTGAATCTGGGCTGGAGCCGCTTGATCAGGTTCGCCTCCAAGAGCAAAGCCTGCGTCTCGGTGTCGGTGACCGCGAACTCGATCCGGTCGGCGCGCGCGACCATCCCCCGGATACGCCCCGAGCGCGGGTCGGCGTACGACCGGACCCGGTCCCGGAGGTCGACCGCCTTGCCGACGTACAGCGTGGTCTCCCCCGCCCGGAACTGGTAGACGCCGGGCTCGGTCGGGAGGTCCGCGGCCCGCTCGCGCACGGCGTCGGCGTCCATCGGATCGGGGTAGCCGCCGAACGCGTTTGAACGCTGCGGGCCGGGGATCGCGGAGCCGGTCCTGTCAGTCGTCGAACCCGTTGATTATCATAGTTGAATAACAGAGGGAACAGTTTATTCGGGTGCTTTGGAGAGAGCGACGTAGACATGACGGGACTTCGAGGGCTGCTCCGGGGCGTGCTCGGACGGGATCGGAACTCGCGGTCGGTCCCTGACGGGGGCGTCGTCGTCGACGAATCAGACGCCGGTTCGGGCGCGGCCGGCGCGTCGGGGCCGGCGGTCGGAGCGGAGGGCGAAGCGCACAAGGTGACCGACGAGGACGGCGTCGCCCGCGCCGAGACGCTGGCCGCGGCGGGGTTCCGACAGGCGTTCGACGCGACGAGCGTTCCGACGTTCATCCTCGACGCGGACGGTAACGTCGCCGAGTGGAACGAGTCGATCGTCGCGCTCACCGGGAGCGAGCGCGAGGACGCGATCGGCCACGACCACGTCTCGGAGCTGTTCTACCCCGACGGCCGCCGGGCGGACACCCTCGCCGACAAGGTGCTCGACGCGCCCGAGGACGCCGACGAGGTGTACGGCGTCGAGCGCTGCGGCTCGGCCCGGAACCGCTACCGCGACACCAGCACGATGGTCGACCGGCACGGCGACGAGAAGCACATCGAGTTCACGGCGACGCCGCTGTACGACGGCGACGAGGTCATCGGCGTCACCGAGGTCGTCGTCGACCGCACGGAGAACGTCAACGAGCGCGACGCGACGCGGGAGCTGGTCGCGGAGATCCGCGGCACGGCCGAGGAGATCGGCGAGGGGAACCTCGACGCCCGCGCCGTCCGCCACGAGGAGTGCGAGATCTTAGACGAGGAGCTGCTGGCCGCCATCGACGTCGTCAACGGAATGGCCGAGAACCTCCAGGACCTCTCGGAGAGCGTCCACGAGCAGGCGCGGCAGATCGACGAGACGGTCCAGGAGGCGAGCGGGGCCGCCGCCGACATCGCCGAGAACGTCGACGAGCAAAACGAGCTGTTAGAGGAGAGCGTCTCCGAGATGCAGTCCTTCTCGGCCGGCATGGAGGAGGTCGCCGCCACGGCCGATCAGGTCGACTCCGCGGCGGTCGCGGCCAGCGAGGCGGCCGATCAGGGGCTCGACGCCAGCGAGGACGCCCGCGAGGCGACCGAGGACGTCGTCGAGATCGGCGACGAGCTCGTCGAGAGCGTCGGCGCGCTCTCGGAGCGCATGGACGACATCGAGGAGGTGATCGAGGTGATCTCCGACGTCGCCGAGCAGACGAACCTGCTCGCGCTGAACGCCAACATCGAGGCCGCCCGCGCCGGCGAGGGCGGAGACGGGTTCGCCGTCGTCGCCGAGGAGGTGAAGAAGCTCGCCGACGAGACCCGCGGCTACACCGAGGAGATCACGCAGAGCCTGGCCGAGCTCCAGGCGCAGTCGGACGAGACGAGCACCGCCGTCGAGCGCTCGCACGACCGCATCGAGGACGCCGGGGCCGAGATCGAGACGGTGCTGGACTCCTTAGCGGAGATCGCCGACGCGGTCGACGAGGCGGCGGCGGGGGTCGCCGAGGTCGCCCGGACGACGGACGACCAGGCCGCGACCGTCGAGGAGCTCACGTCGTCGCTGGAAGCGGTCCGGGAGCGCTCCGACCGCACCGAGGAGGCGACCGACCGCATCGTCGAGGCGACCGACGACCAGGAGATCGCCGTCGACGAGCTGATCACCCGCGTCGAGCGGCTGGACGCGAGGCAGTAGGTGGCCGCAAGGCGGCCGCCGAGGCGCGCGTTCTCCCCGCCGCCGAACGTTTAACCTCGCCGAGGCCCTGTTTCTCGTATGTCCGTCACGCCGCCCGGACCCATCGGCGACCCCGTCTTCGGCAACGGTCGCCAGTACGCCGACGACCCGTTCTCGTTCATGCGCGCCTGCGCCGACAGCTACGGCGACGTCGTCCGCTTCGACCTCGGCCCGCGCGAGACCTACCTCCTGACGAACCCCGCCGACATCGAGCGCGTCCTCGTCTCCGACGCCGACCGCTACCGGAAGCCGCAGTTCGGCGACGACGCCATGGACACCCTGCTGGGGAACGGCCTCCTCATGAGCGAGGGGGAGACGTGGCAGCGCCAGCGCAGGCTGGCGAACCCCTCGTTCCACAACCGGCGGATCGGGGCGCTCGCGGGGACGATGGTCGACCACACCGAGTCGCAGCTCGCCGACTGGAGCGACGGCGACGTCGTCGACATCCAGCTGGAGGTCGCGCGTCTCACCGTCAAGATCATCGTCTCGGCGATGTTCGGCGCCGACATCACCGACGAGGAGGTGAAGACGGTCCAGGAGAAGCTGGAGCCGCTCGGCGCGCGGTTCGAGCCCGACCCGCGCCGCTTCCTGATCCCGAACTGGGTGCCGACCCGCGAGAACCGCGAGTTCGACGCCGCCGTCGACACCCTCGAATCGGTGATCGACGGGATCGTCGAGCGCCGGCGGGGGACCGAGCGCGACCCGAGCGTCGACCCGGCCGGCCCCGAGGGCGTCGCCGTGAGAGGCCCCGCCGGGGACGGCGACGGCGACCTGCCGATGGACCTGCTTTCCGTCCTGCTCCGCGCCCGCGACCGCGGCGAGCAGACCGACGAGAACCTCCGCGACGAGCTGGTGACGATGCTGCTCGCGGGCCACGACACGACCGCGCTCGCGCTGACGTACACCTTCTACCTGCTCTCGAACCACCCCGAGGCGCGGGGGCGCGTTGAGGCGGAGGCGGAAGCCGCGACCGGTGGTGGTCGCGCAGCGGCCGACGCGACCGCCGCCGACGGCGCCCCGACCGCGGCCGACGTGCGCGACATGGACTTCACCGAGCGCGTGCTCAACGAGTCGATGCGCCTCTATCCCCCCGTCTACACCCTGTTTCGCGAGCCGAAGCTCGACGTGAAACTGGGGGGGTACCGGATCCCGGAGGGCTCCGCCCTCATGCTCTCGCAGTGGGTGGTCCACCGATCCCCGCGCTGGTACGACGACCCGGAGACGTTCGACCCGAGCCGGTGGAAACCGGAGCGCCGGAGCCAACGCCCCCGGTTCGCGTACTTCCCGTTCGGGGGCGGCCCGCGCCACTGCATCGGGAAGGCGTTCTCGCTGCTCGAAGCCAAGCTGATCCTCGCGAAGGTCTGCTCGCAGTACGAGCTCGACTACGAGGGGCCCGAGCTCTCGCTGCGCGGGTCGCTGACGATGCACCCGGACCACCCGGTGCCGATGCGCATTCGCGAGCGGTGAGGGATGGCGACCGACGAGCGGTCGTACTGTCGCCGCTGCGGCGAACCCCTCTCGCGGGGCGTCATCGCCAGCCAACAGCGCGCCTGCTGTCTCAACGCGACCCCCATCGCCGGCGTGTGTCCGACGCACGGCCCCGTCGGGCCGCACCACGCGGTCGACGAACCGAGCGAGAGCGACGACACTGGAGGTAGCGATGGCGGTAGCGAGCGGGAGTGACCGCCGACGACGACGTGCTATTTATAAATAGATCAGCGGTGGCGCACGCCTCCGAGCGGCCGCCCTCGGCGGCCGCGAGGAGCCCGTGCGAGGGAGTCGCTGGCGGCTGGCGCCGCCAGCGACGAGGCTGGGGAGGCGTGAGGTGCGGTTGCGGTGCGGTTCGGGGCGGGACTCAAAGGGGCAGCCGGCGAGGCGGGCGCAGGCGACGCAAGCACCGCAGCGAAGGAGCGGCAGCGACTGAGCGAGGAGCGCAGCGAGCGTGCGCCCGCCTCGCCGGCTGGGGCTTTGGATGTGTTCAGCGTTTAATCGAAGACATTCGCGTATCGCCGAGCGGCTGGGGCTTTGAAGCTGTTCGCCGACGATCCGCAATCAATTATTTATAAACGAGCGGCTGGGGCTTTGGCAGTGTTCGCCACCGATCCGCTAGCAACTATTTATAACTCGATAGTCGCGGCGACCTCGCGGAACTCGGGGTCGTAGAGGTCGAGCGCGTGGACACGCCACCGTATCGGGTCGATCTCCGCACCCACGAGGTCGGCGACGACGCCCGGCGACGGATTGCCGCCGCGAGCCAGGGTGACGTGCGGAACGAACTCCTCGCCCTCGATCCCCTCGATCGCGCCGTAGGCCGCACACAAGCGCTGATGGAGCCGCACGAGAACGTCGCTCTCGACGGCGAGGTACACCACCGGCCGCGAGCCGGAGGCGGGCGAGTCGAAGACGTCGACCCCGGTCACGGCGACGTCGAACGGGTCGGTCCCCGAAAGGAGGGGGCGGAGGTCCTCGCGCAGCGCCGCGAGCGCCTCGGGCTTGGGCGGCGTCGGTTCACCGCCGGGATCGGGGTCCGCGCGGCCGGAGCGAGCGCCGCCGGCGACGCGGTCCGGGACGTCCTCGACCCCGAGGCGCTTACAGACGAGGGTGTGTCGGTCGCGCACGCGGTCGAACCCCGAGAGTTTCGGGTGGAGATCGGCCGCAAGATCGCCGACCGCGGGCGGGAGCGGGACGTTCAGGCTGAACACGTCTCAGATCCGGTCGGTGAGCCGTAAGGCGATCAGGACGACGATCACGATGACGATCAGCGGGGAAATCGCGTCTACGATCGCGAACGTGAGGTCCAGCACCGCGCCGAGGATCTCCACGAGAAGCCACACGACAGCGAGTCCCAAGATCAGCTTCAGGAGGTCGTCGACGTCGACGTCGGCGCGGTCCGCGTCGGGTCTGTCCATGCGGAGACGACGACCGCGACGGGCAAAAAGACCACCGGGGGCGCGTCATCGTTGCGCGATCGGGTGTTTAAAAACGGCTCCGGGCCGAACGGAGTCCATGAGCCTCATCGCGTTCGACTTCGACGGCACGCTCTCCGACTCCGAGATGACGGTCCTGCTCGCTGAGCGGGCGGGCGTCGCCGACGAGGTGGCTGCGATCACGGAGCGGGCGATGAACGACGAGCTCAGCTACGCCGAGAGCCTCTACCGGCGGGCGGAGCTGCTCGGCGGGCTCGGCGAGGACGACGTCGCGGCCGCGTTCGACGAGGTGGCGCTCCGGCCGGGCGCCGGCGAACTGATCGAGCGCCTGCAGGCCGACGGCCACCACGTCGCGGTGCTCACGGGCGGGTTCGAGCGCGGCGTCGAGCGCGCGCTCGCGAAGCAGGGGGTGGCGGCCGACACGATCGTCGCCAACCGCCTCCCGATGGCGGGCGGGAAGCTCACCGGCGACGCCGAGGGGCCGCTCATCGAGGGGACCAAAGACGACGCGCTGGCCGATCTGGCCGACGACCTCGGCTACCCGATGGCCGAGACGGTCGCGGTCGGCGACGGCGCGAACGACCTCCCGATGCTGGAGGTCGCCGGGCTCGCGGTCGGATTCGTGCCGAAGGACGCGGTCCGCCCGGTCTGCGACGCCGTCGTCGCCTCCATGTTCCGGCTCGGGAAGGTGCTGGAGGGTCACGGCGTGCTGTCGCGCGAGGAGTAGACTCGTCGGCCGCCGATCCCCGGATGCGATCCCGCCGACCCTCGGGGACGACCACACTGTTTGGACTGGCCCTTAATAAGCGAGAGAGCGAACATGAACCCATGAACGCCGCCGGTGGGGTGATCGGATGCTACCGACGCTGACGTATCTCCAGTTCCACCTCGTCTTCAGCCTCCCCGTGGTCGCGGCGCTGTGGTACCTCGCGCCGCGGTACGGCGCCGTCCGCCGGCGACGCGCGACGGTCGGGATCGCGATCCTCGTCGCCATCGCGTACGTGTACACGACGCCGTGGATCAGCTACATGATCCGGCGGGGGGCGTGGTCGTACGCCGACGGCGCGGTGCTCGTCCGGGCGCTGTCGATCCCGCTCGGCGAGTACCTCTTCTTCGCCATTCAGACCGTCGTCACCGGGTTCGCGCTCCACCTGATCGGGTTCGACCCGACGTTCCGCGAGGGCGACTTCGACCGAGCGCCCCGGGTCGCCGGCGTCGTCGCCGGCGTCGCGATGGTCGTCGGCGGGCTCTGGCTCGTGACGCTCGACCCCTCGTACCTCTACCTCGGCGGGCTGATCGCGTGGGTCGGCCCCGTCTTCGCGCTCCAGTGGGCGGTCGGGGGCGGCTACCTGATCCGGACGCCGCGGATGTGGCTCGCCGCGACGCTGATCCCGGCCGCGTACTTCTGGGTGGCCGACCGGATCGCGATCGCGATGGGGACGTGGCGGCTTTCCCCCGAGCTCACGAGCGGGATCGCCGTCCTCGGGCTCCCGATCGAGGAGATGCTCTTCTTCGCCTCGGCCGGCGTGATGACCGTGAACGGGCTCGTCCTGTTCGAGTGGGTGCTCGACTGGAACGACCGCCGCGGGCGGCCGACCGAGTCGTCGACCGGGGCGTTCGGACGGGAGCCGGAGCCCGACTCGCCCGAACCGGAGCCGGAGTCGCTGGACCCCGTCGATGACTGAGGCCGCGACGCGCTCGGCGGCGAGACGCGAGACCGGAGCGATCGACCGCGGCGACCGCGCCCGGTCGGGGGTCGACCGGTGGTTCGCGCTGTACCCCGCACTGGCGCTCGCGGCGCTGCTGCCGGTCGGCGCCGTGACCCCCCTGTTTCCGGTCGAGGTCGGCGTCGCGACGTTCGCGCTCGGGACCCTCGTCGTCGGCATGGCCCACGGCGCGGTCGACCACCTCGTCCCCCTCCGAGCGGCGACCGACGTGTCGCTCCGGCGGTCGATCGCGGTCGTCTCCGTCGCCTACGCGGTCCTCGGCGGGGCGGTCGTCGCGGCGTTCTTCCTCGCGCCCGTGGCCGCGTTCGTCGGGTTCATCGCGCTCACGTGGCTCCACTGGGGCCAGGGCGACGTGGCGGCGCTCGTCGTGGCCGGCGTCGACCACCTCCCGACCTCGGCCGAGCGCTGGCTGAGCCTCGTCGTCCGCGGGGGGCTCCCGATGGGGGTCCCGCTGCTCGCGCACCCGGACGAGTACCGGCTGGTCGCCGAGTGGATCGTCGGCCTGTTCGTCGTCGACTCGGCCGCCGCGGTCGACCCCGTGTTCGTCCCGGAAACCCGGCTGGCCGTCGGCGCGTTCATGGTCGCCGCGACGGCGCTGTCGGTCGGGCTGGGGTACTGGCGGGTCCGATCCGGGGCCTCGCAACGCGGGTGGCTCCGCGACGTCGGCGAGGTCGCGGCGCTGTGGGCGTGGTTCCTGCTCGCCGCGCCCGTGTTCGCGGTGGGCGTGTACTTCGCGCTCTGGCACGCGCTCCGGCACGTCGGCCGGCTCGTGCTCGTCGACGAGCGGGCGGCGACCGCGATCCGCGACGGCGACGTGCCCGGCGCCCTCCGGCGGTTCGCGCGCGACGCCGCGCCGCTCACCCTCGGGGGGTTCCTCGTCGTCGGCGCGGTCGGACTCTCGGTCCCCGCCGGCGTCGCCGCCCCCGGCGACCTGCTCGGCGTGTCGCTCGTCGCCATCGCGGCCATGACGCTTCCCCACGTGGTCGTTGTCGCGTGGCTCGACCGGAAACAGGGCGTCTGGCGGCCGGGAGCGGCCGGATAGGCCGCGGCGGTTGGCCTCGGAGACGCCGACCCACCGCGCCGCTCTTGTCGGCCGAGAGCGTACCTTCGGAGGATGGACGAGATCGCGATCCGAGACCCGCGGCCGGGCGACGCCGACGAACTGGAGGCGCTCATCACCGAGCACTTCAGCGAAGGGAGCTCCTACGGCGTCGACCTCGGGATCGGCGACCCGACGTACCACGTGCTGGTCGCGGTGGAGGACGCGGGCGGCGCAGGGCCGGACGCGGGCGGAGATGTTGACGACTCGATCCTCGGGGTGATGGCGCTCCGCGAGTTCACGGATCCGGGCGCCGTCGCCGACGAGATGTACTTCTTCGACGACCCCAACCTGATCCCCGCCGCCGACCGGTACGGTCACCTGGAGATGGGCTACGTCCGGAACGGGGCCACCGGGCGCGGGATCGGGAGCCGGCTCCTCGGACGCCTGCACGGGATCGGCGCCGAACGCGGGGTCGACGTGCTCGTCGCGGACTCGTGGTATCACGGCGGCGCCGACTCCCCGGAGAAGCTGTTCGACCGCCACGGCTACGAGACGGTCCACCGCGAGCCGATCGACCGGCCCGCCGCGGAGTGCCCGAAGTGCGAGGTCGAGTGCACCTGCGAGGCGGCGCTCGCGGTGCGCCGCGTCGAGGAGGGAGCGCAGTGAACCACGACCGCGTCCACGCCCGGGAGCCGTCGCACCACGTCGACCGGTGGTCGGTCGGAGTGATCGAGTCGATCGACGAACGCGACGGGCACGCCGTCGTGACGGTCCGACCGGTCGCGTCGGAGGGCGAGGAGGGGGGTGGAGCCGGAGACGACGGCGACGCCCCCGTCGAACTCGTGATCACGCTCGCCGTCAGAGACCTGTTCGTGGGGCGGCTCCCCGTCGAGGACGGCGAGTCGCCGGTCGGCGAGCGCGCGTGGTATCGCAAGCGAGGCGGGTGAGCGCGGGCGAGAGAGCGCGGGCGAGAGAGGGAGCGCGACCGCCGGGACGGCACCGGATCCGTTCGCCCGGTCAGTCCCACCCCGGCGTCCCGGGGGCGCCGGCGTCGTCCTCCAGATCGCTGACTAGTCGATCGACGGCGGCCGCGTCGCGGTCGACGGCATCCCCGTCGCCGCCCGCGCGGTCGGTCCACTCGCGAACGGCGCGCCCCGCCCACGAGTCGGCCTCGCGGGCGCGGGCCCGGGCCTCGGCCATGCGGTCGCGATCGACCGACAGCGACCCCGGCCGCGAGCCGACCGCGGCGCCCGCGAACCGGGCGCGGTCGTCGGCGGTGAGCGAGTCGTTCACGATCCGGTCGAGGACGCCGTCGAGGTCGTCCGGATCGGGGTAGGCGAAGATCGTCGTCCCGAGCGCCTGCGGGCCGAACGCGGGCGCGGGGAGGTCGTCAGGCGGCTCGTCGTCGAGGAGGCGGTCGCCCCCGCCCGCGGCCTCGACGCGCTCGCACTCGGTCTCGGCGTCGAGTTCGAGGTTGTGTCCCGGGTACGTCGCGCAGGTCCGGGGGTACCGCTCCGCCCCGTGGATCCGGCACTGGAGCGTCGTCGGGTCGAGGAAGACGCAGGCGTCGAGCCAGCGAGGCCCCTCGGTGCCGATCGGCGCGACCGGCTTGGGCGGTTTCCGGAGGCCGATCATGAACACGGGGCGGTCGCCGGCGGCGGCGACGTCGACGCCGTCGACGGAGACGCGCGCGTCGGACTCGGCGGGCTCGAACAGCCGCGGGACGAGCGCGTCGCCGAGCCCGTCGTCGAGGAAGCCGGCGACCTCGTCGCGGGTGAGCGGGGCGAGGTCGTAGGTGTCGTCGAGCGGCGGGCGGTCGCCGGCGCGGTCGGAGCCGGCGGCGTCCGGATCGAGCGGCCGCCAGTCGACGCAGCAGCCGGCGCAGCCCTCGCAGCGGAGCTCCATATGATATCAGGTGTGGGAACGGTTCGCATAGTTAAAAGGGATCGGCGGGGTACGGGCCCACATTTATAAACAGAGACTAGTCGGCGCGCGCCTCCGAGCGGCCGCCCTCGGCGGCCGCGAGGAGTCCGTGCGAGGGACGCGGTTCGCGCTCTCTGAGCGCGAACCGCGAGGCTGGGGAGGCGTGAGGTGCGGTCGCTGCGCGGGTGGGACTCAAAGGGGCAGCCCGGAGGTAGGCGCAGGCGACGCAAGCACCGCAAGGAGCGAGTGAAACGAGCGACTGAGGAGCGCAGCGAGCGTGCGCCTACCTCCGGGCTGGGGCTTTGGAGGTGTGCACCGCAGAGTTGTCGACCGCGTACAGCCGAGCGGCTGGGGCTTTGGAGGTGGTCACCGTCGAACCGCTGGTAATCACTTATAAACAAACGGGGATGAACACGAGTGCTGTAGACGTCACAGGACCGCTGTATACTGCGTAAACGATCGATTCAGGGCGCGATACCGACCGTCAACAGCGTCCCCCACGTCCGGTAGCGGTCGACCATCGCCTCGCGGGAGTCCCAGTCGTCGGTGGGGAACGCGTCCGCGTCCGGGATCTCGATCTCGCGGTCGGGGACGTTGTCCTGACCGGCGACGTACAGCCCGGCGTCCCGGAACGCTTCGCGGTACTCCTCGCGGCTCCAGAGAGTCATCTCCACGGCGATGTTCTCCTGCCACGCGTGGGTCGATTCGCTCTCCGCGAAGTAGTTGACGGCGCAGTAGAAGGTGCCGCCGGGCTTCAGCACGCGCCGGATCTCCCGGAGCGTGTTCCGCGGGTCGGCCGCGTAGTAGAACGCCTCCATCGAGAAGACGTGGTCGAGCGAGTCGTCGGCGAAGGGGAGCGCGTCGAAGTCGCCGACGAGGAAGCCGACGGCGTCGTCGTCCGTGTAGCTCCGGGCGTTGCGGGCCATCTCCGGCGCGCCGTCGAGCCCGTACCCGCGGCCGATGCCCCGCTCGCGAAGCGCGCGGAGCGCGTAGCCGGACCCGGTGCCTAAATCGAGGACGGCGTCGCCCGCCTCGACCGGCATCCGGGCGAGCACGTGTTTCGCGGTGTGCCAGTGCCGGTCCTCCATCCCGCGGTCCTTCCCCGACGTCGCCCACTGGTCGAACTCCTCGCGAACGCTCATGGCGGGACGACGGGCGGACGGGTGAAAACCGATTCGGAGGGGAACGGCTCCCGGTCGCCGCGACGCGCGGCGGCAAAGCGTCGCCGTTTTATCGGCCGCCGTCCCTTTGGAGTGTATGAAACGCCCGCAGAGCCTCCGTCGGCCGAAGTTCCGGATCGCGGACTCCGCGCAGCAGGCGGTCGGCGGCTTCCTCCTCGCGGGCCCGTTCGTCGTCACCGGAGAGGTGTGGGACCTGGCCGCGGGGATGAACGCGATCCAAGGGGCGTTGACCGCCGGGCTCGTCGCGCTGATCGGGTACGCCGCGCTCTACCGGGCCGACACCGGCCGCGACCCCGAGGTAGAAAAGGAGATCGCCGGGATCCCAGCCCGGTTCGTCTCGCTGATGATCGTCGCGTTCGGCTCCGTGACCGTCCTCGCGGTGCTGTTCGACGCGCCGGACACCTTCCTCATCCAGCAGGGCGTGACGGGGACCGAATTGTTGGTGACCACGGCCAAGGCCGTCTCCGTCAGCGCGGTGTTCAGCGTCGTCGGCGCCGCGACCGCCGACAGCGTGTTCTGAACTCCCACGATGACAGCGCCTTCCGAGCTCACACGACCACGGAGACGACCGCGAAGAGGATCAGGACGCCGGCGATGTCGCAGACGTTGGTGACGACGGGGATTGTGGTGTCGTCGGGGTTGAACCCCATCCGGTAGGAGATCTCCACGGCGGCGACGCTGGTGACGACGACGAGGACGGCGAGGAGCATCCCGGAGACCAGCGAGACGAGGAGCACCCGCCCGAGTCCGAGCGTGCCGCCGAGCGCGACGCCGATGGCCCACGCGGCGACGCCGACGACGCCGAAGACGGTCCCCGCCAGCGCGAACACGGCGCCGGCGTTCGCCCTGAGGTCGGGGTTCGACGGGTCCAGCTCGTAGGTCCCGAGGTAGAGCTGGGTGGTGAGCCTGGAACAGGTGATCGAGGCGAGGTTCCCGGCCGTGCCGATCTGGACCGGCACCAACACGAGCAGTGCCGGGTTGCTGACGAGCACCGCCTCGTACGTCTCGAGGACGGTCCCCGAGACGAGCTGGAGCACCGACAGCGCGGCGAGGAGCGGGATCATCGTCCGGACGATCCGGCGGATCGACCACTCGTCCCTCATCGTCGTCTCCGAGGCGGACGCCGAGCGGCCCCCGAGGTCGGAAGCGCTCCCGTCGCCTCCCCCGCCGCCGGAGTCGGTCACAGCACGACCCCCACGATGTAGATCCCAACGAGGAGGAAGAGGACTCCGAACACGTCGCCGAGCGTCGTCACGACCGGCCCGATCACGTTGTCCGGGTCGAGCCCCCGGCGGTAGCCGACGAAGATGACGGCGATCAGCACCGAGATCATGAGCACCGCCGAGAGGAATCCCGCGACGACCATGATCCCGACCAGCTGGAGGAGGTTCCCCTCCGTCCCCAACAGCGTCAGCCAGAGGTAGGTGACCACGGCGATGAACACGGAGACGGTCATTCCGTTGATGAACGAGGCGAGGATCGCATTCCTGAGGCGGCGGTCGAGGCGGAATCGGGGCTCGATGAGCCCCTGGTGGAGCCCGGTCGAGAGGCGGGCCCCGAGCGAGCCGTACACGCCGCCGCGGGTCGCGAGGAACGCGGGGAGCAGGAGGAGGAGGCCGGGGACCTCCGAGATGCCGGCGCGCATCGTCTCGGAGCCGAGGATGGTCCCGGCGAAGAGCCCGGCGACGAGGCTGACGAGGATCACCGGCAGCGCCTGTCGGTAGACGTCGCGCGCGGTGTCGTGGCCGGGCATCGTGTGTGCGAACGCGAGGGGGAGTCAAAAAACCGGCCGGCCCCGTCGGCGGCGACCGACCGACGCGGCCCGCACCGTTAAGTCGGTCGGGGGGTTTCCGATCCCATGGACTACTCGCTCGCCATCGAGAACGGGCCGGAAACGATCCCGGGCGGCACCGGGCTGCTGCTCGTCCACCCGAGCATCGGCGAGACGGACCGGATCGACACCGACTTCCTGAAGACCGACACCGACGCGTTCCTCGTCGTCTCCACGCGCACGACCGCGCGAGAGGTCGAACAGAAGCTGGAGTACTACGACGTCGACGAGACGAAGGCGACCATCCTCGACACGCTCTCCGTCGAGCGCGGCTACTCGCGGCGCTCCAGCGACGACGTGTTCTACGTCTCCGCCCCCGACGACCTCGACGGCGTCGTGGACCGGGTCGAGCGCTTCCTCACCGAGAACGAGGGGAAGCGGCGGGTCTCGGTCGACTCGCTCACCGAGATGGCGTACTACGCCGACGACGACGCGGTGTACGAGGCGGCCGCTGAGATCCTCGACCTCCTCGACGAGCACGACGCGGTCGGGATCTTCCACCTCTCCGAGGAGGTCCACGAGGTCGCGACGCTCGACCGGTTCCGCGACCTGTTCGAGGGCGTCATCGAGCTCGACGGCGAGGGCAACGTCAGCTTCGATATTTAAAAACGAGAGCCGGTCAGCCGTCGGCGTCGACCATCGATTCGAACGTCTTCTCCGCCCACTTCACCGCGTAGGGAGCGCCGCGGTCGCGGTAGGCGGCGGTGTCGAGCGCGGCGAACGGCGCGGGGAGGTCGAGCCCGTGGCGGACGGCCGAGCAGGCGTACTCCGTCGCGCTCGCGAAGTCGGTCTCGCCGCGAGCGACCTCGCCCGAGAGGTCGCCGAGCCGTCCCTCCAAGCGGTCGCCGGCGTCGACCCACGCGTCGAACAGCCGCGGGTGGCGGCCCTCCCACGACGCGAAGGCGTCGCGGGTGTACAGCCCGACCCACGCGTCGAACAGCGCGGCCGCGACCTGGAAGACGTCCGTCGGGCCGTATCCCGTGGTCGAGGCGCCGGTGTCGGGGTCCGGGCGGCGGATCGCGGCGTCGAGGTCGCGATAGCGCTCGCCGAAGAACGGGAGGAAGCTCTCGGGGAGCCAGTCAGGGGGAGCGTCGTCCGGAAGCGATCCGGGAGCCGGTGAGACGCCGATCTGGACCAACCGGTCGGCGACCAGGAACGCGAGGAAGTCGTCCGGCGTCCCCTCCGCCCGCTTCTTGACGAGCACCGCTTGGGGGTCGGTCTGGGTCGACCGGACGACGGTGCCGTCGCCGGGGAGCCCGACCGTGAATGCGGGACCGGCGTACTTCCGGAGGAGCTCCGGCACCTCGTCGGGGAGCCACTCCCCGGGGAACGACGCGGGCGAGAGCCCGTCGACGAACAGGCCGAGGTCCTCGGCCGCGGCCGGCGGGAGCGTCTCGAAGTCCGCGTCGACGTCGATGACGGGTGACCCGGGCGCGTGCTCCTCGCGGACTGCATCGAGGTCGGCGTCGAGCGGCCGGGACGAGAACATCAGCCGAGCACGTACGAGAGGATGATGAGTACCGACAGGGCCGCCGACACGCCGATCGTTCCGAGCACGATCGTGGTGGATTTGCTCATGTCGAACCCTGAGGCCGCCGGTCGTTTAAAACTATATTACTTCGGGCGGAAGGCGGGACGCTTCGAGCGGAAAGTGGGCGACTCCCGACGAAGCGCGGGACCCGAATGCCAGCGGGTTTATACGGATTCGTCCGGTAACCGTGGTATGCGGATTCGTGACGCACTCGAATCGGACGCCGAGGCGCTGGCATCGGTGACCAGTCGGCCGGAAGACGTCGTGAGAAACATGATCCACGACCGGTCGGTTCGAGTCGCGGTGGAAGCGGCCGGCGACAGCGACACGGCCGGCGACAGCGACGATACAGAGGAGGTGGTGTGCGGCTTCGTCGCCTTCGATGTCCGCGGCGACACCGTCCACGTGACCGACTTCGACGGGAACGGGTCGACGATCGAACGGCTGTTCGAAGAGCCGCGACGGTTCGCGCGCCGGGAGGAGATGGGTGTCGAGGTCGTCGTCCCGAACGACGAGGCGACCGGCGAGGTGATCGAGGCCTCGGGGTTCGAATCCGCGGGGAGGGGCCCGCGGTTCGAGGGGCGACGGACCACTCGGTACCGGATCGAGTTCGGGGAGTTGGACGGTCGAAAGAACGAGTGAGACGAGTTGGACAAGTGAGTCGAGCGAGATGCGTGAGACGAGTGAGTCGTCAGTCGAACCGCTGTTGAACGATCTCGAGCGCGTCCTCACGGTCGTCCCAGTCGACGAACACCGCGACCGACGTCGCGCTCGTGATGAGGTCGATGATGTTGATCCCGTCCTCGGCCAGCGGGGCGATGATGTCCTGGATGACGCCCGGCTGGTTGGGGAGCTCGCCGCCGGTCACCCGGATGACCGCGATCGGGTCGGCGACGGTCACCGACGAGAGCGTCTCGTCGTCCACGACGGCCTCGTGGAGCAGCGCCTCGGCGGTTTCCGCGACGTCGACGTCGACGTAGAACGTGACCGAGTCCATGCCGGAGGCGACCGCGTCGATGTTGATCTCCTCCTCGCGGAGGGCGCTCGCGAGCTGCGAGAGGATCCCGGGTCGGTTCCGGATCGCGCGCCCGGCGATGGTGAGACACGCGAGCGGCTCCTCGCGCATGTCGATCAGGTTCTCGAACTGCCCCTCGATGCGAGTCCCCCCTCTGAGCAGGTCGCCGTGTTGGTAGTGGACGACCCGGACCGAGAGGTCCTCGTCCTTGTACGAGAGCGCCGACGGCGCGACGACCTCGGCGCCGCGGAAGGAGAGGTTCCGCAGCTCGTCGACGGTGATCCGACCGACGTTCCGCGCCCCCTCGACGACGCGTGGGTCGCCGGTCATGACGCCCTCGACGTCGGTGACGATCACGACCTCGTCGGCGTCCATGTAGTTGCCGAGCATCACCGCGGTCGTGTCGGAGCCGCCCCGGCCGAGCGTCGTCACGTTGCCGTCGTGGTCCTCCGCCAGGAAGCCGGTGATGATCGGGACGACGCCGTCGAGCCGCTCCGCGATGGCGTGCGCGCGCTTCTTCGTCTCCTCGACGTCGACCTCGCCGAGCTCGTTCGTGATCACCGGCCAGTCGGGGTGTCCGGGTTCGAGGAAGACGGCATCGATATCGCGGACCGAGAGGGCCGCCTTGAGCATCCTGACGCTAGTGCGCTCGCCCATCGAGACGATCTCGGCGCGGTCGGCGTCGTCCGTCTCGAAGGTGATGTCGTCGAGGAGGTCGTCCGTGGTCGATCCCATCGCGCTCGCGACGACGGCGATCTCGTGGCCGGCCTCGACCGCGTTCGCGACGGAGTCGGCCGCCCGCTCGATGCGGTCGCCGCTCCCGAGGCTCGTCCCGCCGAACTTGGCGACTACGCGCATACGTCCACCTCGTCGCGAGCGTTCGGGTCGGGTTCGTCGCGTCGGATCGAACGAGAGACGGCTCGAGATCGCGAAGTGAAAGCGTGATCAGCGGACATAGGCGGCCGTAGCGGAGGAAGCCGCATAACTGTGTTCACTTCGACAATGGTCGCCCGAATGTACAGTTCGGCGAGAACCACGGCTCGGGAGTTCCGGCCGGCGGGGGCGTTCGTCGAAACTGCCGGCGGGGGCGTTCGTCGAAACTGCCGTTGGCGTCACTCGTCTTGAATGCCCCACGCGTCGGGCATTTCGATGACGTAGCGCCCGTCTTCCTGCAGCGAGATGATGTACTCCTGACGGTCGTACAGCTCCATCAGGTTGAGTTCGTACTTCCCCGGACTCACGATCCGAATGCTCTCGAACTGCTCGTTGAGCTCGTCGCGGAGTTCGCCGATATCGGGACGGGGGCCGTCCGGATCGGCGGAGCCCCGAGCGTCCGCGTCGGAGTCGGAGTCGACGGGGCGGCTCGCCCGGTCGAGTTCGTCCGGCGAGACGACGTCGGATCGAGCGCTCGCCTGCGCGACGTCCTCCTCGTCGCGTTCGCGGACGTGTTCGGTCCCAGTCGTCGAGTCGGTCGGTTCGGACGGTTCCGCGTCGGAAGGCGTCGGGTCTGCAGCGGCGGAAGACGGCTCGGTATCGGAGGTCGAAGTCGGATCGGTGGCGGTCGGCTCGCTCGCGTTGGCGGCCTCGGTTGAATCGGCCGACGCTGGGGACGACCGCTCCGTCGCATTCGAGTTCGAGTGGTCGGATGGGGTTGACTGCTCGGACGGGGTTGACTGCTCGGATGGGGTTGACTGCTCGGATGGGGTTGACTGCTCGGACGGGGTTGACTGCTCGGACGGGGCTGACTGCTCGGACGGTGTCGACGGTTCGTCCGTTGTCGCGCCCGCGGGTTTAAATTGGAACTTGTTCCCACCGCAGTCCGGACAGCCCGAGAGCATCTCCTTCGACCCGTCGGGGAACGTCCGGCCGCAGGTGGTACACTGGTGGGGCATTTATTTGCGGGAGACGAGGGTGCTGATGAGGTTCTCGTCTTTGTGCAGCGTCTCGATCCGGTTGGCCGGCCCGATGACGGTGAGCTTCTGGGCGGACTTTCGACCCATCAGCTTATCGAGGAAGCTCTGGTCGCCCGTCTCCGCTTTCGGGTACGTCTCGATCTCGATCCCCGTGAAGTCGTCCGGGCTGATCTCGGTCATCGTCACCTCGATCAGCTTCGACTCCTCGTCGGGAGAGAGCCCCTCCTCTAAGATGACGATGTTGCCGTCGCGGACGCCGTCGAGGATGAGCCGGATCTTCTCCATACCGGTGAGCCCTTCCATCCGGGCGCCGCTGATCATGTCGATCCGGACGCCGTCGCCGGGGTCGTCGGAAGACGCGTCGCCGTCGACGTCGGGAGTCGGTCCGGGCATCAGCCGAAGTACTCCGCGATTTTCGTGTACACTTCGTCCATGTTCTCACCTTCGAGCGCCGAGAGCGGGATCGTCTCGTGTTGCGGAAAGGCGTTGGCGATCTGTTGGACGTCCGATCCGGGAAGGTCCGTCTTGTTCGCGAGGATAAGCGCCGGGAGGTCCTGCGACTCGATGATCCCGATGAGCATCGTGTTCACCTGCGTGAACGGGTCGTTGGTCGAGTCGAGCACGTAGATGACGCCGTCGACGTCCTCACGGAGCCAGTGCATCGCCTCCGCGACCCCTTCGGTCGCCTCGCGGGAGCGACGCACCGCGTCGTCCTTCTCCATGTCGTGGTCGAGGAACTCCTTGTAGTCGACCTTCGTCGTCACCCCCGGCGTGTCGACGATGTCGATCGTGACCTTCCGTCCGTTCCGCTCGATCTCGACGTTCTCCTTGCGCCGAGCGCGTCGAGTCTCGTGCGGGATGTGGCTCTCAGGCCCGACGGCGTCACCCGTCCAGTCGCGTGCGATCCGGTTTGCGAGGGTCGTCTTTCCGGCGTTCGGCGGTCCGTAGATCCCGATCCGCTTGGGCTCGTCGGCCGCGAACAGCCCGTCTGTGACCCGTGATATGCTGTCTTTGAGATTCGTGAGCAGTCCCATCCTGACCTCCAATCCTGGTTTCTCCCGAACGAGCCGTGTCGCGTGCTACCGCCCGATCCGGCCGCACCCGGCGTTCGTTCGGGGAATTACGATAGAATCCACGCCCCTCTCACTTAAGAACTGCGTCAGACGTTCAGATCGGCCGATATTGAGCGCGTACAGTTTTGAGCCGCTCGAAATGGCATTCATTTCGAATCCCGGAAACGTATTGTCGGAGCCGAAGGGGGCGACGCGAGACGAAGCGGTCGAGGTATGCCGGAAGGGTGGTCCACATATGAGGTGTTGACACATTACAGACACAGGTCTTGGGAGGCCGTCTGTGACGGCGGTATAAGGGTAAAGCCTCGTATTTCGATGTATCACCACCGACGGGAGCCGGGTTCGGCGAGACAACCTCGTCCGACAACAGTCCATCTCTCTAAGGGGAGCTGTGGGTGACCGGTATCGCAGACGGCCCCCGCCTGAGCTCGCTCGGTTTGCTTCCTCCCCCACCCCTTCGTTTCAACTGGAGACGGGTGATGATGTGGGTGGGGTGGTGGTGATGGTTCGGGGATCAGGCCGATCTATATTTTATTAGTGCCTGGAGACACTAAAATAACCACAAAACAACAACAATAATCTGGGATGGATTGTCGAGGGTACTGTTGTACAGTCTACAATATAAATTCTTCTGTTTCATATTCATCCCCTGGACCACCCCTACCCACCAAATTCGCGTTCCACACGAAACAAAGGGGTGGGGGGGTTCGGGGATCCAACTTCCGTGGGGGTGGGGGGGTTCGGGGATCCAACTTCCGTGGGGGTGGGGGGGTTCGGGGATCCAACTTCCGTGGACCGGACCAAACGCCGAACCGTCCCAGTCTGAGATACCGATAATCAACAGGCTCATCGACGTCTAACGAGCGACTGAACTGCCAAAATCACGCTCTATAGTCCGAGTCGTTCCTCAGCATTCCCGCATCCAACCTTCGGTTCCGGTGCATCGAACCGATTCGACGTGTCCGTCGTTTTGCACCGTCTGATATCCGTACCGCGCTCGATTCACCGTGAGAATTTCGTTTTGACGAATCGGATCAGCTGCTTCGACTCATCTGTCGGCTGCACGTCTGCCAGCTGCACGTCTGCCGGCTGCAGTATCAACTGACTGCGCCATCTGCCGACGAGCCAGTTCGACCGTGCCGACGCGGCCGGAGGGCCGTCGACGATCCCGTCAACTGACGGTGCGTTTCGAGTCCGGAGAGCAACACTTTTGTACCGCCTCTTCATCTGGTTCGACTGCATCAACTGGACATCACTGGACACGAATAGTGCCGGATGTCAACGTTTCAGGACGGAACGCGGCGCACCTCGCCCTCTCGTGGCGAATTTCCACCTGAAACAGGGGGGTTCATATGGACGAAGGAGAGCACACATCGCAGGCGGGCGAATCGGGGGATAGCGGCGGGGAAACCGATGACCCGTTCACGACCGATGAGGAGCTCGACGATCCGCCTTCGAGTTCGACGGCCCACGAAACAGGCCTAGACCGCGAGAACATCGACAGCACCGGGTCGGACAGTACCGTCGGCACTGACGCCGGTACCGGACCGGATCCCGACACCGACGCCGGGACTGAAGGAGATGTCGACACTGAGGTAACTACCGACACCGACGTCGACGTCGGCAGCGGCGGACGCGACCGTTCTACCCCGGACGTCGACTTTGACGGCGTCGTTCTCGACGACGAGGACGACAATCAGGGCCTGTTCGACGACCTCCTCTCCGGCGAACCGATCTTCGAGAACAAGGAGGTGCTCCGGCCGTCTTACACTCCGCACGAACTCCCGCACCGAAACGACCAGATCAACCGAATGGCGACGATCCTCGTCTCGGCGCTCCGCGGTGAGACGCCCTCCAACATCCTCATCTACGGCAAGACGGGCACCGGGAAGACGGCGTCGGCGAAGTTCGTTTCACAGGAGCTCGAATCGACTTCACAGAAGTACGACGTTCCCTGTGAGGTCGAGTACATCAACTGCGAGGTGACCGACACGCAGTACCGCGTCCTCGCGCAGCTCGCCAACACCTTCATCGAGAAGAACCAGCAGGTCATCGCCGACCGCCTCGACCGCTGCCGAGAGCTCAGGTCCGAGGCGACCGACGACCCCGGAGCGCTCGCGACCACCGAGTTCGCGACGCTCGACGATCTCGACGCGCGGATCGACGAGCTCGAGACCGACGCGGAGGAGATGGAGGAGGTCCCGATGACCGGGTGGCCGACCGACCGGGTCTATTCGACGTTCTTCGAGGCGGTCGACTACCACGAGCGCGTGGTCGTGATCATGCTCGACGAGATCGACAAGCTCGTCGAGAAGAGCGGCGACGACACCCTGTACAACCTCTCGCGGATGAACTCCGAGCTCGACCGGTCCCGGATCTCAATCATGGGGATCTCCAACGACCTGAAATTCACCGACTTCCTCGATCCCCGCGTCAAATCCAGCCTCGGCGAGGAGGAGATCGTCTTCCCGCCGTACGACGCGAACCAGCTCCGGGACATCCTCCAGCACCGCGCTGACATCGCGTTCAAAGAGGAGGCGCTCACCGACGACGTGATCCCGCTCTGCGCGGCGTTCGCAGCCCAGGAGCACGGGGACGCTCGGCGCGCGCTCGACCTCCTCCGGACGGCCGGCGAGCTCGCCGAGCGCTCTCAGGCCGAGATCGTCGCGGAGAAACACGTCCGACAAGCGCAGGACAAGATCGAGCTCGACCGCGTCGTGGAAGTCGTCAGAACGCTCCCGACCCAGAGCAAGATCGTCCTCTTCGCTGTCATCCTCCTCGAGAAGAACGGCGTCCACAACATCAACACCGGCGAGGTGTTCAACATCTACAAGCGGCTGTGCGAGGAGATCGACGCGGACGTACTTACGCAGCGCCGCGTCACCGACCTCATCAGCGAGCTCGACATGCTCGGAATCGTCAACGCGGTCGTCGTCTCGAAGGGCCGGTACGGCCGCACGAAGGAGATGGGCCTCTCGGTCCCGGTCGAGGAGACCGAAGCGGTGCTGCTGTCCGATTCCCGTCTCGGCGACATCGAGAACGCCCAGCCGTTCGTTCAGGCCCGATTTGACAACTGACGCGTTTTCCCCACCGGCGACGTCGCTCGATCAGTCTCTTTGAGTATCGGCTCCTTTGGCCGGCTGTTCTCGTCAAACGACTCTCGTCAAACTGACTGTTCTCGTCGAACGGCTGATTTCACGCGGACGCGCTCGCGATCGAACCTCCACCCGAAACTGTGGGCTTCGAGAACTCATCGCTCGCGGCCGCGGAGTCCTCGGTTTCACCCACCCTATCGACCGCCTCCGCCGCGACGGTCGTCGCGAGCACGTCGCTCAGCTCCGCCTGCCCACTCGCGATCAGCCGCACGTATCCGAGATACGGGACGCGAACCCGGGCGACGCCGGTCACCCACTCGGCCTTGACCGGAGGCGCGAGCCCGTTGGCTTGGTCGTACGCGCCGTTGTTGTCGCCGAGCGTGATGAACCCGTCGTGGGGGGCCGGACAGTGCCTTAGGTCGGCGCACCCCGCCGCGCCGTGGTACTCGTCGTCGGCCCGGTCGTACCAGTTTTCACCTTCCTCGACGTGGAACATGGCCCGGTGAATGATCGGTGAGGCCGTCCGTCCCGGCGGCCGGTATATCACCACTGACCCGTATGATCCGAACGTCCGGTAATCGGCGGCCCGCCCGTCCTCGTACGTTACCACGCCGACGTCGTTGTTCGCCGCGTCGGGCGCGAGCCGCCCGGGCTCCGTCACGAAGACGAGGTCGCCGACCTCCATGTTCGGCTCCATGCTCCCGGACTCGACCGCGACCATCGGCGGCCACACCCCGCTAATTCCGAACAGGATCAGCCCGATCACCAGCACGATTGCGACGCTGGAGAGCATTTCCCGGATCCACATCAACGCGCCTTCCTTGTCGTGACGGAACCGATAGGCGAGCCCCTTCGTTTCGGTTGGAGCCGGCCCCTCGCGAGTTCGCTCCGCGAATCCACTCCCGCGGTCGTCGTCTCCCGAAACTCCTCCTCCCTCGGACGGTTCGACCGTCTCGGGGGTATCAATCGGGTCGGGCTCGTCTATCTGTCCGGATCTATTCGACTGTTCGGTCCCATCAGTCCTCTCGGGATCGTCGACTGGTTCGGGATCGTCGGTCGATTTGGACGCGTCGGCCGATTCGGACGCGGCGACTGAGTCCGTCTCGTCGCGGTCGTCTCCGCTCGCGCCCGACGCCCCGCTTCGCTCGGCCGGATCACCGTCTGTCTCCGGCCGATCCCCTTCGTCCATTACGTTCGGGTTGACGGGTTTCGGTGATAAGCTTCCGGGTCACAGCTCCCGTCCGCCCGGCGGACGGCGGACCTGTCCTCCGGAACCGTTTTGAGCCGCACACTCCTCTCGACTGTCGTGCCGCTGGAGTCGAACGCCCGAATCGTCAAGGAGCTCGCCAGGCGGGGATACAACGCAGAGCGAGAGGCGGTCACCCTGCTGGCGAGCGCCCCTGACTCCGCGACGGCCCTCGAACGCGCCGTCGACCGCGCGCCGGACGACGCCCTCCGCATCACCGCCGAACAGGTCCGCGCGGCGGTCGGTTCGGACGGCGTCGCCGACTCCGAGACGCCGGCCCGTTCCGGCGTCGACTCCGGACCCTCGACGGACTCAACCCCCGACGCAGACCCTCCAACCGGAGGATCTCCAGTCGAAACGGAGGGGTCCGGGGGAACCGACCGCGTCGCATCGACCGACGAGCGTTCCGATCGCGGCTCCGCGGAGCCCGGCGGCGAGCGCGACCGGAGCCGCGAGGACGGACCCTCCCGGAGCCCCGACCGCGACCCGGAGCTCCGAGAGCTCGAGGTCGGCAACGACATGACCGGACGGAGCACCGGGACCGGCGAGTACGCCGACTTCGTCCGGACGTTCCGCGACCGCTACGAGCGCCTCTCGAAGATCCTTCGGGGCCGCGTCAACCACCGTCCGGCGGAGGCGATCGCGGACATGCCCGGCGGCAGCGACGCCGCGATGATCGGGCTCGTCAACGACGTTCGCTCGACCAAGTCCGGCCACTGGCTCGTCGAGCTCGAGGACACCACCGGCACCTTCCCGGCGCTGGTGATGAAAGACAAGGGGCTCGCCGACGTCGTCGACGAGATCCTGATGGACGAGTGCGTCGCCGTCGAGGGAACCCTCGCCGACGACTCCGGAATCCTGTTCGCCGACTCGCTGCACTTCCCGGATGTCCCGCGAACCCACCGGACCGGCGCGGCCGACCGCCACGTCCAGGCCGCGCTGATCTCCGACGTCCACGTCGGCAGCGACGAGTTCATGGCCGAGGCGTGGCACCGCTTCACTGACTGGCTCCACACGCCCGAGGCCGAGGCGGTCGAGTACATCCTGCTCGCCGGCGACATGGTCGAGGGCGTCGGCGTCTACCCAGATCAGGACGAGGAGCTGGAGATCGTCGACATCTACGACCAGTACGAGGCGTTCTCGGAACACCTCAAGGAGGTGCCGGCGGACACCGAGATCGTGATGATCCCGGGGAACCACGACGCGGTCCGGCTCGCGGAGCCGCAGCCCGGGTTCAACGACGAGATCCGCGACATCCTCGACGTCCACGACGCGCAGGTGGTCTCGAACCCCGCCACCGTCAGCGTCGAGGGCGTCGACGTGCTGATGTACCACGGCGTCTCTCTCGACGAGGTTATCGCGGAGCTCCCCGAGGAGAAAGCGAGCTACGACGAGCCTCATAAAGCGATGTACCAGCTCTTAAAAAAGCGGCACGTCGCCCCGCAGTTCGGCGGGCACACCCGCGTCGCTCCGGAGGAGCGCGACTACCTCGTCATCCAGGACGTCCCGGACGTGTTCCACACCGGCCACGTTCACAAGCTCGGGTGGGGGAAGTACCACAACGTGCTCGCGGTCAACTCCGGCTGCTGGCAGGCCCAGACCGACTTCCAAAAATCCGTCAACATCGACCCCGACGCGGGGTACGCGCCCATCCTCGACCTCGACACGCTGGAGATGACCGTCCGGAAGTTCGCGTAACGGTCGCGGCCTGCTTATCCGGTCCGATCGGCCCGACGTTCAAATCGGATACCGCCTCCAACTCCGCCCGTGACGTGAGCGCTGCCCGCGGCGCACTGGGCGGGAGCGCGACGCACCGCCGTGGGACCCCTCCGTTTCGACTCCGTCGCCTGTTCGCCGTCCGAGTCCTACTCGCCGTCCATTTCCCGGTCTACCGATCGATCTCGACCCGTCCGCTCGTCGCGCTGTTGAGCCGTTCGACCAGGTCGTCGACCTCGGCTGTCGGGACGCGCAGGTCGAACCGCACGCGCTCGTCGTAGTCGGCGTCGAACTCGACGCCGGCCGACTCGATCACGCCCCGAACGGTCCCGGAGTCGTCGTAGGCGGTCTCGACGACCAGCCGCCGGTGCGGCCGCTCCTCGACGACGCCGGCCTCGTCGACTCCCTCTTTCACCGCCCGCGAGTAGGCGCGCGCGAGCCCGCCGACCCCGAGGTTCGTCCCGCCGTAGTAGCGAGTCACCACCGCGACGACGTTGCGGATCTCGCGCTGCTGGAGGACGTTGAGCGCCGGCTTCCCGGCCGACCCGGAGGGTTCGCCGTCGTCGGAGGAGTACTCGCGGAGCATGACGTCGCTCCCGGGAGTTCGCTCCGACGCCGCCCCGGCCGGCACCCGGTACGCCGGCACGTTGTGGGTCGCGTCGTCGTACTCGTCGCCGACGCGCTCGATGAACGCCTCTGCCTCGTCGACGCCGTCGACCGGGGCGACGTGGCCGAGGAACTCCGATCCTCGGACCTCGAACGTCGCGGTCGCGGGCTCCGCGACCGTCAGGTAGGCGTCGTCGGTCATGAGTCGGACCGTCCGTTGGCGGGTTCGTCACTCGCTGTAGGTTCGTTACTCGCCGCAGGTTCGTCATCCCCGGGGGGATTGTCGCCCTCGGTGGTCGATTCTTGCCGCCGTTCGAGCACGACGCCCGTCGGCGGGGCGAGTCGGTAGAGGGCGAGGAACGCGCCGACGCCGACGAGCTCCGCACCCTTCGCGACGATCGCCAGCGGGTTGCTCGCGAGCGCCGACCCGAACGCGGCGCCGTACCACCCGACGTAGCCGAGGAGGAACGCCGAGAGGGTGCCGGCACCGAGCGCGTACAGGCGCCGGTACTCCGGCGCGCGCAGCGTCGCGACCGCGACGGCGACGGTGAACGCGCCCCCCAGCAGGAACACGTACGGTCGCGGATCGGCCGGGTCGCCGAGCCGCGGCCACGCCCACAGCAGGTGGACGGCAGCGCTGAGCGCCGCGGTCTGTACGGCGACACCCCGGAACACTCGCTTTCCCAGGGCGTCGCGGTCGCGGTACTCCCTGCTCGAGGAGTCGGTACCGGCGCCGCCGTTCGGTTCCCCCGCTGTCGACCCGCTCATCGGATCATTCCCACGGCCGTTTCCCGGACGCGTCCGGCCACAGCGGGTACCAGTACGACTCGTCGTCTTCGAGGCCGAGCTCCCCGTCGAGGACGGACTGGAGCTTGAACTCGACCTGCTGGTTCCGGTCGCTCGTCCCCTTCGGGGAGAAGGGGTAGTACGCGCCGCGCCGGAAGGAGTAGATCCAGTAGGCGTCCGTCTCTCCGCGTTCGAAGCCGAAAACCGCCGCGAGCAGCCGCGATCCGAACCCCTCCTCGATGAACTGGTCGGCCGCGAAGTGGACGCTGGTCACGAGGTCCTCGGGGTCGTCGTCCTCGAGGACGAACCACTGGTAGCCGTGGTCGTCCTCGTGGCGGTGGAACCCCGTTCCGGTCTCGATCTCGCCGGCTTCGAGGATGGCCTCGACCGTCTCGACGGCGTCGTCGAAGCGGGTGCTGTCGACCCCGGAGAAGCAGAGCGCGGCCTCCCCGCAGTGGTCGTAGCCGAGGTCGGCCTCCATCGTCATGTACGCGGTCGACATCCCGAAGAGGTCCTCGGGGTCGGCCTCGCGGGTCGCGTCCGTCTCGGCGCTCGTCCCGAGCACGGCGCGGATCGTGTCGAAGATGCCCATTTATAACTCGACGGTAGGTGACGCGGGCTTTAGGAGGTTTCCGTCGGCGGCGACGGGCGACGAGCGTCAGTCGCCGTCCTCGTCCGCGACGTAATCGAGGTACGCGAGGACGCCCCGGACGTTCAGGCTCGCGTTGGCGCGGGCGCGCTCGGGGTTCCAGAACTCCACGTCCCGGCTCGCCGCCTCGAAGTGCTCGACGACCGCATCGTCGTCGCCGAGCTCCGCGCGCTTCTCCCGGATCGCCTCCACCCACTCCACGTACGCGCGCTTGATTTCGCCGGCCAGCTCCGGCTCGTACTCGCGAGGGCCGAAATGGCCGAAACAGAGGTAGTCGGGGTCGATCTCCTCGATCGTCCTGACGTCGGCGAGACACTGGTCGAGGTCGAACTGCGGCGGCGGCGTCGTCGGCTCGATCCCGTCGACCGCCGGGACGTAGATCCCCGCCGCGTCGGCCGAGAAGACGACGTCGGCGTCGGGGTCGTGGTAGATCGCGTGGTGGGGCGCGTGCCCCGGCGCCTCGTGGACGATCAGCTCGCGATCGCCGAGGTCGATCCGGTCGCCCTCCGCGAGTCCCGAGATCCGGTCTTCGGGGATCGGCTCGGGCTCGTCGTAGTACTCCCACTGGTCTTCCACCGCGGACTTCGTCCCGGCGACGAGCGCCCCCGGGTCGACGAGGTGTCGCACCCCCTTTTCAGGGACGACGACCTCCGCGTTCGGGTAGCGCCGTGCGAGGTGGCCCGCCCCGCCCGCGTGGTCGAGGTGGGCGTGGGTCGGCAGGATCCACGCGAGCTCCTCCCGGCCGATCCCGATCTCGTCGATCGTCTCGAACAGCGCCTCCCTGTTCGCGCCGGTCCCCGTGTCTATCACGACCGGGCGCTCGGCGTCGTAGACGTACACGGCCCCGTACTCGTCGGTGTCGAACATCCCGGTGTCGTGGACGTACAGGTCCGACACCCCGCGGACCGGCTCGTACTCGCCTGCGTGCATGTCCCAACGAGCACCGCGCGGCCTCTTTTAGGGATCGGTCCCGGCGACGGGAGGGTCCGCAGTCTCCGACCGCGCCCGCGAGTCGTGGCGTGTGCTTATGGTCGTTCCACACGAGGGATCGGTATGCGCGTGCTCGTCACCGGCGCGACGGGGTTCGTCGGGAGCCGGCTCGTTTCGACGCTCCTCGACCGCGGTCACGAGGTCGTCGCCCTGGTCCGCGACGCCGACGGCTACGCCCCGCCCGCCGGGGTCCACGTCGTCGAGGGCGATCTCTTGGAGCCCGACACGCTCCCGCCGGCGTTCGAGATCGACGGCGACCCGGTCGACGCCGCTTACTACCTCGTTCACTCCATGGACGGCGGTCCCGGCTACGAGGAGCGCGACCGCAACTGCGCGACCAACTTCGTCGACGCCGCGTCTGACGCCGGCGTCGACCGCGTGATCTACCTCGGCGGTCTCGGGGAGGACCGCGAAGAGCTCTCCGAACACCTCCGCTCCCGCCGCGAAGTCGAGCGGATCCTGTCGACGGGTAGCCCGGCGTTGACCACGCTCCGGGCGGCGATCATCATCGGCGCCGGGAGCGCGAGCTTCGAGGTCATCCACGGACTCGCGAGCCGACTCCCGGTGATGACGACGCCGAAGTGGGTCGACACGCTCTGTCAGCCGATCGCGATCGACGACGTCGTCGGGTACCTCACCGGCGTCCTCGGGGTCCCCGAGACGCGCGACGACACCTTCGAGATCGGCGGCCCGGACGTGTTGACGTACGCGGAGATCCTCCGCCGGACCCGCCGACAGCTCGGGCACAAGCTGTGGATCATCCGGGTGCCGGTGTTGAGCCCGGAGCTGTCGGCCAAGTGGCTCCGGCTGGTGACCGACGTGAACCCGTACCTCGCCCGCTCGCTCGTCGAGGGGCTCCGGAACACCGTGATCGTCGAGGACGACCGCATCCGCGACCTGGTTCCGATCGAACAGACGCCCTTCGAGGTCGCCGTCGCGCGGGCGATCGACCGGCCTCGTCGGGACGACTCGACTGACGGGGTTCCGGCGACCGATTTAGAGGCCGATCTGTGAGCCGGAACTACGGCGAGACGTGGGTGTACGAAAGTCTCGTGGGGGGAATCCCGGGTCTCGGTATCTCCCGCGCGCTCGCGGTCGCGATCCAGTTCCTGCTGTTCCAGGTCGGCGTGGTCGCGCTCGGCTGGTACTACGGCCTGTGGGACGCGGTCGTCGCCGGGACGGTCGCCGTCCTCGTCGCGGCGATCGGCAGCGTCGAGATGCATCGGCTCGGCGCCGCGAACCGTCGACTCTCGACGCCGCCCGAGCATAAGCGGCTGCTGTTCGGGTCGAGCATCGAGATCGTGCTCGGCGTGCTCGCGTTCATCGCGCTGCTCACGTACATGATCGCGTGGGACGGGACCCTGCTCGACCGCCTGTTCGGCGCCGACCCGCCGATCCCGGTGGTGTACCTCACGCTGCTGATCCTCTGGGACCTCACCTACCGGATCGGCACGTCGTGGTGGAGCGCGGTCGTCGCGTTGTGGCGGGCGGTCAACGTCGACCTCGGTCCGAGCGAGGCGGCTCAGGTGAGGCGGCTCGACGCGGAGAACATCGGTTTCTCGGCGCTCCAGCTGGTGCTCGTCCCGTTTCTCCTCGAGGAACCGATCCTACTGGGGGCCGTCGTCGGCCACGTCCTCGCGGTCGCGGTCGTCTGTTCGATCGCCATCGCGTTGACCTGACCGGACTCGCCGGCCGCCCGTTCGGAACGGAATCGATCCGCAGAAAAGCGGTGACTCGCCGTCTCACTCGTCCTGTAGCTCTTGGAACTTGTCGAGGAGTGCCTCCGCGGAGTCGCCGGAGTCGTACGTGAGCGACCCGGAGTACTCCGGCCGCTCGGCGTCGAAGTCGGCGTCGACTTCGCTGGTCTTCCGCTCGCGACGCTCGTGTTCGGCCTCGTCATAGGCACCTATTGACATGGCACAGCTTGACTTAGAAGTAATCAGACATATATGTATCGGTGAACTGTCCGTTCGTCGAAACGACTTCGACGCGCGGTGGGGGCGCGTCGCGTCCGTGTCACCGGAACCGATTAGACCCGGCGCCCGGTAGCACCGCCGTGGCACAACCGCTCCGATTCAGGCGCGCTCCCGGCCGGTGGAGCGCCGACCGGGTCCGCTCGCAGCTCGAACGGCCGCTCGACGACAACCTCGGGGCGACCGCGAGCGACCCGTGGTTCAGCGCTCCGCCGGGATACGACGCGCGGCGGTTCGACATGGACGACGGCTCGTTCGCCCTGTTTTGCTGGACCGATGACGACGACGATCCCCCGCCGGGCGCCGACGGCGGCCCGGCCGGGTACTGGATCGGCAACACGGAGACGCCGAGCGAGCTGTGGCGCACGGACAAGTACGGCTTCGACGAGGTGGCGTACCCGGTCTCCCGCTGGGTTCAGCGGGAACTGCTCGCGGGCCTCCACGAGGACGAGCCGTGGCTCGCTGCCTACCCGCACGTCTCCTGGTACTTCCTGCCCGTGTTCTGCTCGAAGGACGGCGCGGAGACGACCCGGGCGTTCTTCCGCGACCACGCCGCCGGATTCCCGGACGCGACCCGCGAGGAGGGGACGGCGTTCGTCGAGGAGACGCTCCGACCGGGGACGCTCGACGACTACCGGGCGACGATGGCGGGCAAGCTCGGCACGTCGTCGTCGCTCGACCTCGTGCGGATGAGCGCGACGATCGCGGAGTTCACCGCGGCCCGGATCCTCACCGACTCCGGCTACGACGTGACTCCCGAGATCGAGGTGACGACGGGCCACTCGCTCGACTTCCGAGCGACCGACCCGGACACCGGGAACGCGTCACTCGTCGAGGTGACGCGCCCGCAGCCCGCCTCGAATCGATCCGCCAGCGGCCCCGTCGCAGCGGTCCGGGACACCGCCGAGACCAAGACGAGCGGTCAGCTGGAGGCGCACGGCGGCGGCGTCACGCTGCTTGTCGACTGCACTTCTTTCCCCGCGGACGACTGGGCCGCGGTCCGCGACGCTAAACCGGATGTCCGGCACCGACCGGCGGTCGTCCTCCGCGCTCGCCCGGACGGGCACGTGGAGGGGTATCGAAAGGGGTCGGTGCCGATCGACCTCTCGCCGGCGATCGACTGGGTGTAGCGTCCGGACGTCGTCGCCACCCTCTCTCCCACGCGGCCGACACGGCTCACGGCGCTCCCGCGGCTCGCGACGCTGGCACGGTCGGTGCCCCTGCCGCTCGCGACGCTGGCGCGGCTGGCGACGCGAGGGGACGCTCAAAAAACGCGGTCGAATCGCGATTCAGCTCAGAACGAGACCGGCGAGGGCCCGTCCTCGGCGTTGGTCGTCGGGTCGCGGTCCGAGTAGAACCGCCGACCGACTCCGCGGTGACAGACGCCGGCGCGGAGGGTGGTGAACACGTCCTCCGCGTCGTCGAACGTCTGGTCTCCGAACCGCTCCAGCACGTCGCCGAGACGCTCGGATCCCTCCGCGAGCTCTACGGTCGCGTTCCCGTGGGCCGCGATCAGTTCTTCCGAGGTCGTCGGATATTGGTGCCGTTCGAGTCGGTCGTCGACGCCGTTCAAGCGCATCACCAGATGCAAACCACCGATGGTTCTTAATGATTGTCCATGCACAACCTTAGTCCGGACCATCTGATTATAACTCCTTATATTGGCGTGCGTTCACATGCACCGATCGTCGGCAATTAGTACGCGGTCGCCGAACCGGACCCATGGACACGGACCGGATCGTCGCCGACCTCCACGCGCACACGACCGTCTCCGATGGTACCATGACGGCCGCGGAGCTCGCCGCGACCGCCGCCGACGCGGGGCTCGACTGGGTCGCCGTCACCGACCACGACCGGATCCACCCGGACCTCGACGCCCCGGTCGCGGAGCGCGAGGGCGTCCGGGTCGTCCGCGGGATCGAACTCCGGGTCGACGCCGGGTTCGAGCGCCTCGACCTGCTCGGCTACGCGGTCGAGCACACAGACCCCCTCGACGCCGAGATCGAGCGGCTCCAGGCCGACCGGCAGCAGCGCGGCGGGGCGATGCTCGACGCGGTGGAAGAGCGGCTCGGCGTCGACCTCGGCGTCGAGCCCCGCCCGGGCCTCGGGCGCCCGCACATCGCCCGCGCGATCGAGGAATCGGCGGCGCCGTACGACTACGCCGGCGCCTTCGACGAGCTGATCGGGAACGATTGTCCCTGCTACGTCTCGCGCGACGTGACCGGGCTGGAGCGCGGGGTCGAGCTTCTCCGAGACGCGTGCGCCTTCGTCGGGCTCGCGCACCCGTTTCGGTACGACGACGTCGACGCCGCGCTCGACGTCGCCCGCGAGCTGGACGCCGTCGAGCGGTTCTATCCCTACGGCCGCCCGGTCGACGACGCCCGCGTCGAGCGGGTCGCCGCCGAGAACGACCTCCTCCTGACGGGCGGGAGCGACGCCCACGAGCGGATCCTCGCCGAAGCGGGGCTGACCTCCGAGGCGTTCGCGCCTGTCCGCGACCGGCTTCCCGACCCGACCACGCGGGAGACCGGATCCTCCCTGATCGACGAACAAGATTAAGCCCGACGCCGATAGAGTTGCACTCATGCGGTGTCACTACTGCGAGCGGGAGGCCACGTACGAGGCCGAGCAGAGCGGGGTGATCGTCGGCCTCTGCGAGGAGCACTTCAAAGAACGGGTCGAAGAGCTCGCGGAGTCGGACGAGCTCGCGTCGCTCCGCGACCGGATCGACGTCGAGTCGTCCGAATAATCCCCGGCCGGCTCTCTGCGTCTTCGCTGTCTTCGCCGCGCTCTCGTCGTCCCCGTCGCCGACTCGCCGCGGACGGATCATAAAAGACGACCCGGAGCCAACGCTCCGGTATGCACCCAACTGACCGGCCGCGGCGGCTCCGGACTGACGGCGTCCGCCCGCTCGTCAGCGAGACCTCCCTGTCGGCATCGGACCTCGTCGCGCCCGTCTTCGTCGACGCGACGACCGACGAGCGCGTCCCGATCGAGACGATGCCGGGCCACGAGCGCGTCCCGGTGAGCGAGGCCGTCGACCGCGTCGAGGAGGTCCGGGAGACCGGCGTCGAGGCCGTGATCCTCTTCGGGATCCCCGAGTCGAAGGACCCCGAGGGGAACCGGGCGTACGCCGAGGACGGCGTCGTCCAGCGCGCGACGCGCCGGATCGCCGCCGAGACCGACGCGTACGTGATCGGCGATGTCTGCCTCTGTGAGTACACCGACCACGGTCACTGCGGCGTGATCGAGGAGTCGGCGGAGACGGACCCGACGCTCACGGTGAAGAACGACGAGACGCTCGACCTGCTCGCGGAGACGGCGGTCTCGCAGGCCGACGCGGGCGCGGACATGGTCGCCCCCTCCGCGATGACGGACGGGCAGGTGCGGGCGATCCGCGAGGCGCTCGACGCGGCGGGCCACGAGGCGGTGGCGATCATGAGCTACGCCGTCAAGTACGAGTCGGCCTTCTACGGCCCGTTCCGCGACGCGGCCGATGGCGCGCCGGCGTTCGGCGACCGTCGGCACTACCAGATGGACCCCGCGAACCGCCGCGAGGCGCTCCGAGAGGCCCGGATCGACGCCGAGGAGGGTGCGGACGTGTTGATGGTGAAACCTGGCCTACCCTATCTCGACGTCGTCGCCGACGTCCGACGGGAGTTCGACCACCCGGTCGCCGCGTACAACGTCTCCGGCGAGTACGCGATGCTGCACGCGGCCGCCGAGAAGGGGTGGCTCGACCTGGAAGAGACGGCCCACGAGTCGCTGCTGTCGCTCAAGCGCGCGGGCGCTGACCTGATCGTCACGTACTTCGCCGAGGACCTGGCCGAGCGTTTATAAACCGGAATTGGTGACTTCGACGCTCGTATGAACCAATCACCGTGGCGCGCGCCTCCGAGCGACCGCCCTCGGCGGTCGTGAGGAGCGCGTGCGAGGGAGTCGCGAGGGAGTGGGCGACCGAAGGGAGCCCCGAGCGAGCGACGAGGCTGGGGAGGTATGAGGTGCGGTTGCTGTGCGGGGCGGGACTCAAAGGGGCAGTCGCGAGGACGAAGGCGGCCGCAGCAAGCACCGCAGCGAGCAACGCGAGCGAGGAGCGCAGCAAGGCCTCCGAGTCGTCGCGACTGGGGCTTTGGCGGTGTTCACAGTCGATCCGCTAGTTACCACTTATAAGCGAACGATCGGAAATCCTGAGTCGTTCACACCACTTGCTCGCCGTCGTCGTCGTACACCTCGATGGCGTCGACCGGGCAGACCCGCGCCGCGAACTTCGCGTCGAACTCCTCCCCGTCGGGCACCTCGACCACGAACACGTCCGCTTCTTCCTCTTCGCTCCCCCGCAGGTCGGCCTTCCCGTCGTTCAGGTTCTTCTCGAAGGCGTCCCATTCGGCGACGCACTGGTACATCCCGACGCAGGTGTCGCGGTCGAACTTCACACGCATGCCTCCCGGTTCGGCGAGGCGGTACAAAGCGCTGGCGACGCCATACACAGGATCGGTTACATCGGGTGACGAACCGGTCGAGGATCGAAACAGACGCCGATACGGAATTGTTCTGGAGACAGTCATGGTCAACACCCCAGCCACTCGCTTATAATTCGTCGATAACGGACCGACAGGGCACACCTCCAAAGCCCCAGCAGCGAGGACTCGATGGGCTCGCTGCGGTCCTCGTCGCCGGCGGCGACAGCCGCCGGCTGCCAGAGGGACCGAAGGTCCCTCGCTGTTCGCGGCCTACCGGCCGCTCACGGGCGCGCGCCGACTGCATCGGCATCCGAGAATGAGCTCCGTGGTTAACCGCTCGCCCCGCAGCCCGACCGTCCTTTTTAAGCGTCGCAGGCACCCATCGCCGCGTATGACCACGGTCTGGCTCGTCGACCGGCAGTTCGACTCGAAGGGGCTCGTGCGGCTCACCTACGCCACCGAGGACGGCGAGCGGATGCACACGAAGGAACTCGCCGAGCAGCGACTCGTTACGGGCGACGGGATCACCGCCGGCCGCGACGTCGACGAGAGCGCGCTCGGCGAGACGCCGGCCGACGAGGTGGAGCGGTTCGCCGCGGAGGCGTCGAAGATGGCCGCCGAGCACGACCTCGACGACGTGGTGTGAGTCCCGAGGCGGGCGACGCGGCGTAGCCCGCGCCCCCACAACCGAGGCCGTTAAGGGGGAACCGCCGGAAGGTGAGCGTGAAATGCCCAGTGGTGAGTACGACCCCGACACCGTCGAGCCGCGGTGGCAGCGGCGATGGGTCGACGAGGAGACGTACGCCTATCCCGACGACGACCCGGTCGACCCGAACACCGTCTTCTCCATCGACACGCCCCCGCCGACGGTATCTGGGAGCCTCCACATGGGCCACCTGTACGGGTTCACCCTCCAGGACTTCGTCGCCCGCTTCGAGCGGATGAACGGCGGCGAGACGTTCTTCCCGTTCGGCTACGACGACAACGGGATCGCCTCCGAGCGGCTCACCGAGGACGAGCTCGACATCCGCCACCAGGAGTTCGAGCGCCGTGAGTTCCAGGCGAAGTGCCGCGAGGTCTGCGCGCAGTACGAGGAGCAGTTCACCGAGAACGTCCAGTCGCTCGGCGTCTCCGTCGACTGGGACCACACCTACCAGACGATCGAGCCGCGCGTCCAGCGTATCTCGCAGCTGTCGTTCCTTGACCTGTACGAGCAGGGCCGGGAGTACCGCGAGAAGGCCCCCGCGATCTGGTGTCCCGAGTGCGAGACCGCCATCTCGCAGGTCGAGACCGAGGACGACGAGCAGGACAGCCACTTCAACGATATTGCTTTCCCCGTCGCTTCCAGCGACGACGATGAGGAGTTCGTCATCTCCACGACGCGTCCGGAACTCCTCCCGGCCTGCGTCGCCGTCTTCGTCCACCCCGACGACGACGAGAACCAGGACCTCGTCGGTGAATCGGCGGAGGTCCCGCTGTTCGGCCACGAGGTGCCGATCATCGCCGACGAGCGCGTCGACATGGAGACCGGCTCCGGAATCGTGATGTGCTGTACGTTCGGCGACCAGAACGACATCGAGTGGTACCAGGTCCACGACCTGGACCTCCGCGTCGCCATCGACGAGTCCGGCCACATGACCGGCGTCGCCGAGGCGTACGAGGGGCTCCACGCCGACGAGGCCGGCGAGGCCATCGTCGAGGACCTCGACGAGGCGGGTGCGCTGCTCGACCGCCGCGACATCACCCACACGGTCAACGTCCACGAGCGCTGCGGGACGAGCGTCGAGTTCCTCGTCACCGAGCAGTGGTACATCGAGATGCTCGACAAGACCGACGAGTACCTCGCGGTCGGCCGGGAGATGGAGTGGTCCCCCGAGAAGATGTTCACCCGGTACGAGCACTGGGTCGAGGGGCTCCAGTGGGACTGGCTCATCTCCCGCCAGCGCTCCTCCGGCATCCCGTTCCCGGTCTGGTACTGTGAGGACTGCGGCGAGGTCGTCGTCGCCGAGAAGGCCGACCTGCCCGTCGACCCCCTCTCGGACGACCCGCCCGTCGACGCCTGCCCGGCGTGCGGGCACGACGCGTTCGAGCCCGAGGACGACGTGCTCGACACGTGGGCGACGTCCAGCCTGACGCCGCTCATCAACGCCGGCTGGGACTGGGACGAGGAGGCCGAGGCGTTCACGATGGAGCACCCGGAGCTGTATCAGTTCGACCTCCGGCCGCAGGGCCACGACATCATCAGCTTCTGGCTGTTCCACACGCTCGTGAAGTGCTACGAGCACACCGGCGAGGTCCCGTTCGAGGAGACGATGATCAACGGGCACGTCCTCGACGAGAACCGAGAGAAGATGTCCAAGTCCGTCGGCAACGTCGTCGAGCCCGAGGCGGTGCTCGAGGAGTTCCCGGTCGACGCCACGCGCTATTGGGCCGCCGGCACCGCCGTCGGCGACGACTTCCCGTTCAAGGAGAAGGACCTCCGCGCGGGCGAGAAGCTGATCCGCAAGCTGTGGAACGCCTCCAAGCTCGTCGAGTCGCTGGCGCCGGAGCCGTACCCGGACGCGCCGGGCGACGGGGAGCTCCGCGAGCTCGACCGCTGGCTGCTCGCCGAGCTCGACGACCGAGTCGAGCGGCTCACCGAGCTGTTCGAGGACCGCGCGTTCTCGAAGGCCCGCGACGAGCTCCGGAGCTTCTTCTGGAACACGTTCTGCGACGACTACCTCGAGATCGCCAAGCAGCGCGATGACGACGCCGCGGCGTACACGCTCCGGACGGCGCACCGCCGGTTCCTCAAGCTGTTCGCGCCGCTGCTCGCGCACGTGACCGAGGAGCTCTGGCACGACATGTACGCGGACGGGGCGAGCGACCCCGACGCGGTCGACGCCGCCGTCGCCGACGGCGCGCGCGACTCGATCCACCTCGCCGACTGGCCCGAGCCGCTCGGGCTGGAGGCGGACCACGAGGCCGGCGCCGCCGCCACCGCCGTCGTCGGCGTCCTCCGGAAGTACAAGAGCGAGAACCAGCTCCCGCTGAACGCCGAACTCGACGCCGTCGAGGTGTACGCCGACGTCCGCGGCTTCGAGGACGATATCACGGGCGTGATGCACGTCGACGACCTCACCGTCCACCCCGACGCCGACGCGCCGGTCGAGACGGTGATCACCGGGATCGACCTCGACTACGCGACGATCGGCCCGAAGTACGGGGATCAGGTCGGCGATATCGAGGCCGCCATCGCTCAGAAGGCGTACGAGATCGACGGCGAGGAGCTCCACGTCGCCGGGGTCACGCTCGTCGACGACGAGTTCGCGATCGAGGAGGAGCGGCAGTATCGGGGCGACGGAGAGCTGTTAGAGGCCGACGACGTCGTCGTCATCGTCAGCGAGACGTAGGCCGACGGTCCTCGGTCCGCCACCTTCTCCGACTACAGATCTGCGCCGACCGCGTCGGTGACGGAGTCGAACCCGTCCCGTTCGAGCAGTTCGAGAAGTCCTTCGTTGATGTCGCGCGCGAGGCTCGGGCCCTCGTACACGAGCCCAGTGTACAGCTGGACGAGCGAGGCCCCCGAGCGTATCTTCTCGTAGGCGCCCGCCGCGTCCGAGATCCCGCCGACGCCGATCACGGGAACGTCGGTGCGTTCCGCGACGAATCTGACACGGCTCGTGGCGAGATCCTCGATGGGCGTCCCCGAGAGGCCGCCGCGCTCGGCGCGGTTCGGGCTCTCCAGCGACTCCGGGCGAGAGGTCGTCGTGTTGGTCGCGATGACCCCGTCGAGGCCGAGGTCGTCGACGACGCCGAGCGCGTCCTCGACCGCCGGCTCGGGAAGGTCCGGCGAGAGCTTCACGAGGAGGGGGCTCGCGCCCGCGTCGGCGAGGCCGCCGAGTATCTTCTCTAACGCCTCGCGGTTCTGTAGCTCGCGGAGTCCGGGCGTGTTCGGACTCGAGACGTTGACGACGAAGTAGTCGCCCGCGTCCGCGACGCGCTCGTAGGTGTACAGGTAGTCGTCCGGCGCGTCGGCGAGCGGCGTCGACTTCGACTTCCCGATGTTGATTCCGACGGGCACGTCGGGCATCGGTTCGCGGTCGAGCCGGGCGCCCACGGCGTCCGCGCCCTCGTTGTTGAATCCCATCCGGTTGATCAGGGCCTCGTCCTCGCGGAGCCGGAACAGCCGCGGTCGCGGGTTCCCCGGCTGTCGCTCGGCCGTCACGCCGCCGACCTCGACGTGCCCGAACCCGAGCGACGCGAGCGCACGTGGCACCTCCGCGTTCTTGTCGAAGCCGGCGGCCACGCCGACCGGCGTCGGGAACGCGTTCCCGAACGCCTCGACCCGCAGTCGCGGGTCGTCGACGACGTACCGATCGCGTAGCGCGCTCGTGACCGCGGTCCCCTGTACGGCTCGTAACACGCGGTGTGTCATCCCGTGTGCCGTCTCCGCCGGCAGCCCGAACAGCGCCGGCTTCAACAGATCGTACGCACCCATCGTTTCGGACTCGTCACGAGCGGGCATCAATCCGCCGACCGACCGGTGAGCCGGCGGAAGGTGGAAAAGGAGATCCGCTTCAGAAGTCGTGCTCGAGCTGCTCGGGGTTGGAATCCGCCTTCTGGATGATTATCTTCCCGTCTCGGACCCGCACGAACACCTCGTCGCCGATCTCCATGCCGGCGACGGCGAGTTCGTCCTCGTGGAGGTTCACGTGGACGTTGTGGTACTCCCCCTCGTCGTCCTTGGCGCCACTGGGGCTGAGCTTCTTTTTACGGACCATCGCGGTTGTACTGGTCGCATTTCGCCATAGCAGACACATAAGTGTTGTTTACCCGCATCCGCGCCTCTCGGTTCCACCGGGCGGTTCGGGGGCTCGACCCGCCGCGGTCAACCCGCTTTCTCTCTCTCTTTACCCCGTGCACGCACGACGCGTCACCCGGCCACTCCGCACCTCGACGCTTCACGTTCCTCCCAGCCCCTCCGTACTGAGGAGACAAAACCGCTAGCCGGGACGGAGTCAATATATAAATGTTTTGCCGAGCAGCTTTCATTTCCCCGATATATTTATTACACACTGTGTGCTGGGTTCGCATGGAGCATAAACCATGGTACGTGAAGACGGTAAGCGAAACTTCGCCCTTCGAGAGGAAGACGGATCGGAACCGAGCGAGTTCTCCGGAAACATGCCCCGACAGGCCGCGCTCAAGGCGGCCCGAACCCTCGACCCGGCTCCATCGGAGGAAGAGGCGGATCGAACGACGCTCCGGCTCCGCGAGAAAGGGACGAAAAAGGTCCACGAGTACGAGGGCTGGGCCTGGAAGGACAGCGCCCCCGAAGTCGACGAGGCGGACGAGGACTTCTGGCTCAACGACCTCGACGACATCACGAAGGCCAACGTCTCGAAGCAGGGAATTGAGTACATCGACGAGGAGTAGCCTCGGGGATCGTTCGATCTTTTTTCGCACCCTCCACCGCGTAGCTGTGGGTTCGTTCACAGTTTCCCCCCGGCATGAAACCGCATGACGTGGCGCCGGTAGTTCGACGGGGTTAAATACAACCCGGGCATCGTGACTAATGCGAAGAACGCATCCGCGAACTCGGGCCGTTCAACTCGGCCCGGTTTCGCTGGACTTGGAACGCTTCGATGGGTTTATGACCCCTCGAAGGGTACAATCAAGTCCGCGAAGATGAGGATTTCGCCCCCTGCGCTCCGGCGTAAGAGGAAATCTGATGTGAGCCATGGTAGTTCGGTGTCATCCAGGTCGCTGGGT
>NZ_MWTH01000004.1:0-126331 GCF_059752395.1 Halorubrum sp. B53 | reverse complement strand
CGACGTCGTGACCAGTAACGACTTCCAGCAGGTTCAGGATGTGGCTACCGACAGTGGTGCTGACCCTGGTCAGAAGGGCGTCGCGGTGGAGACTGTCATCGAGGGCGAGAAGCAAGCGTTCACCGCCGAGGCGTTATTCGTCGCGACCGGCGTCCAGCCCAACAACGAGGACATCGGCTTGGAAGCAGTCGGCGTCGAGACCGAATCCGATGGGGCGATTCGCGTCGACGAGCATTTCCAGACGACCAATTCCGACATCTACGCGGCGGGGGACGTGATCGGCGAGCCCGAACTGGAGACGGTCGCCGCCAAGGAGGGCAATCACGCCGTCAAGAACGCCTTCGGGGACGAGGGGGTCAGCATCGACTACGACGTAGTGCCAGCAGTTGTGTTCACCAGTCCCGAGGTAGCAGCCGTTGGGACAACTGAACGCGAATATATGGACGAACACGGTACCTGTTCCTGCCGGACGGTTCAGATGGAAGATGTCCCTCGGGCAAAGGCCGTCAAGAACACGGATGGACTCGTCCAGGTGGTGAAGCACCACGAAACCGACGAGATCGTCGGCGTCCACATGGTCGGGCCGCGTGCCGCCGACATGATCATGGAAGCCACGCTGGCGGTGAAGTTCGGACTGACTGTCGACGACATCATCGACACCGTCCACCCGTTCCCGACGTTCAGCGAGGCGTTCAAACACGCCTGCCAGGCGTTCCGTAGGGACACATCGACGATGAGCTGCTGTATCGAGTGAGCGTCAGTCCTCGGTCGAGAACACATCGTCGAGCGTGCCGCTCTCGCCTAATTCGATGAGGGCACGGTTCAGGAGTTCGCGAACGATGAACTCCTCGTAATGCTGGGTGTCGCAGTACTCGCAAGGCTTCATTTCGCGGGCAACCGCCTCAATCTCGGTACCGTGGTCCGCATACAACGTCTCGATGAGGGCAGTCAATTCTTCGGACGCGGTAGACTGCGCCTGCGCGAGGTTATTGTCGGCGCCTTCCGGAAGATCGTAGGAGAAGACTCGCGTGTTCGACTTGTAGTACTTCCGTGTCCCTCCACCAGCCTCTTCCAGACGAGCGATTTCCACCATCCCCGCATCCTTCAGGACGTTCACATGGTGACGCACTGTCGTCTCGGCCTTCTCCTCGCCGCGACGGTGCAACTCGTCGTGGATCTCCTCGATCGTCATTTCATCGGTCGCGAGCATATCGAGGATCTTCGCCCGAACGTCGTTCTCCAGTGCCTTCGCTTTCTCCGGATCCGTCGTCACGACTTCACGAATCGGCACATCAGATTCGAGGAGCGCCATTCTTGTGACGACATAAGCGGACGACAATAGTAAGAGTGACGCCACTCTCCCGACAGCAGTATTAGTATCTCGAAACCGCTATAACTTTTGTCGTAATGGTTATCCGCGTCGCACGATAACCAACAGGCAAGATGGGAACGACACACGAACAATTCAACGTCGGGGGGATGTCCTGCTCGTTCTGTGCCGAAAGCATCAAAAAGGCCTACAGCCGGACCGACGGCGTCGAAGACGTCGACGTGAGCCTCGCCCACGAGGAAGTTCTCGTCGAATACGACGACGACCTGCTGAGTGAGGTCGAGGTGAAGGACACGCTCCGGGATCTCGGGTACACCATCCGCGACCCGGACAAGGCGAAGCGGTACGAGCAACAGCAGGCCGAACTCGCCGACGGGAAGCGAAGCCTCCTCCTCGCCGGCGGTGCATCTATGGTAGTCGCTGCCCTGATGGGGTGGATGATTCTCGTGAAGGGACGCTTCGAGTCGGCATCGCTCGCGATGGATCTGGTGACGCTGGGGCTGGCGCTCGGGACGATGTTTGGCCCCGGACGGTATATCAAACAGAAGGCGTTCCAGAGCCTGCGCCGGGGGATCTTCAATCAGCACGTGCTCCTGGAAGCGGGCGCGTTCGCCGGGCTCGTCGGCGGACTGCTTGGCCTGTTCGTCTTCCCGAGCTTCCCGACCGTCCACTTCTTCGCCGTCTCCCTGTTCATCACCACCTACCACATCCTCTCGGAGTACACCAGCCTCATCGTCCGTACACGGGCTTCCCAAGCCGTCCAAGGCCTTCTCGACCTCCAGCCCGATACGGCACGCCGTATCGGTGATGACGGTAACGTCGAGGAGGTCCCGGTCGACGACCTCGACATCGGTGATCAGGTCCGGGTCAAGCCCGGCGAGAACATCCCCGTCGACGGCGAGGTCGTCGAGGGTAAATCCACAGTCGACGAGTCGGTTGCCACCGGCGAGTCCATCCCCGAGGAGAAGGCCGAAGGCGACGAGGTGATCGGCGGCAGCGTCAACGAGACCGGGACGCTGCTCATCGAGGTAACTGCAACCGGCGAGGACGCGTTCCTGAACCAGGTGGCCCGCGAGATTGAGGAGGCGCAGGCGATGAAACCCGGCATCATTCAGCTCGCCGACCGCGTCCTCAAGTACTTCGTGCCGGGCGTCTTGACGATCGCTGCTTTCTCGTTCCTCTTCTGGGTGATCGCACCGCTCGCGTGGGGCGGAGGTCCGAACGTCCAGCGCGGGGCCTTCGCGGCGCTGGCCGTCCTCGTCCTCGGCTATCCGTGTGCGCTCGGGATGGCGACGCCGCTCGCCCTCATCCGGGGCGGCGGAAAGGCCGCGAACCGCGGCATTCTGATGCGCTCCGGCGACGCCTTCCAGATCTTTCCCGACGTCGACCACATCGTGCTGGACAAAACTGGCACCATCACCGTCGGCGAACCCGCCGTCAGTGAGGTCGTCGCGTTCGACACCGACGAGGTGGATGTACTCACGACTGCGGCCAGTGCAGAGGCCTTCTCCGAGCATCCTCTCGCTGATGCGATCCTCGAGTTCGCTGACGAGCAAGATGTCGAGTACGCAGATCCCGACGCCTTCGACTCCGTGACCGGCAAGGGCGTCCGGGCAACCGTGGCCAGCGACGGCGTGCTGGTCGGGAAACCGGGATGGCTTAGCGACGAGGGAATTGACCTGTCGAAAGGGGGCGACGACATTGAGCGACTCCAAAGCCGCGGCCTCACCGTCTCTGGGGTCGTCCGTGGCGGTGACCTACTCGGTCTGATTGGTATCGGTGACGAGGTCAAGAGCGACGCCGTTGCGACCATACAGCGGATGCGAGACGCCGGCATCACGCCCGTGATGATCACCGGCGACAACGAACGTACCGCACAGGCGGTCGCCGAGGAGGTTGGCATCGACCGCGTCATGGCCGACGTGTTGCCCGACGAGAAACGCGAGGAGATCGGTCGCCTGCAGGAAGCCGGCCACCGCGTTGCGATGGTCGGCGACGGCATCAACGACGCCCCCGCACTCACGCAGGCGGATATTGGGATTGCCATCGGCGCTGGGACCGACATCGCCATCGAGTCGGCGGATATCGTCCTGATGGGTGACCGGCTTGGTGGCGTGATGGACGCCTACGAGATCGGGAAAGAGAGCTACCGGAAGACCCGTCAGAATCTCGCGACGGCGTTCGCCTTCAACGGCGTCGGCGTCGCCGCCGCGACCACGGGGCTCGTTCACCCGGTGTTCGCGATGCTCGCAATGGTGCTGTCCGTCTCAGCCGTCCTCGCCAACAGCTTCGCTGGTCAACTCCTCTCCGGCGAGGGTGTCAACACCGAATTCGCTCTAAAAGAACGTACCGACGGCGAGCGGGAAGACGGTCGAGTGACGGCCGATTAAGCCACTACGTCGTAGCCAGCCTGTTCGATTGCCCCGTTCACATCGTCGTCTGCGACTCCATCCTCAAGGACCACGTCGACCGTGTCAGCTTCGTGGTCGGCCTCAACCCGATTCACACCATCGAGGTTTCGCAGGGCGGTCTCCACGTTCTGTTCGCACCCGTTGCACGACATCCCGGTGACTGAGATAGTCTTTCGCTCCATACGGGCCTGTAAACACTCGCTGGGGATGACCATTACGGTAACTATTGTATCGGTTTCATCCCTATTAGAGGTAGAGCGTTATCGTCCGGAGAGTTGTTTGTGTCGGCCCCAAAGGGGTGGAGGCTCTTCGAGATGGAGACTACTGACGACGAAGAGAGTAACGAATTCCCTCCAGAGAAGCGTCTGGAAGCACCGAACACACGCCTGATCAAGGCCGGTATCGCGACGATCCCGGATATGGAAACCCTCCAGGAGTGCGTTGCCTACGAGAACGCCCATCAGAATCGGACGCAGATTCTGCGCCGGCTCAAGTGGAAGGCTGAAGAGCTGCGTGAGGACGAAGAGTAAGCTCTGTTATTAACCAACAAGCTCCGCGTGGGTTTCCCCATTGTTGGTTAACAGACTGCGCCTCGGTTTTTCAGGCCCCTGAAGGGGCGCGGGGCGGCCAACAGCGGCCTCGTGACGCCAATCATGTCCCTCGTGAGTACAGACTCCAGAACGGCTAGCGACATCGCTGCCGCCAGACAAGCCGACATCGTGGCGTTCCTCCATCGAGCCCCGTTCACTCTGGATGCCTATAAGCTCGGTTTCCTTCCCGGCTTTCGGGAGGACTGCGGGTATCAGGAGAACCAATATCAGAATCTCACCCTCCCCGTCGGGATGCTTGACAACGACTTTCGGAACCCCGATCTGGATCGGTTCGTCGATCGGTTCTTCGAGCACGAACCACAGGTCGGCGTCATCGGCGACATCTACGAACGCGGCGACGTCGATGACCACGTCGCTGCTGCTCGTGAGATTCAGGCCAGCTATCCCGAGGCCGAGCTCATCATCGTCCCAAAGTCCCAAGCGGTGATCGACGCAATTCCCAAGGATCTCGTTCTTGGCTATTCGCGTGGGTACGCCGACCGGTTGGCCCACGAGTTCTCTGATCCGGCCGACTGGCGCGGTCGGCGCGTCCATATCCTCGGCGGGAGCCCACCAAAACAACTCGAAGCCATCCGACAGCTGACCCGGCCGACACTCACCGACGAGCCACCAGCCGACATTGTGGGCGTCGACTGGAACGGGCTACATCGCGGCGCGCAGTTCGGGGAGTTCTGGACGGCTGACGGCTGGGATGATAGTGGCCGTGACGCCTCCCACGTCACAGTTCGGAAGACAGTCCGACACAGTCTCGCCCGCATCAAGGCCTTCTGGCATTCTCACGGTGTCTGGCCCGACTCGACACTACATAACGACACTCTGGAAATCGAGTACGAGGGGCCGTCACCGACCGATCTCGAGAGTGCTGCGTGTACCGACTGCGGAGCGAACGTCTGGACGACCCGGCGCGGTCCCTTCGTCGCCGAATACGATACTGGCGCTCTCTGTGGCTACTGCAGCTACGACTGCTATTTCGCGCACCGGCATCGAAACACCCTCGAGGAGATCGCCGGCGAGCAGAGCGTCTACCTCCCACCTGCGTGACGCTACGAGTTGGTTTTTCGCGCCCCGGAGAGGGCGAGGGCTCGATCCAGAAAGCCCTCCGAGAAGGTGATTTTCCGTGAGTCAACAACAGCGCCCGAACGATGTCTCGATCGACGATATTCCAGTCGACGTATCGAACACGCAATCAGGCGAGGTCGACCCTGCTGAGGTACCCGAGGAAATCCAGTCGATCACTCGTGGACTCGCAAGCGAGCAACCGCCGACGAATCCGCTCGTCGTCCTGAAGGCCGCCCGCTGGTGGTATATACATGGTAAGGGCGGGACCGATCCCGCGTTCCAGTGGGCGATCGAGTGGGCACGACACCTCGCGACGGACACGCCGAGCGATGTCGACCAGTTCGATTCGTTCCTCGAATATCTCGTCACGGTCGGCTTCGCTGACGAGAAGGCAGCGCTCCGATAACCAGATCCCCCCATTCACACCGAGGGGGGCTGAACGGACACGACCACACAAGCAGTGCCGACAACGAGTGCAGCGGTCCGAGCAAGACCTCCTTAGAATCGGTAGCAGGCGACGTCCTCGCCACCACAGGTCGGACACGTCTCAGTATCTGCCGAGAGGGTCGTGCCACAGTGGCGGCACTCATACAGCGTGGCCGTGACGGCCGTGCTGGTTCCAATGACCCCGCGAAGCACATCGACGAATCCCATGCTCTCGACGGTATTCTCGCACCGATTGTTAATCCCAGCCTCCGATAGCGGCCCCGATATCCCTCTCAGGAGCACCGTCGTTTGTTGTGCGCCCCCGAGGGGTGCGGCGCGTCTGAACTGACGCACTCGCCGTGAACTCGATTCGGTGAATACAATGGCTACAGCCAGTAACTCGTCGGTCTCGTTCGATGAGACTGACACGCGGCACGACGAGATGCACAGTACCATCGAAGCCTGGATCGACGAGCTCGTCGACGACGTCGACGAGGCCCAGGCCAGCGAGGAATTTCAGGAGTGGCTCGACGTCCAGAGTCGCTTCCACGACTACTCCCATCGCAACACGCTGCTCATCAAACTCCAGTGTCCCGAAGCGACGAAGGTCGCCGGCTACAACACCTGGCGGAACGAGTTCGACCGGTACGTCCAGGAAGGCGAACAGGCGATCTGGATCTGGGCACCGATCATCGCGAAGCAGTGCCCGGAGTGCGAGAACTCGCCCAGCTACCACGAGGACAGTGAGTGTGAATACGACGAGACGCCGCCCGAGGAGTGGTCGAAAGGACTCGTCGGATTCAAACCCACAGCTGTCTTCGACGTGTCCCAGACCGACGGCGAGCCGCTTCCCGAACTGGAGACGGAGGCAACCGGGGAAGCCGAGGACCTGGTTCCGACACTGACCGACGCAGCGTCGGACCTCGGCGTGACGGTTCGTATCGTCGAGGCCGACGACTGGGAGCATGGTGACGCGATGGGCATCTGTGAGGACCGGAGCCTCCATGACCTCCAGCCGGTCGTCAAGGCGAAAGCTCGCGAGAATCAGGCCGACCTCGCCGTCACGCTGATTCACGAGTACGCTCACGCACTACTGCATTTCGACGTCGACGACGACACCGAGCGAGCGAAACGCGAAGTCGAAGCGGAAGCCGTCGCGTATATCGTGGGTCGGTTTCTCGGACTGGACACGAGCGGGTCGGCATTCTACCTCGCCGCGTGGGAGAACGACGATGCGGAAGTGATCCAGGATCGGCTCGGTCGGATCAGTTCGACCGCCCAGGAGATTATCGGGACGGTCGCCGAGGGCTGAACTCGTGGTCCCTTCCAGTTAACCAACAGTCGAACGCTAATACGGGTCTTCGTTGGTTGCGTTTATCAGCGCCCGCCGAGGGGCGGAGGCGCACTCCCGTCTCCATCGACCCATGACCGACCAGTACCTAACTACCGTTCTCAAGGAGGCGGAGCGAGTCGCAGAACACCACGACCAGATCGCCCAGTCGACCGACCATCCGGAACACGAGTATCTCCGGTACGCCGTGCTCCGACTGCTCGAAGGCGAGGCAGACGAGGTGTCGATGGACGTGCCGCAGATCGACGGCGTGACCGTCGGATACGGAGAAGACGATGCGATGTTCGACAGCTGGGGCGACCACATCGAGTGGTGGGAGACCGTTCCGCTGCAGGAGGAGTGTACCCGCTTTCGAATCTTCTACCCCGACGAGTACGAGACCGTTCCGCAGATCATCGTCGACGTGATGGCCGCCCTCGGGGCGTGGCGTGTCTGGAGCGGGAGTGCTGCCGCCTGTGGCTCCTACAACCATCGCGAGCGTCGGGAAGTCCAGTACCTGTGGCCGGAAGGCCATCCGGTGGAGGAAGTGCTCCACGAGCGGCTCAGTGGCCCTGCGGAAGCCGTCGCTCCGGACGGTGGCCGAACGGGCGACGTTCGCGACCGGATGGTCGTCACGGAGCACTCGACCCAGACCGACGGCCTCGAGCCGCGAACCAGACGCGCCGTCGACGAAGAGATGGCCGTCTCGCTGCTCGAAAAAGGTGGCCGGTACGAGGTCCAATCAGCATCGGGGAATCGATACGAAGTGGATGTGATCAGCGAGTCGTGTACCTGCCCAGATTGGCGGAAACGAACGCCCGAGGGCGGCTGTAAACACCTCCGGCGAGTCGATCACGAGATCAAACAGGGGCAGGTCCCACGACCTGATGGTCGACTCCCCTCGAACTCGTAGGATCGCCCAGCGTTCGAGGATCCTCGGAGGGCTGTAACATCAGACGAAACTCATTGATAGAGAGTTTTGAGTAGTGTTACAGCTGCTGTAAGACCGTTGTGAGCGGTTGGTTACGGATTTAACCAACAAAACTATGCTCCTTGCGTTTGTGTTGGTTAACAGAGATCGGCCCATGTCCTACGAGCCACCGACGCCCCCAGCGGACCTCCCCACCGACATCATCGACACACTCAACGAGTATTCACCCGAGCTGCTCCGAGACGTTGCCCGCTATGCCGAGGACCTCGCCGAGTATCGCGAGCGCGAGGCCCGCCTTGCCGAAGCGGACGAGGAAGACGAGATCGACGAGCGCCCCGACGATCTTCCCGATGACGTCCCCTCGAAAGCGACGATCACGATCAAGGAGATCAACGACAACCGCTACTACTACTGGCAGTGGCGGGAAGGCGATCGCGTCAAGTCAAAGTACAGATCCCCAGTGAATCCGGACGAGTAGACGAATAGTACCTCAGTCGGATGGCCAGTTGTTCGGAGGACACCCCATCTGCGAAGTGAAAGACGGAAGCTGTTAGCGCTCTGGTCGCGGAGCAGTCTCGTATCGTTTGATGTCGTCGGTCTTCTCCACTCGGTCGTAGATCTCTCGGAGCGTGTCTTGTGCCCGGAGGAGCTTGTGCTCTGCGAGGAACTGCCGACCACTCTCGCTGATCCCGTAGAACTTGTACGGTAGGTCGTTCTGCCGACGGTCCTCGGGTAGGAGCACTTCCTCGACGATGCCGGCGTCAACGAGCTGCTGGAGGTGCTGACGAATCGTGGTCTGGCTCTTGCTCGGGTTGACGTAGTCGAGTTCCTTCAGCGTCGGCAGTTCCGCCGGATGCCCCAGGATGTCCTGGAGGAGCACGAATCGCGTCTCCTGGGTGACGACGTTGAGCCGCTCTCGAACGGACTCCAGGTCGCCTGGTGTGTGGTCGGAAGTACTCATTACCACAGCATTCGAATAATGCATAAAAAGCGTTTCGCTCAAATACGCATCGGTTTGAAGCGAATTGACTGAATCGACTGGCTGTGTACGGTAGCATTGCTAATACAGGGGACCAGATATCGAGATCTCTGAACCCGATCGAGTAGCTAGGGAGACGCACCCCTATCGACTTGTTCAACGAAACCACCTGCATGCGGAGGGTCACCTCTATCGATTTGTTCAGCGGGAAGTCATCCACGGAAGACCAGTATCGAACCAATAGAGAGAAGATTCCGAAATTGAGCACGGAGTCGGCTCTATACGTGATCAGCTGCATCTATCGCGACCGTGTCGACAGGACCACACACCCACCCCTATCGATTTGTTCTGGCGAGTAAGGGTGGGGAGGGGAGAGTTGATCACGAGAAACTCACGAGAAGATGGCACATCAGGATGAGGTCCTTCGACCGGATCGGTCTTTATTAGCTCGATTCTTACTGTATTCGGTAGATGGGATGGGTATTAGACAAATCGATAGGGGAGAGTGTAGAGTAGTTTGCCGGGGAACAGAGGGAATGACAAGACGTCCCGCCATGGTACCTATAAGATGTCCAAACCCGCTCTTTATCTCCTGATTTCTCAATCCATATTCATATACTAAATCAGGAGGGAAATGAAGGGCAGGCATGTCGTGAGAACAAGTCGATAGAGGTGCGTTCTACTAGCTAGCTAGTAACTATAACTAGAAAGAAGAGAAAGAGAAGGTGAAAGCAGCTCTCGATTCCGTGCTAATCGTGACGTAGATGGAGCGTTAGTCCGTTCGGGATTTCTCTCACCCCCACCCCTCCTTTGTGGTTAGAACAAATCGATAGAGGTGAGAGGGTGTTAGAGAGTCCTATTGGATTGGTTGAGGCGAAGAGCTCCTAACAAATCGTCGGAGGTTGTGGGATACTCCGGTGTAACCCTCTAATACACCGGATCTGACCGTCGTACCGGTAGAAAAGAAATCGACAGGGGAATCTTTTAGTATCGTGGTAGAGTGAGGTCCGGTATGCCAACGGATCGTGGTCCCGAGGAAACCCCCGAGTCCACGGGTTCTATCAAAGATCTCATTCTCGAGCAGGAAGAAGCCGCGAGTCTCATCAAGAACCGTTATCTCCTTGAACCGAACGAAATCGTCGATGAAGAACGCATCGTCGGTCGTGACACCCAGCTCACCGATATCACTCAGCACCTTCGCGTCGCAATTAGTAACGAGCGGCCGCCGAACCTTCTCCTCTATGGCCCCTCCGGGACCGGGAAATCTCTCATCATCAACGCTGTCTGCCAGAACATCGTCGAACTCTGCGAAAGTCGTGATATCCGGTTCGGCGTCATCCAGATGAACTGCCAGAATGTGGGAACCCTCGGTGCAGCCGTCTACGAACTTGCGCGAAAGGTGGCGAGCGACATTGGAACGACTGTCGATGTCCCAGAACACGGGGTTCCAAACAAGAAAAAATGGCGCGAACTCTATCGTCTGATAAACGACCACTACGATACAGTCGTGTTCATTCTCGATGAACTCGACATGCTCGTCGGTCGTCGCGATAAGGATGAGCCAGCCTTTTCCCGTCTTCTCTATCAACTCTCTCGTGCTGGAAGCACCGATGATATCACCGCCCAGGTCTCCGTGACCGCCATTACTAATGACACGAAGATGATGGAGAGTGTGGGGAGTCGCGCTCTCAGTTCGTTTACCCCCGAAGACGTTCACTTCAGTGACTACGACGCCAACCAACTCCGGGAAATCCTCTGGGCTCGAGAAGACGCTTTCCACGAGGATGCGCTCAGTGACGACATCATCCCGCTCGCAGCAGCATTCGCCGCGCAAACCAATGGGGACGCCCGAAAGGCGATAGACTTGATGCGAACAGCGGGATCGATCGCAGAAAAAACAGGTGCAGATAAAGTCCGTGAGGAGCACGTTCGAGAGGCCCAAGATAAGGTCGAGAAGAACCGCGTGTTAGAGGTAACTCGTGGAATTAGTACGCAGAAGAAGCTCTGTCTTTTCGCAACTGCAGCTGTGGCCCGTGAGGCCGGAACTGGTGCAGCGAAGAGCCCGATTGGATACCGGGTATATCAGTACTTGACGGGTACCCTAGATTCGGATCAGTACCACCAGGAAACGTACGTGAACAAGATGAAGGAACTCACGACGTATTCGCTAGTTGAGACAGAACGGAAGAGTCAGGGGCCACACTCGGGCAGCTACCTCGAGTTCACGTTTGGTGAGAATCCGGAAACCATCATCGAAACGCTCCGAGAAGATTCGCGGCTAGACGACGTCCACGATGACGAACTCCGTACCGTCGTGAACGCACAGCTCAATCAGTAGGTTGTTCCTCGAACAAATCGATAGGGGTGAGGGTGTTATCGATGATTCAGATCCATCGGTGACAGTAACAAGTCGATAGGGGTGGGTCTACAGATCATGGTGGTTGCTCACACAACAAATCGATAGAGGCGACCGCCCAGGAGATCGCGTCACCGATTTTCTGGAGGGTTCAGTGATGCCGCCATCGGATCTTGCGGACCCTACACACTGTTTTTCCTGAGTGGAGACCCTCCTCTACGTCTATGTCTTTCGAGGCTTCTGATGGAAGGACATCGCGAAATATACACAGGAGCGGCAACATCGGCTCGGCAGCCTCCGTTCGATTCAGGAATCGGCGATCAGCGGGGACCGCTCATCTCTCTTGTCAAGTGCTGCTCCCTAGCCGGTGTAGTTCATAGATGCCTGTTCCGCCTGCACTGGACGGAATCATTCCAAACGCTCAAGCGAGCCATAGAGCTCTTCGTTCTGAATGTGGGTACAGAACTGCGCGCACAGTCGGCAGCAATCTGCGGCATCGGTGAACGTCCGGACGCTGGCGTCCCAGCGCGCGTGGACTGCCCCGAGCATGGCGCTTCGAACCGATGGTTCGGTCGCGACCATCACCCGTCGCGTGCGCTCTGGTGGGGTCGCGTCAGTCGCCGGCCCCTGCATCCCGTCTGTTGACAGTAAATCCTCGAGGACGCTCCCGATCTCGATCCCGACGCCGAGATTATCGCCGACTTGTGGGGCGATGAAAATCGTTGCATTGCTAGCTTGTGCGAAGGCAATACTCTGTGTGGCAGCATCCATCTCATCGAGCGATATTCCGACGTCAATCGCGAGGAAGGAATTGAAGCCACGGTCGCGAAGACAGTCCCGTGTCTCCTGGAGGAGGCGCAAGACCTCATCTTCGGCGTACTCGCCACTGGTCTCGTCCCACGTCGCAAACGATGGGGCGTCGGTTTCGACATCCGCGTCCGCCGGTAGCAGCGCGTCGACGTCGAACGTTCGGTACGGCCCCATCAGATAGACGAGAAACTGTTCGCGCCGGGCTGGAGTGAGGGCGTCCGAATCTTCAGTGGCCCGGGAGAGATTGTCGATAATCCGTTGCCGCATTCGAGTCGTCGATTCGGAACAGTAGTATATAAATATCGGTGTTCTCAGGAATATTCTAGTAGAGAACGACTAAGTATGTGGCGTCCCAACTCTCGAACCGAGGCATCCCTCAATGTCCGAAACCGATCGCCAGCCAACAGAGGACGTTCGCCAGCCGGAGCCGCCGCTCCCTGAAGAGAGCGGGCTGACGCTCGAGGAGTATCTCACGATGCAACAGGCGATCGGCCACCCGACGCGGTTTCGCATCCTGCGAACGCTCGTCGCCAACGAGGAACTGAGTGCTGCCGATCTCAAGGCCGCGGTCGATGTCGAATCCCACAATTTCCACTACCACCTCGACGAACTGGTTGATGTCGGCCTCGTCGACAAGCGCCAGCGACGGACCGCCGACAGCCAGGGCTTTTACACGTACTATCGGCCGACAGCAATGGGACGCGGGATCCTCGAGCATGGTGTCGAGGAGCTGATGCGGCGTGAACGTGAGTTCAACGATGCCTATTCGTAAGCTGTCGTAGGGTTCTTTGCCCCCTGTCAGCGATCCTGTTACCCTTCGATATCTTCGCTGCGATTACCGTACCTCATAGTATTAACCAACAACTACGGTTTTTTGAGTCGAGATGTTGGTTAATTCTCTTTCGACGTGACGTTTTCAGATCCCATGTGGCCGTACGAACAAGAACACATCTTCTCACGTTCAATCGCGGTAGAACGGTGACTTCACCGCACTACCCGTCAATACAGGAGGTCGCTGTCTCGTGCCGTTTCCATGGAGTTAAGTTCTCTACCAGCCGAGTATTGGACCATCGAATGGTCGAAATTCCGGACTCGCTTCGCTCTGTTTTCAGCGCGACTGTTCACGAACGGGACGGGACATACGTTGTCGAGGTTCCGTCCGGGGAGCTCAATCATGACGCTGTCTCCCTCGGCGAAACGTATCGGATCTCTGTCTTCGACTCACCCACGACGGCGCAGGACGAGCACGAGCCCGCGTCCGCAGATCGTGCCCAATCTGACCGACAGCGTGGATCTTCTGGGCCGCCGGTTGAGGAGGGCGAAATTCGGGACGTGACAATTGAGACAATCGGCGACCAGGGTGATGGAATCGCGAAAGTTGACCGTGGATACGTTGTGATCGTTCCTGGTGGCCAACCCGGTGATGAGCCGACCGTCGAAATCGAGCAGGTTCAGGAGAACGTTGCCTTTGCCAGCGTCGTTGATATTGATCCGCGGGCTCTCTAAGCTGTTTCACTGCAGCTGTTCGATCTGATCAGACAGATACTGCTGGAGTGCCGTGACTGTCTCAACAGAGACAGCCGATGCCCCGAAATCACTCCGAGAGCCATGCTTGAGATCCTCGCTCTCTAGTGACACCGAGATCGAGGTCGTCGTACATGCGGTCAAGCATCGCGAGCGCCGACTGGAACTGCGCGTAGTGCTCGCGCATGTACTCGATCGTGTCTTCGCGCGGTATAACCGGGTAGCCTTCGACGTCCTCGATTTCGAGTGACGGCTGTGGATCGAGTACGATCTGCAGTGGTCCATCGATCTCGTCGCTGGGCTGGCGCTCGAAGGTGGTTGGTAGCCCGAACGATTCGAAGAACGTCTTCCAGGCGTCGACATCCTGCTCGCGAACAGCGATGAAGAGCGGGTAGTCGTCGGGTTCGCGGCTGACCTGGTAGCCGCCCTGAATCCAGACGTAGATGGCGTCGATCCGCGTGAACGCGAACGGCCAGTCACCGAACTGCGGGATGATGTATGCCTCCTCGATGGAGGGTGGACTCACGCCGGCGCTTGCCGCGACCAGCTCGCGCGCGGCTTCTCTCACGCGCTGGTCGACAACAGAGAGGCCGTCGTCATAGTGGACGTAGGTCTGCGTCTTCGAGACGGTTGACGGCTTGTCTCACCGTCTCGTACGGTCTGTGGAGGTGCTGAGCGAAACGCCGGCTGGAGTCACCACTTTTGATGGCGAGGATGACCTGGGCTGCCATGTCGTCGAGCACCTCGTACATCTGGTGGTTACCAATAATTCGGTAACAATTGAAAGCCTTACTAGATAGTTGGTTAGAGCGTATCTGGCTGAGTTCCACCACTCAGGTTTCACTTCATGAACGACTGGACCGTTCGTCTACAGTGTTGGCAAGGGTATGCTCACAAGTCTGTATATTGACGACGTCAAGGAACAGTTCGAAACCGAATACGGAAGCACATCGGTTCAGTTGTCATACTGGATGCCCCATTCTTCAGCCATCTCGAAGATGTCATCGAGGTGTGCGAGGCCGTACACCATCGCGAACTCACGGAGATCGGCCTTTGTGATATTCGTGCCATAGCGGTCCTCGAACTCGGTTTGGGCCTTCCGGACAAGGTTGTCGACGTCCGGGTTGAGTTCGAGCGTGGTCCGGTCGCGTGCCGTCGACGTTCCATCTCGCCACGTCGCGTAGGGGACTGGCGGCGATTCGGAGTGATACTCCGGCCGCATGAGTGCTCTCGCGAGCCGCTCGTTCGAGTACCTGCGGCCGGACTCAAGGTCGCTAATGTAGTCGACTCTGGTCTCGGATTCCTGTCCGCTACCGGCCCCACGTAAGTCGTCGCGCCTCGTAGTACTCGACGCCTGCCCAGTGGTGTTGTTGGTCGATTCGTCGTCCTCGACAGGCTGCGTGTCTTCTATGTCCATCTCTACTGATTCGTCGGCTTGAGTGTCGTCGCCTTCGTCATCTGCGTCCTCGAACGGGTTCTCCATATCGCCGCCTGACTCGAAGCTCATTGTGACACCTCAGCGGCGTCGGGACCGCCAGTCGTCAGCTGGGAGAGGTCGACTTCTCCCCAGATGTCGTTTCCGTGGAATAGATCTTCTCGCGGCCACCCCCCATTAGGAAGGTCTTGGCCCGCGCGATGGTAGATGTACGATGCGAGCGTGCGGAACTTAGGCATGATGTCCGCGTTGTAGTCACGGATGCGGCCGTCCTTCAGCTGAGAAAACACCGTCTCGTAGTTCTCCTCAGCCTTCTCGAACGCACCGAGGTTCTTGAAGTAGACTGGAGCCGGATACTGCTCGTGAATCTTGGTGAGGTACTCTTTGTGAATCTTCTTTCCGACGTCGACTTTCGATGGAACGACACCGCTTAGTGTGATATTGATATCCATCTCATCGGCGAAGTTGCGGGCGCTGTCTTCGACGCCGGCGATGCTCTCGATGCCGCCGCGCGTGGGTTCGGCAGGGATGAGGATGTTGCGGGTGGCGTAGAGGGCGAGATAGTAGCCTTCGTCGGCTTTCGCGTTCGGGTCGACGAGCATGACGTCGTACTCGTCCTGAATGTCGTTGTCTTGGAGGACTTGGAAAAAGCGTTCGTATCGGGGGTACTCCCACTCGGGGGGTTTGGACGCTTCGAGGTAGTCGGCGTGTTGGTCGAGGCGTTGGTCGACGCGGTTGAAGCGTTTGTGTGAGGGAATAACGTCGATACCGTCGTCGGCCGTGCGGATGAGGTCGCGGAACGGCCCTTTGCCCTGGTCGATAAGGTGCAGCGTAAGGTCGTCGGCGTCGGGGTTGTGTTTGTCTTCGTCGACGCCAAGGTAGTTCGAGACGCTTCCATTTTGGGCGTCGAAATCCGCGATGAGGACGTTGAGACCGAGTTCGGCGTAGGCGGCGGCGAGATCTCTGGTGATCGTGGATTTGGATTGGCCACCACTCTGGTTATAGACCGTTATTGGTAGCATGTACGCACCATCATTCGCATCGATAATAAGAGTTAGTCAGACACACGCCACATTACGTACTGTAACAATTACAGACCACGCCTTGTGATCATACTGTACGTTCATAATGAGTGTTCACAATGGACGTTCATAACGGACTGCCACAACTGATGTATGTGGGTGAGTGAAGCAAAATTCGCCGGACGTCGGCACGCTAGGCAGAACAAGGTCGGGCCGTCGACCATTCTTCTCCCTCGATACGGCGAGAATCATTCAGCTACATCAGGTACCGACGCTCTGCATAGAACTCGTACCGTGATCGACGGGGTTCAGATGATCTCCCAGCCAAGTTCCCAGCTCCGTAATCAGTCGTGAAGATGTCAAGAAAGGCCATCCGCTATCTCCCTTGGACGGTTGATTCCCTGAGTTCGCCGAAGAAGACTACACTCTCGCGGCGTTGCGGGGGCGGCAGAAAGTGTGATCTCGCCAATGTGGTCAATACAACCGTGGCGTGATCTCGCCAGGAATAGATGACACGAGTGGGAAGGACAATCGACTCAGCCCCAGTATTTCCCGATTTAGCTTTGACAATGAATCGGCAACCGCCGGTTGCGATTTTGGTATAGCGGCATACGATTTATTATTGACTCATATTCGGTTATTAGTGAGTAGAACCCCTCTATCGCAGGAATATAGGAGATGAGACTTCTGTCACTGGTGGTCCTGATTACTCCAATAATCACGACCACTTTGAAGTACCCCGACGCCGTCGGTGAAGCACGAATGCTGCAATCGGCTCAGAAAGACGCTTCCCCCGGAGTAGAGCCGCCAAGAACAGGGTTCGAGATTTCTCTGACTCTTTTCAGCCGAGTCCGCGGAGATGGCGAGGGCAGTCCTCGTGATAGACTAAATGCCTGTGACCTATTTTATGACACAGCACGAACGGGGTTGTATGACTGGAGGTGAATCGATTTCCGAGGGTCCGATGGAACGCCAACCCACGGGTGAAGACCGGGTGCGGATGGTCGCCCGACAGGTTTCAGAGCCGCGGACAGCAAACTGGATCGCCTCCGAAGCAGACTGGTCACACGGGCCGACCAAACGCGTCCTCGAACATCTCGTCGACGACGACATCCTCCACCGTGACGACACCGGGGGCCACACGACATACTTCCCCGATTATCGCCGTCAAGCGCTCACGGAGGCCATACGCCTTCGGGACAGCGACTACACCGTCGAAGACCTCACCGAACAGCTCACCGAGATGAACGCTCAGATCCGAGGATGGAAGGTCGAGTTCGATGTCGAGTCACCGAACCAACTTCGCGAGACGATCGCTGACCAGGTACTCGACGTCACCGAAGAGGATCGTCGCCGAGAGATCGCGCGTGAGTGGGAACAGCTCCAACGGCGAATCGAAATTGTGGGTTTTGCTATCCGAGAGTGGGACTTTCTAGCCCCAGCGACCGAACGCGGTGAGACCCGGAGGTGACGGACCTCGTTCTCCGCACGTCCGTTGCTGGCAGATGAATATTTAGGCTGATTCCGACTCACATATAATGTTTTTATAGTAGTGGTCCGTGATACGGCACATGAACCGCGAGACGGATAGTACGAATTCGTCTGGAGCAGCTATTTCTCTTTCAATACCCCCTTCAGATCCGACTTTATTCAAACACAAGGCGACGAGCGACGTCCTTCTCTTTTTAACAAACCACCGATTCAGTGACTTCTCACTGCGAGAACTCGCGACACAGATCGGTCACTCACACCAGTCTGTCCGACGGGCAGTAAACGTTCTCAGCGCGAACGACTTGGTCGTCGAATCGCCCGAAAGCAACCAGCGACTCGTCCAGATCAACAGACAGCGCTTGTCGATTCCAGACGATCCGATCCTCCGGATTCCCCAACCTGAGTATCAGCAACCGGTCAAAGCGGCAGTTACGAAGCTCCGTGAGAACATCAACGACGTCGTCGGCATCATCCTCTATGGAAGTGTGGCTCGGGGCGAGGCTGACCGACGGAGCGATATCGACCTCTGGGTGCTAACCCGGTCTGGGCGGGCCGAAAGCCAACGAGAAGCGAACACCATTGCCCGTGACCTCGAAGACACGGAGTTCGATGGTGACCGATACGCCTACGATATCGATGTCGAGGCCGTCCAGGCGATCCCGGCGTACACCGAAGACATCCGAGAAATCGTCGTTTCAGGGATTCCGGTCTACAAGACGAATGACTTCGAAACCGTCGAGAACCTCCTCTTGGAGGAAGGAGCCTCTGATGAGTAACGGCTCGGACCCGACCGCTGTGCTCACAGCACTCGACCGTGTACAGGATGCCTTCGAGATGGTCGGACGCGGGCGAACAGCGTTCGAGGACGGGATTAGTGCCGACGAAGACTGGAAGACACAGTTGACGAAAGCGTGCCGCCTCCTCGAGGTCGTGGACACTCTCCAGTCACAGGATGGGTATTACACGGCCGTCATCGAAGTCTGTTTCGGCGCGATTGAACGGTCGATCGAGGCGTACGCGCTCGCGATGACGAACGATACGCTTCAGGACTTTCAGGACCACCAGTTCAGCTACGAGCGTGCCCACCAAATTGGGCTGTTTGAGCGGGAGACTGCAGAGGCGATGAAGGACCTCTACAGCGAGAACCGGACAGAGAGTTATTACGGCGGGGGGCGTCCAACCGAAGAGCAGGCGGAAGCAATGACTGACCTCGCCGGCGCTGTCCATCAGTTCGCAGTGAGCCAGATTCGGGAAGGCGGCGTCTGTCTGTGTGACTGACTACGTTCAACAGTTCAGGAGAGCACTATGGACCGGAATACACCGACGGAACGGACGCCATTGACCTCACTCTCCGAGTCGTTCGAGCGCTACCTCCAGGACAAGGGGAAAGGCCGTGGAGGCGACGGCGGGAATTATCGACGCAACGCCGCCCGCGAACTCGAGCGGTTCGCCGAGTGGGCCGCCGGCGACCGCGGGGGCGACGACTGGACCGGGATCGTCCCCGACGACGTCGACCGCGACCCCACTTTCGAGGACCTCGACGAACGCGTGTTCCGGGAGTACGCCCGGCATCTCGCCGGCGATCGAGGACTCAAACAGAACACGGTACAAACCTACTATCGCTATATCTCTGCGTGGTGTGGCTGGTGCGTCAACGAGGGATATCTTGAGGCCCACTACGCGCAGCGAGCGAGTGCGATGGCGCCGCTGCCGGAGGACGACGGCCGCAAGCCCGGCGACCAACAGGCCTGGACGTCTGAACAGCGCCACGCCCTCACCCGCCACGTCGACGAACGGGCCCGCGACGCCGTCGAGGCGTACACGACACTCTCACAGGATACTGACCCACTCGACAAGCAGCGAGCGCGCTACGCCGCGCTCAAAGCGGCTCGTGACCGGGCTCTGGTGTTCGTCCTCGCGTACACGGCCGTCCGCGTCGGGGAACTCCTCCGGGACCCGAACGACCCGCGCCGGCGCGGCGTTCGCTGGGAGGACCTCTCGCTCGAGGACGGGAGTATGGACGTCTACCGGAAGAAACAGCAATGGGACGCCGCGAGTCTTCCCGACCCGGTGATCTCGCCGCTGCGAAGCTATCGCCAGCTGATGGACCCACCGACGGAGCGGTGGCCGGTGTTTCCAACGTTCGACCAACGGACGCTCGCAGGGCTTGTCCAGGATGAGTTCGCCGACCGAGGGGAACGCCCAGAGGCAATTACTGAGCGCCGTGAAGAATACGCTCGCGACCTCCTGCTGGCGCTTGAGGAGGATATTCGGCCGCCGTCGATCACGACGGATGGCGCACGGTCGATTCTCCAACGACTCTCAGAGGCTGCAGAGATCGACATCGACCATCCGAAACACGATTATCTTGCTCCGCACGGTGGTCGGCGTGGGATGGGTGAAGTTCTCGTTCGAGCATTCGGATATACTGTCGCCGCCCGGTATCTCGATAATTCGGAGGAGATGGTCCGTGAGCGGTACTCGCATATCGAGGCCGGCGAACTGGGGGATGTCGCCACCGAGGCGCTCAACGAGATCGACAGTATACCCCGGTAACTCGTATTTCGAGTACGAAGGATACACCGCCGCGTTCACACCGCGTCGACGGTGAACACCGAGTCGTCGCTGAGAACGACTTGCACGCGGCGGTGCCAGGCGTCAGCGAAGGCCTCCCGTTGCTGGTCGCTTGCCGATCCGTCGAGAATCCCCTGGAGGTTCCCGATCGCGGGTCACCGCCAGGAACGTCGCTGACGTGGTAGGCCACTTCGACGGTCTCGTCCGTGTCGGTTCGCCGGAATCGGAACGTCAGCTCCGCCGTGTCCGGGTCGAATGCGTCGAAGACGAGGAGGTCGCGGCGGCCGCCGTAGCCGCCGGCGAGCCCGTTGAATCCGTCATCGTCGGTCGCGCAGTCACGTACGAGATGATGCGGCTCATCACGCCGTACGCAGCATCGTCCTGCGGGCCGGCCGCCTGCACCTCGGTTTCGCTCCGAACTGGAAAGTCGTCGGGATACAGGGCGTCGAGCCCGAACCGGACGATCCGGTAGGCGTTCGAGGCAGTCGGACAGGAGTGTCCCGCCTCTTCCACTACATTTCTATAGGTGGTGACGAACGGGTCGTCCGGTTCGAGGACGCGCTCGAACGCCTCCGCGGCATCGACGGCGTGCGCGAGATCCACCTCACCACCGGCGAGTGGGACATCATCCTCCGCGTCGTCGCGGCCGACACGGACCGGCTCCGGGAGCTGATGTTCGAGCGGATCGCGGAGACCGAGGGGTTCTCGCGCTCGCAGACGATGGTGATTCTCGGCACCGACTACGAGCAGCCCGGGCCGCCGCTGTAGCGGAGCGCGTGGCGCCGCCGCCCGCGCTACGGGACCGGAACGCTCAACTCGGGACCTCCCCGAACGGTGACCATGAGCACAGGTGTGGCGGACGGGTTCGACCCGTCGCCGGAGCGCGCGTGGGCGGCGGTCGTCGGCGGCGTCACGGCGTTGTTGGCGGTCGGATCGGTCGTCTTCCCGCGCGTCGTCTACGACCAGTTCCTCTGGCGCTACTTCTGGGGGCCGGTGGTCGCGGACGGCGAGGGCGCGCAGTGCGCGGTCCGCGACGCCGGCGGGACGGAGCTGCTTGGCAGCACCGCGGCGTGTCAGGCGGCTCGGGGCGCCGGGGAGGTCGTTGCCGCCCCGGGGTACACCACCTTCTCGACGGTGAGCTACGTGGTGATCCTGCTGGCGATGCTGATCGGCGTCGTCTTCCTCCTCCGCCGGCTCGACATCGCCACGGAGCTCCGCTTCTTCTACGCGCTGTTCCCGTTCATGCTGTTCGGCGGGGCGATGCGGACGGTCGAGGACGCGGGCGTCGCCGCGACCGCGGCCGGCGTCGAACCGCTGATCGCGTTCCCGGCGAGTGCGGTGCTGATCAGCCCGTTCATCTACTTCACGGTGTTCCTGTTCACGCTCGCGTGCGTGCTCGCCGCGTTCGGGCTCGAACGCCGTGGCGTCGTCGACGACTACGCGCGGCCGCTGTTCGCGTCGGGCGCCGCGGGGCTCGCGCTCGCGGTCGGGTATCTGTCCTATCTCGCGGCCACGACCGGTTACGTCACCTTCTATCCGCAGGTGCTCGTTCCCACGCTCGTCATCGCGACGGCCGCGACCGCGGGCACGTGGGCGCTGGCGACCCGGCAGATTCCGACGATCCGACAGGGGACCGGCGCGGCGGGGATCGTGATCATCTGGGGGCACGCGATCGACGGCGTCGCGAACGTGATCGGGCTCAACTGGATGCCCGCCCTGACCGGCACCGCGAACCTCGTCCCGAAACACGTCGTCAACGCGCTGATCGTCGACTGGACCGGGCGGCTGCTGCCGGCGTCGATCGTCTCCGTCACCGGCGACGCGTGGCCGTTTCTGTTGGTGAAGCTCGCGGCCGCGACGTTCGTCGTCTGGGTGTTCAACGGGGAAATGTACGAGGAGTCGCCGCGGTACACGCTGCTGCTGTTGATCACGGTGCTGGCCGTGGGGCTCGGCCCGGGCACGCGGGACATGCTGCGCGCGACGTTCGGCGTATAAGTACCGGACTCTCGTTCCGTCGTTCGTTTATTTGGCTACTACCGGTGACGTCGTCTGAGTCGCTCTCACTTCCCGTAATTGCCTGGTAGAGGAGGTAGGCACCGCCGACGAGGGCAGCTAAAAAAAGGAGCTGCATGATGATACCGGCGATAAACATCCAAGTTGGTATGGTCCCGTCTCCCCACATATGGCCGCCCATGTGCCACCCATCATCGGGCCAACTCCCATCATCCCGAAGCCCATGAAGAACATCGGGAAGAGGACGAACGCACCGATGATAATGAGAACAATCGTAATGAGTCGTGTATCGTCTGTTTTGTCAGACATATTTTCCCTCCGTGAAATGCGTCTCCAGTTCTCAATACGAGTTCCCTATTCAATGCGATTGTGTCTTACCTTCTTGTGGGCTACCTCGGGAATACTTTCGACATCCCAGCTTTGCAACAGTTCTGCGTTCGAATCCAATCTCATTCTGGGAGCCTTCGCGCTGTCACGCTGACTCATCGGGCTGGATCGTGCTAAGAGAAGGGTTCAGTAATGGGTCAAACCCCGTGCGGTGGCGCTTTTTTGTCATCATATTTTGGCGGGTAGCAGTTTGATGTAGCCGGTTTCGAATCGTATCCACAAACTCAGTGAATTACCCGCTCGTAGTATCTCATATGAGCACTCCACCCGAGCAAACCGGCGTTCGTGAGATCCCGGAATCCAGTCGGGTATCACCGGGTCTCGATCCACTTCCATTTGCTGTGGCAGCAGCTACGGTCGCAGCTGTGATCATGCTTTTACTCGGCCTCTTCGGGGCGATTGGAGTCTACGAAGGTGGGGTCGAGATGATGGAGCAGTGGCATTTGTTCTTCACGCCGACACCCGTTGGGACTATCGCTGGAATCCTTGAAGCCGTGGTCATTACTGGTGTATTCACCGACCTGTTTGCTGAGTTGTATAACCGCTTTACCAGTTCACTCTCATGAAACTCGCTGTATTCGGGGCGACTGGCGGGACAGGACGACGTTTGATAACGCAGGCGCTCGCAGCCGATTATGACGTTCGGGCCCTCACCCGAACCCAGGCTAAACTCCCGCCAGGTGAGCAGATCACAGCTATCGAGGGAAATGTCTTGGAGCCAGGGGCAGTCTCTGAAACAGTCGAGCATACAGACGCCGTGGTTTGTCTCCTTGGGCGAACGCCGAATAACCCACCGGATGTCGTGTCGCGGGGGACTCGGAACATTATCGAGGCGATGGATGACCGGCCAGTCAGCCGATTACTCGTGCTAACGTCGATGGGCCTCGGCTCGAGCTCTGAAACCGTTCCGTGGTATATCCGAATTGTAAACGCAACCGCTCTCCACGATCTGATGGCAGACAAGGCACGGCAAGAAGAACTGGTCATGCAAAGCGACCTCGACTGGACGATCGTACGGCCCGGAGGGTTGACGGACGCACCGCGAACCGGGGAATACGTCCACGGTGCCGATATTGATGCCAGTGCCCGGCCGATTTCACGGGCTGATGTCGCCGATTTTCTGCTTCAAATCGTTCAAGAGGACCTATACGTTCGAGAGACGCCGATAGTCACCAGCCAAGAGAACGCCGATCTCGGATTTTTCCTTGATCAGATTGCGACGATCGCGAAGCGACTCAGAACTAACTGAGACAACAGCTGTACGAGTCCCGCGACTGATTGCGCAAAAGCGAGTTGCTCCCCGAGCGAATTACTTAAAAAAATATCACGATACTGCCACCCCAGGACAATCACGACCAGAAGTGCCACTACACCCCCGATCAGGAACCTAAAGCCACGTCCATATATCCGTAGGGAACCGGCAGGTCGGTGGTCTGATCCAACACCAGCAACACCACAGCGAGGCCGGCGACAACGAGACCAATCACCCGACTGAGTGGGGAATCACTCTTTCTACCGGGCATAGCTGTACATAGTCGGCGAATCCTTGAAGAGCGTACTGCAAGACCGGCTGCTCCGTCTATCGCGCTGAAGGGTGGTGTGGACTGTTCTTTGCCACCCGCTTAGAATGGGAACCGATCACGCGCAGATTGAATCGCGAGGCGAGTCAGGAGTCGCGCAGGGCCACGCTTTGGGAGGTCCCGGACAGTCTCGATGTTGGTTGGCGGTTCGCTACCACCGACGTGTAACTCCCAGCCCGTCTCGTCCTCGAAGCGTTCGACAGCCTGATTTGCTCGCTGTCGCACGTCGTCCGAGTCCATTGTCTCGGGCACACCATTCCGGAGGACGACGTCGCCGTCGACGATCACTGTCTCGACGTCGGCCGGCACCGCGTTGTTCACGACTTGTGCAGGAATATTGGTCCGTGGCGTGAACTTCGGTTTGTCGACGTCGAGGAGGATAATATCCGCGCGCTTTCCCGCTTCGATACTGCCGATCTCGTCGCCCATCCCCAGCGCGCGTGCGCCTTCAATAGTGAGCATTCGTATCAGTTCCATCGAGTCGAACTGCCCGGCTGAACGCTTGAGATTTGCCGCCAGACGGGCTTGCCGCGCTTCACCGAACATGCTGTACGAGTCGTGCCAGTAGTGGTCGTCAATCCCTACCCCGACATCGACACCAGCGGCTCGAAGCTCGGGGACGGGCGTCCACTGCGTCTCCCCGTCCGGATTCCAGTAACAGAAGACGGACGGGCAGTGCGCAACAGCCGCGTCCGCCTCGGCGGTTCGCTGGATGTCCTCTTCGTCGGCGAGGCGGAAGTGAGCAGCGACCAGTCGATCGTCCAGGAGTCCAACATCGTCGAGTAGCCCCACCGAGTCCTCGCCGCCGTTCGCTCGTGCCATCGTGTTACTTTCCTCGAGTTCGAGCAAGTGCGTGTGGACGAGCAGGTCCGGGTACTCTGCGGCGAGGGATGCGGTCCGTTCCCACAGCTGCCTGGTACACGACCAGTCGTCGTGCGGGCAGATCGTCGCCCTGATTCGGCCCTCGTACGTGTCGTGGTACGTTTCGACGAACTCGCGAGCACGGGAGAACTGCTGATCGACTGGTTGGTCCCAGAAGAGGTCCGAGATCGCCGGGCCGAAAAATCCGCGGAGCCCTGCTTCCCCGAACGCCTCTGCACCTGCGGCAGGCCGTGCGTCCATCGAGTTCACGGTCGTGACACCGCCCAAGAGGAAATTGAGCGCTGCGAGCTCGACGCCTGCCTCGACGAGGTACTCGAATTCGCCGTTCCCTAATCTGTTAAACAAGGCCGTCCCACTCCCAAGCATCTCCGTCAGCTCGAGTTCGCTAAACGCACCGATGAGCGGTGTCATCTCCAAGTGCGTGTGGGCGTTCACCAACCCCGGCATCACCAGTTTCCCGTTCCCGTCGATAACGGTGGACGCTTCTAATTCTCCGTCTCCTGCACGTGATGGTCGGACTTCTTCGATACAGCCATCGGTGATGCATACTGTGCCGCGCTCGTACAGGCGGTTCCGCTCGTCGGCTGTGAGAACGAGTGCATCATGGATTGCCAGATCGACAGCCATCGTAAATTAGGAAGTGGATGTGACAGTTACCGTACTGGACAACCGAGCAGGCCGGCGAAGGCTGTTCCTCCAGGTGGTGTTCCCCTCATTTGGGATATCATCGGTCTCTACTGGTCCCATTAGCCTCTAATACGTCGGCGTGATTTAATCAGATTCCCCTTTTGAATCTGAAGTCGGATTCCGTGGAGCTTGTGGAGGTTTGCAATGTTTTCCCCTCTTCACGATAGATCATCTATGGCCGACGGTTACGATGCCATAGTACTGATACCCTCATAGGCAGTATATTCTAATCAAAACCGCAATAGATGATCCCTACAATGATACACCTATGCAGGCGACGATAATCGACGGAGTTCTTGAATCCCTTCGTATCGGTGTCGGATTTCTCTGGACGGCGGCGTGGGCGATCATCATGGGCCTCACGATTACGAGTCTGGTCCAGGTCTACGTCTCGAAGGAGCGGATGGCACAGGTGCTGGGTGAGGGCGATCTAACTGGACTTACCAAGGCGACTGTGTTCGGAGCAGCAAGCAGTGGCTGTAGTTTCGGCGCCGTCGCCATCGGGAAGGGCCTGTTCAAGAAGGGGGCGCACGCGGTGAACTTCCTCGCGTTCATGTTCGCGTCGACGAACCTCATCGTCGAACTAGGGCTGATGATTCTCATCCTGCTTGGCTGGGAGTTCCTCGTCGCGGAACTGCTCGGCGGCCTGATTCTCATCGCCGTCATGGCCGCCATCGTCCACCTTACGCTTCCCGAAAACCTGTTTAACGAAGTCCGCGAGAAGCTCAACGAGCGCGACCGCCAGGCGGGCGTCACGGAAGATCCCACCTGCGGGATGGAGGGGAAAGACGAGTACACGCTCACGACCGACGGCGGTGAGACGCTCAAATTCTGCTCGGAGGGCTGTATGGAGACCTATCGCCAGGAGACGTCGAGTCGCGGTGGGTGGCGTGACGAGTTGCTGTCGTGGGGTGGCTGGTACAAGGTCGGGAATCAGTACCGCAAGGAGTGGTCGATGATCTGGAAAGACATCGTCGCCGGCTTCCTTATTTCTGGGTTCGTCATCGTCTTCGTCCCGCAGTGGGTGTGGAACACGCTGTTCATTCAGGGCGACGGCCTGCTCGTGACTGCCGAGAACGCCGTCATGGGCGTCATCATCGCCGTCCTCAGTTTCGTCGGCAGTATGGGCAACGTCCCGTTCGCCGTCGCGCTGTGGGGCGGTGGCGTCAGCTTCGCCGGGATCATCGCGTTCGTCTACGCCGACCTCATCACGATTCCCGTGTTGAACGTCTACCGGAAGTACTACGGCTGGAAGATCATGCTGTACATCCTCGGTGTCTTTTTCGTGACGATGGCGTTCACCGGCTTCCTCATGGAGGTGCTGTTCGACGCGCTGGGTATCGTTCCAGACCTGGCAGGCGGCGAGACGGCGACCGAGCAGACGTACTTCGAGCTCAACTACACGTTCTATCTCAATATTATCGCTTTCGCACTCTCTGGATTCCTTCTCTACGTTTACCGGCGCGGACTCGGCGCACCGGGTCAGTATCGTGATCCAGTGTGCGGGATGCGAACCGACCATGAGGGCCCGAGTGCGTCCCATGATGGGACGACGTACTATTTTTGCTCAAAGAGATGCAAGCGTACGTTCGAAGAAGAACCAACGGGATTTGCTGATCAAAGCCCGCAGATATCGAGCCACGATCACGACCATGACCACTGATGATCGCACTGTGGTTCATCCGCTGTGAAGGGGTTCATCATCACAGTTTCAATCCGCAATTGTCACACCTAATGCGCCTAAATAGACGGTATGAATAGTCAAATCTCACAACTCGGAGCCGTCATATGAATCGCCGTCGAGCAGATACCGTCGTCGGTGTGCTTCTCGGGTTCGTTCTCCTGGCCGGCGGGGTACTCAGTTGGCGAGCCTATCAACAGCGTCGGGCTATCGAGCAATCGATGGGGTCGATGATGGGTTCATCTATGGGGACGATGCACGGCACAGACCCCCTCTGGTACGTGGTTGGAACCCTGCTGGTCGCTGGCGTTACCGGTAGCGTCTATTACGTGGTCCGGGGAGAACTCACCGATCCAGAAGTGGCTGACACAACGACGCCTGTCGATTCCGTACAGACATCGGCAACGGCTACGTCGATGGACGATGAAGCCTCGCCGGCGACGTCTATCAATCCTGAATCGGACCCACAAGCACGCGTTCTCGATCTCTTACCGGATGATGAACGACGCGTTCTCGAACCCGTCTTGAACTCCCCCGGAATAACGCAGATCGAACTTCGGGATCGATCTGAGTTCTCGAAGAGTAAAGTGAGCCAGACTGTGAGTTCACTCGAGGAGCGCGGGCTGCTGTATCGGGAACGACAGGGTCGGACCTATCGCGTGTATCCGAGTGATGATCTACAGAACCAACAAACCTAGAACTTCATACACACACTACCCCATCATGCCACAAGCAACACTCGAAAGCGATCATGTGAGCCGACTTCTCAAGTCAAGCACGTGGCTGAATCTCCTCCTCGCCGCACAGTTGATTGCCGGGCTGGTGTATGCATTTTTCACAGGAGATATGGGGAGTCGGTGGACCCATTTCGTCCTTCCGTTCATTTGGTTCACCGCCTCACTCTGGGTGATCTGGCACACCCGACCTGAGACGACACGTCGCGTGTATCGTCTTGGTGCCGCACTTGTCGTTGCTCTATACCTCATCGTGATGTTTTATTTTTCAGGATTACTTGGACCGAGCACCTCTCATTTCGGACAGCTCACTGGACCAAACGGCTTCGGAATAACGTGGGGTCGATCTTTGGGGTGGAGTCCGGTCTTCATCTATACAGGTGACCTGATCACGGTCTCGCTCATTCCTTATCAGGCGGTTGGCCTGTTCGCGCTGGCGTATCTCGTCTATGATGCGTTGCTTGATTTCTCGCAGTCGGCGGTCGGAGGAATTGTCGGGATTGTAGCGTGTCCTGCCTGCGTTAGTCCGTTGTTTGCTGTTCTACTTGCAGGCGGACTAAGTGGTTCTTCAACGATGCTATTGCTTGGTGCGTATGGCTACGAGATTGCGACCGTTCTGTTTCTCGTGACAATTGGAATCCTCTACCATCGTCAGGCACTCACGAGGCAGTATCACCAGTTCCGAGGGAACTGATCCATCTCGTTCGTGGTCAGCAATACCCGAGCCTCCCTCGCCTCCTGAACCGTGGTTATTGTCTGGATCGCCGCAATGAGGTGAACAGTCTCGACGGATCCCCTTTGCTCTCACCATTCCTGTGATCCTTTCGAATTCGGCAGGTATGAACGATCCCGTCAGTAAAAAAACGTTTAGATGGCGTTATAGACGTTCTTGAACGCTCTCCTGTTTGAGTTCACTCCCACGAAGATAACTCCGAACCCACCGTATGACTACGTGAGGCGAAAAACAATGACCAACCGAAACCTCGGACGATGGCTGCTCGTGGCGCTCGCGATTGTCGGACTCGCGTTTGCCGCCCCGGTAGTTAGCGCACACGGTGACGAACCGATCCAGGGGAACAAGACGGCAGCTGAAGGGACGCCAGCCGATGGTAGTGCAGCAGACTGGGCGGCCTGGATGGAAGGTCACATGACCGACTACATGGGCCCGAATGCCGTTGACGAGATGGAAGCGCACATGGGCGTGACCGTCGACGAGATGGCCCAAGATATGGCGGACGACAATCACACCGCGACGGGGATGAACGGACAGGGGTACGGCTGCTAACGATCCCTGTTCGGATCCTCGTCTGACACGATAGATATTCGACTTACTGACTCAACGATCACAATGACACACTACACCAACACTCTCGGGCGGACGACTCGTCGAATCGCAATACTAGCGGTTCCGCTGTTGATTGTAGCAACGGGCACCGCAGCGGCTCACGGTGGTGGAGGCTACGGCGGCGGTATGATGGGTAGCGGCGGTTGGGGGGTCTTCAGCGGTGGAATGGGCCTCTGGAGCTTCCTTTGGATGGGGCTCCTAATCGTCGTCCCGCTCTATCTCGTCTACTCACTCCTCAACAGAGATTCTGAGAGGAGTGATAGTCGGCCGCTTTCGGTTCTTCGTGAGCGTTACGCTCGCGGTGAACTCTCCGATGAAGAGTTCGAACGTCGACGAAAGCAACTCGAGTAGTGCCCATGACCGAAATAGAAGGAGCATCGTCGAGAAAAAATTCTCGTCTGCCAGTTGGGGCGACGGGACCGAACGCTTAAGTGCGTAAACAGGATACCGTATTACATGGTTTACACAATACAAACCAAGATTGATGGAGAGTTCGACGATGTCGTCGACGCAACGAATGCCGCGCTCAAAGACGAGGGATTCGGTGTTCTCTGTGACATCGACATTCAGGCGACGCTCAAGGAGAAACTCGGCGAGGAGTTCCGCCAGTATCGCATCCTCGGTGCGTGCAATCCTCCGCTGGCATACGAAGGGTTGAGTGTAGAAACTGAACTCGGTGCGCTCTTGCCCTGTAACGTCATCGTCTACGAGAACGATGACGGCGTCATCGTGGTGAGTGCGGTCGACCCGGAACAGTTAGTCGGGATCGCTGATAACGACGCGCTTGACTCCGTCGCGACCGAGGTCAGCGAACGATTCGACCGCGTACTGGCAGCCGTAACTGACGAGTTCGGATCCGCATCGGAGGCCTGATCTCTGATGGCATCATCGGATCAACTGGATACGACGACGATACTGCTCATCGTCCTCGGAGCGTTCATCCTCCTTCCCTTGCTCACAATGGGTATGGGGTTCGGTGGGATGATGGGATACGGAGGAATGATGGGCCAGTACGGTACCACAGGTGGTTGGTGGCCCCTCATCGGGATGCTCGTCCCGGTCATCTTCCTCCTTGCGCTTCTGGGCGGTGGATATCTCATCTTCCGGCGGATGAGCGAGACACAGACGTCTCATAATCCCGCGATGGAAGAGTTACGTCTGGCGTACGCTCGTGGCGATCTCACGGACGAAGAGTTCGAAGCCCGACGAGAAAAGCTCGAACAATCAGAGTGACCACTACCCAAACCGCGTTTCACCCGTTTGAACACCTGCGGATCGACTCGAGGGTATCGAAACCAACCGTTCGGCAGCATCGTTCCGTTACATCGAAATGGTGTGCTCGATTCAGCATATGGTTATGAGTAGTAATGGGAACAAACGACAAGTTCGGAGTGAGTCACGTCCGAAGTCTTCGCACCAGTATCGCGCGTAGCTACTCCCTGACGAATGATACAGACCACATGACACATCACAGCCGACGTCAATTCTTAGGCATTGTCGGTGCCAGCGCAGTCGCCAGCACCGGCTTTGCTCAGTCAGCGAACGCACAGGAGACGCCCATCGTAGAGATGGGAAACAATTACTTCGACCCGATCGGCCTACGTGTTGATCCCGGGACAACCGTTCAATTTGAACTCGCAGCGGGGGCACATTCCGCTACGGCGTACTCAGATCGTATTCCGGAGGACGCTTCCGCCTTCGATAGTGGGACGATCTCAGACGGGAGCTTCGAATATACGTTCGAAACGCCAGGGACGTATGATTACTACTGTATCCCGCACAAGGCGATTGGGATGGTCGGACGGATCGTGGTTGGCAGCCCTGGCGGACCGGCAGAGGAGAGTTCAATCCCGGATGGAGAGGTCCCATCGAGTGAGGCGATTGTTGAGCAGGGCACAGTCGCCTACGGCTCAAGCAGCGATAGAAGCGGGAATACTGGTGGTGGAATGCTGGGACGGGATGGTTCTGGAATGATGAGTGGCCGCAACGGAGGAGGAGCTGGAGGGCTCCCAGCTGTTGGTGGAGTACTCGGAATGCTGGGCATTCTCGGTGGCGGGCTCTACTGGCTTGGAAACCAAAATTCTCGGCTCTGTTGAAATCCTCAGAGAGTTACAGGTTCGCCTCGTAGTCTGACCAGATGGAAGCCCTCCCGAAGTCGCGGTTACTCAGGTTCGTTGAGCAAGCGATACACTTGGCTCGGCGAGCCGTCGCTCGTTACTCCTCGAAATTCTCGAAACGGCGGTACACACTTCATCAGCACATCGTCTTGCTCTGTCTCAAAGTTCGGAAAAATACGACGTACCGAACGCTTCTCGACGAACTCATCGAGATGCCCCGGATTCGAAGCGCCATCGGCCTTGAGGAACTCCCGTCTCCCTCGACGCTGTGTAAAGCGTTCAACGGGCTTGATATGGCGGTTTGGCGCGTTCTTCTCAACCTCTCAGTCGCGCTTCTCCCGACCAACGGTGTCGTCGGCATCGACGCCTCCGGCTTTGACCGCAGTCACGCCTCGAAGCACTACACGAAGCGAACGAAGCTGACGATTCAGCAATTGAAAGTTACACTTCTCGTGGACACGAGAGCGAATGCTATCATCGACTTACACGTGACAACGACACGAAAACACGACTCCCAGATAGCGCCGTCGCTTATCAAGCGGAATATTGGTGATGTCGCGGTTCTGCTCGGTGACAAGGGATACGACGACCAGAAGGTTCGTGCATTAGCTCACGAGGAGGACGTTCGTCCGCTCATCAAACACAGAGAGTTTTCGTCGCTCCAGAAGGCGTGGAATGCTCGACTGGACGCCGACCTCTACGGTCAACGTAGTCAGAACGAGACAGTAAACTCCCGCCTCAAACGAAAGTACGGGGCGTTCATCCGCTCACGGCGGTGGTGGAAGCAGTTTCGTGAGATTACTCTCGTCTGCTTGGTTCACAACCTCGACAAGGCCCTCGCATCATAGAGCGACTATCGGAGTGTGATTACCGAAACCCGCAGAAGCCTCATATGAGGTGGCGATAATGGCTAAACGATGACCGAAGATACGCTTGTACCGTGGCAGACACTCATCAATATGGTTGGGTTAGGACTGATAGCCGCGCTGGTGGCAGTTCTTCTCATTATGTTTATTCCACTTCCAACTCTTCCGTCATGGGCTCCAATTCTACTGGGGCTACTCGTCGCATTTCTGTATTATTCCTATGAGGAATTTGGGCAGGACGAAGTGACCGCGCCGTAATTCGCAGAACACTATTTGGCACGTGTTCGTGTCTATCTAATAGGATTTCAACAGAGCCGAGATCCTCTACTTCGAGCGCGACACGAACTACCCCGGTACCGATGGCGTTCGGTAGGGACGGGTACAAGGTTCGGTGGTGACCTCCTCTCCGCCGTAAACGACGTGTGGCGAACGTCGCGGCGACCAACGGCAACCCCCTCGCGGGACTGTTCGCGTGGATGGGTTCGACCCCGTGGTTCGTCGAGTTCGCCAACCTCGCCGTTCCGCGGGGTGAGTTGTTCATCGGTCTTGGACTGCTCGTCGGTGCCGTCGTCCGCCTCGCGGCGTTCTTCGGCGCGCTCATGATGCTCATGTTCTACTTCGGGAACTGGAGCGTCGAACACGGCCTGGTCAACGGTGACTTCGCGTACATGCTCGTGTTCCTCGCCGTCGCCGCCTTCGGCGCAGGACGCATCCTCGGGCTCGACGCGCACCTCGAACAGTACGAAATCGGTGGGAAAGCGCTCGTCGAGCGCTACCCCGCGCTCGAATACGTCCTTGGGTAACCCACACGAGCCAACAAGCACGCAACAACACAACCACACGAAACAGGAGACACGAAATGCAACACACGATGCGCTGGATGATGACTCGCTCACTGACGATCCTCGTCATCGCAACTCTCGTACTGTCGACTGCCACTGGAAGCGTGGCTGCACACGCAGCCGATGGCGAGTCTGATTGGGGATGGGATCACATGTGGGATGACGGCCATATGGATGGCTGGGGATGGGGCGTCTGGGGAAGTGGTATGCTGCTGTTCGGCCTCGTCTGGATGGTTCTCCTCATCGGTCTCCCGGTCGCTCTCGTCTACTGGGTGACGACGCAAGGTCAGTCCCGCGAGAACGGCTCGGACCGTGCGCTCGAACTCCTTCGGGAACGGTACGCACGCGGCGAACTCTCCGAGGAAGAATTCGAAACTCGGCGTGCCCGTCTCTCGTAGACCTCTCCGTCCATCGGTGAGTCGATACCGCTAGCCGAGTACCCTCACCCGCACCGATTTGACACCGCGCGATTCGAAGACCTTCGTCGACGAACCTGCAGTTGGCTTACTCTTCGAAGTGGCTGTCACCCTCTTCGAGCCGGGCGCGACGTTCGTGGAACTCTTCGTCGTCGATTTCGCCCCGTGCGTAGCGCCCCCGGAGTGCGTCCATGGCCGAATCAGCGTCGGTAGACGTTTCAGCGTCTCCCCGACGCATCAGCCAGTAGACGGCTCCACCAGCGACGCCGAGCATGGCGACCAGCCCGCCGAACACCCCCACGAGTGACCCGCCGTCTACACCAGTGTTGGAACCGCCCATCCCACCACCCATTCCGCCGCCCATCCCGCCAGATCCCATCATTCCGTCGTCAGTTCGACTACTCCCTGTCCCCGACGAGGAGCCGTACGGAACGGTGCTCTGCTCGACGATTGTCCGACTCGCGGGCACGTCGCCGTCCGGAATCTGACTGTCTTCGGCTGGCCCGCCGGGGTTGCCGACGACGATGCGGCCGACCATCCCCACCGAGCGGTGCGGAATGCAGTAATAATCGTAGGTTCCCGGTGTCTCGAAGGTATGATCGAAGCTCCCTCGGGAGATAGTCCCGCTGTCGAACGTGTCAGCGTCGGCCGGAATCCGCTCCGAGTAGGCGGTCGCCGAGTGGGCTCCGGCCGCTAGCTCGAAGCGAACCGTCATACCGGGGTCGACGTGGAGTCCGATCGGATCGAAGTAGTTGTTGCCCATCTTCACGACGGGTGTCTCCTGTGCGGCTGCCGTTCCGGTAAGTCCCGCGCTTGCGACGGCACCAGTACCGAGCAGTCGCAGGAACTGTCTTCTAGTTGGGTTCATGAGTCGGTTTCTGTGGCGTGTTTCATCGTTACGTGGTCGCCGGATACGCTGACTACCACTCCTCGCCGAGTTCGTCGAGAAGCGTGTCGACGTCCGATTCGTCGTTAAAGGTGTGGAACGACGCTCGTACCGCGTTCGGTTCGGGAAGTGCCCGAACGACGATGCCCTCGTTGGCGAGTCGTTCGACTGTCGTCTCGGGGTCGTTCACGTCGACCGTGACGAGGCCGGAATCGGGATCGCGCGGACTCACCAGCCTATCGTCAGGGACCGCATCGACGAATCGTCCCGCGAGCGACGTGATGTAGTCCTCGGTTCGATCCAGTCCGACGCGGTCGACGAGGTCGATGGCCTCGCGGAGGCCGACGTGTACCGCCGGATTCGTCGTCCCGATCTCGAATCGAGGTGCACCCGGCTTGAACTCCGTCGTCTCACTCGTCGGCTCCGTCACGCCGCGATAGCCGACCGCCCGTGGTTCGAGTTGGTCGGCGAGCGCTCGGCGGACGTAGAGGAATCCCGCGCCCCACGGTCCGAGGAGCCACTTGTGTCCGGCCCCGGCGACCACGTCTGCCCCCCACTCGCGGATGTCCACGGAGAACTGCCCGATGGCCTGTACCGCGTCGACGAGTGTGAGTGCTCCCGCGTCACGTGCGACGTCGACGAGTTCGCTGACCGGGAGGCGCGTCCCGTAGTTCCACGTTACGGCGCTGAAACAGACGAGCGACGCTCCTTCGACTGCTTCGGTGTACTGATCCCGGTCGAGGTGGCCATCCTCGCTCTCGACGACGCGTACTTCGACGCCCTCGCGTTCGAGCCGTCGCCACGGGAGGATGCCTGCGGGGTGTTCGAGGTCGGTTCTGACGACGACGTCCCCCGGCGACCAGTCGAGGGTGGTGGCGATTCGGGTGATGCCGTCCGTGGTGCTTTGTGTTAGCGCAATCTCGCTCGCGTCCGCGCCGAGAAAGTCAGCGACGTCCGTTCGAACGTCCTCGTAGGTTGCGAACGCCGTCGAATACGGTCCTTCGTCGGCGGGAGACTCGTACTCGTGATATTCGAGAGACCGCTCGACTCGCTCGACGACTGTCTTGGGGCTGGGCCCGTGCGCACCCGTGTTCAGGTAGGTCACCCCGTCGAGTGCGGGGATCGACGCACGCAGTTCGGCGGGTGTCACTGTTGGTCACCCGTTTGCGTGGTCTGCTTCGGGAGATGGGTGTCTCCCATCCTACTAGTTGTGGCGTCGACTCGTTCCGAGCCGGTGTTGAGGTGGTTCAGGAGTTCGGCCGGAAGGCGCGCGTACACCTCGGCGTTTCCGACGAGCGCGTCTCTCGTCGTGAACTCGTCGACGGCGTGGGCCGTGTCGGTCCCGAGGCCGAACTCGACGGTCGGGACGCCGGCGTTTCGCATCTTCTTCGCGTCGCCACCCCCGGTCGCACTGCGACGGTAGACCCGGTCTCCCGTGACGTCGCTGGCCACGGCGACGACGGCGTTCGCCAGCGGCCCGTCGGGATGCTCGTACGTCCCGATGGACCAGTTCGCGTCGGTGATTTCGACGCAGTCGTGACCGGCCACAATGTCGCGGATGGTGTCGAGTACGTCTGGCGTATGGACGCCAGCGGTGAGCCGAACGTCGAGATGGGCTTCGGCGGCCCCCGGAACGACGTTCACGCGGTCACCGCCACGGACGACGCCGAGGTTCACCGACGGTCGCTCGAACAGATCCCGTGCGGTTCGTTCACCGAACCGTGGTTCGTAGTACTCTACCGATTCGTCGACGACCGCCTTGACGACGGGGTCGAGATCAAACGTCGTCTCGGAGAGCGTCGATTCGACGTCGTCGACGGCGTCGCACAGACATCGAATCGCGTTCGTCCCGAGCATCGGGCGTGATCCGTGGGCGGACTGCCCCGTCGCGGCGAGGGTGAGCCAGATGCTCCCCCGATCAGCAACTGTCGTCGAGTGTCGGCCCTGCTCGCAGGTCGTCTCGCCGATGACGCACGCGTCGGCGGAGACGTCCCACGTCTCGAGGAGTGTCGGCAACCCCGCATCGCCGGCGACTTCTTCGTCGCTCACCAGCACAAAGTCGATGGTCATCGGTGGCTCTGTGTCGGTTTCGGCGTACGCCTGTGCCACGGTCAGCATCGCCGCGACAGCACCTTTCATGTCGGTTGTGCCGCGGCCGTAGATCAGGTCACCGTCGCGTTCGCCGAGTGGATCGAACGTCCACTCGTCAGGGTCGAATGGTACGGTGTCGAGGTGTCCCTGATAGAGGAGCCTTCGATCGGACGAGCCCGGAAGGGTCGCCACGAGGTTCGGCTTTTTTGGGTCGGAGACGACTCGTTCGGTTTCGATGTCGAGGTCGGCGAAGAACGACTCGACCCACGTCACGGTCTCACGGGTGTCGCCCGGTGGGTTCTGCGTGTCGAATCCGACGAGCGTACTCGCCAGGTCAACGACGTCGTCCTGATGGTCACGGAGGTAGGTGAGAGCGGGGTCGATAGTGGAGCGTGTCATGGGCTGTGGTTTCTGGCGGTACGACGGATCGATCGCACGTTTATTTGTTCGAATCGTACAATACTATTCGGAGTGGACCTGGTTTCATTCATTATCAGTGGTCAGTGTGCTTTGTCTTCTGTGAGTGGTCATCCACGAACGAGATCGACGAGCCGTTGTGCGAACCCAGATCGGTGGGTTTTCGCTTCCTGGATCGCCGCTTCTAGCTCGTCACGCTCGACGATGCCGATGAATTCGTCGACCCGCACGCCGTCCGCGTGGATGAGTATCGTAGGTGTCTTGCGGACGCCGTACTCCTCGGCGATCTCCAGATCCCGCTGGATGTCGACCTCGCGAAACTCGACGTCGGAGAATTCGTCTTCGATTCCCTCGTTCTTCTGTCGCTGCGTGGCGCACGCTCCACACGTCTCCTGGGTGAAGAGGATAACTTCGGTCACAGGTGTCTATATGGTCTTGGTAGTTATTGAACTTATTATTCAATATCATAGCCCGTGACCCGACGAGATCTTCGATTCGAAGGGACGGTCACCGCTCCGGGGTGAGCAGTGTCTCGAGCCGCGATGGAATGCGGTCGAAGACACGTTCCCACGGATTCCGGTGCTCGTCGAGAGCGACGAGCGTTCCGCGAACGAACGGCTTTACCGGCGGGATGCCGATTTCCAACTCATCGAGCTCTGCCACCTCGAAGCGATCGTCGGTTCTGAAGGTGGCTGCCGTGTCGCGGTTGAGATGACAGCCGGCTGCGCCGCGCCGCCAGACGGGATTTGCGGCGTCTTGGACGTGCGCGAGCCACCCGTCAGCGTGGACGTGTTCGAGAAATCGGAACTCGCCACCTGGTTTGAGTACCCGGGCGACCTCGTCGAGTGCCGCGTCGATGTCGGGAATCGTACAGAAGACGAGCGACGCGATGACGACCTCGAACGAATCGTCGGCGTACGGAAGCGATTGCGCCCCCTCGGGGCGAATCTCGATGTCGAGGTCGAGATCATTCGCTTTCTGTACCGCCCGCCGTCGCATGTGTGGATCTGGTTCGATCGCGTGGAAGACGAGCGATGGATCGTGCTCGGTTGCCGCTTCGAAGTACGGGAACATCGCACCGGTCCCTGTCCCGAGATCGAGTACGGCTCCGTTCAGATCCCTGGTAAGATATTCGCGGTGCTCCCGGAGAAGTGTCTCCTCGGCATGTTTCGTCACCGGGTCGTACACGGCCGCAAACAGCGGGTGTGATGGTGAATCGTCTGTGGTCATTCTTCTGTAGTTGTAGTATTGACCTTACGGGCGCACTGCAACGCCAGTGGGCATTGAACCGACTTCCACGTCGGTCTCCAGCTGCTGCTTCTCCAAGTCGATCACGGAGATGCTGCCGGAGCCGATATTGGTCACGTAGGCGTAACGTCCGTCCGGTCTCACTTTTACAATGTGCGGTGTCTCTCCTACGCCTATTTTCTCCTCCACTTGCTTCGTAGCGGTGTCTATCACCGACACGATGTTTGCCGACTCGCTGGTCGCGTACGCGTATTGCCCGTCGGGGTGAAACGCGATTCCGTGCGTCCCGCTGCCGATATCAATCACATCGCTCACTTTTAATGAAGCGGCCTCGATAACGGTGACCTGGTCCTTGCCGCGGCTGGAGGCGTAGATTATCGACCCATCCGGAGATGGTTCCGCCACGTGTGTTACCGGACCGATTTGAACTTCCGTGAGTATCTGCCCCGCTTCAGTGTCGATGACAATCGTCTTCTGGCTCTCACCACCACCGATGTAGAGTTGGCTTCCGTCCGGACTGAACGCCGGTACGTGGGCGATCGTTCCAACTGGAATCTTTTGGTCTACCATCTCTTTTTGGAGATCGATACGCCGTACCTCTTTGGTACCCCCAGTTGCAGTGTACGCGTAGTTGCCCTCGGGGCTGATCGCTGTGTGGAGCGGATTTGGTCCCACATCGATGGTACTCATCACTTGACGCGCGGCCGTGTCAATCACTGTGATGATGTCCGCACCGTTATTGACGACGTACGCTCGCGAGCCATCGGGAGAAAAGGCAACGAAATGTGGCCGTTCCTCGACATCGATGGTCGTCTGGACCTCCATCGCGGCTGAATCTACTACCGATACGGTGTTACTTCCTTGGTTGGTTACGTAGACCTCTCCTCCGTTCTGTGCCTGGGTCGAACATCCGGCTAATGAAACTCCGGCGGTTACGCTCCCTGCGATACCGAGGGTCTTCAGCCAGTTCCGTCTGGTGTAATTACGAGTCATGTGTGAATCTGTTGGATTGTGTTGCTGTGTTTTCCGACCGGTTCTTATTTTATCTCTCTCAACGTGTTTCGCCGCGTCTCGAACTCCTCTTCGTCGATTTCACCGCGTGCGTACCGTTCGCGGAGTATCGCGAGTGCGCGGTCGGAACCGGCGGGCTCTTCGCTCGATCCCGCCTCTGAAGACTCCGTCGAGGGGGTAGATTCGTGCGACGAGTGGTGCGACGAACAGCCAGATCGACCTCCATGCCGACCATGGCCGTGACCCATCATTCCACCGCCGAAGAGTCCTCGAAGCCCCCTCCCACGACCGCCGTGCATTGCGCGTGGGGCGGCGTGGCCACTTCTACCGAGGAATCCTCCGGATTCCGAGGTCGAAAACTGTTCTCCGATCGTCCGTACTGCTTCGAGTAGGCTTGTCATGAGTGCAATATGTGGTTTGTTGGGTGCGAGTTGGTACTCCTTCTACAGTTGAATCTACGGTCTTGTGTTTTATTGGAATTTCTGTTCATTTTCGAAAGTCTACGCTCAACACTTGCCCCCCATCGATTGAAGGGGCTGCTACTCCCTCCCACCTGATCGGCGGACAACTGACGCCCCTGGACGGCGGTGAGATTGCCGTCACTGCGTGCGAAATCACCGGCCAGAGCAGGCTCTGGATACGGTGTGTCGGACGCATCGCGACCCTCTGAACCACACGCGGCCAAATCCCGTCGGGCGTCGCCGAGCGAGCCGTCCCGCCGGACACAGTTGGCGAAATCGCACGCCAGATTCCTCGCATACGTCCTGACGGTGAGCTGACACCCACTCGTGCGGTGGGCCTGACGCACGTCCAGGTAGAGACTAATCGGAACTAACGGAACCACGTAGATCGTGGCGATCGCGACCCCGAACTGAAGCGGATGCCTCGGCGGAAGGCCCAGAAATCCAGCGAAGACGACGACCCAGAGGGCGAGCCCCTGACAGATGATGGCTCGCCAGTTGTTCGCCGGGAGTCGCGGACGCGTCGTCGCCTGTGCGCTCTTACTGGCTGCTTTCGGCGCGTCGGTCGATGGTGTGAAAGTCACGGTCGTGTCTGGGTGTTATTCGGAGCTGATCTGCCGGTCACCTCTAACCGTGGCTGTTCAGCAGCATCGGGTTCGACGGGTCGTCGGAGTCTTCGGGTGGTCGTCGGCACGGTCTTTTGATGGACCTACGAACCCTGTTGTTCGTTGTGAAGCGTTCGTCGACGGTCGTCGTATTCGTCCTCAGTCAGTTCTCCGCGAGCGTAGCGCTCGCGAAGCGTTTCGATTGCCTGGGCTTGGCCGGTGTCGTCGCTCCGGTCTCGATTACCCACGCCGTATACGAGGAGCAGGACGAGTCCAATCAGGAGGAGCGGCCAGAGGAACATTCCGCCGCCGAGCATTCCGAAGCCGCCGAATCCCATCATCCCTCCGCCCATCGTGAGGAGCGGAAGGACGACGAGCGCTCCGAGTACGAGGAGGACGATCGTCGCTGTGCTGGTTCGATTCGTTGTCGTCATTGGAGTTCACTTTCCGTGGTAAGCTGGTCGGTTACAACTGCGAGCACTCTCTCGAAGCGTTCGTGAACCTCGGTCGCGATCCCGTCCAACTCCGAGTTCTCCGTGATGGCGACGAGTTGCTGTGGGTCGACGGCGCTCACGACGACGTCACCGGCATCCGTCTCGTAGACGACGACGTTGCACGGGAGGAGAGCACCCAGGTCTGGCTCTTCGACGAGCCCTTCGTGGGCGAGCGGTGGATTGCAAGCACCGAGAATCCGGTATTGGTCTACGTCGACATCGAGTTTCTCCTTCAGGGTTGTTTTGACGTCGATGTCACAGAGGATGCCGAAGCCTTCGTCCTGTAGTGCGGTCATGACTGCAGCGACAGCGTCGTCGAACGGTGCGTCGATCGTCGTGGTGATGGTGTACGTCATGGATTTACTCCGTGTGTTGGGTTTCCAAGGTCGTGATTAGCCGCTGGGCTTCCGACAGTCCGGCTCCGCCCCACGCCTCCGGTGCGGTGAATGCATGGAGTCGTCGGCGTTCGGCAGCCTGTCTGCGTTGTTCTCGTGAGTCGATTCGGGCTCTGTGTTGCGAGTCGTTCATTGTGGTGGTGGTCGGTTTTGTCGTGACGCGCGTTTCGAGTCAGTCCGTGACTGGAATCGACGCGCGTCGAGTTTTGTTCAGATCGCTTGAGTCGTCCCCGACGGAGTTGGAGAGACCTTGTCGTCAGGTTAGCTCCGGTGCTCATTCTACATTTTGTGTGTCCGTTCCTTCTCTCCACAATACTATGGACGATTGCACGAGGCATAACCGGCCGAGTCCGTTTGCTGACCCAGCAAATCGTCCCGTCGTTCAGGTCTACTCTCTCGTGGTCGCTGTAGCACCCCCGAAGGTGCAAGCCGACGATACGAATGCGAGTGGAAGACATGGGAGGATACGTGGAGGGAGTCAATACTCACTGTGTGAGCGAGGCTCGCCGAGCCTCGAACTCCTCGTCCGAGAGTTCACCCCGCGCGTAGCGCTCGCGGAGTTCAGCGAGTGCAGTATCCGGCCCAGAGGACGGTTCCTCGCGGTTAGTCCCGTACACGAAGAGCAGGACGAGTCCGATCAGGAGCAACGGCCAGAGGAACATCCCGCCGCCGAGCATCCCGAAGCCGCCGAGTCCGCCCATACCGCCCCAGCCGCCGCCCATCATGCCGCCGCCGTAGCTCCCACTACCGTGGGCAGCAGCGGTTCCAGTCGCTGCGACCAGCAGTGGGACGGCGAGTAGCGCGAGTCGACGAGCAGTGCGTCCGAGGTGAGTGGTGAATTGCGTCATGATTGTGAATTGGTGGTGAGTTTCGGTATTCGGTCGAAGCGATCGAAACGGTCAGGGCCTATCAGCAGTGGCCCTGTCCGTACATCCCGCCGTTGTAGTCGTCGTTAGCCATGTCCTGGGCCATCTCGTCGACGGTCACACCCATGTGCGATTCCATCCACTCGACGCTACCAGGGCCCATGTGCTCGGTCATCTGCGCCTCCATCCAGGCCGCCCAGTCATCAGCGGTAGCGTTGTCAGTGGGCGCGTCGTCAGCAGCCGTGTCGGTGCCGTGTGCGCTGACCACGGGGGCGGCGAACGCGAGTCCAACGATCGCGAGCGCCACGAGCAGCCAGCGGCCGAGTGTGAAGTTGGTCATTGTCTTTCTCCTCGGTTACTCGTAGAACTGCTCGGGAGTTATCGACGTGGGTGTAAATCCACTCAGGAGAACGTTCGAGAACGTGTATAGAGCGTTCTAATCGTTTCCTGAGAATAGAATCGTTCATCTCCACCGAATTCGTCCGAGGAGTGGGTTAGCACGCCCGGAACTGCTGCAACCGATGAGAGCCGAGATCGGTGATCCAACCCACTTTGGAATGTTAACCACAACTGCAGAAAGTTTCCCTCCCCAACTAGGTCGTGTAGCGACCGTCGAGCAGCAGACGATACCGCATAGCCTCGAATTAGTTCAGCTATTCCGTAGACTATGCCACTCCAAGGACTTCTCACACAGATCGAACACGCGCTCGCACCGGTTCGCCACATCATGAAACCGATTCTGTCGGACCCGCTCGTGATGGGTGTCTGGGCGCTGTTCGTCCTCGCGTCCGTCGTCACCCTCTGGTGGGACATCCGCGAGCGGAATCAGGCGCTGCCATCGCTGATGAAAGGCGTCTGGACGCTGGTCGTCCTCTACTCCGGGCCGTTCGGCCTGGCCATCTACTGGTACTCTGGCCGCAGCCAGATCAGCAACGACTCGCTGTGGCGGCGTGGCTTCCGCTCGACCGCTCACTGCTATTCGGGCTGTGGGGCCGGTGAAGTTCTCGGGTTCGCGCTCCTCGCAGGCCTGCTCGCACTCCAGAGTACGGTCCTCGTCGCTGCAGGAACGTTCGCGCTCGCGTACCTGTTCGGCTACGCCCTGACAGTCGGCCCGCTGATGCAGGAGGGCGTCGGTTTCGGCGAGGCCATGCTCGACGCCCTCTATAGCGAGACGCCAAGCATCACCATCATGGAGATCGCTGCTATCGGAACGGATCTGCTGATCGCCAGTCAGGCCCACATCTCCGATCTGCTGTTCTGGGGTGCACTCGCGTTCTCGCTATCTGTTGGGTTCGTTTTCGCGTTCCCGGTCAACGCCGTTTTGGTCCACTTCGGCGTCAAGGAAGGCATGAAGAATCCAGCCGAAATGAGACAGAGCGGCGGACAGGCACAGGCCGCCGACTAGCCTATCGTACAATAATGATTCAGCCGTCACCACCATCGATGATGAACTCGCTGTCTGTCGCTGCTCAGTTTGAATCGACTTCGGAGAGAACGACAGACCAGTGAACTATCTATACTTTGGCTTGGGCGTGAGTCTGCTCATCGTGGCCGCGATCGATCTCCTATGGACGACCCTTTGGGTTGAGGGCGGTGCGGGACCCCTTACTGCACGCCTGATGCGGAGGACGTGGAAGCTGCTACGACGCTTTGGGACCTACAGCCCCCGCATTCGGACGCTCGCCGGCCCGGTGATTCTCGCCCTCGGGCTTGGGATGTGGATCGCCCTACTCTGGGGCGGGTGGATGTTCGTCTTCGCCAGTGCCGAGAACGCTCTGAGAGACACCATCGACGCAGGCCCCATCTCCTGGGTCGAACGATTCTACTTCGTGGGATATTCGATGTTCACGATGGGGAACGGTGATTTCGCGCCCCGAGATGGCCTCTGGCAGATCCTGACTGCACTGATGACCGCCAGCGGGATGTTGCTGGTGACGCTGAGCATCACCTACGTCCTCTCCGTCCTCGACGCAGTTACGCAGAAACGCACGTTCGCGCGGAACGTAAGCGGGCTCGGACTGGACGGCGAATCGATCGTCACTACTACCTGGAACGGTGATGAGTTCGACGACGTCGCGCTCCCTCTCAACAGTATCACCACGGCGCTGAACGAACTAACGTCTAACCACAAAGCCTACCCAATCCTACACTACTTCTACACCGACGACCGCGAGGCCGCCGCCGTGTTGAGCGTCGCCAGTCTCGACGACGCTTTGACCCTCTGGCAGCGAGCGACGCCCGAGGCGAAGAGGCCCAGTGACTCGGTTCTCGAAAACGCACGGTCGAGTGTTCAGAGCTACCTCGACACGGTCAGTGTGTTCGCGACACAGTCCGACGAGCATCCACCGCTGCCCGACCTCGCCGTTCTACGCAAGGCGGGTGTCCCGACGGTGTCCGATGAGGAGTTCGATGACGTACTCGAAGAGCTGAAAGAGCGACGCCGAACCATGCATGGATTGATTCAGGCGGACGCACGCCAGTGGCCGGGAACCCGGGAGGAGTAGTACCGAGGGTTGAACACCCCACTCTCAGTCATAGTTGACACACCGATCTTCATTTCGTCGCTACACCAAGAGCATACGACGAGGTTCAATTCTAGTGGCAGCTGTTTGAGTATGAGTCCTGTGTCAAATGCAGACGTCTTCTAGTTCCCGTAATAGGCGATGAACATGAATTCGAGTACGCGAGCAAAGAGGCGTTTGTTCGACTCGAAACTCGCTACTGAGCTACTCGACGTATCTCACGACACGCGCCATGCCCGCATCGAGATGGTACAAATTGTGACAGTGGAACAACCAGCGACCGGGATTGTCCGCGTGGAAGTCCAGTGTCACCTGCCCCCGATGGCCGGGGACGATGACGGTGTCTTTGACTGCGTTGCCGACCTGGAAGAAGTGTCCGTGAAGGTGCATCGGGTGAACGACCGGGCTCTGATTGGTCATTCGAATCCGGACGTGTTCTTCGGGTCGAATCTGGAGTGGATCGGCATCCGGATAGACCTGCCCGTCAATCGTCCACGTGTAGGACTGGCCCCTACCACGGGAGAGCGTCAGATCGAACGTTCGATCCGGATCTCCACTCACCCCCTCGAGCGAGGAGATCGCCCGCAAGTCTCCGTACTGCAGTTGGTTACTGGCCGACGACGGACGCTGTGGGCTCCCCCCGCCCGCTGACTCGTACTCGACGACGGCTGTAGCTGGTGGTTCGTTTCCATCGAGCGCATCCGCTTGAACGACCCACGTGCCCGGATTTGTAGCCTCAACCACGGCATCGTAGCGCTCACCGGCACCGAAGACGAACGAGTCCACGTCGACGGGTTCGACTGGTCGACCATCGGCGTGGGTCACTGTCATCTCGTGGCCGGCAATCCGGACACCGAAGACCGTCGCGCTGGCAGCGTTCACGAACCGGAAGCGAATCCGCTCACCCTCCGTTACGTCGAACGTCTGTGGATTCTCAGGGAGTCGACCGTTGATCAGGAGCCCTTCGTATGGCGGCCGAACGTCCCCCATCATTCCGCCTCCCCCACCCATTCCACCACCGCCGCCCATCCCCCCGTCCGAAGGAAGTTCCGGCTCTCCAGGGAGGTAATCGTCGACGATCACGACGTACTCGCGGTCGTACTCGACGTGTGGGTTACGCTCTTCGACGATCAGTGGCCCCAGCAATCCCCGGTCGAGTTGGAGTCCGACGTGGCTGTGGTAAAAATACGTCCCGGCGGGTTCGGCACGGAACGTGTACGTGAACGTATCGCTGGAAGCGATCGGGTCTTGAGTTACGTCCGGCACCCCATCGACCGGATTCGGGACGGGAATCCCGTGCCAGTGAATTGTTGTCTCATCTTGAAGGTCGTTGGTCAGTTCGACGCTAAGCACATCTCCTTCCTGAACGCGTAGCTCTGGTCCCGGGAATTCGCCCTCGTACATCCAGTTAGTCGTCGACGTACCGGGTGCTGGTCGAATGGTCCCGGACGCCGCGGTGAGGTTGACGGATGTATCTGGTTCGGCCGTGACTGTCGAGCGCGGTGTCACCTCACGACCCTCACCATCGTCGGTGCCCGGTAGCTGACCGGCACACCCCGCGAGCGAGCCGAGGGTGGTCGCCCCCGTCAGCTGGAGGAGTTTGCGACGGGAGAAGCCTGTGGACCGCATATCCGTTGTATTGGATGCTTGGGGGTATAGGCCTCGCGGTGACGGTGAGATCACCCTGCCGTACTGGTTCCGAATCCAGAACTCATACCTACGTTTTGGACGGGGATTGACTCGTAGGAATGGTCCGCTAGTTCGCCTGTTTCTGTTGTAAGTCGTCGCTCGGGTAAATCCGATACGTTCGCCCTTGGCGCTCGCGGTACAGGAGGCCGCGCTTCTCGAGAGCGCTCACCGTCTGACTGACCTTGCTCTTCGAGAAGTCCGAGCGATCCCTGAGTTCGATCTGTGTGATACCGGGTGAGGAGAGGACCGGTTCAAGAATCCGGCGTTCGTCTTCCGGTAAGAGATCCAATATACGAGCCTGCGGCTGAGACTCTGGATTGATGGCTTCCTCTGATTGGGTAGATCTCTCCGATGAATCAGCGCTCTCTGGATCTGTTGGATTCGTTATTTGTGCGCGTTCGCTTGCATCTGTGTTGGTGAGCTCGTCCCGAACAATGAGATACCCTCCACCGACGACAGTCGAGACGAGAAGGGTTCCAAGGACGTACCAGAGCGGATTTGTGCCGTGAACCCCTCCCATCGACGCACCCATATCCATCATCGACCCCATCTCTCCGAATGCCTGCTGTTGCTGATACGCATCCCAGCTGAGCGCACCGCCGACGATAACGACGGCAGCGACGAGGAGGCCAACCACTGCATCGGCTCGCCGCCGATTCATACCTCACTCCTCAGTTTGGCGTGTCGCGTAGTCATACGTTCTCGTTAGCGAACCAGCGCTGTACCAGTTTTGATTCCCCGATGCAAGACCTTTGTGAAGACTGAAATCCGGATCGGGACACGGGCGTTACCATTACCCCGCCTGAGTCGGCCTGTACGGGGACACAATGATCGTCGTGACACCACCCAGAAGGAAATTGAGCGCTGCGCGCTCGGCACCACCCTCAACGAGGTACTCGCATTCGCCGCTCCCTAATCGATTGAACAGGGTCGTCCCACTCCCCAATATGTTTTTAGTGATCGTCATGGGATTCACCTTCTTCAGAGACCTGCGGATGTTGATGTGCGAACTCGGAGGGGTGCTTCTCGAACGTTCGCTTGCACTGATTCGAGCAGAAGTAGTACGTCTCGTTCTCGTGGGTGAGACTCGGCCCGCTGTCGTCGGTCCGCATCCCACAAACGGGGTCGCGATACTGACCAGGTGCACCTAATCCCCGGCGATAGACGTAGAGGAGGGCCCCCGAGAGGACGAACGCGATGATGTTGAGGTAGAAGGTGTAGTTCAACTCGAAGTAGGTCTGTTCCGATGCTGTCTCGCCACCGGCCAAGTCGGGGACGATGCCAAACGCGTCGAATAGTAGTTCCATGAGGAAACCGGTGAACGCCATCGTCACGAAGAAGACGCCGAGGATGTACAGCATGATCTTCCAGCCGTAGTACTTCCGGTAGACGTTCAGAACGGGAATCGTGATGAGGTCGGCGTAGACGAACGCGATGATCCCGGCGAAGCTGACACCACCGCCCCACAGCGCGACCGCGAAGGGGACGTTGCCCATACTGCCGACGAAACTGAGAACGGCGATGGTGACACCCATAATCGCGTTTTCGGCGGTCACAAGCAGGCCGTCGCCCTGGATGAACAGGGTGTTCCAGACCCACTGGGGAACGAAAACGATGACGAATCCGGATATAAGAAACCCTGCGACGATATCCTTCCAGATCATCGACCACTCCTTGCGGTACTGATTTCCAACCTTGTACCACCCACCCCACGAGAGGAGTTCGTCGCGCCACCCGCCGCTACTTGCGGCTTCCTGTTGGTAGGTCTCCAGACAACCCTCCGAGCAGAACTTCAGCGTCTCGCCACCATCGGTCACCAGCGAGTACTCGTCTTTGCCTTCCATCCCGCAGGTCGGATCCTCGGTGATTCCCTGCTCGTTGTCGCTGTGATTCAGTTCCTGCCGGACTTGCTCGAACAGATTCTCGGGGAGCGTGAGGTGGACGATGACAGCCATCACGGCGATGAGGATGATCCCGCCGAGCAGTTCCGCGAGAAGGAACTCCCAGCCTAGCAGAATCAGGATCATCAATCCGAGTTCGACGATGAGGTTCGTCGACGCAAACATGAACGCGAGGAAGTTCACCGCATGTGCTCCCTTCTTGAACAGTCCCTTCCCGATGGCGACCGCGCCGAAGCTACAGCCACTACTCGCGGCGCCGAACACCGTCGCCTTTGTGAGACCGTTCAGGTCCCCCTCTCCGAGGACGTTGGCCATTCGCTCTTTCGAGACGTAGACCTGGACGAGACTCGTGATGACGAGCCCCATGATGATCGCCCACGCAGCGGTCCAGAGGAAGCCAACTCCTATTCGTAAGGACTCGAGAATCCCGTCGACGAGAACGGCTTGCATATCTACACTATCACAGGCATCTGTTTTGTTATTTGTTCTTAAGAAACCGGGGCTGTAGGCGGAGTAAATCTTGCATTCAAAGGTAATTCTTGCTAGCAGCTGTGGTCGACCGTTCGAGGACTGTGTTCGCGCTCATGAGTTTTTGCACGTCACTGGTTCCAGTCGGTGGTTGCTCCTTGGTCTCCCGACGGCTCAGTCACACAGATCGGGGTGTTGTACAGCTGGTTCCCTCCACGAGATTCTTGCTCTATGTTAACAAGAGAAATCTCTCTTTCGAATTGTAACAGGAACCCGAATGAAGGAGTAGAGCGTATCTCTAGTCATGAGCACTACTACCACAAACCAAGATACGTACGAAATGGACTCCACCGACAGTACGTTACACCTTGACACACTTGCACTCGCCGGAGCTGCAGCTGTACTCTCCGCCGTCGTGATGCTCCTGCTCGGTGTGTTCGGAGCAATCGGCGTCTACGAAGGTGCGGTCGAGATGATGCAACAGTGGCACCTGTTCTTCGAACCGACCGTCGTCGGAACCGTGGCGGGCATGGTCGAAGCCGCGGTGATCGGCTTCATCCTCGTGTACGCCTTCGCGTGGCTGTACAACGCCTTCGCATAATAAATCGAGGAGTCAATCCATGTACGTCACCGACAACGCCGAAATCGTCATCGACGCATCGCCCGAGGAGATCTGGGACTACGTAACTGACCCCGTCCACTGGACGGCATCGAACCCCGAGGAACACTACGGACTCGAATACGACACACCCGATAATCGCCCACAAGAGGGGGCGACATTCCACCAGGCGGAAGAAGTCGCTGGGATGTACGCCGATCTGCACGGCCGATTTCAGTACATCGATCATCCACACGTGGCGGTCTGGACTGGGACAGCGTACTATCCACTCCTTCGTGGACTTGTCACCGTTCGAATCCCCGAAGGTGGTACGATTCGGCTCGAAGAGACTGAGGATGGAACCCGGATGTCACACGCCGTCTGGATGGACTTCCCGAATAACCGCCGGGGCCGGTTGCTAAAGCGGCTCTTTACCACCGTTCTTGACGGGAAGGCCAAGCTCTACGACCACACCAACAAGGAGCTCGTCTTCTTCAAGGAACGCATCGAGTCGACAGCCCATAAGCCCCCAAAACCGACGGACGAGAGTCCGTAGCAACATCAACGCACTCATCCAACCATGTATACCGACATCCTCATCCCGACTGATGGCAGCGATAACGTCGAGCCCGCAATCCAATACGGACTTGAGCTCGCTCGCCGATACGACGCAACTGTCCACGCGCTCCACGTCGTCGACAGTTCGCCCATCGAGCGAAAGCTGGAACTGACTGCGCTGGAAACCGACCTGGAGACACTCCCAGACACGTGGTATGAGGCTGGCGATGCCGCCACCAAGCAGATCGAAACTCGAGCTGCAGAACATGGTCTCGACGCAGTAACTGAGGTTCGCCGTGGCATTCCAGCGCGTGAAATTCGTTCCTACATCACCGATACCGGGATCGACCTCGTCTGTATGGGAACCCGAGGACACACCGGTCTCGACCGAGTCCTGCTCGGCAGTGTAACGACCCGACTCGTCCGTACTGTCGATATCCCCGTGCTCAGTGTCAAAGCAAAACAGGCGCTATCAGAACCCGGAATGCGGGGAGGCTTTGAGACTATCCTCGTCCCGACTGACGGGAGTAAGCCCGCACGAGAGGCAGTCACGCACGCTCTTGATTTGGCTCGGACGTACGATGCGACACTTCATGCCCTCTACGTTGTGGATAGAGGTGCCTACGCGTCTCGTCCGGGATGGACGTGGGACGAACTGCAGCAAGTACTGGAGCAAAACGGAGAGACTGTCCTCGAAGATGTCCAGTCCCGGGCAACTGCCGACGGTGTTTCAGTCGCTGCTGAGATCACCCACGGTGTTCCTCATCAGGCAATCGGAGATTACTGCGATCAACACGGAATCGACCTCGTCGTGATGGGAACACACGGACGGTCCAGCCTTTCACGACGGATCATCGGAAGTGTGACCGAACGGGTTCTTCGGAACTCGGACGAGCCAGTATTGACCATTCGAGGAGTATAGCCGTGGCTCGAGCTACCGGCGAAGCGAGATGAGAAGAACCACGAATCCGAGACCGATGGCGACCGATTCGATGATGTGGACAAGGGCGAGATCAAGCCCCCCGAACTCGAACAGTACTCCTTCGATGAACACACCGAGGGTAATAATTCCAAAGCCAACTGCAGCGTTTCTCATATAGTACGTCCCCGTTCGTCGATACGCCTCGAAACTGTAGTACGTGATCAGAATACCGAGGGCAAGGACAGCCAGGCGGACGGCCACGAGAACGGCTGTTGTCGTATCCACCATTAGTCAGTTCTCCAGTTTCTGCGGGTCACGTCCGTATAGAGCGTAGAGGATCGTGAGCATACCAATCGCGACGATGGTTGTTGCCACCGTTCCCGCATTATGTAAGGTCAGGCCAACCACGTCGAACAAGATTCCTTCGACGATCGCGCCGAAGCTGATAATGGCGAACCCGACCGCGAGGTACAGCATCGATTGACTGTTGCTACGTCGGTACCCTCGATAGGCCTGATAGGCGATCACGAATCCCAGAACCATTGTGACGAGCTTTGCGACGATGAGTCCGGGGTGCATGGTTATTCGTTCCTCATTGTGTTCCACAACCGAGCAAATCTGTCGGGCGCGTCTTCTCGAAGTTCGATACGGATGTCGAATCCTGATTCGAGGAGCTGGACCTCGACGCGGTCGAGTTGGGCTTCGTATTCGCTGTAATGATGACCGTCGGGATCAACGTGCGTTCGCTCGATAAGCAGATCGTACTCCAGTAACGTGTTGACCCGTCTGGAAACTGTCGAGACTGACATGTCACACTCTTCGCTGAGTTCCTTGGCGGACAGCTGTTTTGGGCGAGTCGCCTCGAGGATGGCGCGTGCATAGTCGTCGTCAAGGATTTCGAGAATCCCCGAGATGTCTCGCTCCTCACTCACAATCCGTGTTGTTGTGGGTGGGTATATAAAGGAACGCCGATTTGCTGACCCAGCAAATCTGCTTTCCGGACTATATGCCCAGACCGTGTAGGTTCACCTGTAAGGTGACCGATGCCATGACCGATTCACTCACGCGTCGACGGATGCTCCAGCTGACTGGCGGTGCGGCAGTCGTTGGGCTTGCCGGGTGCACTGGAACGCAGAACAACGATGGCGGAGCGGCAAACGGCACGCCGACTGAGACTGGCCACGACGACGGCGGCACGGAGTCCGGTCACAGCGACGACGAGGATGACCACGACGAAGCAGTCGGGGCACCGTCCGATACGGCCGAGGTGCGGATGATCACCGAGGACGGTGGCTACCACTTCGAGCCCCACGTCGTGCGGGTGAACGTCGGGGGAACGGTCACCTGGAACAACGAGAGTGGGAGTCACTCGACGACCGCCTACCACCCCGACAACGACCAGCCCCAGCTCGTCCCCGACGGCGCAGCGGCCTGGGACAGCGGCATCGTCTCCGAGCAGGGTGCGACGTTCGAACACACCTTCGAGACCGAGGGTGTCTACCACTACTACTGTACGCCCCACGAGAGCCTCGGGATGATCGGTAGCGTCATCGTCGGCGAGCCGGACCCCCACGAGCAGGTCGCACTCGAAGAGCCGCCGGCCGACAAGCCCGAGCGCGTCCGCGAGAAGCTCGAAGAACTCAATGGGATGATTCGGACGGCACTCGGCGACGACCACGAAGAGGACAGCCAGTAGACCCACATAGCTTTCCCACCGTAGCAAGCACTTCTCATCAGGACGGAGGAGCGTCGACGGATGGGTATTTCAACACAGCACCAAGATCGACCACTCGCGCTCTGGGCACTCATCGCGACGATTGGTGTGCTCGGCGTGTCGGGACTCGCCGGCGGCGGCCAGTTCATCCTCGCTCCCTCGGGGCGTCTTATTGGAATCTCGCCGACGCTTCTGGCTGGTTTCCCGTTCGATAGCTATCTGGTTCCCGGTCTCATCCTCTTCAGTATCCTCGGTGTGTTCCCGCTGGTCGTCGTGTGGGGTCTCTACCGTCGAAAACGATGGGCGTGGCCGGCGGCTATCGCCGTCGGCGTCGCGCTCGTCGTCTGGGTCCTCGTCGAAGGGGTCGTCATCGGATTCGGGAAACGGTTGCAGTATCCCCACCTCATCCAGGGTGTGGTGATCGTCGGTCTTGCAGTACTTCCCTCTGTTCGAGCGGCTCTCAGATGAGCACGTTGTACCCGACGTGGGCGAACGCGAGGGCGAGATACCCGAGCACGAGCGCCGCCAGGGTTCGTCGAGAGAGTGATGGGAACCCGATGTCGTCGGAGCCGTGAATCCGCTCCCCGAGTGCGTACGCGAACCGCCCGGCGAGTAACGCGAACGGCAGGTGGACGAACACCAGCGGGAGCACGAGCGAGTCGAACTGGACTGTCGCCTCCAGCCGCGACAGGTACTCGAGTTTGAGCACGAGTTCGAGGAGCGCAACGGTCAGCCCGGAAGCCACGGTCGCGAGCAACCCCTCGGTCTTCGAGAGGAGCTGGCCTCGCCAGTAACTCCAGCCGTAGAAGACGAGTATCAATGGGACGAACCGGACGAATGCCTCCTCGACGAGTCCGACCAGAAGTGTCCAGGTCGCGACGGTCGTCACTCCGAGCAAGAGAAGTTCGAACTGGTAGGCGATCCACACGCCGACCCCGGTCACGACGCTGCTCACGCCCACGAGCCCGACCAGTGACCGATACTGGAGCGTCATGAGTGGTGACGAGACAGTGTCTATACGTCAGCGCGCACCGAAATAGGCGTACCCGTTCGAAACGCGTACACGAAGAGCATTTATTACTGCACCCCTGTTACATGGTACCACGGGAACCCAGCGTAGCCACGCACCATACTGCTATGCCCACCGATGACTCCGCGTCCGTCTCTCGCCCGTCCGATACGGAAAGAGACGTTGTAGGGCGAGTGGAAGAGACGATTCTGTCACGGCGGGGGTTCCTCGCAGGACTCGGCCTGGGGAGCGTCGGCGGCGCTGGGGTGGTTCTCGGTCTAACGCGAGCGGGGGAGGGTTTTCAGTCGCTGGCGACGCTTGCGGGTGGGGCCACGCTTCCCGCCCCAACGCGCTACTACCTTCCAGCGGTCGACAGCTTCGGTGACGGTCTCATCGTCCCGTTCGAGGTGGAGTTCACCGACGGGGAGGGTGAGCTGTTCGTGAACCTGAACGGGATCGAAATCCGTCACGACCTCCAGCTCGCGCTCCGAGAGGCGAGGGAGACGGCCACACGTCTCACAGGGGGGTCGCTCACCAACACGGCGACGCACGTCACGTTCGAGCCCCCCGCCTCTGGTGTACTCGCACTCCGCGGGAAGAGCTGGGAGGCCGGTCTCACCGTCGCACTCGTCGCCAGCTTCCGTCAGGAGTCACTCTCACAGGAGACGCTCATCACGGGGATCGTCGACGACGAGGGCACGTTGCTCCCCGTCGGCGGGATCGAGACGAAAGCCCGCGCGGCGCGAGCAGTCGGCGCACGGGAGCTGATCGTCCCGGCGGGCGAACCGACGGACGTGGCTGTTCAAGGGTTCCGAATCGTCGAATCTCCCTCGATTACAGATGCACTCGACCGGATTCTGTGACCGGAGTGCCCCACGGCCGACGAAATCCATGGGAGCGATGATCCAGTCGTCAGATCGCCCACGGGAAACGATTCAAGAGCCGGGGCGCCGTAGCTCAGGGTATGGCCGAAACCGATCCTTTCGACGCGATACGCGAGTTCGAGTTCGACGGAGATGCCTATCGGATGGCGGACCTCACCGCCCTCGAAGAGGCGGGACTCTGTGAACTGGACCGTCTCCCGGTCAGCATCCGTGTCCTCCTCGAATCCGTCCTCCGGAACGTCGACGGCGACACGATCTCCGCCGAGGACGTTCGAAACGTCGCGTCGTGGCAACCTGACGTGCCGGACGTCGAACTCCCGTTCACTCCCTCACGAGTCGTTCTTCAGGACCTCACCGGTGTCCCTGCCGTCGTCGACCTCGCCGCGCTCCGATCAGCGGTTGACCGGAAAGGCAAGGATCCCGCGATCGTCGAGCCAGAGATTCCAATTGACCTCGTGATCGACCACAGCGTCCAGGTCGACTATTTCGGCTCCGAGGATGCCTACGAGAAGAACGTCGAACTGGAGTACGAGCGCAACGGCGAACGCTATCGCGCCCTCAAGTGGGCACAGCAGGCGTTCGACGACTTCCGCGTCGTCCCGCCGGGCACCGGTATCGTCCACCAGGTGAACCTCGAATACCTCGGGCAGGTCGTTCACGCCCGCGAGCGGAACGGCGAGAACTGGCTCCTCCCCGACACGCTCGTCGGCACGGACAGCCACACGCCGATGATCGGTGGCATCGGCGTCGTCGGCTGGGGCGTCGGTGGCATCGAGGCCGAAGCCGCGATGCTCGGCCAGCCCATCACAATGAAGCTTCCCGAAGTCGTCGGGGTCCGCCTTACCGGAGAACTCCCCGAGGGTGCAACTGCGACTGACCTCGTGCTTCACGTCACCGAACAGCTTCGCGAGGTTGGCGTCGTCGATCGCTTCGTCGAGTTCTTCGGTCCCGGCGTGGCGAACCTCACGGTCCCCGACCGGGCCACTATCGCGAACATGGCCCCCGAGCAGGGATCGACAATCTCGATGTTCGGCGTCGACGAAGCGACGCTCGACTACCTCGAACTCACGGGTCGTGACGAGGAGCACATCGAACTCGTTCGCGAATATCTCGACGCACAGGGACTGTTCGGCGAGCAGAACCCCGAGTACACGGAGACGGTCGAGCTCGATCTCTCGACGATCACGCCGAGTCTCGCGGGACCAAAGCGACCCCAGGATCGTGTCCCGATGGACGATATGAAGACCCACTTCCGGGGGCTGGTCCACGGCGAGTTCGAAGACGAACTCGACGAACTCGACGAGGACGCGCTCACCCGCTGGCTGGGAGAGAGCAGCGTCGCCGCCGACCGCCCCGACGCCGACCTCCCGGAACCGGACGTGGGCGAACTAAACGACACGGTCGACGTCGACCTCGACGGCGAGACAACCGAAATCAGGCATGGGAGCGTCGTCGTCAGCGCCATCACCAGCTGTACGAACACGTCGAACCCTTCGGTAATGCTCGCCGCAGGCCTGCTCGCCCGCAACGCCGTCGAGCATGGCCTCGATGTCCCCGAGTACGTCAAGACTAGCCTCGCGCCCGGGAGCCGCGTCGTCACCGAATACCTCGAAGCCTCGGGATTACTGCCGTATCTCGAAGACCTCGGCTACAACGTCGTCGGCTACGGCTGTACGACCTGCATCGGGAACGCCGGGCCACTCCCCGAACCCATCGAGCGCGCCATCGACGCCGAGGACCTCTGGACGGCGAGCGTCCTCTCGGGCAATCGGAACTTCGAGGCGCGCATCCACCCGAAGGTCAGAGCGAACTACCTCGCCAGTCCGCCGCTGGTGGTCGCTTACGGGCTGGCCGGTCGGATGGACATCGACCTCGAAACGGACCCACTCGGGACGGACGATAACGGGGACCCGGTCTACCTCGCCGACATCTGGCCGGACGCCGACGAAATCCACACGGCGATCCATGAGAGCGTGGACGCTTCGATGTTCGAGGAGAAGTACGCCGAAGTGTTCGAGGGTGACGAACGGTGGGAGGCACTCGACGCGCCGACCGGTGACGTCTACGAGTGGGACGATTCTTCGACGTACATCCGCGAGCCGCCCTTTTTCAAGGACTTCCCGCTGGAGGAGCCCGGTGTCAGCGACATCGCCGACGCTCGCACCCTGATGCTGCTCGGGGACACCGTCACCACCGACCACATCAGCCCGGCCGGACCGTTCTCTCGGGAGCAGCCCGCCGGCGAGTGGCTCGTCGACCAGGGTGTCGAACCTCACGAGTTCAACACCTACGGTGCCCGCCGGGGCAACCACGAGGTGATGATGCGCGGCACCTTCGCCAACGTTCGCATCGAGAACGAGATGCTCGACGACGTCGAGGGCGGCTACACGATTCACCAGCCGACGGGCGAGCAGACGACCGTCTTCGAGGCGAGCCGCCGCTATCGGGAAGATGATACGCCGCTGGTGGTGTTCGCCGGCGAAGAACTCGGCACCGGGTCGAGCCGCGATTGGGCCGCAAAAGGGACTGACCTCTTGGGCGTTCGCGCAACCATCGCGGAGAGCTACGAGCGCATCTTCCGTGACAACCTCGTCGGCATGGGTGTCCTCCCGCTGCAGTTCGCTGACGGTGACTCGTGGGAATCCCTCGGTCTCGACGGGTCGGCGCGGATTGAGATTCGTGGATTGGACGACGGCCTAGACGTGAACGACGAGTTGACCGTCGTCGCAGAGCGGGACGACGGCTCGAGAGTCGAGTTCCCGGTCACGGCACAAGTTGGGACGCCCGCAGCCGTTCGATACGTTGAGAACGGCGGAATCCTGCATCTAGTACTCCGCCGACTGCTCACCGAGGACTAATAAGGGGCAACTATCCTGAGTGACAAATGGTATTAGAGACAACCACTTCACGATCTGAAAGTTTCCACTCTCGCTCACAGCAGTCGTCTGAACCGTTACCGCGAATCCAACGCGTGGCAGTACTCGGTGGAGCAGTCGGCGGTCTCGCCGCTGCTGAAGGCTTTTCCAAGCGAGGTTTCGAAGTAGACCTTTTCGAACGTCAGTCGTACGACGACAAACGAGTCAACTGTGGGGAAGCGATGACGGCCGTCTCGAAGATTCCACTCCGTTCGATGTCGGCGAATGGGTTCGTCAATGCTCTTCCGGAGTTACGTGTGGATATCTACGACGGAACGACATCCAGCAGACAGCACACCGGGAGTGGGAGATTCCCGGCCTCCGATACGTACATCACCGACCGAAACATCGTTGAACGACGATGGTCCGAACGCCTCGCTGAAAAGGGCGTTTCGATTCACGAAAACCACCAGATCACGAAGGCGGAGTTCCGGACGTTGGCCGATAAATACGACCTCTTGGTCGACGCGACTGGCCAACCGTCGATTACCAGCAAAGTTCGAGGGAGAACGGACGAGTACGCGGGTCGGATGATCGCCCTCAATGCTGACGTGGAGGGCGACTTTTCAGATCTCTACCCGAATAGCCAGATCGTTCTTGAGGGCTATACCGGGTACGCGTGGGCGTTCTCGAAATCGCCCGAGCGGGCAAACGTCGGCATCGGGTGGACTGAGAGCGAACGCCCAGCCGATTACATAGCCGCATTTGAGGCGGCGTGTGAACGAAACGGCTGGCCGATACCATCTCGGAGTCAGACGAATATCGCTATCATCCCCGAAGGACCGAGTCTCGATCCTGCGCTGACCTATCTACCTGAGTGGCCCGTCGTTCGTGTCGGGGATGCGGCTGGACTCGCGAATCGGCTGACCGGGAAGGGGATCTCGCAAGCAATTCAGTCGTCGTATCTCGCAGCCAAGTTGACGGCGGAGGGAAGCCTTCAGGAGTATCCAGACCGACTCTATCGGACGATGAAAGGGGAGTACCTGCTCGCCCGGATTATGCGGCACCTCGTCGAGACGCGTCAGATGACCGTTCTCGGTGATGCCGTCCAAGTGGTGTCTGGAATCGACATCGAAGACATCGATCGATCCCCACGGGCGGTTCTTCGTCGCTTCTTGGGGCATCCACGGGTGGCTGCTCGGATCTTCTCCAACCCGGCTGTAATCAAGCAGACGTATGCCGCCGTCACAGACGCCTGGGAATACGATACTATTCAGCCAGTATGACGGTATCGGAGAGATCACCCCGAAAAGGGCTCTCTATTCCGGTATGGCGAGATCCCAACGCGATTTTATAACACCTTCCCGGGAATTAGCACGATATGGCATCTCAAGAAGTTCAATTAGAAAGTACGATCGGGGGGTTCACCGCAAGCGGTCGACTACACACGTTGAGTGTCTGGTTTATCTTTGCGCTTCGGTTGATGATGGGACTGGCGTTCTTCCAGAGTGGTCTCGACAAGGTCCTCTCGGGAAGTTTTAGTGCCGGTGGATATCTCACCGGGGCCGTTCCGAATAGCGGGAGTCCACTCGCTGATCTGTTCGTCGCGATGGGGAACACGCCGTGGTTTGTTGACTTCGTGAACGTTGCAGTACCGTGGGGAGAGCTGCTTATCGGCCTCGGGTTGTTGTTCGGTGCCCTCACTCGGCTCGCTGCGTTCTGGGGGGCATTTATGATGCTCATGTTCTATTTCGGCAACTGGGATGTCACACATGGCTACATCAACGGTGATTTCGCGTACATGCTCGTGTTCCTCTCAGTCGCCGCGTTCGGTGCGGGACGGATACTCGGCCTTACGCGTACATTGAACAGTACGAGGTTGGTGGAGTGCCGCTTGTCGAACGGCATCCCTGGACTCAGTATCTACTCGGGTAAGTAAGCGTGTCATCAATAGATACCACTATTACGAATCCCGGTGCTTGGGGCCTCGCGATTATCTTCATTGTCGTCGTTTCTTGGTTCTTCTATCGGTACTTCGCTCCTGACAGCTGGCGGGAGTGGGTCGGCGCAGGAGTGGTACAGGCGTTCATCATCGCATTATATGCGGAGATGTACGGGTTTCCACTGACGATCTATCTGCTGGTCCGGTTTTTCGGTCTGGACCGCGAGTACGTCAGTACCAATCTCTGGTCTACACTGATCGGGTTTGGCGAAACGGGTATGTTCGTATCAATGCTCCTCGGCTACGCTGTGGCGTTTGTCGGCATCGGCCTGTTTGCTCAGGGATGGCGACAAGTCTATCGTGCCCGACAGGACGACCGACTGGTCACAGACGGGCTTTACAGGTACGTCCGCCATCCACAATACACCGGTCTGTTCATCGCTCTGTTTGGCGAGGGCATCATTCACTGGCCGACAATCTTCTCTGTCGCTCTATTTCCGTTCGTCGTTGTGATTTTTACGTGGCTTGCACGGAGAGAAGAGCGTGATATGATCGATACATTCGGTGAGGACTACCGCACTTATCAGCGCAAAGTGCCGATGTTTATCCCCCGCTGGGAGCAGTGGCGCGATCTCGTGGCTGAGTCTCGTAGCAGCAGTGACGATCTCAAAGACCCATGACTTCGACGAGACCGCTCTGGAATGAATGGTATTCGTATCGAAACTGTGGTTGGGCAGTGGAAGGGAGTCAGGGATTAATTGCCCGACACCGTAGATGTTCCTTGTCTGTGTCGTCGAATTATTGATAGACGAAATTCAGATTGTGAACTACGTGAGCAGGTAGATACCCGTCAGTCCGTCATTGCCGCATGTCTCTCGTCACCGCGTTCCCCACCAGCCACCGAATCCTGTTTGTGGAGCCAGTAGAGGAACGCGAAGAACGCCGTCGCGAGGACGTTCAACACGAGCTTGTAGTTGAGCTCGATGGACACTTCGGCGATCTGCGCGGAGGCTCGTGAGGGGATGAGGCCCAGGCCCAGGAACAGGAAGTGGACCACGAACCCGGCGATAACGGCGGTGACGAAGATCATCAGACTGAGTACCGCCGCGAAGGTCGTCCCGTAGTACTCGTCGTAGGCTTTCATGATCGGCGGGACGATGAGGTCCGCGAAGATGTACGAGAGCACCGACCCGAAGGGGAGCCCGCGCGTCCAGAGGACGGTCCCGAACGGGACGTTCCCGACCGAACAGACGAAGGTGACGACGCCGATGATCGCACCCAGCGCGGCCGTCCAGAGGACGTACACCGGCAAACCGAATACGGCGCCAGAGAAGACGCTCGTCCAGACGGCTTCGGGGATGAACCCGGCAATGAGGCCGGCGAAAATGAACCCGATAGCGATCTCGTCCCACAGCATCGCCCACTCCTTCCACTGTTTGTCCGCGAGCGATTTCCACCCGGACCACGAGGTCGCCTTTTCCGGAATCGACGTGTTCGCTTCCTCCGGGTCGAAGGAGTCCTTGCAGGACTGCGAGCAGAAGTAATACGTCTGGCCCTCGTGCTCGATGGAGTAGTCGGTCTCCTCAGGATCGACCTCCATCCCACAGACCGGGTCCTGTACCGTGATGCCCTCGTCGTCGGTGACGTTCTCGCGTGCTTCATCGAGGATCTTGTCGGGGACGACGTAGACGAAACCGACCGACATCAGGACGATGAGGAGCAGTCCACCGACCACGTCGGCAAGCAGGAACTCCCAACCCAGCAGCAGCCAGATGACGATGCCGATCTCGATGACAAGGTTCGTCGAGGCAAACTGGAACGCCGCCAGCGCCGCCGCAGCCGACGCCCCCTTCTTGTAGAGGTTCTTCGCCGTGGCGATCGCCGAGTACGAACACGACGAGGAGACGAACCCAAAGAACGTCGCGAGGCCGATGGAGCGAGGCCCGTGTCCCTCGAGCAGCTCCGAAATCTGCTGGGTCGAGACCCACGCCTCGACGCCGCCGGCGATGGCGAACCCGATGACGAGCGCCCACCAGGTGATCCACGCCATCGCGGCGGTCGTCGTCGCGGCCTGCCTCGTGCTCTCCACGAAAAACGTCCCGAGCGGTTTCGTCGTCGTGACGATGCCGATGGCGACGGTGATTACGGCGATAACCGAGAGGATCGCGTAATCTGATCTGTCCATTGTCTTGGTGGCCTACATCTAGGGGCTCCTCTCCTAATGCGGTTGTGGCTACATCTGTGGGATATTTCGTTTGTGAGCCTTTGGATACCAGCATCACAACCCTAGCAGAATTTAGAATCAAGGGGTATGCCACTTCGGGTGCGGAGTAATTGACTTGTGGCTGGCTGGGGAGGATAGTCGTATGCTTACGTCCTACAGCGAACTTCTCTTGACGGGTATCATTCTCGCGAGCACCGCGTACACGGTGAGCAAAACGCCCGCTATCTGGCACCAGTACGAGGGAATATATGGGTACCTACTCGTTGGCGTACCGCTCGTTGGGTTACTGTTCGGGATCGCCCATCTCGGGATGCTCACGCCGCTTCCGCATGGCCTGCTCGCTGCAGTGGAAACCGGTGCTCTCCTTAGTCTCGTGGCCGTACTCGGCGCACTCGGATACATTCACCCGCGCCTTAGATATTCCGAGGGAGACCCCCGATGACGGCACTCCTGTTCTCGTTACTCTCGGCAGTCGTCGCTAGTGGGCTTGCGTTCCTTTGTTACATCCTGCTCTACGGGGACACCGTGTTGGTGATTCAGCGCCCGTTCTTTTTCAGAATCGGCGTTGGAGCGCTCTGTGCTGCCGTCCTCGGGGCGAGTGCGGTAGTGGTCGGCTGGGTTCCGACACATCTTCTTCACGCTATCTTCGCAGTATCAATCGCTGCGGCGGTCCGGACAGTCCATAACGGTCTCCATCCGGACACTGAAGCGTGGTTCTACTCGCTCTTCGGAACCTGAGCATCGAAGCAGACGATTTCTACTCCCCGGGCTGAGGTGGTTTGGATTCGTAACGACAAGACGTCTAAAGATGGCACCCCAACGGAGAGACGATGAGCGAGAAGCTGGGCCTTCTCGGTGCAGTCTCGATTGCGCTCGGGGGTATGATCGGGGGTGGGATCTTCGCCGTACTTGGCGTCGTTGCGGAAATGTCGGGGCCTGCGGCGTGGCTCGCCTTTACCGGCGGCGGTGTCGTCGCGTTCTGCGCTGGCTACTCGTACGTTCGTCTCCAGCGGCTTGGCGACGTGTCCGGCGGCTCGGTCAGTTTCTTACAGGAGTTCGGTGAGTCGACGACGGTCGCTGGGATGGTCGGTTGGACGCTTCTGTTCGGCTATATCGGGTCGATGGGAATGTACGCGTTCGCGTTCGGTAGTTTTGCGACGAAACTCCTCGGCGTCGAAACAGCCCTCGGGGTTCCACTCCGCCCCGTCGTGTCGGTTCTCAGCGTCCTGGGGTTTGTACTACTGAACGTCCTCGGTGCCCGGGCGAGTGGCGTGACCGAGGTGCTCCTCGTCGCGGCAAAGGTTGGGATTCTCCTCATTTTCGGTGTGTGGGGGTTCTATTTTGGAGCGCGGACAGGACAGCTGACGACCGGGTTCTCCTCCGTCGCGACGGGCGGGTTGCTCATGTCCGCTGCCCTCTCGTTCGTCGCCTTTCAGGGCTGGCAGCTACTCTTTTACGACGAGGGAAGTCTTCGGAACGCTCGGACGACCATTCCGCAGGCGATCTATCTCTCAATTCCCGCGTCTCTCGGGCTGTACGTCCTCGTAGCAGTCGTCACGACGGGTCTGCTTCAGCCCGAAACGATCGCCGCGAACCCCGAGGTGTCACTCGCCATCGCGGCCGAACCGTTCATGGGGCAGATGGGGTTCATCCTCATTTCCGTGGCGGCGCTGTTCTCGACTGGGAGCGCGATCAACGCCACGCTGTTCTCGGCGGCCCACTTTGCGACGGGAATGCTTGAAGACGACCTACTTCCTGACCGGATCGGAGATGCCGATGCCGACGGTGCTCCTACGCGAACACTTCTCATCTTGGGCCTGATAACGGCCGCGTTCACCGCCTACGGTAGTCTTCAGGGAATCACGTCGTTCGCGTCGCTTGCCTTCATCACTGTCTTTGGGTCGATGAGTTTCCTCGCGTTCAGGCATCGAGCGGGGCTTCGAACAGGTATCCTCCCCGCCGTCGGCGTGGTGGGTGCAGTACTGTTCTTCCCGTCGTTAGTGTACCACCTCGCCGTGATGGAACCCGCCGTCTTTAGTGTGGTTCTCGTTGTGACGGTCGTCCTCCTGGGACTGGAAATCATCTACTTCGAGCGCGAGACTATTCGCTCCGAAATCGATGGCGTGTGATGCTGACGGGGCAGCAGTGCGTGAACGGTTTACGTAACCTGGACAGTATTGTCGAGTGTGCTCTTTTGGGTCCACGCTGCAGTCGCGTATCTCGTTTACCGAGGCATTTCTGGTGGCCCTACTGACCGATGTGACGATGTCCCGATCATCGCCCTGTTCGGAGGCGCGTTGCTCCCGGATCTCGTCGACAAACCACTCGCGTTTGTACTTCCATCGCTCCCGAGTCGGTCGGTCGCGCACTCAGTGTTCGCCGCGGCACTCGTCGTCCTGATTGTCTTCTACGTCACGAAACACAGAGACCGGTGGGAGGTCGGCGCGGCGTACGCGCTCGGATATGGATCACACCTCGCTGCGGACCTCGTGGATTACCTGTTCGTCCCCGGGGAGACGCTACTGTTTCTGTTCTGGCCGGTCGTAACTGATTATCACCATGTCGAGACGATCGGAGACCTGCTCGCGCTGGTGTCTCCGACCCCGTATGTACTCGGACAAACCGTCGTCACGATACTGGGGCTCTGGCTATGGATGGCCGATGGAATGCCGGGATACCCATCGATCCACCGTCAGTGATCGAGTGAGGTCGAGTCTCGTGGTCATTCGACGATGACACGTCCGACCATCCCGCTTTCCTCGTGTGGCAGGCAGAAATACTGGTACGTCCCCGTGACGTCGAACGTGTAACTGTAGGTTTCGCCTCGTTCGAGAAACCCTCTCGCTGACGTACTCTGCCGGACGGCCTGCTCGGACTCGTAGCCGCCGCTTGCGAAGTACGACGCCTCGTTGGGAATCGCTTCTTCGTATGCCGATGCGGTATGGGGGACTCCACTCTCGTTCACCCAGGTGACCTGCTGACCGGGGTCGATTGCGACTTCGCCCGGATCGAATCGGAGGTCGCCCGTCATCGTGACCGTCGGACCCGACGGGCCGCTACCTCCGAGACAGCCAGCAATCGCGGTTGCCCCGACTGCTAGCACACTCCGGCTCCGGCGAAGTACCGACCGTCGTGAATAGCCGTTCATCGGCGCACCCCTCGTGCGGAGGACTCCTCAGTTGTTTCGAGCTTCTTCACCCGTGTCGCTAGTGCGAGAAACGCCGCGGCGAGCGTCAGCGTCACGGCCGCGGCCGCTGCGAGGTCGTGCGCTCGCACCGAGTGATCGAGTGCGCCGTTGACGAGTTCGGCCCGCAGGAACGTGTGGTGAAACTCCCCGACGAGCGGCGCGAAGTAGTCCACGATGTCGTTGAGGCCGTACCAGACGGTGGTGACGGCGACCGCACCGACCGTGAACTCGGCGTAGCGATAGATCAGGAACGACTGGAGGCTCATCGCGAGATGGCTTACGATGAGGAACCAGTAGAGCCAGGGTTCGATACCGCCCGGTCCGTTGAGAACCAGCTGGACGAACGGCGTCCAGAGACCGAGTTTGATGTTGCCGAAGAAGGCGAGCATATGGAGCCACTCGACGTCGTAATCCAGTTTCCACGCGGCGAGACTGAGCGCGACGAACAGCGTCGCGGCGGGGCTGTCGGGGACGAACGGCCACATCACTATCGGGGTTTGGGCCAGCTGGAAGCGGTAGTACCAGAACCCGAACGCAGTCCCGGCCAGATTAATCGCGACGATGACCCACGCGTACCGAAGTGCGAGGTCCTCGACGCGCTCTGGTAGCGGTGCGAGATAGCTAGGTAGGCGGCTTGAACGTGTTGTCGTGGTCATTCTCGAAACAGGTCACACATTCCGGATTCAGCACCGTGCCGGTTCGTCATGATGATGCCACTGATCAGCATCAGCACCGCGAGGGCGACCATTCCAAGATCCCATCCCGGCGGTTATATTTGATCCCATGCTACTGGCCATTCCGTCATCCATACCGGTCCCCATCCCGCCACCCATTCCCCAGTTCATGCTGGCATTCCTGGTAATACAACCCCGATTATTGCTGGTCGTTCGATTGCCAATTTTTCGATCGCTTCTACTGGGAGATGTCCCTCCAACGCGTAGCCCTCAGTAGTAATCGTGTGGCATGCCCACAGTTCGCGTGGGATGCCTGCGCACTGCTTCGGTTCGGCGTAGTTCTTTTGCTCCACGATATCGAGCCTGTCTACGCCGCGTTCGGTCAAGATATCCGCGTATCCGTGACAGCACGGGCACGACGGCGACGTTACGAGCGTGCCACCGTTTAGCAGGGTAATTGCTGCCTGATTGAGGTTTGGCGAGTTGGTGTCCGTACCAGATGACCCGAGACAACCGGCCACACCGAAAATTCCGATAGCCCCTCCTACTTGGAGAGCATGGCGACGAGTCCATTGTGACGACATGAATAGTTCCGTTTGGACCTATGTACACACGATAGTGTTATTAATTCTCATCGGGCGGGAAACAGAGAGAGTCGCTATTCCACGACGACTGCGCCTTTCTGCTCGAGTGTTCGGTGTGCTATACAATAGTACAAGTAGGTACCTGGCTCATCGAAGGTGTACGTCCAGGTTTCCCCTTCACCTGAAATGAGACTGCTGTCGAACGTCTCGTCTTCGGCCGTGACGCTGTGGCTGTTACTATCGACCCACTCCCAGGTCACGTCCGTGCCGAGGGAAACACGGATCGCCGCCGGATCAAAGACGAACTGTTGGCCGGCACCGTCGACAGCACCATTCCTGACGGTCACTGATCCCTCGTCGGTACGGTCGTCGATTCCGTCGTAGTTCGCAACCTCCGAGAGGTAGTCGGCGACTTCCTGATTCCCGCTGTTGTTGCCGTCGGTTTCTCCGTCAGTGGGCGCGTCCTCACCGTTTCCATCGCTCCCGGTAGCGTCGTCGCCGCCGAGACAGCCAGCGATCGAACCGATCAGCGCCACGCCACTTCCTGCCAGTATTTGCCGCCGTGACATCTCCATAGGGCGAAGGTTGTGTGCTACGTATCTTAAGCGAGTCGTCGATTTGCTGGGCCAGCAAATTGACTCCTCCGATTATGTGTGCTAGCAGTAGAGATACACGTGGTAGTACCATCAACGCTCATGTGTAGCACGTTGTTGATTTCAGAGAGTGGCTGGAACAGCGTGTTTGAGAGCATCTCGTCCCGGTTTACGCAAGAGATCTTGTCGGAGCTGTAATGCTCTGAGATACTGTGTTAGCTTGTCCTTTGAGACGCCTCGATGCGGCGAGAGCCACGCGTCGCTGGTGCGACGGTGGCTCTCGCAAGTGTTGACGTGGATCTCTTCATCAGCGTACTCGCCGTCGCCGTGGACGACGTATTCGCGGTCGGATTCGTCGTCCTCCTCAAGCGGTTCGTACGCTCGAAAGCCGTCGGTATAGACGGTGAGCGACTCCTGCTGGCGGTCGGCCAGCAGGAGTCGAATCGTCGATTCGTCTGCGGCTTTCGCCGGGATCACGTACCGTTGCTTGGTGCCCCGATCGACCAGAATGAACACGGGTAGTTTGTCGTCTTCGTACGTTCCTCGTCCGCGCGTGGACAGGCCACGCGAGCGCGACTCGCGTCGCGCTCGCGACCCTTCTTCCCGGCAGAAACGTACACTTCGTCGATTTCGACAGGTCCTTCCAGTGTAACGGAAGGCGCGTCGAGCGCTCGGGCGAAGCGCTCGACGCGCCGGTGCATCGTCTTGTAGGTGACCTCGATCTCTCGCTGAAGTCATTCGTCTTTAGCTAAGACTCACACCTCGGTTGCGTAGCGGTAGTGAGCGTCTCTTGCAGGATCGGCCGTTGCTGATGGATCTTCTGGGCGTCATCGATCAGCCGTTCCAACAGTGGTGGTGGCGAGTAGCCGAGATACTCACCGAGTTCGTGAAGGACGAGCTGGGCGTGCGACCGGAAGGTCGCCGCCCAGCGTTCCGACGGGAACACGATCTCATCGTCAGCCTGCTCGGTGACCAGATCCAACAGATCACGACTCACTAGCAGTGACAACAACGCCGCGTACAACAGAATTTCCACGACATCCGGGTTGCTCGTGTCGAACTCGTCCAGTTCGTACTGTGTCTTCAGCTTGCGGAACAGCGTTTCTATCTCCCAGCGACACCGATACAGCGTTGCTAGATCCGCGGGTAGAAACTCCTCTCGCGGCAGATTTGTGATGTAGAGATGGTAGTCGTCGGCGTCCGCAACGAGGACGCCGACGACGCGGAACCGCTTCGTGTCCAGTGAGCGCGTCCCCCTCGTACTGACCTCGCTTGAACTCTGTTTCGACCTCCACATCGATGTACTTCCGCGAGAGGTCACCGACCACATCGTAGATCTGCTCGCCTTCCAAGGGAATGGCGCGGCCGCGCCATTCCCGTAATTCCGCCGTTATCACTGGATTTGCGCTCTTCTTCAGCCGACTCACGAAGTAGCCGCCGTTCTCGTCGATCAACGCGAAGCGGCGGTACTTGAAGTACGTTAAATCGAGCAGAACCAACCGCCCTTGCAACCACGAACCAGTCTCGAACAGCGTGCTGTCGTGCGTTTTCTCATCCGTCACGTCGATGTGCGTTCAATCGTCTGATCGGTGGCGTTGTGGAGCAGGTGGAGCGTCGCTCCAGCCTGCTCCTCGTGGCGGGCTTGAAATTCATCGGAGAGGAATTCGTGCAACCGCAACACCGTGCCATCAGCGATCATCACGTCCCTGAATCGGTCGATATCAACGTCCACAGCGCCGGGAACAGCGACCTCGTCGAGCGTAGTCTCGACGAGGTCGCGGAGGTATTCTACGAGCGACGGCGTCAGCCGGTGATAGAAACCGCCAGGAGAGATCGGTTCGTCGGCTGTGGAGTTGTAGCTTCGTCTGAAGCCAGCGAGTGTTCGGCTCTCGCCTGCGGCGAAGCCGAACACGAGCGCCCACACGAGGACGGGAACCTGAAGCTTGCTCTCTCGCTCAACCACGCCGAGTTCCTCGGCGTGCTCTTCGAGGAACTCGGAGGGAAACAGTGTAGTGAGCCGACGCATGAGTCTCAATGAGGAGGCGTCTTGGTGCACACTTGCCGCCTCCTCGTTCCTCTCGAAAAGTAGCCTCGATAAGACGCCGCTGTCACGTGGTTCGTCTCTTAGCTAAAGACGGATGCTTGAGTGTGTAACTGAGTCTCGGAACCACGCCTACCGGACGGGAAATCGGCGGGCTGCACACCTGATTTTCCGAGCTGTCGGGGTTACATCCGGTGTCTAGGCTCTTTCGAATAGGGCGTGCCAGCATTTTCGAATGTTAACAAAAATCCGCTTAAAGCGGGCTCACGTACTAATTACTATGAACACGGCAGACCCAGCTCCATTCGACCACGAGTCGGAATCCACTCCGTACGAGAGCATTCTCATTCCAACAGACGGCGGTAATGCGCTCACTCCCGCGATTCGACACGGCGTCTCACTGGCGCATGCATACGCTGCAACGGTCCATGCGCTACGTATTGTCGAGGACCATTCCCACCTTGGAAAGACTGCAATTCCCTCTACCTCCGAGAAGAACACGTGGGATGAGGCAGCGGCAATAGAACCCGTGATGGATGTAGCCCATACCCTTGGACTGAATGTAATCCCGGGTATCGAACACGGCAGCTCTCCCGATGTCATTCTAGACTACATTGAAGAGAACGATATCGACCTGATGGTCTTGGGAACGCACGGGCGAACTGGACTCACCAGGTACCTACACAGAAGTATTTCCGAGCAGTTGCTTCGGACCGCTCCGGTTCCCGTTCTCACGGTGAAGGAAGATCGATCTGCTCCCTCAGATAGGCGTTCATCTGGTGACCAGACGAGGTACACCGATATCCTCGTGCCTACAGACGGACGCGATGAAGCCTCGGTTGCGCTCGAACATGGAGTAGAAATCGCAAGCCAACATGGCGCCACCGTTCACGGCCTCTTTGTCGTCGATCAACGCACCTACATGAGCCGGCCAGGATTCACGTGGCAAGAAGCAAAGGAGTCGTGGGAACAACGTGGTCGGCGCGTTCTTACGCAGGTGGCGGAGAAAGCGGAGGCGGTACATCTCGATGTCCGAATCACGCTCACCCATGGCAACCCTCGGAAAGAGATTCTCGGATACGCCACCGAGAATGACATCGATTTCATCGCGATGGGAACACAGGGATTGACGGGGGTGAGTCGATTCTTACAGGGGAGTGTAGCAACTGGAGTAGTTCGCACTGCCGACGTTCCGGTTCTCACGACAAACAGTGCTGCAGTCGAACTGAAGCAGTATCCGGTTCACTCGCCTCGCTCATCCTCACCGATAACGGAGTAGCGAACTGCAGTCGCGACGCCCCGTCCCCCAAGGAATCATTGACGACGAGTCGGTGAGAGTCTTTACAGCGTAGCGAGACCAGAGCCTATCGGTTACTACCCCGGGGAGGATGCCAGCCTATTAAACTCCCACTGGTCAGTTGCCGCCGCATAAACGCGTTTGAGAACACTGGGCCTCCCAAAAATCCGGGCGAACAGGACTGGATGTCGTATCAGTCGGGCAAGAACGTCTCGCGGGGAACGATCAACGGCTTCGATATCCATCCCGGAGGCTGCCCGAATCGCTGCCCCAAGGATCTGTGGCTGGCGCGTCTCGATGAAGTACCTCACAACTGTTGCGAGCAGATACTCCGGTTTCATCGTTCGGTACAGGCGGTCTGGATACTCGTGTAACCGTTCGTGCGTAGCCAATTCCGCTGCGAGATACGATGATTGTACGGCCTGGGAAATTCCCTTTCCGGTGAATCGGTTCGCGAGACCGGCAGCGTCACCAACTCGTACGACGGATCGGTCTGGAAGGTAGGTCCGTTTGGGATCTAGACTCGGGCCCTCCGGGATAATCGCGACGTTCGTTCGGTCTCGTGACGGTTCCGGCCATCCATTTCGGTCACACGCCGCCCTGAACGCAGCCACGTAGTCATCAGGACGCTCGCTGAACGTCCACCCGATACCGACGTTGGCTCGTCGTGCTGTCTTCGAAAACGCCCACGCGTAGCCCGTGTAGTTCTCAAGAACGATCTGGCTATTCGGGTAGAGATCCGAAAAGTCGCCCTCCACATCAGCGTTGAGTGCGACGAAGTGCCCCGAATACTCCTCAGTTGTGCCGAGTGCCTTGCTGGAAAGCGATGGCTGGCCGCTGGCATCGACGACGAGGTCATAGTCGGTCGTGAACTCAAGGAACTCGGTTCGCGTGATCGACTGGTTCTCGTAGATATTGACGCCGGTCCGTCCAAGTTGTTCGGCCCACGAGCGTTCGACGACGTTTCGGTCGGTGATATAGGCATCCGATGCGGTGAATTCCCCACTGCCAGTGCAGCTGCGACCTGCGTTAGTGCCATCGTACACCTCGACTTGCATCGCTTGAAGTGGGTTGAGAAATCCGTGGTCTGCTGTCGGTTCAAGCGGTATTGCAGAGACGTTCGTCATTGCTTCTCCACAGTTGACGCGCTTGTCGGTGTAGGACTGCCGCTCGTAGAGGTCGACGTCGAATCCAGCGTTGTGGAACCCGTCGGCAGCTGCCAGCCCTGCTATCGCACCGCCGATTACCGCGACTGTCGAAGACTGGCTCATCGTCTGCTCCCTGACCGAGTCTGTCGTCGGCGCGGAGGTAGTCGATCAGGACTAGGTATCTCTGCACCGACGCACGCGGTGCTGTTGGTTACACGGTTGGCTGTGTCGTCTATCTTGTCATTCGATTCTCGCGATGACTGGGACACTGATTTGTCGAGAGGTGTCGTCTTCATTGATCTGGATCGAATCGCGATTCGCCGACGAACCGCCGCCATTGATCACGTCGAGGTACAAACATCGGAACGTTCCGTTGATACGTTCGATACTCGTTGCCGAACTGATCAAGCATCTCGCGTTCTTCTTTGCGCGCTAACCATGCGAACGTCACGATGACAACCGGAAAGAGACCAACAGAAAATATCGTCGGCCAGTGGATGATACCTTCCCCGAAGAGGGCGATGAACAAGCCGGTGTACTGAGGGTGACGAACAAATCTGTAGAGTCCGTCTGTGGTCAGGCGGTCTTCCTGTCGTGCTCGATAGACCTGTTTCCATCCTTGGATAAAGAACCCGACGCCAATGAACGCCACTGCATAGCCGAGTAGCATCGAGACGATCATCCCGGTTTCACCCACTCCGACCAGCGTCGACCAGAGATTGGCGCTGACGTACGCCCGATCCAGACCGAAGTAACGAACCAGCAGGTAGATCGTCAGGGGGAAGCCAAACATTTCAGCGTACAGTGCGATGATGAATGCCTGAACCACCCCCGCTCCTGCCCACTCGCGCCAGCGCTGTGGTGCGAAGTAGCGATAAAATAGCCACGAGACGACCACGATGGCGATTAGTGCGAGGGCCCACGCGCCAGAGTGACCGAATGCATCGCCCCGTCCCGTGATACCGGCGACCAGCGGCATGGTCACCATACGTCGTCCACGCCGACCTGGCAACACCCTTGCCCGGAATTGGACGGCTTCTCATCGGTACCTGGCTCGCGAACGCCAATACCGTACGACCGATCGTCGGCGTTCGTGAAGAGACACTCCGAGTCACACCTGAAGCTCCTGATCGTCGCTACGATTCGCTCGATCGAGACGGAGTCAGGATCGTATTCGAGCGTCACGGTTTCAGTCTCGAACTCGATCTGTGCGTTACGGACCCCGTGAAGTGCGCCAATCGCTCGTTCGAGCTTCAGAGCGCAGTTCTGGCAGTTCAACCCGTGGATGTCGGCGTGTATCGTTTCCATAGTTATGAGTCGATGTTGCTAGGGATGGTTTGAACTGTGTTCCGGCGTAATCAGCCGGCAATCTGGCGGTAGGCCCACACGAACGGTCGGAACGGCAGATATGTGTACGGTTCGTGGGGATCGTAGCTCCGGAATCCGAGGCTGTTCCCAATCACGGAGAGGCTAGAGAAGACCATCGCCAGCCCCGCCCACGCTGGGTATAGCAGTCCCAGCGAAGCAATCGGAATCATCGTGGCGTTGTAGGCGAACGCCCAGAACAGGTTCTGCCAGACCTTGTTGATGGTGGCGTCGGCAATCCGGATCGCTTTGAGCAAGTCAGCGGGGTCATCGCGCATGAGCGTGATATCTGCACTCTCGATGGCGACGTCCGTACCCGACCCGATCGCCACACCGATGTGTGCAGTCGTCAGTGCCGGTGCGTCGTTAACACCATCACCGACCATCATCGCCCGCGACCCGTCGGCCTGGATCTCATCAACCGTATCGGCTTTGTCTTCCGGCAGGACCTCTGCGCGAACGTTCTCGGGGACGATCCCGAGTTGCTCTGCCACTGCGCGGGCAGTCCGCTCGTTATCCCCCGTGAGCATCAGGACCTCGAGTCCCCGCTTGTGGAGTGCATCGATCGTCTCTTTCGCGCTTTCGCGGATCGTGTCGGCGTTCGCTACCACGCCGAGTAACTCACCGTCGACGGCGACGAGCATGGCCGTCTTGCCCTCGCGTTCCAGCCGCTCCATTGTCGCTTCGACGGGTGAGGGATCGATTCCCTCGTCCCGCATTAACTTCCGGTTACCGACCAGCACGTTTCCTTGTGGGACGGTTGCCCGAATCCCGTGCCCGGGAACGTTTTCGAACTCAGTCGGCTCGTCGAGCCGAACGCCTCGCTCTGTTGCCCCTTCGACGAGCGCCCGAGCGAGTGGATGTTCAGACCCGGATTCGGCACTCGCGGCGACGGCGAGCAGAACCTCCTCGTCGACCGTTCGTTCGACGACGCCACTGTCAGTCGCTTCCGTCCCTCCATCGGCCTTGACGGCCTCGCTGATTGGAATGGCGTCCGTCAAGCGCATGTCACCGTGGGTTAACGTCCCGGTCTTGTCGAGGACGATGGTGTCGATGCCGCGCGCCTTCTCAAGGATGTCTGCCCCTTTGTAGAGAACTCCGTTCTTGGCGCTGATCGTTGAGCCCACCATCGTCGCCATGGGAGTCGCGATACCCATCGCACAGGGACAGGCGATCAGCAGAGCACTCGCGAGCACGATGACCGAGAACTCAAAGACTGGAACGCCCCCAACTACGGGACCACCGCCGACCAGCTCCCACAGCGGAAGCGCTTGGACGAATCCCGTCAACGTATCGGGGAACAGGAACCAAAGAATCGACCAGATGGTGGCATTGACGATCACCGCCGGAACGAACACGCCGGCCACCTTGTCGACGAGGTTCTGGATGTCGGGCTGGCGAGCCTGAGCGTCTTTCACCCGCTGGACGATCTGCTGTAATGCAGTGTCCTTGCCGACCCTCGTTGCTCTCACCTCGAGGACGCCGTTCTCGTTGACCGTGGACCCGATCACTTCATCTCCCGGGCCCTTCTCGACGGGGACGGATTCGCCAGTCACCATCGACTCGTCGACGGCGCTCTGACCCCCGACGACCTCGCCGTCCGTCGGGACTCGCTCCCCGGGACGAATCTTCATCACGTCACCAACTTCGACCTGATCGACGGGAATGACGGCTTCCTCGCCGTCACGGATGACGGTTGCTTCGTCGGCCTCCATCTCGAGGAGTTCGCGCAATGCGTCGCCGGCTTGCGCTTTCGAGCGCGCCTCGAGGTAGTTGCCGAACATGATAAACCAGAGAATGATGGCGACGGCTTCGTAGAACACGTCGCCGGTGATGAAACCGAACGTAACGGCCACACTGTACCAGTAGCCAGCGGACGTCCCTACGGCCACCAGTGTGTCCATGTTGGCCCGACGACTGTTCTTGAACGCTTTGTACGCCCCACGAACGAACACGCGTCCCAGCACGACGTACACCGGCGTGACGAGAGCGAATTCCCAGAAGTCCGTTGAGATCCCGAAGATCTCCTCGGGGAGGAACGGGACGTAATAGTCAGTCATCACCGCCAAGAAGGGCAAGACGAACGGGAGTGTGTACGTGATGAGCCGCCAGTACTTGCGCAGCTCCCGTTTAGCTGCCTCCTCACGCTGCTTACTCAGGTCGGCGCCGTCCCCTTCTGCGCGGACAGGGTCGTAACCGGCGCCCTCAATGGCGTCGTAGATGTCGTCGAGCGACGCGTGGGCTGGGTTGAATTCGACGGTCGCCTCATCGGTCGCGAAATTGACGGAGGCGGTAATGACGCCGGGGACAGTTTCGATGGCCGTCTCGTTCGTCTCGACGCACGTCGCGCACGTCATCCCCATGATCGAGACAGTCGCAGTTACCTTCTCTGGCGTGTATCCCGAATCCTCAATTGCCTTGTAGATTGTTGCAAGGGATACGTCGTCCGGATCGTACTCAAGGGTAGCTTCGTCGGTCGCGAAGTTGACGTCGATCGAGTCTACACCATCGAGTTTGGTGACGGCATCCTCAATTGTCGAGGCGCACGTCGCACAAGACATCCCCTGGATCGCTAAATTGGATTTCACGTCAATATCACCATAGTCTATCTATGAGGGGCTATTTCAAGCGATTTTCTCTTTAGACAGTCTGGTTTTCAGCATGGCCATTTCTTTACATCGAAGGCGAAGATGTCAGAAATCATTCGTTTGAGTTACCAGCGCATCGTTGCTGCCTTGGTAACATCGACATCCTTGAAGTTCCGATACAGAACCAGAATAATTCCGAGGCCGACAGCAACCTCTGCAGCAGCAAGGGCAATGACGAAGAGGCTGAACGTCTGGCCGGTGAGATTCCCCCACTGGTACGAGAACGCCACGAAATTGATGTTCGCCGCGTTGAGCATCAGTTCGACGGACATCAGGAACATCAACGCGTTGCGGCGGGTCAATATTCCGAATAACCCGATGCTGAATAAGCCCGCCGAGAGTAGGAGATAGTATTGGATCGCGACCATCTCACATTTCCCTCCGCGAGCCCGATGGTGGCGTGTATCGACCAGATGTCATCGACCAGTTCCGGACTGAAACTGCGAGATTTCTATTACAGCCGATACGACGTTGTTTGCTTCTAACGGACTGATTGTCAATCATCGTCAGTAGTACCTCCAGGGGTGGTTTCAGGTGTGGGCTGACGGCGTGTGAGCATCACCGCGAAACTAATCAAGATGAGTACACCCCCCACGTAGACCAGCACCTGCATTGCGGCGACGAATTCGGCTTGTAGCATCACATAGTGCACTGCAACACTCAGAAGTGTCACACCCATTAGTAACGCAGAGTGCCACATATCTTCGACGAGAACCATTGCAAGGGCACTCCCCAGTGTGATCAAAGCAAAGAACACGAAGACAGCCAGTTCCAGATGTTGCGTCATTGGTTTAATGCCCTCCCGCCTTTTGCGATCTCCAATACACTCCACATCGAGCAGATGATTCACTTCGGCGCAACAAGTCTTTAAAACGTAGTACTGCTGACCCTAATCGCGGCACACGTTCGTGTTGTGATCGTTCAGGTTCTGTGCGTTGAGTACCGTATCGGTGCCGTGTTGGGTGATAGACGACGGCCATGTATTGTGCGTGTCTCATCGGTTGATAAGGTCTACTTCTTGCAATTGTGACTGCACTGTTTCGAGTGCTGTTTTCGCATTTTCAATACTTTTTGCGCCCGTAATCACGGCCTTACCGCTGCCGAACATCAGCACAACCACGTCTGGTGGTGAGACTCGATAGACGAGGCCCGGGAACTGTTCGGGTTCGTATTCGATATTTTTGAGACCGAGACCGATAGCAATTGCATTGAGATTTAATTGCTGTCCGAGATCACCGCTCAATACCATATTCTGTACGGTTATTTCGGGATCTGCGTCGACCTCCACTCCGAGTTCTCGCAGTTCGTCAAAGACAATAGTTAATGCTCGATGAACGTTTTCAACGCTCTTTGCACCGGTACAGACGGCTTTTCCAGAGCGGAAAATGAGCGTCGCGGCTTTCGGGGATTGAATGCGAAAGACGAGTCCCGGGAAATGTTCTGGATTGTACTCAGAGGTAGACAGATCGTCCGCCAACTCCTCCAGATGTAACTCTTGCCCGAGTTCGGTCGAGGCAACCACGTTCTGTATTTCGAGGGTTTCTTTGGGATCAGTCATATGTGGTCGAACACTGCCTAAATGTACCGGGACTGATACCGTGGATAAACCACGGCTGCGATGTGGGCTGAGGCGACTCGGTAGACTTTCTACTCGGGTCCATAGTCACCACCGTATTTGAGGAAGAAGTACGTCAACCCGAGTACCGACACCATGGCGGTCGCTGTTGCGATTCCCAGCATCTTCGCACTATCCGGAACTTCCAGGGCGGGCCGACCCCCACCCCCTCCGCCATCGCCACCTCCACTACCGCCACTACCGCCACCACCGCCACTACTTCCTGTGAAGGGGAACGCAACGGATCCCTGCTCGACAATGGTCTGACTGTCTGGCATTTGTCCGCTCGGTGGACTGTTCGGGATGTCACTTTCTGTTGCCGGTCCGCCGGGGCTGCCAACGACGATCCGACCGACCTGTCCTAACGATACGTGAGCGGAACAGAAGTAATCGTATGTCCCCTCGACTTCGAACGTGTGTTCGAACGTCTCTCCTTCGTCGAGTAACCCGCTGTCCCAGGGATCTGCATCGCTTGGGATGCGGTCCTCGTAGGCGGTTGAGGAGTGTGGGGCCGCCGCTCCCATCTCGAAGGTTACGGTCTCACCCGGTTCGACGAACAGGCCTACTGGGTCCATGAAGAAGTCTCCCCCCTCCATGGTAATCTGGACTGTCTTGGCTTCCTGTGCGGCTGTCGGCTGTGCGAGAGTACTCGCCGCTGCGAGTCCTCCCGCTGTTTGCAGAAACGTTCGTCTTTTCATGACTCTAGTTGGTTTGGATCCGCATCATCGGCAATTTCGAGCAGCTCTTGATAGCGATTTCTGATTGTGACTTTGCTCACATTGGTTACCTCGCTCGCGTCGGCTTGGGTGAGACTGTCCTCCGTACGTCTCGTTGCTGCATAAATCGCGGCTGCCGCAAGTCCAACCGGGCTTTTCCCACTCAATGCGTCCTGCTCTGCCGCCACTTCAAGGAGGTGTCTGGCACGAGTTTCGGTTTCGACCGAAACCTCACAGTCGGATGCAAATCGTGGGAGGTAGTCGGTTGGATCGTCCGGCGCAATCCCCAACGCGAGTTCGCGAGCGACGTATCGATAGGTTCGCGCAAGTTCGCTCTTGTCGATGCGGCTGACCGCAGCCACCTCATCGAGACTCCTGGGCGTGTTCGCTTGCCGAGCTGCGGCATACAATGCACTAGCACCAATCCCTTCGATCGATCGTCCTCGAAGTAGGTCTTTCTCGAGGGCACGGCGGTAAATCACGCTCGCAGTCTCACGAATCGAGGTGGGTAGATCGAGTGCGGATGCCATTCGGTCGATCTCGCCGAGCGCCTGCTTGAGATTCCGTTCCTTGCTATCCCGCGTGCGAAAGCGTTCGTCCCAGGTTCGGAGTCGCTGGAATTTCTGCTGTTGGCGTTTGCTCAACGCGTTTCCGTACGTATCTTCGTCACGCCAGCCGATCATCGTCGAGAGTCCCTTGTCGTGGAGGGTGTTCGTTACGGGAGCACCGACACGGGACTTCTGCGAAGTCTCGCGTTCAGTGAACGCTCGCCATTCGGGCCCTCTGTCGATGTTCGACTCTTCGAGTACCAACCCGCATGCGTCACAATGGTACTCCCCTTTATCCTCGGAATAGATGACCGTTCCATCACACTCGACACATGTGGAGCGGTGCGTAGGGGATGTTTCTGCTTCGGATTCCGAGTGCCACCGGATGGATGTGGGTGCTGTGTTCGGGGGTATCATTGGCGGATATCGTGTCTGGATCGGAGACTCGGCGGGCGCTCGCTATCGACTGTTTAGCCGACAACGGAGTAGCCAGCGTCTTCCACGGCCTGCCGAAGGTTCTCGAGATCGGTATCACCGTCAATCGTTGCGGTATCAGTCGCTCGGTCGGTCGTCGCACGTTCGACTCCTGATACGCCTTCGAGTGCTTCTCGAACGGTCTGTTCGCATCCGTCGCAGGTCATTCCTTTGACAGTGATCTGGAGACTCATCGTCGTCATATCATACACCTTCTTCTTTCACGTGAGTTTCTATTATAATACGACAGAATTGGGCGGTGTGTTCTTTGAAGAATGCTGCTTTACTACCGTGTGATTCGTTGAATCGAATGTCCGACTGCAGAGCTAGAAACTACGGCAGTCGCATCCATCTCTTTGTCAGACTCCGAGCATCATCCGAATCGATCCACGAACACCCATCGGAAGACCGACGGCCATCGCGACGAACGCGATAAGCCACCACCACGTGTAGTCCATCTCTCCCTCGCCGTCTGCGAGGATCCATACGACAGCCGTCACGGCAATCAGCTTCAGGACGAACGTCGAGCCAGCGAAGCCGGTGATATTCTCGCGAAAATATGATTCATACTGCTCGCAGCAGCTACATTCTGATGAGCTAAGACACGTCAGTCCTACACTCTCGCCCCCTGTTTTCTTTCGAAACGGGAGTGATCCAGCAAGGGCTACGCGCGGTGACCCTCTCAAATCACTATCCCAGAGACCATTTGGCCGGTTTCGATTCTTAACAGAAAGCGCGGTAAATCATCGTTACGTATAGATATGTATGAGCTCCCCACGCCGTCTAGAAGTTCGAGAAGGTCCGGACATCAACCAGTACAACCAGATCCTCATTCCACTCTACGGAGTTGATGTAGTGGATTCAGTGGTCCAATATGGTCTATCACTTGCGGAAATGTATGATGCGGCTCTCCACGTATTATCTATTCAAGATGAGGAACGCACGGAGGTGGAATCCGACCAAGTCACTAAACAAGAGGAGTGGGACGCAGCAGCGGTAATTGAACCCGTGGTGGATCAGGCCCACTCGCTCGGGCTCAATGTGATACCAGCAGTGGATTGTGGGCACTCTCCAGGTGTTATTCGGGAGTACGCTGAAGAGAATGATATTGATTTGCTTGTTCACCAGAAACCTAAACAGACTAGATTAGCACGAATTCTCCGGAGAGATGTCTCCAGCCAGATCATTCAAAATATCTCTCTTCCTGTCTTGACGATACCTGATAGGGATCCACCTGATCCGGTTGGAGAGTTATCTACTAGCCAGTTCACAGACATTCTCGTGCCCACGGATGGATATGATGAGGCATCTGTGGCTTTCAAACATGGGCTACAAATTGCTAAACGGTATGATGCGACCCTACATGGACTTCTTGTTATTTCCGAACAGTCCTATTCGAGTCGGCCTGGATTCACGTGGGAGGAAGTTACTGACTCTTGGGAACAGCGGGGAACTCGGCTCTTGGAGGACATTACGGAGAAGGCAGCGACCTTAGACGTTCCTGTCCGAACTACGTTGAGTTATGGTCAAGCTCAACAGGAGATTCTCAAATATACTGAGGTGAATGGCATCGACCTTGTTACAATGGGGACACGAGGATTGACTGGTATTCGCCGACTGTTACAGGGAAGTGTCGCAGCTCAAGTGATCGAGGAAGCAGATTACCCCGTTCTGACGATTAACCGCAGGACAGCTGAATTGAAAAAGCACCCGTATACTTTTTGTCGGAAGTCCAAACAGAACAGGAAGTCAATCAATTAATTCCCACTGGTTGGTCATTCCTCCATAGACACGGTTTAAAACTCGTCGTCTCGAGAAAATACGGGCAAATAAAACAGGGTGGCGGAGGAGACGCAGTAGAACTGTACTCGGAGACCGGTCAACGTCTTCAATATCGATCCCGGCAGCGGCACGAATTGCTGCTCCCAGAACCTTGGGATTACGAGTTTCAAGAAAGTATCTCACAACTGTGGCGAAAATGTACTCCGTTTTCATCCTCTGATATAATCTGTCAGGATAACTGTGTAATTGGCCTCTGTTAGCCAGCTCTGCGGCCAAGAATCCGGATTCAACGGCCTGTGAGATCCCCTTTCCGGTGAGTCGGTTTGCGATACCTGCAGCATCACCCACTCGTACGACGGAATGCTCCGGTAGATGGGTTCTGTCGGGATCAAGGCTTGGTCCCTCGGGAATGATTGCGACGTTCGTCCGTTCCTGCGACGGGACTGCCCACCCATTCCGCTTACAGGCTTCCCTCAATGCCTTCATATAATCACTAGGCCGGTCACTGACCGTCCAGCCGATACCAACGTTGGCTCGTTGCGATGTCTTCGGGAATGCCCACGAGTACCCTGTATAGTTCTCCAGAATTATCCGGCTGTTCGGGTACAACTCGGTGAAGTCCCCTTCGACATCACTGTTAAGCGCTACCATATATCCTGAATACTCGTTGGTTGTTCCGAGCGCTTTACTAGAGAGTGATGGCTGACCGGTTGCATCAACGACGAGATCATACTCATCGGTGAACTCGTGGAAATCTGTCCGTGTGATAGACTGGTTTTCGTGGATGTCAACACCCTTCTCTGAGAGTTGTTCTGCCCAGGACTGCTCAACGACATTTCGGTCCGTTATATATGTATCCGCAGCAGGAAAGGTGCCGGCTCCAGTGCGGTGGCGATCGGCGTCGATTCCGTCATACACCTCCACTTCCATCGCTGGCAGCGGATTGAGAAAGCCGTTCTCTACAGTCGGCTCGAGTGGGATCTTCGATACCGCTGTCATCGCTTCTCCGCAATTAACGCGTTTGCTATCGTAGGACTGCCGCTCATATAGTTCGACGTCGAACCCAGCGTCGTCAAATCCAGCAGCTGCTGCAAGCCCGGCCATCCCTCCACCTATTATCGCAATTCTGCATGTTCGAGTCATCGGTTTGTACCAATCTTTGAGACCATCGTTAAGCTCCCAACAGCATCCGAAGTGATCCCCGAACGCCCATCGGAAGTCCGATCGCTCCGATGAAGAACGTCATAAGCCACCACCACGTGTGATTCATCTCCTCTTTCGCATCAGCGAGATACCACACGATGCCGACAGTCACGACAAGTTTCAGCACGAACGTCGATCCGGAGAATCCAGTCGCCTGGTACACGAGATTCGTGACGAACAACTTGGGGGAGTAGCCGATGAACGTCACACCGATGAGGTTCTGCGCAGCGTCCCACAGCTGGCCAAAGACGGCCAGCAGAATTAGCGGGTGTCGAAGGTGTGTGACGTTGACGAAACTCGCGCCCCAGTAGTAGAGCGCGGTCACTCCGAGAGCTATTCCCGTCGTCGCGACAGGAACCCATAGGCGAAGTGGGGTCGACGTCGAGAGGCCGTGCCAAACTGCCCACCCGACGGCACTGACAGCCCACACCGACCCGACAAGCCCGACTGTTAGCGGGATAGAACCGATATTTTGGTCACGCACGAGTGCACCGACGCCGAGCGCGAGGACGGTGATAGCGGTGACGACGAAGTAGATCGACGGCGTAATGAACCACACCGCGTAGTCTCCCAGCAGGCCGATGTCCTCAAGCGCTCGCATCGCGCCGCCGGCGATAATGATCGGAGCGAATCCGTAAGCCAGGCGTGCGTCGAACGTGACATCGAGCTGGTCGAGATACGCCCGCAGTCCGGGGAGGCTGTACACGACCGCCGCGAGGTAGGTTACCGTGTTCACCGCATTGTAGCCCCGGACAGCACGAATCCCCTCGTGCGTGACTGGCTGACTAACGGCGTCGGCGACGACTGGCCCCCAGAGGTACTGCCAGATGAACCGGTCGTAGACCAGCGTCGGGAACACAAGGAGGCCCGCACCGACGAGGACGAGCGGGGCGAGCAGGTACAGCGCCCACCACTCGCGTGAGCCGGTCTCCGGAAGGACGGTTTCGACGCGTCGGGTGACAGTACTCACGACTCGTTCACCTCCAATCGCCACGTCGTACTCTTCGAGCGCCCCCACTGTTCGAGTGAGACGTTTGAGAGGTCGTCCTGAAGTTGGCTGAGGTACTGTGCAACGGCCTTCGGCGATCCGTCAAGGTCGCCGGCGATCTCGCGAGCCCGGAGGTATGTCGGTTCGCTACTGGCTGTCTCGACGAGGTACCTCCGAACCGTTTGGCGGGAAATATTTGACATTGATATAGAGGTGACGTTCAGCGGAGGCGACCGAAGAGCTTGTAGTCGTGATCGGGGGTGTACCGCCGGAACAACAGGCTGTTCGTCAGCACCGACACGCTGGAGAACGCCATTGCTGCTGCAGCGAGTACGGGCTGGAGCAGGCCGAGCGATGCTAACGGGATCATCGCCGTGTTGTAGCCGAGCGCCCACACGAGGTTCTGCTTGATCTTCTTGAGTGTCGCGTCCGAGATCCGGATCGCCTTCACCACGTCGAGCGGATCATCGCGCATCAGCGTAAGGTCCGCAGCCTCAATGGCGACGTCCGTGCCGGAGCCGATGGCTGTCCCGACGTGTGCGACCGCGAGCGCCGGCGCGTCGTTGACGCCGTCACCGACCATCATCGCCTGCCGACCCTCGTCCTGAATACTGTCGACGGCGTTGGACTTGTCCTCGGGAAGGACCTCTGCTCGGACATTCTCCGGATCGATACCGACCTGTTTGGCGACCGCACGAGCAGTTCGTTCGTTGTCGCCCGTAATCATCATCACGTCAACGCCCCGTTGTTGTAGGGCCGTAACGGCCTGCTTGGAGCTCTCTTTGATTGTGTCGGCGTCAGCCACTACACCAACCAGTTCGCCCTCGAAAGCGACGAGCATCGCCGTCTTCCCCTCGTTTTCGAGGCGTTCCATCGTCTCTTCGGCGGGAGACGGGTCGATGTCGTTGTCTCGCAGCAACTTGCGGTTGCCGACCAGCACCTCGCTGTCACCAATGACTGCTTTGATCCCGTGGCCCGGAACGTTCTCGAAGTCGTCAGGCTCAGTCACGTCCAGACCGCGTTCTTCGGCCCCTTCGACGATTGCCCGCGCGAGGGGGTGTTCGCTTCCGCTTTCTGCGATCGCCGCCAGCCGCAGCACGTCGTCCTCTGAGAGGCGGTCACGAGTGCTGAGCTGTCCACCATCTGGTGTCGGCTCGCCCCCGTCAGTCACCGCATTTCCATCGCCATCGAAGACGACCACGTCGGTCAGTTCCATTTCACCCTTCGTGAGGGTGCCCGTCTTGTCGAAGACGACCGTGTCGACGTCTTTCGCGCGTTCGAGGATGTCACCGCCCTTGAACAGGACGCCGTTCTGGGCCCCAATGGTCGTCCCGACCATCGTCGCCGCGGGCGTCGCCAGCCCCAGCGCACAGGGGCAGGCAATGAGGATCGAGGACGCGAAGACGATGATTGCGAACTCGAAGACGGTGACCGTGCCGCCCGCCGCTGCCGGGCCGCCCGCCACCTGCCCCCATAGCGGGAGCCAGTCAACGAAGCCAGCCAGCACCTCCGGGAACAGGAACCAAATAACGCTCCAGAGGATAGCGTTCGCGATAACTGCCGGCACGAAATACGCCGAGATGCGGTCTGCTAGATTCTGGATATCTGGCTGGCGCGATTGTGCTTCCTTGACGGTCTGAACGATTTGCTGGAGGGCAGTATCTTCGCCGACGTTAGTGGCCTCCACGAGAAGAACGCCGTTCTCGTTAATCGTCGAGCCGACGACCTCATCTCCCTCCTCTTTTTCTACAGGGACAGACTCACCGGTAACCATCGACTCGTCGACGGCGGACTGCCCGTCAACGACGACCCCGTCGGTTGGGATCTTCTCACCGGGGCGGACTTTCATCTGGTCACCCGTTGTGACCTCTTCAAGTGGAATCTCTTCCTCACTACCATCCTCACGGACAATGGTCGCCGTTTCGGCTTCCATTTCGAGGAGCTTCCGGAGGGCCTCGCCCGCTTGACCCTTTGAACGAGCTTCGAGATAGTTACCGAGCGTAATGAACACGAGGATGAGGGCTGCCGTGTCGAAGTAGAGCCCACCCGCGATGAGTTCAGCAAGGACTGCCACAGAGTATAGATAGGCCGTTGTCGACCCGATCGCGATCAGCACGTCCATGTTGGCGCGGCCATTCTTCACGATCGCCTTGTACGAGTTCTTATAGAACGGCCAGCCGAGGATCGCCTGTACCGGCGTGGCGAGCAGGAACTCGACCCAGCCGAGTTCCACGCCGAAAACGGTTTCAGGGACGAACACGCCACCGAGAAGATAGCTGTCGATGAGGAAGAAGAGCAGTGGAACTGATAATACTGCCCCAAAGAGGGTTAGCCTGAGCTGTTTCCGTATCTCAGCCTGGCGGGCGGCATCACGCGCATCCTGCCCCGAGCCCTCATCGCCACTGTCTTCGCGAACTGGCGAATAGCCGGCGTCTTCGATGGCATCGTACAGCGCATCGAGAGACACCTCTGCCGGATTGTAGGTCACCTGCGCCTCGTCAGTCGCGTAGTTTACCTCCGCGGTAATGACTCCGAGTGTACTTTCGAGAGCAGTTTCGTTAGTTTCGGCGCAGTTGGCACACGTCATATCGGAGATGGCGATGGTCACCGTCTCCGAGACTGCACCGTAGCCCGCCTCGTCGATTGCGTCGTAGATTTCGTGAAGCGATACTGTCTCGGGATCGTAGGTAACAGACCCCTCATCGGTGGCGAAGTTCGCATCCGCCTCCGATACCCCCTCAAGTGATTCGAGAGTGTCCTGAATCGTCGCCGAGCAGTTGGCGCAGGACATTCCCGTAATGTCGAGATGTATTGTTTGGCTTGTCATGCTCGTATTACTATACGGGGTCTATATTTACGCGATTTACTGTTTCGAGAGGGTGGTTATTGGACCCGCGAAAGTTTGAAATCTAAAAGGATACTACGCCCCTTCTTCGAGTCGCTGATAGCGGTCTTCGAAGCGTGCGAGACAAGATGGACAACAAAAGTGGTAAACCTCGCCGTCAATCCGTGTTGTCTCTCCTTCAGTATCGACGGTATTGTTACATTCAGCACAAGTAAGGGCAAACTCGGCACCATCAACGGATGGCGTCCATTCCATTGCGTCGATTAGCGTGACCGTATAATCTGCTATATTGATCTCATCGAAGAGTCCATTCATCCACTGACGAACGTTATGAGCTTCGACACGTGCGTAAAACCAGAGATCCCCCTCAGAGGTCATGAAGACGTGTTCGACACCATCTGACTCTCGGGCCTGCTTGCGGGCTGGTTCCAGCGACTCAGATCCAATCTCAGCCTGAATGAATACCGGAACACCAGCTCGCAGTTGTGCGCGATTCACGTCGATGGTGAAGCCGTTGATGATATTGGCCTCCTCTAACCGTTTCACGCGGTCTGATACGGCTGGCCCCGAGAGATCCACCTCCTCACCGATGCTGCTGAACGGGCGTCGCGCGTCCTCTGCTAGTAGCGAGAGGATCTCCATGTCTGTCTCGTCTAAATCACGCATATCTCCCCATTGAACCCCCGAACCACAATATTGTTTCCCAACTCCAAGCTTTGAATGCCATTTCACGTCCAAGATAGACTTTGGATTCGAAGCAGAAACTGACAAAGATTCCCCTCCCGTATGTACCAGTGTATGACGCAGACCATCACTGTCGAAGGAATGACCTGCGGTCACTGTGAACAGACAGTCGAAGACGCGCTTCGAGAGGTGAGTGGCGTGACCGACGCGACCGCCGACCGCGAGGCCGAACAGGCGAGCGTCGATGGCGATGCTGACATCAAAGCACTCGTCAAAGCCGTCGAAGACGCTGGCTACACCGCCTCCGCCTGAGAAACGACAAAACGCACGCCAACGAACGCCCCGCCGTTCTCGTTCGATTCTGGCCCTCTCGATTGCGCCGCGCAGTATCAGGGTTTGGACAGCATAATAAGGGACGGCACCAATACCCACGCCATGAGCAACAATCCAGACCACGAGACATCCGAAAATCCCTCTAAAGAGGGGCACCCCTCGCATCAATCCGAAGGACCCGTCTACTGTTGTCGAATTTGCCGATTGAAAGCAGATGCTGAAGCGCGAGCAACAGCCCACGCGTCATCCGAGCCGGAGTCCAAACTCCCGAAGGACGACACTCACACTGCGGCAGACGCCACCACGGAGTCCGAATCCACGGACGAACACGCACATAACGACCACGAAGCCGAACACGCGCACCGCCACGCTGCGGCCGAGCACGCTCACTCTACAGAAGCAGAGCACGTACACGACGAGCACGACCATGGTGGTAACGCCCACGAGAAGGGACACGGGGGTGGAAACGGGGATCACAGCGATCACACGGATCACTCAGGCCACGAGGCGATGTTTCGGCGGCGGTTCTGGGTGTCGCTCGTCCTCTCGATTCCGGTCATCGTCTTCAGCGAATTCATTCAGGACGTCTTCGGCTATACGGCCCCTACGTTCCCCGGGAGTACGTGGATAACGCCGGTACTTGCGGTCGTGATCTTCGCGTACGGTGGCGTGCCCTTCCTCTCGATGGCCCGGACGGAGCTGAAAAACCGCGAGCCGGGGATGATGATGCTCATCTCGCTGGCGATATCGGTGGCGTTCGTCTACTCGATCGCGAGTCTGTTTCTCGAAGGGACGACACCGTTTTTCTGGGAACTCGTCACGCTGATCGACATCATGCTGCTGGGCCACTGGGTGGAGATGCGGTCGGTCCGGGCGGCCTCGGGGGCGCTCGACGAACTGGCGAAACTCATGCCCGACACTGCCGAGCGCATCACAGAGAGTGGGGATACCGAGGAAGTGCCCGTCTCCGAACTCGGCGAGGACGATGTCGTGCTCGTTCGCCCGGGCGCGAGCGTGCCTGCCGACGGCGAAGTCGTCGAGGGCGAGTCGTCCGTTGACGAGTCGATGATTACCGGCGAATCCAGACCAGTTGGGAAGGAGCCCGGATCAGAGGTGGTCGCCGGGACGGTCAACCAGGACGGGAGTCTCCGCGTCAAAATCACGAAGACTGGCGACGAAACGGCGCTTGCGGGCATCATGCGACTCGTCGAAGAGGCCCAGCAATCCAAATCTCGAACCCAGTTGCTCGCCGACAAGGCAGCTGGCTGGCTGTTCTACATTGCACTCGGCGTCGCGGCGATTACGGCCGTCGCGTGGGTCGTCGCCACCGGGTACAACATCACCGTCCTCGAGCGCGTCGTGACGGTCCTGGTCATCGCGTGTCCCCACGCACTTGGACTTGCCGTCCCGCTCGTGGTCGCGATCAACACTTCCACGGCTGCCCAAAACGGGATGCTCATCCGCGACCGCATCGCCATGGAGGAATCCCGAAATCTGGACACGGTGATGTTTGACAAGACCGGGACCCTCACGAAGGGCGAACAGGGCGTCGTCGGCGTTGAGACGGCAGGCGACTGGACTGAAGAGCGAGCATTCGAAGTCGCCGCTGGTGTCGAGGGTGACTCCGAGCATATGATCGCTCGCGCCATCCGAGACGCCGCCGAGGAACGGGATATCCAGCGAGCGAAGGTTTCGAACTTTGAGAATTTCCGCGGTCTCGGCGTCAGAGCCACTGTGGACGGCGAGACGGTTCATATCGGTGGACCGAACCTGATTGAGAAATTCGGTATCGAACGATCGGACGGCATCGCTGCCTTCGCGGAGGAAGCCGGCTCGAACGCAGAGACGGTTATCTACCTGGTTCACGACGAATCCGAAGTCGTTGCAGCATTCGCGTTAGCGGACGTTATTCGGGAGGAAAGCCGGCAGGCCATCGAGGCGCTACACGCGATGGATATTGAGGTGGCAATGCTCACCGGCGACTCCGAAGACGTTGCACGGGCTGTCTCGGAGGAACTTGGCATCGACCAGTACTTCGCGGAGGTACTCCCCGACGAGAAGGATACGAAGGTCGAACAGCTCCAGTCCGAGGGGAAACTGGTCGCGATGGTCGGCGACGGCGTCAACGACGCGCCCGCGCTCACACGAGCCGACGTCGGTATCGCCATCGGTTCTGGGACTGACGTCGCCATCGAGTCGGGCGATATCATCCTCGTCGACAATAATCCGGTGGACGTAGTGCGGCTCATCAAGCTCTCGAAGGCGAGCTACCGGAAGATGCAGGAGAACCTTGTCTGGGCGACCGGCTACAACGTCTTCGCCCTCCCGCTCGCGGCAGGGATTCTCGCGCCTATCGGAATCCTCCTGTCGCCAGCGATCGCCGCGGTGTTCATGTCGTTGTCGACGATCATCGTTGCGATTAACGCCCGTCGCCTCCGCAACACCGATATTTCCGTGCCCAGCGTGAGTGCGTGATCGCCATGCCATTCGATACGTCACCGGTGTGGTTCAACGTCGGTCTCCTATCCGGGGGACTCCTACTGGGTGGCCTCCTTGCCACCATCGTCAGTCCGACATTCCGGTTCTGGCCGCACGGGACGCGAAACTGGACGTTCTGGGTCAGCTGGACCGCCTGGACGCTATACGTCGTGGGTCTGGTCGGCATTGCATACCTCGACTGGTGGCACTGGTACGAACCACCGGTGGTGGTGCAACTCGTCTGTGTGCTTGTTTTCGTAGCAGGCACAACGCTGTCTATCTGGGCGATGTGGACACTCGGATTCTGGGAGAGCAGTGGTCTCGAAGGCCACCTTCAAACTGAGGGACCGTATCGCTTCTCTCGCAATCCACAGTATGTGGGGTTCATCACCATGCTCGCCAGCGGAGGCCTCCTCGCAGGTTCGATTCAAACGGTCATTCTCGTTATCGGTGGAATCCTGTGGTTCCTGCTCGCACCACTAGCCGAAGAGCCGTGGCTCCGCGAGCAGTACGGGGGTGAATACGAGTCATACTGCGAGGCGGTTCCACGATTCCTGGGTAGAACCAGTGGACGTGCAGCGCAGGCACATTCAGAGCAGTCCGAGAGTGATTCTCAATGACTGGACCCGCGACACAACCGATTGAGGTCGGCGGCCGAACCATCTCACCCGGAGAGAAGTGCCAGTTCCGCTATTCGGTGGGAACAAGTTTCCACGGCGACCGGATCGACATTCCGGTCACGGTCGTCAACGGAGACAATGATGGCCCGGCGATGTTCCTCAGTGCTGCCGTGCACGGCGACGAACTGAACGGCATCAAGATCGTCCAAGAGGTCGCAGAAACCTACGGTCCCCCGGACATCCACGGGGCACTCGTCTGCCTCCACGTGCTGAACGTCCCGGGATTCATGGCCCAACAGCGCTACATCCCGATCTATGACGAGGACCTCAACCGGTCGTTCCCCGGGAATCCACAGGGAACGATGGCAAAACGTCTCGCCCATACTATCTTCGAGGAGTTCGTCTCGAAGTGCGACCTAGGGCTGGATTTCCACACCTCGACGCGCAACAGGACGACGATGTATCACGTTCGGGCAGATATGCGCGACTCTGACGTCGAACGCATCGCCCGTACATTCGGAACGAGCGTGATTCTCGACGGTGAAGGCTCAAACGGGACGCTCCGAAAGGCAGCATCGAAGACGGGGGTTCCGACTGTAACTGTGGAGATGGGGCGCGCCCACAGGTTCCAATCGACGCATCTCGAACGCGCCCTTCACTGCGTGGCGAGTGTCCTCGCTGAACACGAGGTTCTGCCAGATCGACCGGTCTCTTGGCCTGGCTGGACGCGTGTGGTCGCACGCGACGGTGAGAAGACGTGGCTTCGTGCTGCCACCGGCGGACTCGTCGAGATGAAGTGGGGCCCACAGCCACTCGTTGAGGGCGGGGAACAACTGTTCACTATCTCCGATCACTTCAAAGACGAAGTCGAAGTCGTTCGTGCACCGTCAACTGGCCTCGTCGTCGGTGTCCTCGAGAACGCAGTCGCGTACCCAGGGCATCCGCTGTGTCACTTCGTGAGCGTCGACGAAACGACCGCAGACATCATCCAGGACGACATCGAGCGGGGTGAGTTCGATGTCTACCGTGAGGGTGGTTTCCAACGGCCGGAATATGGTGAGAGCGGTGAGTATGAAGGACGAGATCCGCTCTCTTGACGGGCCAGCGTCTGCTGACAGGCTCTTCATCGGTTCGGAGAGCCCCCCATAATTGCCTACTGGATCGTTCTTCGGCCAATAACCGTTCCAAGTTCTAATTCGTACGGTATGATGGTCGGCTTTTATCGAACATCGTCGAGATCACCTCAGCAAGATCGTGCCCTCTCAACTACAGACTCGCCGGGTGCCAGTGTGTAAACTGTACAGATCTGCTAGGTGATGCCCGGTATAGTAACGCTCACCCCGACTTTTTCGCGACCTATTGCGCGTTTTCAACCGCTTTCCTTACGTCAACCCAGACTTCATCAGGAGACTGTTTTCCGTCGACACGTTCCAGTTGACCTCGTTCTTCGTAGTATTCAATAACTGGTTCAGTGGTCTCACGAAATACACGTAGACGTTCACGGACTGTCTCCTCGGTATCGTCATCCCGCTGCTCAAGTCGTCTTTCAACTTCAGGATCTTCAGGCGGACTGTATTTTATATGATAAGTGTGCCCTGTTTTTGGGTCTATACGGCGACCCGTGAGTCGTTGAACAAGTTCCTCCTCGTCTACGTCAAGATATAGAATAACGTCAACGTCGGTCATATTATTGAGTTCCTCAGCCTGTTCTACGTTGCGGGGATACCCATCCAGAACAAAGCCATTGACTTGCGATAGAGCCTCTTTAACGAGCAGAGTGACAACCTCGTCCGGAACAAGCTCACCTTGATCCATATATGTGCGCGGGACATCATACTCTGATTCAAATTCTGAAATATCCCTGTCCTTATTTGCCCGAAGGAGCTCCCCGGTAGTGATATGCTTTACATTAAACTCCTCAGAAGCCTTTCTACTCTGCGTCCCCTTTCCTGCGCCTGGTCCACCGAGGATTAGAATCCGTGGTTCGGCCATGTCTCTCTTTTGATGTCAGTCACGAAAAAGACACGTATCGAGAGTCTCAGATGCGGAGGTTACTTTCTCTGGGACTCTGACCGGATGATCCCGGAGAGATTGTCCATCTGTGCGGAGACATGGGCAGCTTCTCCCGCGAGGTGAGTGATGAGATCGTCAAGGGTGACGATCCCCACAACTGAGCCATCTTCGACAACGGGAACATGGCGGGCAGCCGCCTCGTTCATTTGTCGCAGTACCCTCGGTACCTCCGCCTCAGGCGTTACGGTGAGGGGGTCGGAGGTCATCACATCTCCGGCGGTTATGTTGGATTCGCTCTGATCCGTTGCGAGAACGTTGAACTCACTATCTGGCGTGAGGAGCGCGCCAATCAAATCTCGATCTGTAATGATGCCCACAAGCTGGTCGTTTTCTTCCACAACGACGTAGCGGGCACATTTGGTTTGCGCGACCATCGTTTGGGCGACCTCTGCTACCGACGTATCCGGAGTAACGCGACCAACTGACTCGTCGGCGATACTCCCAACACGTAGTGTGAGATCGGATCGATTCTGTTCCATACTGGGGGATTGGTTAGAGAGACTAAATAATATGGCGGCAGTTCCTCACTTCAGAGAGGCAACGCAGGGAGTTACGGTGCTTGCCTTCGGTAGATAGTAGCACGTTTTGCGCTGCTACTATCCGACTGGTCTCCCGCGTAATGTTGGAACCAAGTGTGGTGAATGTGCGACCGTAGTTACTAGTGGGCAGTCCAGCCTCCGTCGACAGGAATGTTTGTGCCTGTGATGTACGTCGCCTCATCAGAGGCGAGAAACATCGCAATGCCGCCGATCTCCTCGGGTTCGGCCACTCGCTGCATGGGTGTCTCGTCTCGGACGAACTCGTAGAACTGTTCCTGGTCGAGGTAGTCGTCTGTCATCGGCGTTTCAACGAATCCAGGGCAGATACTATTGACACGTATCCCTTCTGTGGCGTAGTCGATGGCGAGCTCTCGTGTGAAATTCACGACACCACCTTTTGCTGCCGAATAGGCAGGTGATCCAGGACCACCAACGAGGCCATAAATCGACGCGACATTAATGATGCACCCCTCACTGTCTTTGAGATACGGGATCGCCGCTCGCGAGCCGTACATAACCCCTGTGAGATTAATTTGAATGACCGTATCCCACTCTTCGAGCGACATTTCTTCGATGGACCCTACTTGGCCAATTCCAGCGTTGTTTACGATTGCGTCAAGCTGTCCGTATTCGTCAACCGTACTGTTGACGAGGGTCTCTACCTGCTCATACTCCGTGACGTCACATTGGTGGAATTCACAGCCGAGTTCTTCGGCAGTCTCTCGGCCGGTTTCTTCCGTGCGACCTGCGATAACGACTTCGGCTCCGTAATCAATGTACTTCGAAGCAATTGCTTTGCCGATCCCGGTTGCACCACCAGTGATGATCGCAACTTTATCTTTGAGCATATCAGGTACTTCGCATAGACGCCACAAAATAGTTTGAGGCGTCGTGGGGGTACTCCGTATTCGAGATACCAGTTATCGACGCTGTTGCCTTGATGAATGAATGAATAAAATGGTGAAGCCGAGTGCGACGACGATCCCAACAGTAGCAGAGATCTGACTTACGGATAATGCGAGACCACTCGCTACAAATGTTCCTCCTGCGAGGATGGCGTACCCGATCGAACGAGTCTGCCGTCGTTGGCTCTGTGCGATCTCCTGAGGTATCACTGTGCGTTCCTGTTCTCGTGCGTCCAGTTCACGATCCAATTTCGTGGGTAGCCGGAGGAGGGCCCAGAGGGAGGTTTCGATGTCGGACTGAGCTTCGGCGAGTTTCATCCGGGCTGCTCGCTGGAGGAAGCCGTGTTCACGGAGGAACGCCTGCGCAGCTGCGAGGATATTGAACTCGGGATCGAGCTGTCTAAGAACACCTTCACCGATCGATCCCACCCGAATGACTAACATCACGTCTGGCGGGATACGAAACGGAAACTCTCGGAGCATTCCGACGACCACGTCGATTATCTGCTGCCAGTTCACATCACCACTCCCTTCGAGGTCATCGAAAACTAACTCGAGAACGTGGCCGACGGCGGCCCTGTCGGCGTCGGGATCGAGTGCACCAAGGGCGACAAGTTCGTCGATAATGGATTCGACATCCCGGTTGACAGCGGCCAGATAGAGGTTGATCACGCTCGCTTGCATCGCCGGCGTGAACCGACCGCTCATCCCGAAGTCGTAGAATACGATGCGGCCATCATCGTCGACAGCGAGATTTCCAGGATGGGGATCGCCGTGGTACACACCGTGATCGAGTCCCATCGTGAAGTAGGCATTCGCCACTCGTCGGGCGACGTTCTCCGGATCGTAGCCCTTCGCTTCGAGTTCCTCGAGGTCAGTAACCTTCGTTCCCTCGGCGTACTCCATGGTGAGGACACGTTCGGAGCAGACGTCACGAAATACGCGTGGGATCGTAACGGTCTCATTCTCGTCGGCAGCGAAATTTTCCCGAATCTCCTCCATCATCTGGGCCTCTCGCTCGAAGTCCAGTTCCTCCAGAATGATGCGCTCAAAGTCGTCCGCCATGTTCCGGAGTGAGAAACTGAACCGATCAGGTGCGAGAAACAGTGCAAGGGGAACGAGGCGACGAATAATGCGCAGATCGGTCTCGATGAGGTCCTTGATTCCGGGGCGTCTTACTTTCACGACCACCTGTTTTCCCTGATAGGTCGCCCGATAGACCTGTGCTAGCGATCCGCCGGCGATGGGTTCGGGATCGAAGTCGTCGTACGAGTGATACCCGACGTCTTCGGCGAGAGCCGGAATCATCTCTCGATACGGACCCGCCGGGATCGCATCTTGGAGCACTGCGAACTCCTCCGCGTACACTTGCGGAACGAGATCTGGGCGCGTCGAGAGAACTTGGCCGATCTTTACGAACGTCGGCCCAAGGTTGAGCATCGCCTCCCGTAGACGGCGGGCACGCTGCTCGTGCTGGTCCCGTGGCACAATGCGTGACCCACCGACGATCAGAAACCGATGCCGATCACGGAGAAAGCGTAGGATGAACGGGGTGAACGTCCCAAGAATACGAATTAGACGGAGAAGAAATCGAACCATGGGCGTTGTCATAGAGTTCTTCCGACGGCCCTTAATACGTGCCCGTCGACCTACTTCGAAATACCCAATCGGCTTGGAGACGGATCTGTGAACAGAATGCCGAGGGATCCCGTCTGCGGTATGCAACTCAGAGTTGACGAAGCGGTAGCTTCAGTCCGGCACGACCAGGTGACGTACTATCTCTGTAGCGAAGAATGTCGACAGCGCTTCGAGAAACAGCCCGCAGTATACACCGAGTAGGGAGCCTACGCACAGTAGCAAATGGCCGACTGACGTTTATGGAAGGGCGAGGCGTACTGCCAGTATGCCAGTTGAGCCGGTCTGCGGTATGGAAGCCAGCGACTCAAGCGAAATCACCGCCGATTTCGAGGGGACGACGTTCTACTTCTGTTCGTCCGACTGTCGTGATTTCTTCGAAGAGCACCCGAAGCGATTCGTCGACGAGCCACGACCCCACCTCTGTGATGCGAGTGGCGTAATGGTACCGCGCTTGCACTACGGCCGCGCCGTCGGTGAGTTCAACCTGACGGTCGCCGACCCGGAATTGCTGAGCGTCGGTCTCGAGGACGATACCGACCTTCAGTTCGATCTCGAACGGGCGAATAAAGCAGCAGAACGATCGTGATTCCTTAGCGAACTTCGGATACTTCGCTACCGTTTTCGTCGACCGATTCTCGAACCGTCATTTCCAAATCCCGGTCCTCTCGAACCGTCTTGATGAGTGCTTCAAGCAGACTGTTATACGCATTCGGGCGCTCAATCATAGCGACGTGACCGGTACGCTGTAGCCTGCAGAAAACGCTCTCAGGAATCCGCCTCGCGGTTCCGCGTGCCCGCTCGATGGGAACAATACCGTCGGCTGGTCCGTGGATGACGAGCGTTGGGGCATCGACTCGCTCAATATCGAGGCGACCGTCGTACCCCCAGAAGGCCTCGGTGACAGTCGTCCACGCTGAGCGACGGTGGGGAAGTGGGTTCGATTGCAGGAAATCTTCGACAACGGCACGTGACGTCCCTTCGTGGAAGCCTACGCTGTAGGCTAACTGCCGTATGAGCGCGTCGTTCGCGGGAATCTTGTAGAGTTGTAGTGCGAGAAACAGTCGTAAGAGCGGTTTCTCCCACGTGGGTGTTAGGTCGTGGTCACCCCCAGCATGCAAAACGAGCCCGGCCGTCGGGTTGCGCTTCGCGTACTCGATTGCGAGGGCGGTACCATAACTGTGGCCGTGGACGATAGGGCACTCGATGTCGAGTTCATCGAGGAGATTCGCGAGATCGGAAACATGTCCCGAAAGGGTCTGCTCTTGGCGTGTGGTCGATTCTCCGTTGCCGGCGAGCGCGTACGTGACTAGTTTGTGCCTCCCTTTAAAAGCGTCAAGCTGTGGGTACGGATTCCAAAGTGACCCGAGACCACCGTGGACAAATACGATTGCTGGGTCTGGACCAGGAAGATGCAGTGTCTCCAGTGTGACTGATTCTGACACCTGAATGAGTGTCGATTCTGGGACCGACTCTCGAACATCGTCGAACTTGACGTATCCCAGAGGGAAGTCAGATGAGGACATACCGAAACACTTTGTCGAGTGGGATATTCAGGGATTCGGCGCATAGAGCGCATACAGGATGGAAAGCATTCCCGCCGCCGCGACTAGTGCAGCCACGAGACCCGCCTGAAAGATCGATACCTGGAGCAGTTCGAATAGAACTCCTTCAAGGAGTCCACCGAGGCCAATTAGTGCGAACCCAAGGGCGACGTAGAGCATCAGCTGTGTTCCGTGGCGTTGGTAGCCGCGATAGGCTTGGTACGCGATAACCAGAGCCAACGCGGTCATGAACAACTTGGCGATGACGAATAATGTGTGTTCCATGAATCAGTCTCCCCGCATGTTTTCAAAGATGGAGGTGATCCGGTCCGCGGGATCCGGCCGGACATCGATCTGGATGTCAAACCCCTCGTCTTGGAGGAGGACTTCGATACGTTCGAGACGTGCCTCATACTCCCGATAGTGCCGACCAGCGGGATCGACGTGCGTGTACTCTTCGAGAAGTCCTTGCTCGACGAGTGTGTTGACGCGACGAGAGACGGTTGGGCGTGACATATCGCATTCCTCGCTGAGTTCTTTTGCAGAGAGTCGGTCCGTGTTCGTCGCCACGAGAATATCGCGAGCGTACTCGTCGTCGAGTGTGGCAAAGACGGCTGGTGGGCTCAACTCCTCAGTCACACTCGCATACTCGTCCTAGTGGGGTAAAATAGCCGCCCGGTTTTCTGACTCAGAACACTGGCTCACCGGTATATCGTCTCTCCCTGCCTACACTCACTCGGTGAAGTAACAATGTCTACGATTCCCTCTGGAGTCAACCAGCTAGAGAGCAAGGTCGGCGGACTGACCATCGGTGGTCGTGTCCACAGCCTGAGCGCATGGTTCGTGCTCGCGCTACGGCTCATGATGGGCTACGCGTTTGCGTACTCGGGATTCACGAAGATCGTTGCCGCCGAGCCGTTCTCGGCGGGTGGCTATCTGGCGAACGTCGCGGCGACCAACGGCAACCCCCTCGCGGGACTATTCGCGTGGATGGGTTCGACCCCGTGGTTCGTCGAGTTCGCGAACGTCGCCGTGCCGTACGGCGAGCTGTTCATCGGTCTCGGACTGCTCGTCGGCGCGTTCGTCCGCCTCGCGGCGTTCTTCGGCGCGCTCATGATGGTCATGTTCTACTTCGGGAACTGGGACATCGCTCACGGCGTCATCAACGGTGACTTCGCGTACATGCTCGTGTTCCTCGCGGTTGCGGCGTTCGGTGCGGGCCGCATCCTCGGGCTCGACAAGTACATCGAACAGTACGAGGTCGGCGGCGAGGCACTCGTCGAGCGCTACCCCGTCCTCGAGTACATCCTCGGCTAACCACGCCGAACCATTTCAGGAGAAATATACATGACAAACTCAATTCAACCACGCGGTACTCGTTCCCTCGGACTGATCGTCGTCGGTGCGCTGACGGTCGCGGTTATCGGGGGTATGGCCCTAACGCACGCAGCCGTCCCGGACGCGGTGATGTGGGACTGGCACTACGGAATGTGGGACGACGGCCACATGACCGGCTGGGGGCTATGGGGATGGGGCATGATGCTGTTCGGCCTCCTCTGGATGGCCCTCATCATTGGTCTACCCATCTATCTCGTCTATTGGTTGGCTACCCGATCTCAGACTGACGGGCCCGCCGAGGATAGAGCCCTCGTGACTCTCCGTGAGCAGTACGCCCGCGGTGAGATCGACGACGAAGAATTCGAACGCCGCCGTGGCCGCCTCACGACGAATCGCTAACATACGTCGCTACCGAAGAGGAGAGCTACTACCGACATCATCCGAGATGGAAATCACACCCATCGCGGATTTTCAGATAATTCATGGACAATGGAGTAGCTGATCTGTACGAGAGAACCTACGCAGGCGCAGACTCTCCAATCTCGATGTACTGATGCTCCCACTCACGGCGGGCTTCGATTTCACGGCGGCCGCGCCGCGTGAGCGTATAGACGTTCGTCCGCTGGTCTTTCTCGCCTTTCTCGACGAGGCCCTTCTCGACGAGCGTATCGAGATTCGGGTAAAGTCGTCCGTGATGGATCTCTTTCTCGTAGTAATCCTCGAGTTCCTCCTTGATGGCGAGGCCGTGGGGTTCCTGGAGGCCAGCGATCACGTACAGGAGGTCGCGCTGGAAGCCGGTCAGGTCGTACATCGTCCCGCTCACTGATACGAAGCACTATCGCATACGTCTGTTGCCCCTCAAAGCGCAGTAAAACCCCACAGATACTGAATCAGATACCTGTATGTTTATACAGAGGACGGGAGAAATGTCGCTGCGTATGGCAGACCTGATCGTCAAATCGGCCGTGAAAGAAGCGCTCAATGACCACAACGTCTCGGCGGATTTCTACGAGGCGCTGGACGATGAGGTAACTGAAGTGCTCCAAGATGCAGCCCGGCGTGCCGAGGCAAACGATCGGAAAACTGTCCAGCCCCGCGATCTCTAGGTCGCTCGGAACGAACTATCCCTCTGCTCGAATTCACTCCCTGTTTTAAGATGTTCGTGACTGGAAGGTACAGCTATGAGTGTCACAACCGAGTCAATTCAAGTTGAGAACGTGGTTGCATCGTCCGATATCGGCCAGGAACTCGATCTTGAAACGCTCTCCGAAGACCTAGGGGCGACCGACTACGATCCCGATAACTTCCCTGGTCTCGTGTATCGGATGCACGATCCAAAAGCCGCAGCACTCATCTTCCGCTCGGGGAAAGTCGTCTGTACAGGTGCGAAAAGCGTTGACGACGTTACGACCGCCCTTGAGCACGTCTTCGACGAACTCCGCGAGTTGGGCGTCGATGTCGCTGCTTCTCCGGCGATTGAAATCCAGAATATCGTCTCAAGTGGCGACCTCGACCACACACTCAATTTGAATGCCATCGCTATCGGCTTGGGGCTCGAACACATCGAATACGAACCCGAACAGTTCCCCGGACTCGTCTACCGGCTCGACAATCCGGACGTCGTCGCGCTCCTCTTTGGCAGTGGGAAGCTCGTCATCACTGGCGGCAAGCAACTTGATGACGCCGAACAAGCCCTCACGAAGATCGAAGACCAGCTCAACGATCTCGGGCTACTGGACTGATTTGGGGACTCAAACCAGGTCGTCGGAGGCGCCGCCACTGGGAGTACATTTTTGTCTCTCCTACTCACTTTTTAAGTCGGATCGATGGCTGATGCTGAACGCGAGGGAGATGAAGTTCGCTCCGGGGATGTTCTTTCAGTGCAGGAGCTGAACGAGCGGATTGCATCGGCTATCGAAGAAACGTCTGCCCTCCACAGTGTCCGCTGTATCGGAGAAGTTACCGATCTCCACCAAAACAGTACTGCGCTCTATTTTACGCTCACGGATGGCGAAGCCGAGCTCCCCTGTATGATCTGGGCGAACCGCTACCGGGATATGGACGCCGAACTCGAAGACGGAACCGAGGTCATCCTCGAGGGCGATATCGAGTACTGGGTCGAAGGTGGGAAAATCGACCTCAAACCGTGGGAAGTGATCGTCGTCGGCGACGGCGACCAGGCGGCTGCCGTGGAGCGACTACGAAGCGAACTCGAAGAGCGTGGCTGGTTCGACGACGAACAGAAACAGCGCCCGTCGGCGTTCCCGGAGCGAGTCGGTGTTGTCACTTCTCTCCGAGGAGACGCCCGGTACGACATCCAGAACGCGATCCACGAGCAGGATCCAACCGTCGACATCCTAGTGAAGGACGCAACCGTCCAGGGATCGGAGGCGCCGACGTCCATCGCGAACGGCATCCACCATCTGGACCGCTCGGAGGACGTCGACGCGATCATCGTCGGCCGCGGCGGTGGGAGTGATTCCAACCTCCAAGCCTTCAACACCGAGCGGGTCGCGGAGGCGATCTTCACCGCCAATACCCCCGTAGTCACCGCGATTGGACACACCGATGACCGGCTCATCGCGGACCAGGTGGCGGACGTCGCGACGATCACGCCGACCGCCGCCGGCGAGTATATCGTGAGTTCTCGCGAGGAGTTCCTTGCGAGTGAGGTCGAACCGCTGGAGCAGCAACTCGAGGCTGCGTACGAAACTTTCCAGCAGGAGCACGAACACGAACAGGAACTCGTCGAAGCTGTCGACGAGGCGGCCGCACCCGAGGGCCTCCCGCCGGTCTACTACAAGACCGCAATCGCTGTGCTGCTGTTGCTGTTGTTGGTCATCACTGGGCTTTGGCTGGGGGTGATCTAAGCGTGGCAAACGATCAAGAGATCCATGACCGGCTGACCCGTGTCGAAGAAATCATTGAGCAGCTCGATGCGGACGAGTGTGGCCTCGATGAAGGTACAAGGCTCCACGAGGAAGGTCGGGAACTCTTGGCCGAGGTGCGAGAAATCCTCGACAACGGGCGTGGAGACGTCGTGGAACTCGAGTAGAATCCCATACCAATATTAACCAACAGCCAACGGCATCTAACTCCATTGTTGGTTAACGGAACCCTTGCAAGGTGAACGAGCTCTCGGATTATAATTTACTTTAGATTTTTGCGCCAGTTGGTGGCCAGAAAGCATATACCGATCTTCTAGCTATCGCACCACCATGGACCGGGGCTCAACCGGTGCATACCCACCCCGCACATATGATCACACGGGCAGTCACCATCGAAGACATCGATGATCTGTATCTGACGTGGAACAGCCATATCAACGGTTCCGCCCTCTATCGCCGCGCCCTCCGAGACGAGATGGAGCTTCGCGACGTCGACGACGCGGCACTAGACATCATCGAGCGCCTCGACTCCTATACGGAGGTGTCACCGTCCGGCACCGGCTATCACGTCCTCATCAGGGGCGAACTTCCCGACGGGCGGAACCGTCGCGGGAGCATCGAACTGTACGACACGGCACGCTTTTTCACCGTCACTGGCGATCACGTCGAGCGGACACCAACGTGCGTTGCACGTCGACAGGACGCGCTCAGAGCGATTCACCGTGAGTACGTTCAGGAGACAGAGCGTGACACGGCAGCAGAGTCCGAACAGCGTGGTAGCACTGACGACGAGTCACCGACGCCCGGTGGAGCCGCCGTTGACGTCGACCTCGAAGACGAGGACCTCCTCGAGAAAGCGCGGAATGCATCGAACGGCGAGAAGTTCGAGCGGCTCTGGAACGGGAACACAGCCGGCTACGACAGCCAGTCCGAGGCCGACATGGCGCTGTGCTGTCTGCTGGCGTTCTGGACCGGCGGCGACCGGACGCAGATGGATCACCTGTTTCGCCAGTCAGGATTGCTTCGGGAGAAGTGGGACGAGGTCCACTACGCTGATGGGTCGACGTATGGGGAGAAGACCATCGAGCGAGCAATTGCGACTACTTCGGAGTTCTACGACCCGGACGCCGGCGACGATACCGCAGATGATATCTCCGCCACATCGTCTCCAGACGTCGGCGCTGCTGACTCGGAGCGGAGTCGCGCGTATCTCGCCGAGAAGAATCAGATCTTGAGCGACCGCGTCGACGAACTCGAGGCGACACTCACGGAGAAAACCGAGCGCATCGACGCTCTCGAAGCGGAGGTCAAGCGACTCACTGACGAACTCGCCACCCGTGGCCAAGAGGAGGAGTGCCAGGGCGAGCACGCCGCTACTACGAGTGAGAACAGTAGTGAGTCAGAGTCATCCTCACTGTTGGGTCGGTTATTCGGCGGTCGCTCCAAGTAGCGTTGCGACCGCAGCGGCACGTCTGTCACCCCCGCCAGGGGGCGGTGGGGTACATCACGTGCCCCCGATAGACGATGGCTTCGGAACGTACGACCCAAACGCAGACGGTACAGCAAGCAGCAACCAACTCCGACGGGGAGGCTCCGTGGGCAGACCTCGAGGTGGCGATCCCGAACGACCGCGATCACGCGTCGCTCGTCGCGCTCGTGGAGTGTGCCCTAATCGAGCTGACGCACGAGCACGTGGGGGCAGTTGTCGTCACTCACCAGGTCCGGGGGACAAACCGCACGCAGTACGTCGCCGTCGACGACGTCAGCGAGCAGTTCCAAAAGCGGCACTTCGACGCCCGGCTGGGCTGGCACGAGACAACCGTTCCTCGGGAGATCGTTCGCGACGAACTCGTCACCCAGCTCACCCGGTCGGCAGCCTCACAAGCGGAACGCACACGAGAAGCAGCAGCCAGCGAGCCGGACACGTTCACCGTGAAGCCGGTTCAGGAACTCCGGACTCCATAGGCCACACTCTTAACCAACACTCGGGACCAGTTCTGTCGAAGTGTTGGTTAACGACGTTGCCAGAATTCATGCCCTCAACCCCCGCCCACCGCCCTATCCCTCCGCGACGTTGCCGTTTTCGAGTATCGCGACCCAGGGTCGGACTGACGCCCTCCGACTGGGCTGTTTATCGGCGCCGGGAGGCGTGCAACGCGCGAGAGCGTGCGCGGCGTGATTCACCATGGTTGGTCCCGATCCTCACGACGACACGAGTGCCGACCACGAACAGCTCGAAACCGAACTCCTCGCACAGGACCGTGACGCCGCGAGCGTCGCGACCGCGGACGTCGACGACGCAACGGCCCGCAGCCTAGTCGACGACCTCATCGACGCGGACGTCGTCACACCCGTTCCCGAGGATCGCGTTCTCGTTCACGAGCCGAGTGTTACTACCTTCGACTCGACGACGCAATTGGCCGTCTTCCACCGTGGCTGGACGGCCGGCCGCGACGCCGACACAGAGGCGGAGTAATGCAGCAGACGCTTACAGGGTGTGCGTTCTGCGACGCTCCGCCCAGCACCGAGACTGGTGAGGCCCACACCTGGGGGGAAGATGAGCGGGTCACCCACCCTATCTGCGTCGACTGCGCGATCCAGATGATGCCGGATCCCGACGAGCGCGATCGCTACGCCTGCGATGGCTGTGGGCTCGTCGTCGACGCCCTCGCGGCGCTCACGCGCTTCCGTGTGGAACTCGGCCATCTCGAGGGGCCGCTGCAGCTGTGTGCGCGATGTAGTCCTGGCGGGCCCGCGACGTACTGGACGCACGACCTCGATGAGCATCTCGTTGAGTGAGACATGTTGCCGACGCTTACACCGTTTCCATGGAGGACCTCGTTGACGAAGTCGACGTCGCGCTTGACCGCGACTAATGGGGAGTCTCCCTATCCATGGATAGGGAAAGAATCCAATAAGCCGCACCGCTTGGCATTACGCCACAGATTCCGGTATCCCTCGCCGTCAGATCGTCGTCGAAAGACGCTCGATGCGATCAGCGGTTCCCTTGACTGCGTCTTTCTCCTCGAGACGACTCACGATATCCTGTAGTTCAACCGTGGTGTAATCGAGTTCCTGCTGGAGGGCAGGCATAGATTTCGGTTCGTCGAGGGCGTGAAACACTTCGAGTTCCTCGTATACGCGCTCTGTAATCTCCGCGACCGGCTCATGCAGGGGTGTCCTCACGTTGTGTTGCTCGGTGAGATCGGCCAACGCCTCGTTCACGTATGTTACGAATAGCTCTTGATCCAAGAGGTCGATCTGCGCGGCGAGTTCTGCTTCGACGACGTCGAAATCGAGGTCAGTCTGCAGCAGCGAAAACATATCTTCGATATCGTCCACCCGTCCGGCGACCGCCTTGAATAGGAAGATGTCCTCTGGGCTCACGAGTTCGACCACCAAGTTGCTGGGGTTGAGGTACCGCTCGCTGCGCTTCCGAATCCCGTCAGAAAGAACCAGTTTATCGATTACCTGCTGGTGAAAGATGTCGATTCGACACCCATCATCGTTCTCGAGGATTCGCTGAGCACCGAGCGCTTCGTATTCTTCGTCCGGTTCCCGAACGATATCGTAACCAAGTTCGAGCAGTACTGCTTGGAGCTGCCCGAGGTCATCACCGGATGCGACGATGAGATCGATATCCTTGGTAGTGGTCTTGAGATCCTGGAACGCCATTGCCCCACCGCCGATCAAGAAGACAGTGAGCGGGTCGTCTAGCTGCTCGCCGATGCGCTCGAGTTCCGACCGAATGTACGAACTGTCGAATCGCGCCCTCATGCTGACACCCCGTAGTCCTCAGCCAATTCTTGGAACTCTTCCCACTCGGGAAGTCGAGATGCCCGCTCCTCGCCACTCGTGTCGAGATACGTGAGCAAGTCCTCGACGAGATCGTCGACGCCGTACTTTGTGGCCTGGTCACGCAGTTCGTCACGGTCGACGTCAACGTGGCTGAGCAGGAGCAGACAGTATGACTGGGTACGTGCGCCCGAATCGATTACGAGCATATGACAGCACAGCATCGCCGGCGAGAGATCATTCATCGTCTCTGAATGGAAATAGTACCGACGGTCGCGGGCCAGAAGGGGCAGGTCGTAGGTCTGAAAACGCTCTGGCCCCGTCGAAAGGAAGTCCTCGGCGGTAATCTCATCTGCGGTCTGGACGAGGAACTCGTCGAGTGACTCCCAGAGAATCGTGTAGGTGTCGGTGTGTTGTTCGACGGTCTGGCGATGGTCGTGGTGAACGAGTTCCCGAGCAAGCGTACTCAGTTGTTCGAATCCCTCGTTCAGCACATATGCATCCTCGTCAGTTTCGTAGATGATCCCTCGATGCTGAAGTGGATCGAGGGCGCGATGGACAGTACTCCTGTGAATGTTGGCCCGGCGTGCGAGCTCCATTACGACCCGCGGTGTTTCAAGATAGTAGAGAACGCGGAGCGTCGCACCTGACAACAGTTCAGGCCAGTCGATGTGCGAATACTCTTGGGTGATGTCTGCGAGGAGTTCGAGTGCTTTCGCGTCCGATGGCCGGATTTGCTTTGTTTTCCCTTGTCGACGCGTCTCGATGAGTCCGGTCGCTTCGAGACGATCGACAAGTTCAGACGTGTAGCTGAGACTGCGGTCCAACTGGGTCGCAAATTCGGAGACTGTCTGCTCACCGTGAAGGACGGTGAGCGCACGAACCTCGCCTTCGGTAAGCATCTGTTGCGTAGATACGAATCGATATTTAAATAACTTCGCTATCTCGCAACGAGTATAACTGACTCAGCTGAGGTTGCTGGGTGAGCAACACGATGAAGGCCCTCGGCCGTTCACGGGCGGCGCGCCGCCCGTTAGCTCGGGAGAGCTTGCTTTCCCGGTGACCGAGACGGCCTCGCCCTTTCTGAGTCCACCAGGACGTCAGCTGGATCGCCGAGTGTCGCGGCCGGCTGACAAGTGTGTCCGTTATGGCCCGCCCCGCTCGCCGCGTTCCGCCCTCCGCGTCGCTCGCGACCGACCATTCCGGGCGTGCGGGCGCTCTCCGCACCGCCCGCGCCCGTTCCGGGCTAAAATGGATGTGCCCTCGACGCCAGCGGGTATCCCCGTCGGTTGCGCCCCTTGCGGGCTTTCGCGTTCCAGCGCTTTGTGCCGCCTGCGCTGTCGCGCGCCACACCGCGGCGCGCGTTCTCGGCGACAGTCGCCCTGGACACGGACCCGCACATCGGGCCGGACACGAACGGGCATATCCCGCTGGCCGCTCGCTCCGGGCGGGTCGGCGCGCGGTGCTGGTTGAGTGGCCTCCTCGGGCGCGCTCTCGCTCGCGCCCACAGGGCGCTCGCGAAGGCGCGAGCGAGAGCGCGCAGATGGTTCTGTCGGTCGTTGTCGTCGAGGAAATCCGCGATGTTGTAGCATCGCGGTGTCGGGCGCGTGAGCGCCTTCAGGAGCTGAACTCCAATGTCGAGTAAGAACGTCTTCAGTAATGAGGTTTCGGTCGATGAACAGGCTTTCGAGAAACACGATGACGTCGAGGTCGACGAGGACGGCTTCGAAGTCGTCGACGAGACCCCGGAGTTCCGGGCGACAGTCGACATGGAAGTGCAGGCGAAAGTCGATTCCAATCATCCAGATGCGCGGATCGAGGAAGGCCCGGATCACATGTTCGGGAAGACCCTCGAACAGGAAGAGCGCATCAAGGCACGAGAGGCTGAGTTGGAACACATCAGTGCCCAGGCAGAACTCAGTCAGCAGGAGGGGCGTGCGAAGCGGACGCGAGACGTCGCAGCGAAGCGAAGCGCTGAGCGGCGTGTGAAGTTCCAGAAGCGGGCAGCGAGCGTGAATCCGATGGCTGACCCGGAGCGAGACGATCCTCGTGCAGAGCTCACGCAGGAGCAGTTGGCGGCGGTGAACAAGCAGTCGATGCGACTGGCGGAGAAGCTGGATGGCTGGTCGCGAGCAGCGATTGGCCGGCGGTTGGGTGAAGCCGTCGTCGGTGGGAAAGACCTAACGAGTGCAGTCGTCGGGGTGTTCGAGGAGTTGCAGACGGCGCCTGGGACGGTGATCCCCATTGGGAAGCTCGAGGACGTCAATCGCAAAGAGGTGAGCATCGAGGGTCGAGTCGAAGTACTCTGGGATGCGGACTCGCCGGCCATCGCTCAAGTCGGGCTGATCGCAGACGACAGTGGAAAAACGAAGGTGACGATCTGGGAGAAATCAGATGCGCCGTGGATTGAAGAGGGCGAGCAGGTGCGTATTCACAAGGTAGCCCGGAACTGGTACGAGGGGCGCGTCTCACTGGCTGTCACTGGGTGGAGCACGATTATGTTCCCTGAGCGCGGTCGGTGGTGGGAATAGCCGGTCGGCGCACCCCTTTTTTGCTGGTGTGTACGCGGTCACCGCCACCTCCCACCACCTCCACGGTCCGGGCTGCTCACGGCGCTCACGCGCCGTTGCGCGGCCGGGCTTTCGCCACCGCAGCCCATCAGTGTCAGCGCTGTCCCGTGTGGTGTGTATGTGCCCCCTGATGGGTGAGGGGCACTCCGAGAGACGCGATCCGCGTGAGTCCCCTCGTGAGTATCCATGGCAATCAGAGACATCTACGAAACTGACTTCGACGAGGACGGCCAGACGGAGTCGAACCCTAACCAGTGCCCCGAGTGCGACGGGCGGGTCACTACCAACGCAGTCGAAACCATCTGCGAGGAGTGTGGGCTCGTCATCGACGACCAGCGGATCGACCACGGGCCAGAGTGGCGGGCATTCGACGAAGACGAGCGCGAACGGACTGGCGCTCCGTTGACGGCGGCGCGGCACGATCGTGGGTTGTCGACGGAGATCGGCCGTGGGACCGATGCAAACGGGAACAGCCTCTCCGAGCAGAAGCGACGCCGGCTGTTCCGGATGCGCCGTGAACAGACGCGTGGGCGGTTTCAGTCGAAAGCCGAACGCAACCTTGCACACGGACTCAGTGAAATTCGCCGGATCAGTAGTGCACTCGAACTGTCCGAGACGCTTCGTGACCAGGCCTGCCAGCTCTTCCGGAGTGCCCAGAACGAGGACCTCCTGCAGGGCCGGTCGATCGAGGCGATGGCCGCCGCGAGCGTCTACGGCGCGTGTCGGTGTAACGGGCGACCACGAACGCTCGACGACATCACCGAGTCGGCGCGCGTCGAGCAATCGCGGGTGACGAACGCATATACGACGCTGAATACGGAACTTGGCCTGCCAGCCCAGCCCGTGACGCCGAGTGCGTTCGTTCCGCGGTTGGCCTCGGAGCTCGACGTCTCCGGTCAAATCCGGCAGCGGGCTCGGCAGTTGGCGGAAGCATCCGAATCGACCGGAGCAACCACGGGGGTTCGGCCATCCGGATTCGCCGCAGCCTGTCTGTACAAGGCCGGACGCGAAGACGGACGGTGGCTCACCCAGTCGGACGTCGCCGACGTTGCGAACGTCTCGGTGGTCACCGTGCGGACCCACCGCGACACACTGGACGAACTGGCTGTCTAACGCCCCCACTGCTGATTTTCGGTTGTATTTTGTTGTCTGATTGATGTGAGAGCCATTGTTTAAATCCGAAGACGAAGCATGATACGGCCAGATCATTCTATGACCGACCAGTACGCCGACTACGAAGCCCTCCGACCGCTCGGCGAAGCGACCCACGTTCCCGACGACCAACTCGCCAGTAGTAGTGGCGAGCCCCGGCGGCAGCGCTCCGGTGGCGTCGACATGGACTATCCAGACGACCCGACAGCAGATGAGACCGAGTGCGCTTCCTGTGGAGCGTCAATCCCCGCTGGCCAGTCGAAGTGCCGGTTCTGTCTCACGAACCATCTCGAAGGAGCCGACGACCAGGACACATCGAATGCCGAACGGACTCTTCTCCACGTCATCCAGCTGCTCGTAGAGGCGTCGACGTTCTACGGCGCCGTCGGGAAGGGATCTGCTGCGGCCACCCTCCTCGCGAAGGGAGATGATGACCCAGTAATCGATGACCGCAAGCTAATCTACGATCTCGACGAGGAACCGGCCCCACAGCTTGTTGATCAGTGGCCCTCGCTCCCCTCGGCGACACGGGTCACGTCTGAATGTGGTAATCAGCTGCTCGCGGCTGCTCGTGAGCGGACGGCGTGGACAGAGACGACGCAGTCCCGTCACGACGGCGAGCACGCGACGTTTCTCTACGACGAAACCGGGAGCGAGGTTCGCACCGAAGCTCGTCTTGCAAGCCTTCGTGAGGATGCAGACGACGACCTCTGGCTGGTGCCAGCGATTGCGCTCCAAGAATCCGTTGACAAGACCGATACCGAACAGCCACGACGCGAGTGCCCAAACAGAACTCACCTCGAGTGTCGAGAGTGTGATCGGGAGACTAAGCATCGATTCCGCGAGTTCGAGGCTGTCCCCGATGACGAGTGGACCGGGCAGCCAATGTGGGGCTGTCAGCGGTGCGGCACGCCACGCTACGGGCCCGAACCCGAAGCCGGTCAGTAAAGACGACGTCAAATTAACCAACAATCCTGGTCTCGGCTCGGAGTTGTTGGTTAACAGAAGCCAGCTCGCGACCACCCGACGATACCTCACCTGCTGACTGCCCGCCGGTGTTTTTTCGCGCCGTAAATTGGCGGAGGCGCACACATGGACCCACGAGACACCCCCGGCTATCGACTCCACCGCGCGCTCAGTAGCCTCACCAGTATCGACAGCGACCAATTGGAGCCCGCTGATCAAGAGCGAATTAGCACCGCGACGACGCTCCTCGAGCAGGTGGATGTTCTCACCCAACCGAATACGACGAGGGACGGTGACGTCAACAGAGAATCCTGACAGCTCGATGCATCGGCAGCGCAACGTCATGTGGCCGTCACAGCGTGAGCAGTTGCTCGCCCCCTGAAGGGGTGCGGGGGCGCGAGACAGCTCCCGAGAACAACCCATGGCAACACTCCAAGCCGCAACGACATCGACCGGCGCGCTCGTGACAGACCCACAGGCCGTCCGCCAGCTCTGTGAGAACCACTGCTTCGGGACGCTCAACTGGGAGGTGGACGACGACGGCGAACTGATCATCTGGGGCTACGACAGCTTCGACGTGTACGAGGCTCGTGAGAACGGGCTTCCTGACTACGACGGTGGCATCGTCACCCACGAGTTCCTCCGGTCGCTCGCGGAGTATCTCGAACCGGACGAAGAATTCGACATCCAGACAGCCGGATTTACCAAGTGCCGATTTCCCGTGCTGGCGAAACGGTACGTCGTCCGCGACGGTGAGGTGCTGTACGCGGACCTCAGTTCCCCCGACCTGATCGACGAGTAGCGTTGTTCGTCCCCTGGGAGGGGTGCGGGGCGATCCAGTCGTGGGTCGTCCTACGAGGTGATTGTTCAATGGGCCACCGCGCACTCGTTGCGTACGAACGAACTGACGGACAGTACACGCTCCACTACTCTCATTGGGGTGCAGCGAATCTCAAGCTCAAGCACCGGATTTCGGCTGAGTCGCCGTTCGGTGGCGAAGACACCGACTCCAAGTGGGCGAAACAGCTTCTCGCAGAGCTGGCCGATGGCCTCGAGGCAGATGCCGTCGACGGCTACCTTGCCGGCGAAGACCGCCCGTCGACGGTCGTCGAGCCGAAGCCCCGCGCCACCGGGCTTACCCTCGACGAGATCGTCGCTGACCATCTCGACTATCTCCACCACGAGGCGTTCTTCGTGGTGTCGACGACGTTCGAGGTGACCGCCTATCGGACGCTGTGGTTCGGGCTGCAGTACGATTCGGAGACAATCGACCACGGCGAGACGGTCGGGAACGGCGCGCTCGCGACCGTTCGGTGGCACGACGGCGAGCCGGTCGGCGACGGACATCTGAAGGGGCAGTTCCGGGCACTGAAAGACGTCGTTGGCGATATGGTCAACAAGGGTGTGTTCACCCAGTCGACGGCTCGCCAGTACCTCAAGCAGAAGCTCGGCGAGTGGATCGGGAAGCGCCAGGAGTTGCTCATCCCCAACTCCTCTCACAACCCGGTTCGTCCCGATTAAGGATTGTACGGTTCGACGACCTCCAATACTGCGGGGGCTTCATATCGACGGTTGCGCTGTTGACCAGTTGTCTCTCGCAACACATCGTCATCCCAGAGGCGGCGGATAGCCTGATTGACCGCCGGTTGTGACCGGTCGAGCGCCGAGACTGCCTGTGGTTCGGTGAGATAGGGATGTTCGATGATAAAATCGATGAGTTCCCGAATGACGACACCTTGGCTCTGGTACTGCTCCCGGTAGCGATCACGGAGAGCAAGCAGTTCTCGAGCAACAGTATACGCCTCACGACCCTGTTCGGCAATCGCCTGCACAAAGAACGATACCCACTCCGTCCAGGCCCCGTCGCGACTCACGGCTAGGAGTCTGTTGAGATAGGCATCACGATTCGCGTTGAAATACGACGAGGGATAGAGATACGGGCCAGGTAGTAGATCCCACTTGTAGAGCGCCAGCATCACAAGGAGGCGACCGAGCCGTCCGTTACCGTCCTGAAATGGATGGATCGTCTCAAATTGATAATGTATAAGCGCCAAATCGACTAACGGTGCGTATGTCGGCCCTGATCGGATGTACTGGAGCAGACTCCGGAGAGCATACGGAATACTCGCCGGCGGTGCTGGGACAAACCGTGCCTCACTAAGTGGTGTCCCTGGTTCATCGATACCCACAAGATCCTCACGAAATTCGCCTGGGTTCTTCTGCTCACCACGGGCCCCCTGTAACAAAATTTCGTGTAGCCGGCACAGTAACTCCCGATCCAACGCAGCACCCTCCCGAAGCGATTCGATCCCTGTTGTGATCGCCTCAACATAATTCTGGGCCTCCGTGATGTCAGCACGCTCTGTTGCAGTCGTCCCAGGCTCCTCGCCAGCTTCTCGCCGATAAATATCCGAGAGTGTGAGCCGCGTCGTCGTCTCAATATTCGAGGAATCCACAGCCTCGCGGTGGATGAGCGGACTCAGAATGACCTCCGGTGAATCGAGCCACGTGTCCAAATCCGAGAGCTGGCCCACGGCGTACATCGCATCCCCGTTCTCGGTAAGGAGGTCATGGGTCGCCCCAAGATCCGGTGGGAGCGGATCCGGGCTGAAGGCAAAAATCCCATCGACCATCTCAACCTCGCCAGGCGGGTTTTCAGCAAAGTCTTCAGGCCGCATTGTTATCCAATTCACGCCCCGACACAGATATAGATAACGATATGGCTAATTCTCTATCCAAATTTGTGGAAGTATACTCTAAGATAGCTCTGTCTCGAATAGCCTATCCAAATCAGCCAGAGCTTCGCCAGTAGATTTGCGTGGCGTGGCTTGCCTCTATACATTCGTAGACCGATCTGTGTCGAAGCAGATGGTGGTTTTTCTGGGGCAGAAAGGACTGAGCCCCACCGTAGGCTCGTGATTGGATGCCCGAGAAACCAGATGACGACCCATTCCACGATTGCGAGTTAGATCCCGACGCAGTCCTCGGGACACGCACTTTCCACGATGTCCTGTTCACAGACGATACCGAGACGCCGGTAAACGTGCTAACCGGCGAGACGCCCGCACATTCGCAGGCGACCGTCGAGGAAGCGAAGGCGTTCGCTGCGAGTATCGACACGGACACACCACAAATCGCGCTCCCGGCCTCTGTCGAGACGCAGGTCGAGACTCAGAGCAAGCCCTACACTGCAGCTGCGTTCTTCCACTTCAAGGCGACGGGGTCGCTCGAACGACACCGTGCCTACCACGCCGCGTACGACTCGGATGCGTTCACCGTCGACTTCGAGGCCGACTACGAATCGGGCGACCTGACCATCACTGTCGAACGAGTGGAGGAGGCCTGAGAAAGGAAACTCTGGGGCAGGTCCACTTTTTTATATGTCAGGTGCATCCATGGAATCCATATGGAGGCTCAGCGGACAATCCAACGCCTCATCGATCACATAACATTCGGTCACGGGATCCATCTGTTCCTTCAAGTTCTTCTCCTTGAATTCGCCTCCGTCTTTCTTACCTTCCAGTTCTCCAGCTCCCTCCTCCTCCAAATATCAAACCCCAATTTCTTCATTGGCGTCTACGCCGCTACTTCTGTCATCTTCCTTGGCATCCTCATCCTGTTCACAGCCAAAATGAGGAAACGCACCTTTTCCCCACCACTCCAACAAGTGCGTCGCCTCGCCATTTCCATCCTTGGCTACATCGCCGCATCAGGCGTTGTCATCACATTTGGCTACCTCCTCCTCATTCTCGCCACAACCGGTAGAACTGGTATCGGCCGTCTGGATTACGTCTTCTCCGTAATGCTCACTACCCTATTCGCCGCCTTACTCGCCGTCGGGTACCACGCACGGGTCGTTGACAAACAACCCGACCGCGAGACTATCACTGGGACAGTCACAGCGTGGCAAGACTCCCTCGCATGGGTCAACGAGGACGATCGTAGCCACGCCAAGCAAGACGCATATGATGAATTCACTGATCGGATGAACGATTTATCAGAACTGTTATCGAACGCAAAGACGGTTCACGGGAGACAGCTACGACGTGATTTCGAGACATGGAGGGACGATTTTGAGACGCACAGTGAACTGTCGAAGGAAACCATTATCAAAGGACAAGGAGAGAACAAGAATGAACGTTTGGAGCAGGAGCATCAAAAACTGGAATCGATCCAACGAAGGCTCCGGATTATCGCTGGAGAACAGAAATGATTACCCGGTATAACTCGCCACAAGATGCCGTCCCGCACGAAGAAAATCTACTGATTCTCACCAAGAGCGGCGGCTGCTACGGCCAAGACTTCACCGACATCGTGCAGGAGATCCGGGACGGAATCCACGGCGACAAGCTCCTGATCCAGGAATACTTCCACTCACTAGACAACCTCGTAGACCGAGACAAATTGATTCAGAACAGCGTCTGGATCATCCATTGGCAGGAATGCCTTGAAAACGAACCGTATCCTCATCTCAAGCACTATCTTGAGACGCGGAGTTACCCAAATGAAGGCGAGATTATTCTCTGCGTCAACGGCTCTGACAAGGCGGAAACAGTTGGATCTCGCTATCCGCGAGTTTCCGTCGCTCCGTCAAAGGAATACCTCGTGGCGTACGCGCTGGGCCACCTGAACACAGCGAATCCGGCCTGTTCAGGTGGGACGAAAAAGGTGATCGAGTGGAACAACGAGGTTTGTGATGAACTGGGGGTGCCCTGATGCCGAACGAATGGAAAGTCCTCGAACGCGCAGTTGACCGGTTCGAATTGGATCCCGAGCAACGGCAGGAATACGTCCGGATCATCACCGAAGTCTACGGCGAGGCCATGGCGACTAGGAGCGAGTTTGAGGAATTCGGAGAGGAGTACTACTCGTTCCTGAATCGAGAGGTGTTCTCGGACGACCGCGTCATCTCAACCCTCAGCAGTTTCGGGCTCTCGGAGGAGCAACTGGCTGCATTCCGCGACGGGACGATCGCCAGCGACGAATTGGTGAAAACGTGGAACGAGCTCCGGTTCCGGATTGACGAGCTCATTGACCTCGCAATGCTACTGAAGCTGGTGAAGGATTACGGCGACCGGTCCGACACTGGAATGATTGAATCGCGGTACCGCCTACAGAAGCTGGTCTACCTCGTGAACCGTAGGATCGCGCAACAAGATGACTACGCTGCCATCGGAGAATTAGAAGGCGATCTCGGAATGCTTGACCGTACTGGATACCGTTACCGCTTCACGAAACGTAGCTCCGGCCCCTTCTCGTCCGACGTCTACGAAGATAAGAACCGCTTGTTCGCCTGGCAACTAATTGAGGAACCTGTTATCGGTCAGAAGGGGACGGGGGAGGTCGGAGAACACGAACGCCGCTATGGTGTCGAATTAGCGCCTGCGGGCGAAATCATGGTGAACGAGTTCTACGACCGGATCGAACACGCCGATAGTATGATGCTCTCATCTTGGAACTATGCCCAGCAAACGGTAATCGACGAAATCGCCCACATGACGCATGATGACTTTGTTCAATATATTAGTGAGGGGGACCGTCTCCAGAAGGCCTCGACTGGAGCAGAACTCCTCGTCGGCCCGCGGAGAAAATTCAAAGCGAACGAAATCGAGTTCTTAGACGAGTTAACGGGGGAGTTCGCACATGCCTGAGCGTGAGGAGATCATTGTGAGTATCATTGAGGCGTTGGAGGCAGAGGACATGGAGCCGGATCAGATTGACGAGTGCCGCCAGCTGCTCGAAGCGAACTACCACGAACCGGAGTTTCCCGTTGATAGGGTAACGATACGGCGGATTCGGGCGCAACAGTTCCGAAATCTGGATGACCGGGTGGTCCGGCTAGATGACACTGATACAGCTCTCTACGGCCCAAATGATCAGGGAAAGACTGCGATCCTTGAGGCAATTCGGTTTAACCTGTTCGGCCGTCAGGAAAAACAACGAATTACACTGACCGATCCGATCCAGTCCGAGCAGGACTCGCTAGAAACAACCGGGAATTGGTCGGTCGATACGAACCACTATTTGGTTCAACGGCTTTTAAACCGGGACGGCCGCGGGTATTCAGGTGACGATCGGCCAAAGCTGAATACAGATCCATCGTCGGAGGATGACATCCCCTTCCAAGCCCGGAACACACAGCAGGATGTTTCCGAGGCGTTCGGTATCTGGCCGGTTGAATCCCGGGAGTTTGGTCGGTACAACATTTTCTCATTGTTCTGCTTGATGGCGCCAGAGTACAAGAAGTTCCTCCGCTGGCAGGACAAAGAGGATTTCATTGACCTTCTGTTCGGCATTAACCTAGCCGCTGCGATCAACCAGAGCAAGAAACGTCGATCTGAGAAGTATGAGCTGACCGAAGAAGAAGAAACAGCCGCAGAAGAGCTTAAAACCGCCCAGAGCCGAGAGAAGAAATTGGCGGAACGGCTGGCCGAATTGCAGGAGAACAAGAAGGAGATTGAAACAAAATTAGCGGATCGTCGAGCGGAACTTCGCTCTATCAATGAAACGCTAGAACAGGATAATGAGCTGGAACAGCTGGAGTCAGAGAAGCTGCGGCTGCAACGGCAAATAAACAACTTGGAGTCCGAAAAACGGGAGACACGCGGTGATTTGCGGGAAACCCGGCTGAGTATCGAGCGATATGAGGAGATGGAGATGGGAGAAGAGGTTCATTCAACAGCTCAGGACCTGCAGGAGATGATGAGCATCCCGGAACGGTGCCCAATCTGTACAAACGATGTCGATGATTCGCAGCGCCGCCGGCTGTTGAATGATGGAGATTGTCCGCTGTGTCGTAAGGAGGTCCCAGACAAGAGGATTGAAAAGGCCACCGAGCGGGACGTACGTGAATCGGCCATGGAACGCGAAGAGGTGGAAGAGCAACTGACCGAGCTGCGATCCCGGGAACGAAAACTCGAGGGGGAACTAGATCTTCTTGAGTCACGGATTCAAGATCATCAGGAACAGCTGGAAACGATAGAATCACAGATCGCGGAGAGCGATGTCACCCAGTTAATCGACCGGCGGGATGAATTGGAGACAGAAATATCTTCGCTGGAGCGGGATGCGACATCGGTCCAAGTGGAGATCAATGCCAAGGAGGACGAACTTGACGACACTACTGAACGTATTGAAGATTTAGAAGGGGCGTACGAACGCCGCCGTGAGAAGGTGGAGAAACGACAAGCGTTGCAAACTTTCGAGCGGATCGTTCGTCGGCATATTGAGGAAGAGCGAACTGATCTCAAGAACAACTTACGGGAGGAGATGAATGACCTTCTCTCCTACTTCGAACACGGTCGGTTTGCCGATGCCCAGAATGTTGTGTTCAATCCACAGGGGGGCTACGATTTCACCGTCGTGATCGAGGACGGGAATGATGTCCCGTCCGATCGGCATAACGAGTACTCGAACGAGGGGAAGATTCTGGCCTTACTGTTCCATACGGCCGTCTTGAAGCAGCTGGCAGAGCAGTCGAACACGCTGCCGATCCGGATGTTCATATTTGACTCTCCATATTTCGATATCCCGGACACAGGAAATGCACCCGATATTACAAACTTTGTATTGGCGTTGCCAGAAGAATTGCCGGAGTATCAGGTGATTGTGACGGTGACAGATTCAGCGTTATCGGATCGTTCAGCGCTGAATGAGAAATATCAGATTGAGGATTTCTGACTTAGACCACCGTTCATAGGGATTTAACAGCCAAAACAAAGGTAGCAATCTGGGAGCATTCCATCCGTTGAGCGTGCGGAAAAGTCTGAAACGCACGTAGTTCGAGATGGGTTTTTCGAGCGCCGGCGATGGGTGCCGGCGCAGCAGGAGCGAATGAGCAATCACTCCCGGTGCGTCGGCGCTTCAAGGTGTTCGAGATGCACATGGTGATTTACGCCCTCGTAGAAGCATCGACCCACGACGACGCCCTGGCCACCGGAAAGACGGTGTTCGACCGCCTGGTCGGTGCGGACCCACACGCCGGCGCCGTCTTCGACTACTACGTCTGTTTTGATGAGGAGGACACGTCCGTTGCGGGGACAGCGCGATGGGGTGAGCTCCCGACCGCGGCCCCCATCGACTCTGACGACGGCCAAGACCTGCTTGAGCGTGGCTGGAAGGCGACGAAAGAGGAGTTCGAGCGGAATCTCGAACGGGTGAGGGAGGCACTTGACGAACTTTCCGATGAGGAGATCATGCGCGACGAAGATCTCGCTCGGCACGCCTTCCACCAGGTCGGCGCCTACGACGGGCCAACGATCTTCCTGTACAACGAATACGCAAACGGTATCCGTCACCGTGAGCAGCTGGATCGAGTGCTGGAGGAGAGCGAGGAGCTCTGGATCGTGCCCGCCGACGTCCACTTCTAACAGATGTCCCGGATCACAAATTGGAAGCGCGAGAGTCGCACACCCACACTTGCATACCGGAATACCGAGACCGGAGCTCGGGCTGTCCTACACCGAGCACCGGACTCGTACCGCTACAAGTGGCGTGGCGTAATCCTCGTCGGCGGCTACCCAGTGTGGTCGCGGGGGTACGAGACGAAAGACGCGAAATCGTTCCGTGATGAGCTCCGGGAACGGCCAGCGCCCGAACTGAGTTGTCCCGAGTGTCCGAACAGCGACGTGGCAATCGGCGGAAAAACGGCTGACGGCGCGAAGGTTCATCGCTGGTTTGAGTGTCGGAGCTGTGGGTACGAAGCATCCTCGAGAATCGTGTACGGCGCCGAGCGCTGATTGATTGGTGCGGATCTACGGTGACGTTTATTTTGGGCCGGAATGGGTGGCCCGTCTCAATCGGGCCAGATCCATAGATTAGTCTGGAAGTCATCGACCGCCACAGCGAAGCACTGTTCGAGTTCCTCTGGTGTCCCGTCTGCGGGCACGAGGTATTCAGTCACATTCCCTTTGAGGGAGTGTTCTGCAAGAACTGCAACACACAGGTCGAACTCCAAGAATCCCGAGAGACACGCGGCTACGAGGAGGCCGTCCTCGCCTGCTTCGACACCCACTCAACGTGGAACCTCCACGTCGACGAAAAGCTCCGTCGCGATCTACCCGATGGGTCGGCACGGGTGAAAATCCTCGGCGCACCGGGTGCCTACAAGGTCGACTGGTGGAGTCCAGCACCCGGCGATGACTGGCAGCCGGTCGAACAAGGCGAGTTCGACGATGTCGACGAACCAGCCGATGTCTCCCATCTCGCGTAGGGGAAAGCAGTTCCTGTGGCTGTTTTTCGCCCCCTGAGGGGTGCGGGGGTGCTCGAACGAGTAGCTCCCGAACAGACCGATGAGTAGACCTAGCGACACACACTCGATTGAACAGACACGCCCAGCGAGCGACTGCGACATCGCCTACGTCGGGTATCGGCAGAGCGGGCAGGCTATCGTTGAGAAACGTCCCGGCCAAGAACGGGTCACACCAGAGCGGAGTCTCGCGCTGGTGAACCACAGTCCCTCGGGGTTCGAATGGGGATACGGTGGTAGTGGTCCGGCACAACTCGCGCTCGCACTCCTCCTCGATTACACGGATGACGAAGCGTTCGCTCTCGACCACTACCAGGCATTCAAAACCGAGGTCGTGAGCCAACTGGGCTGCGCGGGGTCCGACGAGTACTGGCGACTCACCTCTAGCGAGATCGACGCAGCCCTTCGTGAGACGACTGACGAGCCAGTCGCACCGACCATCAACTAACGATCACAGAGAGCAATCCATGGCAGAACCCACTCGGCAGTCGCACACGCCCGCCGAATCGACGGAGAACACTGAGCGACAGGCACCAACCGAGTACGTCGAGCGAAGCGATGTCGGCGTCTCACTCACCGTGAAGCTCACTCGCGGGACTGGCACCCGCGATCAGGACAAAATCGTGGCCAAAGCGAAAGGCAAGACGCTCGAAGATGCCCGCGAGGACATGGAAATCCTCCGGGAGTACATCCACGATCTTGCTGAGGACGCTCGCCAAATCCAGCCAGCAGATCTACACGAAGAGTAATTCTTTTGCGTGTTGCACAGAATTGTGTAAGCATAGGATGTACGAAGTATGCGGTGAAAAGGAACTCAAGGTCATCCTCGCGCTTGACCAAGGAGATTCCATCTCCGGCGTCGCGCGAAAGATCGACGAGAACCGCGAGACGATTCGGCGCGTCGTGAATCGCCTTGAGGAGGCGGACTACGTCGCGTACGATGATGGCCTCCAGCTCCTCGATCAGACGGTCCGCGACGTCGGTCTCGAGTTCCTGACGGCCGCAGCAGACATCTCGCCGCCGTCGATCTCGGAGGCGTACGTCCTCCCCCAGTTCGCCGGCCTGAACTATGCATTCACATCCATCGATGCAGTATACGTCTGGACTCGCGGTGGCTATCAGGTCGCTCGCGACCCGGAAGATTATCCCCTGTTCATCGCTGTTCGCGAGCAGGACGTCGACGCCTGGAAGACGTTCTTCGATCGGTTCGGAATCCCGACTGCGGAAGAACGCCAGCCCGCTGAAGACCTTGATGGTGCCATTCAGGTCGTCCTCGAGCCCCGGCCACAGATCGATGCCGAGATGGTCGACGGACGGCCTGTCATCCCGCTTCAGGAAACCGTGGCATTCGCGAACGAGTACTACGCAACCTTTCAGTCTGCCCTCGACATGCTCGGCCGAATGTACGACGACGTCGACACCGATGCGAATTATCGCCGGGAGCCCGCCTGAGCATGAGCCAGGAAGACCGCAGTGAGACGCTCATCCAAGTCCTCGATGAACTGGAGCAGTCAAACATTGGATTCGTCCTCATTGGTGGGTACGCGATCAGCCAGTTCGAACCGCGGTTCTCGACTGACCTTGACCTCGTCATCGCTCCGGACGACTACGATGAAGTCGTTGCATTCCTCGAAGCGCGCGGGTTCGAACGGCAGGCTGACCTCGAAGTCCCACCGGAGGAAACCATCTATAATCGTGAAATCGAACTCTTTGAGCGCACTGAAGGGCTGCCACATCCGGTCGGCGTGGATATTCTCGTGAACGGCCTCGGCTGCCGACAAACCAAGGCAGAGTGGTCGTTCGACTATCTGCGCACACACAGTTCTCCGACGGTGATTTCAGGCGGGACTCGATCAACGACCGCACGCGCAGCGGATGGAGAAGTGCTCGTCGCCGCCAAACTCCATAGTGGTCGAAAAACGGATCTCGCGGATGTGCTTGCAGCGATTCCCTCAATTGACCTCGACACGGTCGAAACACATCTGCATCGCGGAGACGCTGATGCGCTTCGTGAACAACTCGGTGATGCACAAGCCTTCATCGAAGAAGGCGGGTTGGATCACCGATTCAAGAGCATGTTCGGCCAATCGTCAGCATCAGCCGAAGACATCGAGACGCTCCTCGAGTTCCTCAAACGACAACAAACGTGAGACAGCCCCCACGTGAGTCCAGCACCGACGGCATCTGTGCATAGCTGTCACTGAGAGAGAAGCGACCAGGGAGAACTGATGCTGTTTGTCCTCGCCTCAGCAGGAGCGGAGGCGACCATCCGTGAGCGACACAGGAGAACAATACCCAGACCCGAACGAACTGTCGCCAGCACAACGGCTCGAACCGCCGAATACGCGACTCATCAACGCCGGTATCGTGACGATCACCGACATGGAGACGCTGCAAGCGTGCGTCGCCTACGAGAACGCGAATCAGCAACGGCTCCAAATCCTCCGCCGACTCAAACAGCGGGCCACCGAGATCCGCTCACAAGACGACTGACGCGACACTCGGAGGTGTCTGTCGGAGCCTCGGTGGGTGGAGGCTCAATCCAAATGAGCGAGCGGCCCGAGATCGAGATTCAACAGCAGACCGCGTTCGGTGATGATGGCCAGCTCGAAGTGACCGAAACGAGCGTCGAGACCTCACTCGAGGATTACGGTGCTGACGTGGATCATCGCGACCGGGATTCACGTCTCGATCGGCCCGAGGCGAGTGAGTTCGGCGTCGACGACCGGCCTGAAGTTGAGCAACCATCCGAGGGTGAGCAGTCCAGTCTCTTCGCCGACACAGCCGAGGACCAGCAGACGCTTGCCGGCGACGACACAGCTGCTCGCTGTCTTTTCGAGGAGTAACTATGACACGACTGATCAATTGGACCCGAGAGAGCCGTACTCCGACCCTGACGTACCGGAATACAGAAACCACGGCACACGCGGTGCTTCATCGAGCGCCGGACTCGTACGTGCATACGTGGCGGGCCGCGATTCTCGTCGACGGCTATCCCGTATGGTCGCGCGGATTCGTGACGAAGGAAGCCACATCACTTCGTGACGAACTCGAAAAGCGTCCCGAGCCCGTGCTACGCTGCCCGGAGTGTCCGAACGACGCGGTCGTCGTCGGCCAGAAGAATGCTGACGACGCGAAAGTCCAACGGTGGTTCGAGTGTCGGGAGTGCGGCTACGAAAGCCGCTCAGCAATCGTCTACGGCGCCGAGTGCTAATTCCCCCAGTAGAACAGACAAAGCCTTAGAAAACCGGCGTCGTGAGATCCACCATGGATTGTACAGAGTGCGGTGAGCCGGTCGACGAAACAATGGATCTCGATGTTCCTGAAACAATCCTTGAGCACGGAACAGCGAATGTTGACCCATCAAAGTCCAAGGTCACCCAGTTGGATCAGTACGCGGATGAGATTAAGGAACCCGTCGAGGCGAAGAACGGCACCGAAGACCTCTTGCCCATCATCAAAGCCATCGAAGATGCGGATAGCTACTGCGTCGGTACAGGCCTCAGCATGGGGGAGAGCCCGGACAAGATAATCTTCTACATTTACTGACCGTTCAGCGAGAGCGTATCAGTCTCCTCGAGTACGCTCGTCCGGCAGAGTTTTTCGACCCCCAAGAGGGGTGCGGGGAATCCAATAACCCGCATTCGACCTATGAAGACGGATTCAACCAACCATCCACGAGCGGCAGTACAGGATGATAGTGAGCAATGCCAGACCAACGCAGACCACGTCGAGTACGTGGGTATGCGCGTCGACGGAACTCCGGTGGTGCTGAAGCTCACAGAGCACGAGCGTCTCACCCCGGATCGAAGCCTCGAGCTCGTGCGACACAGCCCGGCGGGATTCGACTGGGGCTACGTGGGGAGCGGGCCGGCGCAGCTCGCCTGTGCGCTCCTCCTCGATTACTATGACGACGAGAACGTCGCTCACCAACACTACATCCAGTTCCGAAACGAGGTGATCAGTCAATTGGCGTGCGATGGCCCGGCTGATTGCTGGCATCTTACCGGTGACGACATCAAAGCTGCACTCGGTGAGTTCCAGGACCACCACGCCCTCACGCCGGACGGTGGCGGCCCGTCGGCGTCACTGCCGGCGAACTGGAGTGCGGTGAGCCGGACAGATCGGACAGTCTTCCAACGTCGGGATATCGACCACTACGTCGTCCTCGCCGAAGGGAGCGAAAAGTGGTTGATCATACTTTGTGCGCAGGGGGACCGGGCGTATCCCGCCCCACTCGACCATCGAACACTTCCGGTCGAGAACGATCCTGCTTCAGCCGTTCAGGCACTCGTCGCTGAGAGTAACGACCTCATCGAGCCAGAGGAGGGGACCTGATGGAGAACATCCGACTCTCGCGGGCCACGTACCAGCTCATCGAACGCGCCGTCACGGGGCTGGAGCGTATCGGTCGAGAACTCAAGCGATACAACGACCGGCATGAGCGAACAGGCGGGGAAGACACCGGCGAGACGAATCCCGGCGAATCATGACTGACGAAGCGACGCTTGACGACTTCGAGACCGAGAATTCGGCCGGTGAGTCCCGCTCGCTCACGCTGGAAGAGCGACTCCTCACCCCAATTTCCCCGTCCATCGGTCTGCGGGTGATTGCCGGGCGCGGCGATCCGCTCTATCTCCAAAATCGGGGAACAGAACGGTATCTCTTCCGCGACGATCATGACCGGTGGTTCATCCTTCAACCCTCGGCGAAGGACTCAGAAGAGGCGTTCGTCCGGTGGGTGTATCTCCCGGCGGACAAGCCCGACCGGCTGGCGCAATCGGCGCTTCGTCGACGGACAGTGATCGGCTATGACTACGTTCAGCGGTCGGCCGCACCAGATCCAGTCAGGTCGACGGTGACGGCAATGTTCGTCACAGAACGCTGGCCCGAGACCGCCTACGAATGTGGGTCGTGTGAGGCGCTGTTCGACACGGCACGAGAGCACGCCCTCCATTGCTGGGACACACATCCGTGGGTACCGAATCCTGAACAGGTGCGCCGTCGACGCCAAGCCGACGAGTGAACCTGAGAGTCGAAGCCAGGTGTTGAGACCGTCCAGATGTTTAACCAACAGTACTGGATTCGTGGGCGGGATGTTGGTTAAGAGGTTGTTTTTGCGCCCGTGAGAGGGGCGCAGGGCGCGTGATGAGAGCGCCGTCGCTGGTGACGAATTCAATTTCGAGGTGATTGCAATGAAAGACCCAGAATCCAAAACCGTATTCGCTGGCGTCGATGGACGAACCGATACAGAACTACCTGACTGGTACCGCAGGAAGAAAACGGTCGACGAACCGAGAACCTTCGCCGAGGCGATTCGTGACCTCCCGCAGGCCGTCGAGACAACAGTCGCATACTGGAATCCCTACTCCGACGAGTGGGTCGAAACGGAGCGCTTCAACGCCTTGGTCGAGCCGACGAGAGCGCGCGACCACGCGACAGACGATGAGCCCGACACAGACCCACTATTTCACGTCCCTACGGACAGTTACGCGATTATCAATCCAATCGACGTCTACGGGCCGTTGGAGGAGGTCCTCCGCGAGGAGACCATCGACGAGACGCCGCTGGGCGAGGTGATGTTCGGCGAGATTCGGCGCTACCGGGGCGGCGGCGAAGTCCATATGGACATCATGTTCGATGGCCTCGAGGTGCGCCTCCCCGGCCGGTCGGACCCGATCACGATGGGCGTCACGTCGGGGTACGACTTCTTCGGCGAGCACGCCGTCTACGTGGAGGGGTTCGCCCAGGACGGGTACTGTTCGAATACGATGCGCTCGCTCACCGACAAGGAGGTCATCAAGCATGTCGGCGACGTGCGGAACTTCCGGACCTGGTGGGAGGAGATCCTCGCACAGGTCGAACTCGTCGCCGACGACCTCTTCGAGTTCATCCGGGACGCCCAGGACATCGACCTCGACTTCTCGGAGCTCCCGTTCACCGTCACCGAGTTTTACAGCCTGCTAGGATTCCCGGACTATCTCGCAGAGCGTGCTGCCGAAGATGCCGAGGCGAACGCAGCGTCGCCGTTCGAAATCGATATGTGGACACTGCACTCCGGCGCGACATACGCGCTCACCCACTTCTTCCAAGGCAAGGAGGGTGCGTCGCTGGACGGCTACGTTCGCACGGCCAACGACATCCTGTTCAACCCAGAGGGCACCATCGAGCGGGTCGAGCGAGCCTACGAGGAGCAGTTGGAAGCGGATGGCGATGATGGGTCGCAGGCGTCGCTTGCCGGCGAGCGGGCGCTCGCGTGCATCGAGCGCGTCAACGATGATCTACAGGAGAAGGTCGACCAGTTCGAGGAGCGTGAGGATGCGCTCCGTGAGCGGTTCCAAGATGCGATGAGCTGATTGTCGGAGCGGCGTTCACTGAAACGATCCTCAAATAGCAGTTTACGTGAGAGGTTCCGGTTCCTCGTTATATTCGACTACTAATTCGACATCCTCAGGACCGAGTTCATCGCGTTCCGCTTCCAGCGTCTCAAGAGCGTCTTTGACAGGGAAGAAATCCGGCTTCTCGAGTGCATCTTCTGTCGCCCAGGCGTATCGAATCGTTTGCTCGGAGTCGATAAGGAACACGGCACGCTGCGGGACGCGCTCGTGGTTCTCCCATTCGTCATAACAGACATCATACGACTCGGCAACCCGCCCGGAACTATCACTAAGTAGCGGGAAATTGAGGCCGTATTCCTCGGCGAATGCTCGATGGGCGTAGACGCTGTCACCTGAAATTGCCCAGACATCGAGCGCCGGCGTCAGCTGAAACCACTCTGCATCGCGAATCGCACACAGTTCGTTTGTACAAACAGGACTGAAATCAAACGGGTAAAATACCAGCAACGCAGCCCGATCATCCGCAGTTGTCTCATCCAGGCTGTACTCGGTTTGTTCTCCGTCACGGAGACCTGGAAGAGTAAATGACGGTGCAGACGCTCCCTTGTTTATCATGCGTCACAGTAGCACACGAAGAAAGGATAGTCTTGGGGCTAACACCCCCACCTGAATGGAGGAGCCTCAGATGTGGGATGAAATTCACTGGAGTCCGTACGTCAGGAGTTCGCCGTCGCCCACTCAAGAAGGGGTTCTAATCTCGAACGAATCTCATCCCCCTCATCAGTTAGCGTGTATTCGACGCGTGGCGGAATTTCGTTGTACTGCGTCCGTGAGACGAGTCCTGCTTCCTCGAACTCGTCGAGGCGTTTCGAGATTGTCGACGTGCTCGCTGTCGGAAGGTGGTCTTCGATCTCCGCGAACCGCAGTGAGTCGTGTGCGCCGATGATGCTGACGAGTTGCATCGCGTATTTTCGGCTCAACGTGTCGATAACTCCTGTGAGCGGGCAGTAGCACGTCCCGTCGATATCGCACGCGGGCGCCGATGAAGTAGTATCTGCCATAGCTTCGTGGCCTCCAACCTACTCCATAGCTTCGGACTCTGGAGTATAAGAACTTCCTGTCGTAAAGTATCGGTATAGATGACTCACACCTCCGACTATGATCTCGTGATTCTCGGTGGGGGCGCCGCAGCCTTCGCCGCGATCACTGAAGCAAGCCGGCGGGACCTCTCGACGGCGATGGTGAATACGGGCTTGCCCATCGGCGGGACGTGCGTGAACGTCGGCTGTGTCCCGAGTAAGCATCTGCTCGCCGTCGCCGAGAGTAGTGCTGCAGCGTCGGAGAACCCCTTCGACGCCGTCACATATCCCGAAGAGCCGACTGTCGACTGGGCCGACGCCCTCGACGGCACCGGCGAACTCATCGAACGGTTCCGGCAGGAGAACTACGTCGACGTCGCTGAGCACTTCGAGACCGACATCTACGAGGGGTACGGCCAGCTGGTCGACGATACGACCATCGAGGTCGTCGACGGCGCCGACGAGGGCGCGCGCATCACTGGGGAGAAAGCGCTCGTCGCGACCGGCAGTTCACCGTGGGCGCCGCCCATTGACGGCCTCGACGACGTTGACTACTACACCAGCGAGACCATCCTCGAGGAGCGCGACCTCCCCGAGAGCATGGTGATGCTCGGTGGCGGGTACATCGCGCTGGAGTGGGGCCAGATCCTGCACCGCGTCGGCGTCGACGTGACGGTTCTCCAGCGCTCCGATCACGTGCTCTCAGATATGGAAGGTCAGCTTGGCCGGGAGATGCAACGAGCCTTCAACGAGGAAGGAATCGACGTCGTGACCAGTAACGACTTCCAGCAGGTTCAGGATGTGGCTACCGACAGTGGTGCTGACCCTGGTCAGAAGGGC
>NZ_MWTH01000003.1:184016-258744 GCF_059752395.1 Halorubrum sp. B53 | reverse complement strand
CAACTTCGCCGCCGTCTCGTTCGGCGGTGAAGCGGTGTTGTATCCCGGTGGCGCACTCAAAGAGGACGAATACTACTTCACGAAAAAGAAGGCTAAGTGCGACGATTCCTCGTCTCGTGTGGCCACCCGACTTGACCGCAAGCGGAGGGGTCGTCGGACACACTTCTTGCACGCGCTCTCGAAAGCGATTGTCGAGGAGTGCATCGAACGAGATGTCGGGACTCTTGTCGTTGGCGACCTCGGCGGGATCCGAGAGGGCGACGAGAACGGCGAGTCTCGGAATTGGGGCGACCACGGCAATCTCGACTTGCACGGGTGGGCGTTCGACCGCTTCGCGACGCTACTCGACTACAAGGCGGAAGCCGAGGGCATCGACGTGGAGTTGGTGTCGGAACGCGATACGTCGAAGTCGTGTTCAGCATGTGGTCACACGGACGATAACCAACGGGTCAAACGTGGGTTGTACGTCTGTGAGGCGTGCGATACGGTTGCGAACGCAGACGTAAACGGTGCGGAGAACATTCGACAAAAGGTACTCCCGAGTCTCGCCACGGATGGCGGCGATAGGGATAACGGCTGGTTGGCACAGCCAGCGGTTCACCTGTTCGACCGTAGTGAGGGCCGTTTCGCCCCACGAGAACAGGTCGTGAACCGCGAACCATAATATCCCAACTCAGCGGTGCGGTGCCGTGGGATTCCCGCGTCTTCAGGCGCGGGAGGATGTCAACTGGAGTGTTACTACCGCTTGCAGGAGCGCTACACCGTTGACGAGCAGATTTTCTTTCTGGTGATTCTGCGGTATCCGGATTGTTTCACCGTGAATCTCAGTTTCCTCACCGGCGATATCAGCGAGGACGCGGTTCGGTACGAGTCCTCGACGCTCGCGGAGGCGGACCTCACAGACAGCGATCAGGGACAGTACTACGCGGACAGCCAGTACTCGCAGCACAAGGCCGCGGAGTACCTCCGGGAGAACGTCGATTGCATTCGCGAAGCGTTCGCGGATCCGGACGCGACGCCGATCGAGGAGCGACAGTACGGGGGGTTCGTCCACCTCACGGGGAGGCGGGGACCGACGTTCGCGGAGGTGCTCGACTCCCTCTCACCGGACCCGGATCGGTTCGAGGACGAGGCTTCGACGCCCGGTATCGTTCCGGAAGGGCCGGAGGCCGAACGAGCGAAGCGGGACCTCCTCACCGACAGCGAGGTGGTACTCTGAGGTGGTTCCCCGGTTCCCGGCGACCGGTCGTTTCGGGGGAACCGCGTGGCGGGCCGCCGATCGGTCCGATCAGTTGTACCCGCGCCAGCGACGGCCGCACTCCTTGCATTTAAAAAAGCGCGTCGGGGGCTCGTCGGCGGCGCCGGTCTGTTTGATCGTGTACCACGCCTCGCCGTGGCCGCACTCGTCGCAGACCACGTCGGTCGCGGTCGGCTTCCCCTCGAAGTTCGCGCCCTCCTCGGTCTCGATCACCTCGTCGCCGGTCTGTTCCGCGGTCGACTCGAACTCCGCCGCGAGCGACTCGTCGCGCTCGGCGGTGCCGCCGCAGTCGTCGTTCTGACACACCATCTCGCCGTCGACGGAGACCATCATCGAACCGCAGTCGTCACAGAACTGCATATATAGGTGGCGTACGGGACAGAGCGGTTTAGCTTCCGTGACTGCGCTCGAGACAGGTATGCGTATTCTGGTCGTTTATGCGTGGTCGGCGACATCGCGGTGAACACCTCCAAAGCCCCAGCCGCGACGACTCGCGCGGCTCGGCGCGCTCCTCGCTCGGTCGCTTCGCTCCCTCGCTGCGGTGCTACCGTCGCCGTGCTTCGTCCTCGCGGCTGCCCCTTTGAGTCCCACCCTCCGCAACCGCACCGCACCTCACGCCTCCCCAGCCTCGTCAGTCGCCTCCGCTTCGCTCCGGCGACTGACTCCCTCGCACGCGCTCCTCGCGCCCTGCGGGCGCTCGGAGGCGCGCGCCGCTACACCGCCGTCTATTTATAAACCGCCGTCGGTGTCGCCGATCCGCTCCCACGCCAGATGCGCGACGATCCCGAGCAGGAACGCGGCGCCGAGGTTCGTCGCCAGCGCGACGAGGCCGATAGCGACCGAGAGCGCGACGTTCTCGGAGTCGAGCGCGTTGCGCGCGAGCGAGACGGCGACGATCGCGAGCAGCGCGCCGAGCATCGCCAGCGGGAACGCGCCGAGGAGTGCGGGGGTCGCGAACGGGACGGCGAGGAGGTAGCCGGCGCCGAGGACGACGTTCGCGCCGCCGGTGCGCGCGCCGAACGCGTGCTTCCCGGCGACGCCGTCGCAGCCGTGACACATCGGGATCCCGCCGAGCGGCACCGCGAGCAGGTTCGTCGCGCCCATGCTCGCCGACAGCTCGTCGGCCGTCACGTCGGCGTCGAACAGGTCGGCGAACAGCAGGGAGGTCGCGAGCGCGGCGTTCCCGATCGTCATCGCGAGCTGGGCGGCCACGCCGTCCGCCGCGCGCCGGGTGACCGCCGCCGAGAGCGCCGACAGCGACGGGGTCGGCGGCGCCCCGGGCCACTGCGGCGCCGGGACGTCCGCGACGACGACGGCGATCGCGACGCCCGCGACCGCCACCGCGAGCGCGCTCGCCGTCCGATACCCGGCGAGGGCCGCGAGGGCGGCGATCGCCACCCCGAGCGCCGCGAGGACCGGGTCGCCGAGCGCGAGGTCGACCCCGGTCTCCAAGAGGATCAGCCCGACCGCGAACTGCACGCCGCGTATCACCGGCTCGCCGATCCAGCGCTCGACTCGCGCGAGCGTGCCGGAGAGCCCGATCGCGAGGAGGAGGACGCCGAGGATCAGCCCGGCGAGCGCGAGCTCGGCGTACGTCAGGGCGCCGGCGATCGCCAGCGCCGCCAGCGCCTTCATCGGCTCGACGGACACGGGCAGCCCGTACCGGACTCCCCAGACGATCTGGAAGACCCCGAACCCGGCGAGCGCGTGCGGCAGCGACACGCCCGTCAGGAGCGACAGCGCGACGACGAGCGGGATAACCGTAATCGAATCCCCTATCGCCCCGGTGAGCGCTCCCGGACCGAACTCGATCCCGCGCCGTCGCGTTGCGTCGACGATACCCACCGTAGGGACGATCTGTCCCGGGGACGCTTGAGGCTGTTCAGAAACCGGCCACGGTCCCGATCGGACGGAGCGTAACGAAAATAGATCCCGTCAGCCGTCAGCGTCGAACGTCGGGTTCTCCTCGGAGACCATCGGGCAGTTCCGGACGCGGAACTCGTCGAAGCCGACCGCCTCGACGATGGTCGTCCCCTCGTGGGTGCACGCGGCCTCGGGCGGCGAGGTGAAGTGCGGGCACTGCTGGCAGTACGTCCGCTTGGAGACGACGTGCTCCGTGTCGCGCCCGCCGGGGACGGACGTCGCCCCGCCGATCCCGGCGGCGCCGAACGCGTCGGCCGCGTCGGCGTCGAGCGACTCCCAGACGTCCTCCTCGGTCGGGCCGTCGACGTCCATCTGCTCGAACGCGTCGTCGAGGGCGTCCATCTCGTCGTCCCAGTCGCCCGGATCGCCCCGACCCGCGGCGTCGTCCGAAGGGCCCTCGCGCCCGGCGTCGGGGAACCCGAGCTCGTCGAAGGGATCGCCACGTCCCGCGTCGGACGCGTGGCCGGGTAGAGACGACTCGGATCCGTCGGCGGCGTGGGCTCCCGCGTCCGCGTCGGATCCCGACTCAGCCCCTCCGGTGTCGCGCTCGTCGACGCCCGCACCGAGCTCGGCGAAGGGGTCGTCGATCTCGGCCGCGGGGTCGTCAAGAGAGTCGAGCTCCTCGTCAGAATTCGGATCGCGATTCGAGTCGAGGTTCGGGTCGGAGCCCGTGTCGCGCCGCGGATCGCCCTCGTCGTCGCTCATCGATCTCCCCCGGCGTCGCGGGTGCTCACGCCGCCGTCTCGCCCGTCGTCGACGTCGCCCTCGAGGGCCGGCTGCTCCCCGGCGACGAGCCGCGAGGTGCCGAGGAAGCCGGGGTTCGGTTCCAGCTCGCCGAACTCTCGCCCGCAGTGCGGGCACTCGGGCTCCGTCAACAGCCCGACGTCGACGGTCTCGCCGCAGTCGGTGCAGGCCGCCTTCCGCACGCCGTTTCGGTTCGCGGTCGCCGCGAGGGCGTCGAGACGCTCTCGGTCGGCGCGGTCCCGCTCGGCCGCCTCCAGCCGGCGCCGGACCCTGACGACCGCGCCCGCGACCCGGGAGAGCTTGTCGTCGAGGTCGTCGGTGTCGATCGCATCCACGCGCGCCTCCAGTTCGGCGAGGTCCGCCGTCCGCGACTCGATGTCGGCGAGCCGGTCGTCGAGGTCGCCGACGCGCTCCTCGACCGCCTCGTCGACGGTCGAACGCGACACCGCGTCCGCCTCGAGCTCGTCGAGTCGCTCTGAGACCCGGTCGAGGTCGGCCGCGAGCGCGTCCATCCGCTCCGCCGTCTCGGCGTGGGCGTGGTCGGCCGGCGCCTTCGCCTCCAGGTCGCGGTAGAGCTCGACGAAGCGCTCGCGGAGGTCAGCCACCTTCTCGTCGACGTCGGCGTCGAGCTCGTCGAGCCGCGACTCGAGCGCCGCCACCTCCTCGGCGTCCGGGACGTCGATGTCCTCCCCCTCCGCGAGGGTGACGATCGCGCGCTTCAGCAGCTCCTCGCGGCCGACGCCGGCCTCGTCGGCGGCGGCCTCGATCGCGGCGTCGACCGTCCCGTCGGTCGGATCGAGGTCGCTCATCGCGGGTCCCCCGTCATCTACACTCCGTTTAGGGAGGAGACTTAAGTAATCTGTCGCGTCATTCTCCGGATCGATACTCGGCGGACGGAATCGGCCGAGTGCGGTCGCCACCAGCCGGGTCGATCCCGCTCACCGGATCTTCCGCACGTCGCTGATGTCGAAGCCGCCCTCGTGAATCTCGGTCTCGAACCGGACGATGTTCTCCTCCTCCAGCCGGGAGAGGACGCCGCGGAACTCGCGGACGAACATGGTCCGGGCGCGCTGGGAGCCGCCGCTCTCCCAGGTGAACTGGAGGGTCCCGCCCGCGGCGTCCATCAGGGCGCCGAACTCCGCGTCGGTGATCGAGTCGGTGTTCACCAACACGAGGATGAGCCCGCCCCACTGGTAGGCGGCCTTCTTTAACCCCTTCATCACCATCGCCACGTCGCTCCACTCCGTGTCCTCGTCGACCATCGAGAGGAGGTCGGTGACGGAGTCGATACAGACTAAGCTCCCGTCGGCGTTCGCCGAGAGGTAGTCGCCGAACGCCGTGAGCACGTCCTCGTACTCGCCGCGGTCGCCGAGCTCCGTGATCGACGCCGTCTCCTCCTCGTACCAGTCGCGGGGGATGGGGCTCAGCTGGAAGAACTCCGGCGAGAGGTCCCGGAAGGCGATCTCGTCGATCGCGGCGTCGACGATCTCGTCGGCCATCGTGTACCCCATCTCGCGGGTGAGCGCGTCCGTGTCGGCGGTAAAGGAGAGGTAGTGGATCTCTTCGGGGAGTTCGGCGTCCGCGGGGAGGCCGCCGTAGTAGAGGTCGAACAGCTCCTCGTCCGCGCGCCCGAGGGCGTTCATCGCCGCGCTCGTGTACAGGAACTCGCGCGCGCCCGCTCCGGACTCGCCGGCGAGCAGCACGACGTTGCCCGGCGGCGCGCCGCCGCCGAGGATCGAGTCGAGGCGGGCGACGCCGAACGGAACGCTCGTCATGTCCCGTACGGGGGCGCCGCACCGCTTAGTGTTGTTGCTCGTGTGGGTGCGGAAAGCGCGCGGCGGCCGACCGACTCGCCGGCGGCCGACCCGCCAACAGCCGACCGACCCGCTACTCCGTCACCCGCGCCCCGCCGTCCGCCGCGCGGACGACCGCGACCGATCCCGACACGCCCGCCTCGTCCAGCGCGCGCTCGCCCGCGGTCGCCGCGGCGTCGGCGTTCGCGGCGTCGGTGACGCCGTACACGGTCGGGCCCCAGGAGGACTGCCCCGCGCCGAACACCGCCGCGGCGTCGGACAGCGACGCCACCACGTCGCCGACGGGCGGGCGGTAGACGCCCCCCTGCTCGTCGGCGTACCACGCGCCGTTGAGCCGGCCGATCTCCGCGACCGCGGCGCCGAACCGCTCGGCGTTTCCGGTCGCGATCGCGGGGAGCACCCGCCGCGTGACGATCCCGCCGATGCGGTCGGCGATCCCGGGCTCGGCGCGCTCGACCGCGGTCCGCATCGCGTCGTCCTCCGCGTCCCCGTTCCGGCCGGGGTCGGCGTCGGGGCGCACGAGCAGGAAGCGCCAGTCCTCGGGCACGTCGTGGCGGGCCGCCACCGGCGGGACGGTCCACTCGCCGTCCGCGGGGCGGTCGGTCGTGAACCTGGCGGTCGGGTGACCGGCGTCGAGGACGAACCCGCCCGCTTCGAAGGTCGCGACGCCGACGCCGGAGCGCCCCCCGCGGCCGAGCGCCGGGGCGCGCTCGCGGACGCGGGGCGCCTCGCCGTGGGCGGTCGCGACCGCCGCGAGCGTCGCGGCGGCCAGTTGGGTGCCGCTCCCGAGCCCGGCGTGGCGCGGCAGCGACTCGCGGACGGTGACGCGCGCGCCGTCGACGCCGAGCAGGTCGGCGGCGGTGCGGACGTACTCGCGGACATCGTCGCGGATAGCGGGGTCGGTGGCGGGGTCGTCGTCGGTCGTCCGGACGGTCACCGACTCGGCCGGCTCCGCGTCGACGACGACGCGGGGCTCCGCGAGGCCGAGCCCGAGGGCTCCGTACAGCCGTTCGTGCGAGAGGCTGAGGTTACAGAAGCCGAAGTGGAGCCGGGGGCCGGCGCTCGCGCGTGCCATTACGATGTAGCCAGTTAGGGGTCGATTGATAAAGGGTGCGTGACAGTGGCGTGCGTTGCCTCCGATCGTGTTGGTTGGTCTGTGAACGACGCGGGCGGGGCGACGATCGACTCCAAAGTCCCAACCGCTCGTTTATAAGTAGTTGAGTGCGGATCGGCGGTGACCACCTCCAAAGCCCAGTCGATTACTTATAAACAGTTGAGTGCGGATCGGCGGTGACCACCTCCAAAGCCCCAGCCGCTCGGCGATACGTGACTGGTCTCTTTGCGGTGACCACCTCCAAAGCCCCAGCCGCGAGGGGCGCGCACGCTCGCTGCGCTCCTCGCTCGTTCGCTTCGCTCACTCACTGCGGTGCTTGCTTCGCCTCCGCGCCCCTCGCGGCTGCCCCTTTGAGTCCAACCCACCGCAACCGCACCGCGCCTCATACCTCCCCAGCCTCGTCGGTCGCCCTCCGCGTTGCTCCGGGCGACCGACTCCCTCGCGCGCGCTGCTCGCGGCCGATGGGCCGCTCGCAGGCGCGCGCCACCGCACCGCCTATTCGTTTATAAATAGTCGCGTCGCGCTTAGTCCCGCCAGTCCGGGTTCGCGCGCGGCGGCGAGAAGATGTCGTACCCCACGACCGTCTCGTCGCCGTCGTTGCGCGCGGCGTGCGGCTCGCCGCCGGGGAGGACGTACGTGTCGCCGGCCTCGACGACCAGCTCCTCGCCGTCGACGACGAAGGTGAGCGCCCCCTCGGTGACCACGCCGATCTGCTCGTGGTGGTGGTCGTGTTCCGGCACCTCGGCCCCGGGATCGATGACGAACCGCTGGATGCTGGTGTCCTCGCCGACCGCGCCCTGCGTGAGGAACACGTCGTCGACCGCCTCGGCCGCCTCGACGTCCGCGTCGGATACGACGTCCATGGGAGAGCCGGCGGCCGGCAGCGACTTAAATAGGGCGGGTGGGGCGGCCAGCGAGCGGGAGGGGGGAGACGGGCGACTACGGGAACGGGTGGTACGCCTTCTCCAGCTCGGGCTCGAACCCCATCGACCGCGGCACGTCGCGGGCGCGGTCGCCGAAGAACGGCTCGCCGGTGAACAGCGGCTGCGCGCCGGGGACGAGCACGCGGACCGCCTCGAACCCCATCCCGGCGAGGTCCCGGGTCGTGATCCGGGCGACGTACGGCTCCAGCCCGACGGTCTCGACGCGGTCGACGACGGCCTCCAGCTCGTCGGTCCCCGAGAGCGCCGGCTCGCCGAGCGCGTCGGCGGGGACGCTCGCGTCCGGGTCGAAGAACGCCCGCGTCTCGTCGGGGAAGTCGGCGTGGTGACCGATCGCGGCGCCCTCCTCGGCCGCGGCGTCCGGCCCCATCGACCGGAGCTCCGTCCAGTTCTGGAGCGCCTCCGCGAGCGCGCTCCGGGCCGCGGCGACCGGGTCGAGGTCGGCGCCCGAACCGGCCGCGAACCGCGGCCAGTCGCCGTCGCGGTGGACGCCGACGGCGACGACGGGTACGTCGACGTCGGTCGTCACGAGCAGCGGCGTCACCGACAGCGACTCGGCCCGCGCGCGCTTCTCCAGTTCGGCGAACGTCGAGTCATCGAGTTCCAGCCCGAGCGGCTCCGTCGTCGAGTACCAGCTCGTCATCGTCGCGTCGCGCTCGACGGCCTCGTACAGCCCCGACAGCGCGGCCTCCGGCCCGGAGTTCCCGAGCCCGAGCCCGGTGGTGATCGCGGGCCGGTACCGGCGCTCCGACGGGGGGAAGCCGACGAACTCCGCCGGGAGGCTCGCGGGCTCGCCGGTTGCGAGCTCCTCGCCGGTCGCCCACGCGAGCGCCTCGTCGCGGTCGTACGCCTCGGCGTCGTCGGGGCGCACGAACGCGTCGGGAGTCACCGGGTTCGGGACGTTCGCGGCCGGTGCCCGCGTGAACGACGCCTCGCGGTAGACCCCCGCCGCGTACCGCTCTAACCCCTCGCCGAGCGCCTTCATGAACGCCGCGTCCCAGCCGGCGTCGACGCCGCCGCCGAACTCGGCGGCCCGGACGTCCGAGAAGGGCGTGGTGTCGGCGACGCGCGCGACGTAGTACGGCACCGGGAACGACTCCCGCTCGCCGACCTCCGAGAGCGCGCCGATCCGGGCGTCCACCGCTCGCTCGGCGCGGTCGATCGACTCGTCGAGCGGGCGCTCCGCGTGCTCCCGCGGGAGCGCGTCGCCGGGGGCGTCGCCGCAGTCGCAGCCGGGGACCGGGAGCAGGCTGCGCTCCGCGCCCGGCACCTCGACGACCGTGTCGGCGACTGAGTCGCCCGCGAGCAGCCGGATGACGCGGCGCCCGGCGAGCGCACCGGCGTAGCGCACCGCCGACCGGCGGCCCTGCGGGGCGTCCGCCGGCTCCGCGCCGCCGCTCGCGACCCGCGTCCGAAGGCAGTCGTAGCAGGCCTCGTCGAAGACGGTCACCGCGGCGTCGACCTCGTCGAGCGGGACCCCGCCGAGGCCGCCGACCTCGATCCCCACCCAGCGGTCGAGGGCGTCGTTCGCGGCCGCGAACGCCGACGAGCCGGCGGTGTCGGCCACGACCGCGAGGTCGAATCCGTCCAGCAGCCCCGGCTCGACCGGCATCACGTTCACGTCGACGTCCCCGAGCGCGGCCGAGACGGCGTCGACCGCGGGGCCCTCGCCGACAAGTCCGATGTCCATATCCCGTTCGACGCGAGGGAGCGGAAAAAAGCCGCGGGTCGCGGTGTCGGAGGCGGAGACGGCGCGACGATTCGGCCAAACGGCGCCGATTCAATCCATCAGCTCGCTCGCGACACCGGCGAGCTCCTCGGCGTCGACGCCGTGGAGCCGGTCGTCACCGAGCTTGAGCCGGAGCCGGGGGCGACCGACGTCGATCGGGACCTTCTCCGTGTCGATGATTCCGAGATCCTCCAGCCGGGTTTTCGTCCGGGAGAACGTCGCCTTCGAGGCGATCCCGACGTCCTCGCCCCACTTCGAGATGTCGTAGAGGAGCACGTCGTTCTTCGCGGCGACGAGCAGCGAGACGGTCACCTCGTCGAGCGCGGCGTCCGCCGACTCCATCGAGGCGAGCACGGCGTCGAAGTCGTCGCGGGCGGCCTCGCCGATCTCGGCCGCCATCGTCTCGCGGACGCGGCTGAGCGCCGGGGTCCGGAGCCCGTACTCCTCGGCCGACTCGAAGGCGTCGCGGTGCGTCGCGAACACCTCGTCGACGAAGTCGTCCTCCTCGGTCGAGAGCGCGGCGACGTGCTCGCCCGCGCTCACGAGAACGACGACCCGCGAGGGAGAGACGAACAGCGCGTTGTCCACCTCGGTCGAGAGCACGCGGAGCCCGAGCGACCCGTCGGCGACGAGGTCGGCCGCCTTCGACGCGACGAGGAAGTCGTCTGTCACGTCCTTCAGCGTGCGTTCGTCCGCCAGCATCGACAGCGTCGGCAGGTCGTCGCGGCCGGTTGCCGCCTCGACGAGCGATACGATCGTCTCCGCGGACGGGTCGACGACGAGGAGCTCCTCGTCGGCGCCGGCGAACGCCGTATCGAGGACGTTCTCGACGTCCGTCTCCAGTAAATTCGATACCATCTATCTCCTCGGATAAAAGCCAGATATCTATTTAATATTAACGGGATTCAGGAAGGGAACAACGGGTTTTCAGCCGCCGAGACCTCCGAAAATGCCGGATTCGAGGTTCGAACCGAAAACGGCGGGAACGACGCGTCGTTGCGAGTGGCGGACGCGACGGGAGACCAGCGTGTGGGCGACGCCGTGACGGAAGGATTAATGCGCGATCGCACCCGCCTTCGTACATGGACAACGAGCACGTCCGGGAGGTCGACCCGGCGGTCGCCGACGCGCTGGCCGGCGAGCGCGACAGACAGGAGCAGACGCTCGCGATGATCGCCAGCGAGAACCACGTTAGCGAGGCGGTGCTGGAGGCGCAGGGGAGCGTCCTCACGAACAAGTACGCGGAGGGGTACCCGGGCGCGCGGTACTACGCGGGCTGCGAGTACGCCGACGAGGTCGAGGAGCTCGCGATCGAGCGCGCCAAGGAGCTGTGGGGCGCCGAACACGTCAACGTCCAGCCGCACTCCGGGACGCAGGCGAACCAGGCGGTGTACTACGCGGTGTTGGAGCCCGGCGACAAGATCCTCTCGCTGGACCTGACCCACGGCGGCCACCTCTCGCACGGCCACCCCGCGAACTTCACCGGGCAGATCTACGAGGTCGAGCAGTACGAGGTCGACCCCGAGACGGGGTACATCGACTACGAGGGCCTCCGCGAGACGGCCGAGGAGTTCGAGCCGGACATCATCGTCTCCGGCTACTCCGCGTACCCGCGGACCGTCGACTGGGAGGCGATCCAGGCCGCCGCCGACGCGGTCGACGCCTACCACCTCGCCGACATCGCCCACATCACCGGGCTCGTCGCGGCGGGCGTCCACCCGTCGCCGGTCGGCGTCGCCGACTTCGTCACCGGCTCGACCCACAAGACGATCCGCGCCGGGCGCGGCGGGATCGTACTGTGCGACGAGGAGTACGCCGACGACATCGACAAGGCGGTGTTCCCCGGCGGGCAGGGCGGCCCCCTCATGCACAACGTCGCCGGCAAGGCGGTGGGGTTCAAGGAGGCGCTCGAGCCCGAGTTCGAGGCGTACGCGCAGCAGGTCGTCGACAACGCCGAGGTCCTCGCCGAGACGCTTCAGGGGCACGGGCTCTCCCTGGTCTCCGGCGGCACCGACAACCACCTCGTGTTGGCCGACCTCCGCGACTCGCACCCGGACCTGCCGGGCGGCGACGCGGAGGACGCGCTCGCGGCCGCGAACATCGTGCTCAACGGGAACACCGTGCCGGGCGAGACGCGGTCGCCGTTCAATCCCTCGGGGATCCGCGCAGGGACGGCCGGGCTCACGACCCGCGGGTTCGACGAGGCGGCGATCGAGGAGGTCGGCGATCTCATCTACCGCGTCGTCGACGACGTCGACAGCGACGAGGTCATCTACGAGGTCGGCGAGCGCGTCGTCGAGCTCTGCGAGGCGCACCCGCTGTACGAGTAGGCGATGCTCGTTGGCGCGGCGACGCTCGCCGGCGCGGCGACCGCCCGACCGAATCCGTGCGTACAAAGTAGGGGCGCCCCAGACTGGTCGACATGGCCGACTCGTCGTTCCTCTCGAATCGCCTCGACCGCGCCGCCGCGCCGCTCCTGGTCGGCGACCTGCTCGCGCTGATCGTCATGCTGACTATCGGGACGCTGAACCACACCTCGGTCGAGTTCCTCACGGCGAACCCGCTGTACCTGCCCGGCGTCTACGCGCCGTTCCTGATCGCCTGGGCCCTGATCGCGCCGGTCGTCGGCGCGTACTCCGCCGGCGCCGCGGAGACGGCGAAGTCGTCGGTGCCGCTGGCGATCCGGTCGTGGATCCCGGCGGCCGTCGTCGGACTCGGGCTCCGCGCGTTCGTCTTCCGCGGCGGCGCCGAACTGAGCTTCGCCGTCGTCATGCTCGTGGCGGGGTCGGCGTTCCTCGGCGGCTGGCGCGCCCTGTACTTCAGGCTCCGATAACAACCCGCGCCGGCGCCTCGACCGTCGTTGGCTGACCCGTTGCGTTGGCTGACCCGTTCCCCGCGCTGCTTTTCTGCCCCGATTCCGCCGCGTCTCCGACGGCCTCGTCCGGCCCGAGAGCCGCCGCAGCGGCGGTCCACTGGCTCGCGTTGACCGCGATGATAGTCCATATAACTTATGAACAACTTCGAAATGATCATTTGAGGTGCCACGGAGAACCCTGATAAAGTTTTAATAGTGATTTTGTCATAGTTTACAGCGAAGCATGACTGGGTACTACGACTACGTCCTTGGGCTCATTCCGGCTGCGTTGATCGGTGTGACCGCCTTCCTCAACCTGGTCGGACTGTCGTTGACGGCCGCGCTACCCGGGGGCGCCCTCGTCGCGGGCGCCATCGTGGCCCACGCGATGTTCGTCCGGAACCCAGTCACCGACGTTCGCGGGCGGACCGATCGGTCCCGCGACGGCTCCGTCGGGGAGTCGATCGACCGCGCGGTCGACCGGTCGCAGAGCGGGCGGTCGCGAGCCGGCGGCTCCGACTGACGCGCCCGGAGAGGCCGACGCCGGTCGACGCGCCGACCGCCGGCAGCTCGCGCCGCGTCGCGTTCCGGTTCCCTGCACGGTTTAGTCCCCGGCGCCCGACCGGTCGGGTATGACCGAGACGCTGTTTCTCACGAGCGCCGACGTCGACGACCTCGCCGAGCCGGCCGACTACGTCGCCGCCGTGCGCGACGCGTACCGCCAGATCGGCGAGGGCGCGCCCGCGGAACCGCGGACGAAGCTGTACAACCGCGACCCGCCGGGCATGCTGACGACCTACGCCGCGCTGCTGCCGGAGACGGGCGCGATGGGCGGCTACACCTACTCCGCGGGGTTCGGCGCGGGCGACGCGTGGTTCATGACCCCGCTGTTCGACGCCGAGTCGGGCGAGCCGCTCGCGGTGCTCGACGGCGCGTCGATGAACCCGTTTAAGACGGGCGCCGCGGGGGCGACCGCGGTCGACGCGCTCGCTCGCGAGGACGCAACGGAGGTCGCCGTGATCGGGAGCGGCGCGCAGGCCCGCGGCCAGCTCGCGACGACCGCGACCGTGCGCGACTTCGAGGCCGTCCGGGTGTTCTCGCCGACGGCCGAGCACCGCGAGGCGTTCGCGGACGAGTTCGACGACCGGATCGAGCCCGACATCTCGGCGGTCCCGAGCGCGAGCGCGGCGGTCGCCGGCGCCGACGTGGTGATCACCGCGACGAACGCGAGCGACCCGGTCGTCGACGACGCGGACGTCGAGCCCGGCACCCACGTCACGTCGATGGGGCAGTACCACCCGGAGAAGAACGAGCTCCCGCCGGAGCTTGTCGCCCGGTCGACGTACGTCCCCGACATCCGCGAGCGGGCGGCGCAGGACGCGGGCTCGTTCCTCGCCGCGGTCGAGGCGGGGCTCGTCGGCGAGGACCACGTCGCGGCCGACCTCGGCGAGGTCGTCGCCGGCGGGCATCCCGGCCGGACGAGCGAGGAGGAAATCACGGTCTTCGACTCCGGCGGGACCGGGATCGAGACGGTCGCGGCCGCGCATATGCTTTATAAACGGGCGAGCGAAAGGGGGCGGGGGCAGCCGATCGATTTCGCGCCCGCAAGCGAGGCGCTCACGGGGAGATAGGAACGAACCGACGACTCGACGGCGACCGTCGGTGGTCAGATCGCCGGCGGGCGGCGGTCACCACCTCCGCGTCAGGGTCCCGGATGAATCGATATCGAACGCCAAACCGCCATCCTCGCCCTCGTCGCCCGGATAGTAGTGGACGTGGTCTTGGTCCGTCAGACCGCTGTTGTCCTCGTAGAGGCCGTACTCGACGAGGTACGGCCGCCGTTCGGCGACGTCTTCGCGGACGGCCTGACCGTCCGGCTCGACGTCGATCGTCCCGGAGAACGCCCTGGCGTCGCTTCTGGAGGTGGCGTCCGTCCGGGAGATCGTCACCTCGACCGTGTACGGGCTCTCGGAGTGATTGAAGACGGTCAGGGAGAGCGTCGGGGAATCGGAGACCAATCCGGAGCAGCCGGCGAGGCCCGCGCAGAGGGGAACCGCGCCCCGGAGGAGGGAACGCCGTTTCATGGGTCGACTCTCCTCACGATAGGTAAGTGTTTTCGGGAGCGACGAACCGCGGGGGAGCGGGTCCGTCGCTTGGACTCGCTACTCCAGCCGATAGCGCAGGATCGCGGCGATCCCGCCGAGGTTCGAGAGCTGCTCGCCGGGCGCGAACTCCGAGGAGAAGACGACCACGTCGCCGCCCTGCCGCTCGACCGACTCGATCACCTCGTTGACGTCGATCGACCAGTCGCCCTCTTGCTGTCGCTCCGTGCGGAGCCGGTCGTCGACCACCAGCAGGGTCTCGATCGCGCCGAACTCGGCGGCCTCGGCCACGTCCTCGGGGCCGTACGTCGCCTTCGCGCCCTGCGCGATGTTCTCGGTCAGCTCGTCGATCAGGTTCGCCTCCTTCGAGATCCGCGTCTCCTTTTGCACCTCGTCGACCGCGCCGCGCTTCAGGACCTCGTGGACCCCCCGGTCGCCCGCGGCCGAGGTGTCGACAGTGGTGATCCGGTCGGGGAGGTCGCGGTACTCCTCCTCGATGTAGTCGCGCGCGTCTTGCTTCGTGAACCCCGGGCCGGCGAGGATCACGGCGTCGGCGTCGAGGTGCGCCAGCGCCTCGCCGAGCTCGGCGAACAGCTCCTCGCGGGGGCGGGAGTACTCGCCCTTCCCGGTCGGCTTCGTGAACGAGGCGTACTCCTCGGTGCCGTACTGCTGGACCGTGTGGACGTAGGCGGCGCCCTCCTCGACGGTCGCGATGGCGACGTCGGGGTTCTCGGCGGCCTCCGTCGCCTCCTCCAGCCGCTCCGTCTGGTCCGGTTTGAAGTGCTTCTCGACCGTGATCTCGTCGTGCTCCTCGACGTTGAGCGTGTGGTGGGCGTTGAGCTGGTCCTCGCGGGAGCAGCCGACGATCACGCCCGAGACGCGGAGCCGGTTGGCGAACCGGGCGAACTCCACGTCGTCGACCTCCAGCGTGACGAACAGGTGCTCGCGCTGGCCGCCGGTGTCCCGCATCTGATCGTCGTTCCGCTGGATCCGGCGGGTGGTGTCGCCCTCGACGAGGTCCCCGGGTTCGAGGACGTGCGCGAGGTGCCAGAGGTCGTCGACGTTCTCGGGGACGAGGGTGAGCCGCTCCCGGCCCTCCTCGCCGTAGCCCCGGTCGGAGATGCGCATGCCCGACCGTTCGCCCGCGCTCGTATCAACTCTTGTCTTCCGGGTCGACGCCGACGCCCCACTGGAAGCCGCCGTCGACATCGCGGTCGGCGGGGTCGGCGTCGACCTCGTCGTCGCCGTCGAGGTCGCGTTCTGCGTTCCACTCGAAGCCGCCCGCGTCGCCGGTGTCCCCGGGATCGAACGGAACCGTCCGGCCGGTCTGTACCGTCGCTGGCGGCTCACGCGGCGAGCGCCGGAACCCGCCGTCGAGGCGGTCCGGAGCCGGCCCGGACCGACCCGGGGGTGACTCGGATCGACCCAGAGCCGGTTCGGACCGGTCCGAAGGCGAGCCGTGGACCCGCTTTCCCGTCGCCGGCGACGCCCCGAGGTCGGTCGACGCGGTCGGCTCCGCGCCGCCGAACTCGATCGTTTCCGCGGTGCCGCGGCCGTAGAGGGCGTGCGCGATGACCCGGACGACGAAGACGAACGCGACGCCGACGACGAGCGGGACGAACGGCGCGGCGAGCGCGTACCCCGCACCGAGCGTCGCGACCGCGACGGCCCACGCGGTCGCGTACGTACCCGCCCCGGCGACGGCGGCGACCCGCCCCGGTCGGAGGGCGTCGCGGAGCCGGCCGGACGCGGCGAACGCGGCCAGCGCGGCCGGCCGGACGTACGCGAACGCGAGGAGGTACCCCGCGGTGACGACGGTCAGGAGCCCGGCCCCGGCGGCGACGACGGCGGGGACGCCGCTCCCTCCGAGCGCGCGCTCGACGAGTCCGACCGCGGGAGCGAGGTCGACGGAGCCGGTTCCGACGGCGACGCCCGCGAGGGCGACGCCCGCGAACAGCAGCGCCAGCGGCGCGAGGAGCAGCGCGCTCAGCAGGGCCGACTTGAGCCCGTCGCGGTACAGCTCGTTCCACGCGACGAAGGGGGGCGCGCCGTCGCGGTTCCCGGTCGCGCCCGCGCCGGCGACGACGCGGACGAGGTACCCGCGACGGACGAACGCCGGCGCGAGCGCGAGCGGCGCGAGGATGACGAGCGGGGGGAACGCGACGACGCTGCCGACCCAGACCGGCGTGATCACCCACGTCAGCAGGGTCAGGAGGCCGCCGACGACGAGGACGCCGACGGCGTCGGCGGATCGCGACAGCGCCGACGACGCACCCCGGAGCATACCGGATCCTGTTCCGCGACGGTGATAAAGGATGCCCGGTCGGGGGGACAGGGTCGTGGCGGTCGGGGACTCGGAGCGGGGAGAATCCGAGCCACGGGCTCCCGAACGGCCGCCTCCCGAGCGTTTATATGATTTCGGGGAGTACGACCAGTTGGCCGCGCGGGACAATCGTGTGCCTCTGACAACTCCGACCGACCGCCCTCTGCGGCGGTCACCCCCGTCCGCGGCTTTCGACGGACCGATACGTTCTCACCCGTCGAGCGACGCCCACGCCGGTAGCGATTTATTCCGCCCGGTCGACCGTCCCGTATGACCGGCGACGAGCAGACGGCCGACGTGGAGCCGGCGCTCCGCAGCTACGGGATCAGCGTCGAGGAGATCGACGGCGGCGGCCCCCTGAACCTCACGTACATGACGGCGTTTCCCGGGCGCGAGGTGCACCGCGGCGAGATCGGGCGCGCGCTCAACGCGCTCATCGACCGCGCCGAGGCGGACGAGTGGGACCCCGTCCGGGTCGAGGCGACCGTCGTCCGCTCGCCCGGCGACGTCCTCGGGACGTGGCGCGCCGAGGCGGAGTGGTTCGAGGCGCTGGCCGCGTACGAGATCTCGGAGACGGAGTTCTCGACGCGCGTGCTGGAGACGCTGACGCACGCCGACGGAAGTGCCGAGCCCGAAGACGGGGGCGCTGACCCCGATACCGGGGACGCGGAGCCCGACGACGGCGGGCCCGCCCGGGGCGACGACCGAGCAGCTTCCGAGGACCGAGCGTGACCCGTCGGAACCCGGTGAACCGCGCGCAGCGGCGACTCGACCGGCCGCCTCGCGAGCGGTTTGCCACGCGGGCGCTCGCGTTCGAGGTCGACGGCGACACCTGTCGGGGGACACTCTACCTCCCGGGCGGCGACGCCGCCGATCCGCCGGTGGTCGTGATGGCGCCCGGCCTCGGCGCGGAGCGGAGCTTCGGCTATCCGGCCGTCGCGGAGCGGTTCGCCGACGCCGGCTACGCCGCGTTCCTGTTCGACTACCGCGAGTTCGGCGCCTCCGACGGCGACTCGCAGGCGGTCCACCCCGCGGACCAGCGCGCCGACTACGCGGCCGCGATCGACCGCGTCCGCCGCGTCGACGCCGTTGGCCGCGACCTCGTCCTCTGGGGCGCGTCGCTGTCGGCGGCGCACGTCCTCACGCTCGCCGCGGAGCGCCGCGATGTCGACGCCGCGATCGGCGCCGTCCCGATGCTCGACGGCCGGGCGATCGCCCGGCGTCGCGGTGCCAAGTACCTCGCGCGCTCCGGAGCGGCCGGGCTCCGCGATCTGATCGGGCATCGGTTCGGTCGGGGGCGGACCGTCCCGATCGTCGGCGGCACCGAGGAGCTCGCGGCGATCACGGAGCCGGGGACGAAGCGGAAGTACCTCGATCTGGTCGACCGCGACTCGACGTGGCGTAACGAGACGCCGGCGCGGTCGCTGCTGCGCGTCGCGAACTACCGGCCGGTCGACCGGCTCGGCGAGATCCGGGCGCCGACCCTCCTTCTGGCGGGGACCGACGACGCCATCGTCGACAGCGAGGCGGTCGTCGACGCGGGCGAGGCGCTCTCTCGCGGGACCGTCGTCACCATGCCCGCGGACCATTTCTCCCCGTTCGGCGAGGACTTCGAGCCGGCGGTGGGGCATCAGCTCTCGTTCCTGCGGGACGCCCTCGACCGGTAGCGGACACCGGGAGAGTGGACGCCCTCGACCGGTAGCGGACACCGGGAGAGTGGACGCCCTCGACCGGTAGCTGACACCGCTCGGCCGTTTTTAAATAACGTCGGTGCGAATCCTCGGCCATGACCACAGTCGCGCTGCTGAGCGTCGCACCGGTGATCGAGGGGAGCATGGCCGGGGAGGTCGCGAAGGCCGTCGCCGCGCTCGACGAGTTCGACGTGAGCTACGAGACGAACCCGATGGGCACCGTGATCGAGGCCGACGACGCCGAGACGGTGTTCGCCGCCGCCGCGGCCGCCCACGCCGCCGTCGACGGCGACCGGGTCTCGACGGTGCTGAAGATCGACGACAAGCGGGCCGCGGCGACGACCGCCGACCGAAAGGTGGAGGCCGTCGAGGAGGAGCTCGGGCGGGAGGCGAAGCGGGAGCGCTGACTGGAGCCGGGGCAGGAGCGCTGACGGGACCTCGGGTCCGACCGCGGCCGAGCAGTGTTCGGAACCGACGTGGTATTCGTTAGTGGTATTAGTTAGTAATCACACGGGCGGGTATGGCGATACTGGTCACCGGAAGCAGTCGCGGCATCGGACGAGCGGTCGCGGTCGAGCTCGCGGAGCGCGACGTCGTCGTCAACTACCGGTCGGACGAGGCCGCCGCGGCGGAGACGGCAGATCGGATCCGCGAGGCCGGCGGCGACGCCGTCACCGTGCGGGCCGACGTCTCTGAGTCCGCGGCGGTAGATCGGCTGGTCGAGCGGGCGGTCAACGCGTTCGACTCGCTCGACGCGGTCGTCAACAACGCCGGGATCACGCGGCCGAACCGACTGGAGGAGACGACCGACGCGGAGTGGGAGTCGGTGATCGACACCAACCTCTCGGGGGCGTTCCGCGTCACCCGCGCGGCGGCCCCGCACCTCCGGGAGAGCGGCGGCAACGTCGTCTTCCTCTCCAGCGTCGGTGGCACGCTCGGGACGGTCGACGCGAGCTACGCCGCGAGCAAGGCCGGGCTCCACGGGCTGACGCGCGCGCTCGCCCGAGAGCTCGGTCCGGACGGCGTGCAGGTCAACGCCGTCGCGCCCGGCCCCGTCGAGACCGACCTCAACGACGTCATCCTCGACTACCTCGAGGGGATCGAGTTTCACGGCCACGAGAACGTCGACACGCACCTCCCCGAGTACGCCTGCGAACCCGCGGACGTCGCCGACTCCGTCCGGTACCTGATCGACAACGAGTACGTCCACGGAGAGGTGCTCGAGGTCGACGGCGGGATGCACCTCTGAGCGGGCCGGAGACGGTCCGCCCTACGTCGCGTCCACGTCCACCTCGCCGCCCGCGGTCGCGTCGCCGGCGGGGTTCTCGACCGTCACGTCGACCGTCGTCGTGCGCACGACGGTGGCCTCGTCGCCGCCGCCGGCGACGTCGGCGCGGAACACGACGTCAAGGGTCGTCGTCGCGGTCTCGCCGCCGGCGAGGTCCGGATCGCCGAGCGACTCGCTCGTCACCGCGTCGCCGCGGGCGGTCGCGTCGGCGCGCTCGAACCGTGCCGTGAGGCCGCCGTCGACCGCCGAGAAGTCGGGCGCCGTCTCGTCCGGGTTCCCGTCGGCGGCTGCTCCCACCGCCGCGACGTCGCCGGGCGTCGCGTCCGGGTCGGACGCGGTCAGCGTCTCCCGGTACACCTCGTCGACGCCGGCGTCGCTCCCGACCGCGAGCACGAGCGTCACGCGCTCGACGCCGTCGGAGAAGTCGGTCCATGAGATGTCGAGGACGGGCGAGAGGTAGACCGACTCGATCCGGCCGTCGTTGCTGGTGACGGTCGGCGCGTCGCCCGCCTCGAAGGCGGCGGGGTCCCCCTCGACCGCGGCCGCCGGCTCGCTCGACGCCGTGAGGGCGCCGAGCCCGGCGAGGCCCCCGCCGGCGACGGCGGCGACGCCGCCGAGCAGGGATCGTCTGGAGACCGCGTCGGACGAGCTACCGTTCCGCGAGTGGTCGCGCATCTCGGTGCGACGTGGCCGCGGCATCCGGGATAAGCACTCGGGGGCGGAAAGCGCTCGCGTGGGGAGGAGGTCGGCGTGGAGAGGAGGTCGGCGCCGGAGAGGCGAGCGACCGCCGCTATCCCTTAATATTGCAGACGGGGAACGTCCGCGCCACCTTGTCGCCGATTCCCAGTTCGTCGCTGACGCGGATCACCTCGTCGATGTCCTTGTAGACGCCGGGGGCCTCCTCGGCGATGGTCGCGCCCGACTGCGCCTTCACGTAGATCTGCTGGCCGTCCTCGAGGTCGTCCTGCACGTCGCCGCCCCAGAACTCCTGTTTCGCCTGCGTCCGGCTCATCAGCCGACCGGCGCCGTGGGCGGTCGAACCGAACGACACCGACAGCGACTCCGCCCCGCCGCGGAGCACGTACGAGCCCGCGCCCATGCTCCCGGGGATGATCACGGGCTGGCCGACGTCGCGGTACGTCGCGGGCACGTCCTCGTGGCCCGCGGGGAACGCGCGGGTGGCACCCTTGCGGTGGACGTACAGCTCCCGCTCGGCGCGGTCCACGGCCTCGTCGCCGACCGCGGGGCGCCCGTCGGCGTCGACGCCGACCTCGTGGGTCTCCTTCTTCGCGATGTTGTGCGCCACGTCGTACAGCAGCTCCATCCCGAGGTCCTCGATCGGATCGGCGTCGAACACCTCACCGAACGTCTCGCGGGCCTGGTGGGTGATCAGCTGGCGGTTCACCCACGCGAAGTTGATGCACGCGCCCATCGCGCCGTAGTACTCGTCGGCCAGCTCCGAGCCGGCGGGCGCGGCCGCGAGCTCCTTGTCCGGCAGCGAGTCGAGGAGGTCGCCGTGCTCCTTCTCGATCCGTCGCAGGTAGTCGTTGCAGGTCTGGTGGCCGAGCCCGCGGCTCCCGCAGTGGATCAGGACGACGATCCCGTCCTCCTCGAGTCCGTACGCCTCGGCGACCTCGGGCAGGAACACGTCGGTGACGCGCTGGACCTCGAGGAAGTGGTTCCCCGAGCCGAGCGAGCCCATCTGGTTGCGCCCGCGGTCCATCGCCTTCTGGGAGACGTACTCCGGCCGCGCGTCGGGCCGGCGCCCCTCGTCCTCGCAGCGCGCGAGGTCGCTCTCGATCCCGTATCCCTCCTCGACCGCCCACTCGACGCCGCGCTCTAAGGCGCCCTCGATCGCGTCGGCGTCGCCGTCGATCACGCCGCCGCCGCCGAGCCCGGAGGGGACCGCCTCGAAGAGCGCGTCGACGAGTTCGGACTCGCGGCCTTTTATATCATTATATTTTAGATTTGTTTTTATCATTCTTACGCCGCAATTTATGTCGTAGCCGACCGCTCCGGGCGAAATACAGCCAGTACGGGCGTCGATGGCTCCGACGCCGCCGACGGGGAAGCCGTACCCCTGGTGGCCGTCGGGCATGCAGATCGCGGGCTCGACCATTCCGGGGAGGTGCGTCGCGTTCTTCAGCTGCTGGAGCGAGTCGTCGTCGCCGATCTCCTCCAGTAGCGACTCGCTGGCGAGCACCCGCGCGGGGACGTTCATCTCGCCCTCGCGGGGGATCTCCCAGACGTGGTCGCGCACCTTCTCCAGTCGGATCCCGTCGAACTCGCGCGTGGTCATACCCGGGCTTCGGCGCGGGGGGGCAAGGGCGTTGCGAGAGGCGGCCGGCCGTCGCGAGTCGTTCGCGGCCGTCGCCGGACGCTCGCGGCCGCCGCCGCTCTACCGGTCGACCGGGTCGAACGGCAGCCAGCCGATCGCGCCCTCGGCGAGGGTGAGCGCGGCGAAGACGCGACCGAGCACGAGGCCGTAGATCAGATGCGCGACGGCGATCACGGCGCCGAACTCGAAGCTCGCCGTGAGCCCCGGGACCGGCAGCGTCGGGACCGGTAGCGACGTCGCCCCCTCCAGCGCGATCGCGGCCGGCAACAGCAGCCCGCCCGTGATCACCCCGAGCAGCGCCGAGTGGACGACACCGAGCGAGAGGCAGCCCCCGACGTCGGCGCGCAGGTCGTCGAAGAACGAGCGGTCGAAGACCGCGACGAACAGGGCCCCGAAGAGGGCGCTGTTGAACAGGTGGACCGCCCAGCCGGCGAGGACCGTCTCGACGCCGACGAGCGCGCCGATAGTCGGCATGAGTCCCAACGCTCCGTGCAACACGACGCCCATCGCCACGCCGGCGACGAGGCCGCCGAGCGCGCCCGCGCGCCAGCGCCGGTCCTCCCGTTCCGCGTCGTTCGTCTGTGCCATACGGTAACAACGAACTCGATCCGGATAATCGTTTTCACGGATCGGCGCGTACCGGGGTTCTATTCCCACTCACACGTCGAAGACGACGTACGCGTACCACCCGTCGTCGCGCCGGTCGAGGGACATCTCGGAGTAGGTGACGGCCTTGATCTCGCGGGCCGCCACGTCGTCGAGGGGGACACCTCGGGCCGTCGCCTCGACGGTCCACGCCTCGGAGTCGTCCGGCCCTCCGTCTCCGTCGATCGGCGGGTCCTCCGGGCCGGAGACCGCGCACCGGTGGTCGGCGGGGAGGACGAGCCGCACGTCGCGCTCGTAGATCAGCCGGTCGAGGTAGTCGAACAGCAGCGCCTCGCGGCCCTCGGCGGTCACGGTGAGCCCGAACCGGTCGCCGCTCTCCGGGACGGTCTCGCAGCTCGCGGCGGTGAGCCCGTCGGCGACCGACTCGAACAGCGCAGCGAGGGTCGGCGCGGTCGCCTCGACCGCCACGTCGGCGGTGTGGTCGCGGAGCTCGAAGCTCACGGCCTGCCACCCGGATCCGTGTCGTCCGCGTTCCGCTCGCCGCTCGACTCGTCGTCCGGCGCGATCCGCTCACCGCCTCGGTTGGCGTGGCCGGGGCGGCCGGTGCGGTCGTCGTCCGGGCGATCCTCGGCGGCCGAGCGCTTCTCGGCGCCTGAGCGCTTCCCGGCGTCCGACGTCGGGGAGTGGTACGAGCCGATCCGTCCGTCGGGGCCGGCGTCGCGGACCTGCGTCGGCGACACGCCGTCGGTCTCGGCCGCGGCGCGTTCGAGCGCGACGCCGCTCGTCACCAGCGCCCGGATCCCCTCCTCGACGCTCAGGCCGACGTCGACGATCCGGCGCTCGGGGACGAACAGGACGTGCCCGCCCATCACCGGGTTCGGCGCCATCGGCATGAACAGCGTCCGCATCTCGCCGCCGTCGGCGGGGCGGGCGACCGCGTCCGGCGTCTCGCTCGTGACGAACGCGAGGGTGTAGACGTCCTCTGTCGGGAACTCGACCAGAACAACCTCCTGGAAGTTCCCGCCGTCCGACTCCAGCATGGCGTCGCTCATCTGCCGGAACCCCTGGTAGACGGAGCCGACGCCCGGGACCTGCTCGATCGCGTAGTCGGCGTAGTCGACCGCGAGCTCGCCGTACCGCGTCGACTCGACGGCGGCACCGATGAGGAGGATCGACCCGACGAACACGAGCGGCGTCGCGACCTCGATGGCGACCTCGCGCCCGACCGGGAGCGTCGACTCCGGCAACAGCGGGACGATCGCCGTGGAGAATGCGTCGAGGTAGTTGTAAACGGCGTTGAACGCGAACCCCAGCACCGCGAGGGTGATGACGGACGGGACGATAACGGCGACGCCGGTTAGGAGCGCGCGTCTGAGACGCCCTCTGTCCGGCGGCGACTCGGCGGCCATTATCGGCACAACGGCCGAGCCGACCAAAACGCTTCCGTCGTCGAAAGCGGCGTGGGCGCGCCCGGAGGGGAGAAACGGTTCGACCGCGACTCCCCCGGATGGTCCGACCGCAACCCTCCCCGGTGGCGGTGGAGTTATATTCCGCTGGCGTGTTACCCTCCTTTAGTGAGCGTCAACGTGGAGAAACGGACGGATCCGCCCGGAGAGTCCGACCACGCCGCGGCGGCGTGGGAACTCAAGGAGCGGATTCAGGCCGAGGAGGGCGTCCTCCGACAGCGCCGCGGCTTCTTCACCGACGCCTACCGCCGCTCCACGACGCACCTGCTCGTCGAGAACGACGCGCTCGTCGCGTTCGCCTCGGTCCGCCGCGACGGGTACATCCTCTTCCTCGCCGTCCACCCCGACCACCGGGGACGCGGCCACGCGGAGCGGCTCATCGCCGACGTCGCCGGCGAGTACCGGTCCGTCACCTGTCACGCCCGAACGACGAACGAGCGGGCGCTGGGCTTCTACGAGCACCTCGGCTTCGAGGTCGTCCGGCGGATCGACAACTACTACGAGGACGGCGGCGACGCCTACTACCTCAAGCTCGGCGGCGAGTCGCTCCGCGAGCGGCTCTCCGGGATCGTCGGGCGGTAGGCGGTCCGGCCGAGGCCCCTCTCGCCGTCGCCCCCGCGGAATCGACAACCATTAGCACGCGCCGCGAGGAGACGCGGGCATGACCGACGCCACCCCCGCGTCGCTCGCGGAGCGCGTCCGCGACGGCGAGATCCGGTTCCACGAGCTCGAAGATCACGCCGACGCCGACACCGCCGCGGCGGCCCGCCGACGCCTCGTGAGCGAGACCGCGGACGCCGACGTCGACGTCCTCGGCGAGTACGCGTTCGACGCCGCCGACGCGCACGGGTCGAACATCGAGAACATGATCGGCGCCGTGCAGGTGCCGCTCGGCGTCGCCGGCCCGATCTCGGTCGACGGCGGCGCGTTCGCCGGCGATCGGTACCTCCCGCTGGCGACCACGGAGGGCGCGCTGGTCGCCTCGATCAACCGCGGCTGCTCCGTGGTGAACGACGCCGGCGGGGCGACCGCGCGGGTGACGAAGAGCGGGATGACCCGCGCGCCGGTGTTTCGGGTCACCGACGTCGCCGAGGCGGAGGCGCTCGTCGCGTGGGTCCGCGACAGCGAGGACGCGCTGCGCGAGGCCGCGGAGTCGACGACGAGTCACGGCGAGCTGCTCGACGTGACGCCGTACGTCGTCGGCAACAACGTCTTCCTGCGGTTCCGCTACGACACGAAGGACGCGATGGGGATGAACATGGCCACCATCGCGACGCGGGAGGCCTGCGACGCCATCGAGGCGGAGACGGACGCCTCGCTCGTGGCGCTCTCCGGGAACCTCTGCTCCGACAAGAAGCCCGCCGCGATCAACGCGGTCGAGGGGCGCGGCCGCTCCGTGAGCGCCGACGTCGAGATCCCGCGCGAGGTCGTCGAGGAGCGGCTCCACACGACCCCCGAGGCGATCGCCGAGATCAACACCCGGAAGAACCTCGTCGGCTCGGCGAAGGCGGGCGGCCTCGGCTTCAACGCCCACGTCGCCAACGCGGTCGCCGCGATGTTCCTCGCGACCGGGCAGGACGAGGCGCAGGTCGTCGAGGGCGCGAACGCGATCACGACCGCGGAGGCGACGCCCGACGGCGACCTTTACTGCTCCGTGTCGCTGGCGAGCCTCGAAGTCGGGACCGTCGGCGGCGGGACGAAGCTCCCGACGCAGGCCGCCGGGCTCGACGTGCTCGGCGTCCGCGGCGGCGGCGACCCCGCCGGCAGCAACGGCGACGCGCTCGCGGAGGCGATCGCGGTCGGCGCGCTCGCGGGCGAGCTCTCGCTGCTCGCCGCGCTCGGCTCTCGACACCTCTCCTCGGCGCACGCGGACCTCGGACGGTAGGTCGGCGACACACGCGGACCTCGGGCGGTGGGTCGAGGGCGGCGCACGCCGTCTCCTTATAAGAGAACGCTCAGTCGGACCACGCCGCGCAGTCGTCGCGGAGCGCGTCGCGGCCGGCGTCGGTGATCCGGTACACCGCCTCGCCGGTGACCCGCTCCGCGAGCCCCGCCGCGTCGAGCGCGTCCAGCCGCGACTCGACGTGGTCGAGGTACAGCCCCGTGTTGCTCGCGACGAACGCGGGATAGTCGGTCCCGGCGTCGGCGAGGTACGCGAGCACCCGCTCGTCGGTCCGTGTGAGCGAGGGGCCCGGGCCGTCCGGGTCGCCGTCGCCCTCCTCGGCCGGCGCGTCCCTCTCCGAGCCGGCGGGCGGTGCGTCTGACGCTGGCATCCTACGTGTGTTACTGGTTACCAATATAAAGAGTATTGGGTGTTTCCCGCGCGCTGAGAGACACGACGAGGGGGAGTCGATTCGGCCGTCGCCTCAGTCGTCGGCGCCGGCCGACTCGCCGTCCGGGCCGGAGCCGTTCGGCGACCGGTCCGGGAGCATGGGCGAGCCGTCGGCCCGGGGTCCGAGCCGCGGGCCGTGTGGGCCGTTGTCGAGGTCGATCCGGCGGCGGGTGCGGTAGTCGGTGGAGCGCTCGACCGGGGTGCGGCCGATCGCCGTAATCATCTCGACGTAGTCGTCGAACGACCGGTACTCGCCGTACTCGCCGCCGGCGCGCTTCGTGATCTCCTCCGAGAGGATGGTGCCCATGAAGTCGTCGGCGCCGCAGTTGAGCAGCTTCAGGCCGTGGGCGTCGCCCGACTTCACCCACGAGGCCTGCACGTGGTCGACGTTGTCTAAGAAGAGGCGCGCGACCGCCACCACGAGCTCGTCCTCGTCGCGCGAGGGACCGGAGTCGACGACGCCGTGGCGGTAGAGGGGCGTGTTCTGGTGGATAAAGGAGAGCGGGACGAACTCCGTGATTCCGCCGGTCCGGTCCTGGAGGTCGCGGATCACCTTCAGGTGCTCCGCGCGGTGCGCGACCGTCTCGACGTGCCCGTACATCATCGTCGAGGTGACGTCGAGGCCGGCGGCGGTCGCGCCCTCCATCGCCGCGACCCAGTCGTCGGTGCGGATCTTCCCCGGGCAGATCACGTCGCGGACCTCGTCGACGAGGATCTCCGCGGCGGTGCCGGGCGCGGAGTCGAGTCCCGCGGCCGCCAGCTCGCGGTAGACGGTCTCGTAGTCCCAGTCGGTGCCGCGGGCGGCGTGGTACGCCTCCTCCGGGGTCATCGAGTGCAGGTGGACCCCGCCGACGGACATCGCCTCGAGCTGGTCGACGTAGGTGCCCGGGTCGGTGGCGTACCGCTCGGGCGGCTTGTAGTTCACCGTGCTCGCCGGGTCGTCGTAGCCGGCGAGGATCTCGTGGTGCTCCTCGTTCAGCGCGAGCGCGGGGTGGAGCCCCGACACCGAGCACACCTCGTAGATCCCCATGTCGAGGGCGTCGTCGACGACGCGTCGGGACTCCGCGGGAGTCTTCGTGAATCCGGCGTGGTCCGCGTCGCTGTCGGCCTCGAACGCGTGCGCCGAGTCCTTGAAGTTGCAGAACAGGCAGCCCGTGTTGCAGGCGGTCGTGACGTTGTTGTTGAGGTTGGCGACGAACGTCACCTCGTCGCCGACCTCCTCGCGGCGCCGGCGGTCGGCCGCCTCGAGGACGGCCTCCTTCCGGACCGGGTCGATCCCCGCCGCGTCCGTGCCGGTCGCGAGGAGCTCCGTCGCGTCGTCGACCGTCAATCGGACGCCGTCGCGGGCCTTCGCCAGCGCGTTCTCGAACGACTGGTCGGTGGCGGGCTCGGCGAAGTCGAAGTCGCTCCGGTCGAGCGCGTCCGCGTCGGCGGCGTCAGCGTCGGGATCCCGCGCCGAAGTCATCCAGTAACCGTCCCCGCCCCACGAATAAAAACGGGACGGTCACGGCACCCCCTCTCAGAACCGTGATGCGGGCCGCACGCGCGAGGTGTGCGGAAGCAGGGCTTCGAACCGCCGATGTCGACATGATTTATAAACCCACGAGGAGCGACTCGGTTTCTCATTTAAATAACTGCGGTGGCGCGTGCCTGCGAGCGGCCATCGGCCGCGAGCAGCCCGCGCGAGGGAGTCGGCCGGTCGGAGCGAAGCGGAGGCCGGCCGACGAGGCTGGGGAGGTCTGAGGTGCGGTTGCGGTGCTGTGTGGGGCGGGACTCAAAGGGGCAGCCGTGAGGCGGGCGCAGGCGACGCAAGCACCGTAGGGAGCGAGCAGCGCGAGCGACCGAGGAGCGCAGCGAGCGTGCGCCCGCCTCACGGCTGGGGCTTTGGAGGTGTTCGCCGTCACTTCGTCGACAACGACGCATAGCCTCACGGCTGGAGCTTTGGAAGAGTTCACCGCGTCACCGATTTATAAACAAACGGGCACAATCCGTAGGACGATCGCAGTACTCCCTATTTATCGCGCCAGTTCCCGGTCCTCGTCGGCGTGCGCTCGGACCCACAGCTGGCCGATTCGCGAGAGCGTCGTCCGGTAGGACTTCCCGTGTTCCTCCTGCTCGATGTACCCTTTCCCGCCGGGGCCGAGCCGGTCGACGTTGTAGATCACCTTCGAGCGGAACGAGTCGGTGTACTCCTCGTTGAGGTCGGCCGCGAGCGTCTCCGCGAGCTCGGAGACGGAGGCGAACTCGCCGTGCTCGCCCAGCGTGAATAAGACGAGCTCCTCGAACGGCTTGACGTTCTGGAAGGAGGCGACGGGCAGCTCGATCACGTGGCTGTCGCCGATGCGCTTCGCGCCGATGGTGGTGCCGCGCTCGTCGAACTCCGCGAGCAGGTCGGTGGTCGTCTCGAGGCGGTCGGCGACGCGGTCGGGGTCGACGACGCTTCCGTCGCCATCGCCGTCATCGTCTCCCGAGCCCCCGCCCGCGAGCGCGTCGCTCTCGACCAGCTCGCGCAGGAGGTCGCGGTTGGCCCGGAGCTCCTCGGCGAGCTCGGTCTCGAGGTACTTCTCGGGGGCGGTGTAGTAGGTGTGAATGCGGTCGCGGTCGTCCTGCCGCTCCACCATGATCGAGTGGGCGGCGGTCGCGAACGCGAACGAGACCGGGCGCGGCATCGAACAGAGGTTCACCCACACCTCGCGCTCCGCCTCGTCGTCGTCCGGGTCGCCGCGATCCTCGCCTCCCGCTTCGCCTCCCGCATCGGCCCCCCGACGTTCGTCCCGGTCGAGCTCCGCGTTGATGAGGTCGAAGGCGCGCTCGAAGGCGGCGTCGTAGTCGTACACGTCGGTGAGCTGCTCGCGAACGGTCTCGGCGCCGAGCAGGTTCTGGAAGTCCTGTTCGAGCTTCCGAGCGATGTTCCGCGAGTACTCGACGTTGGCCTCGCTGCCGACCGTCCCCTCCAAGAGGATCACCCGGTCGACGTCGAACTGGTCCCGGATGAGCGGGGCGATCATGCGGTCGTAGTCGAAGCCGACCGGCACGATGTGCGTCTGCATACGTGGGACGTGAGGGCGGCGCTTATAAAAAGACGGAGTCTCGGGAGCGCGACGGGCCGGTCGATTTTTCTCCGCGGGGCCCGCGCTCCGAGGTAATGACCGGCGCGGCGCTCGCCGTCGACCCCTCGACGTACGCCCTGTTCGTGCTGGCGGCGGCGACGCTGATCGTGACGCCGGGCCCCGACACGCTGTTCGTGCTCTCCCGCGGGATCGAGGACCGGAGGGACGGCCTCCGCGCCGCGCTCGGCGTCACGACGGGAATCCTGTTCCACACCGCGCTCGTCGCGGTCGGCGTCGCGGCGGTCTATCGAACTGTGCCGGGCGCCGAACGAGTCGTCCAACTCGTCGGCGGGCTCTTCCTCCTCTACCTCGGCGTCGACGCCCTGCGGTCGGCCGGGGGCGACCGGTCGTCGCCGGCGGGGGGCGGCGTGCGCGAGGGGTTCCTCGTCAACGCCCTCAACCCGCAGGTCGCGCTGTTCTTCCTCGCGTTCCTCCCCGGGTTCGCGGCAGGGAGCGCCGGCGGAGACGGCGGCGGCACGTCGATCGCGGTCCTCGGCGCCACCTACGCCGCGCTCACGGCCTGCTACCTCGGCGTCGTGGCGGTCGTCGCCGACGGGGCCGCCGACGCGCTCCGGTCCGAGCGGACCGGCCGCTGGCTGGACCGGGTCGCCGGCGGGATCCTGCTCCTGATCGGCGCGTGGGTGCTGACCGGGTGAGCGGTCGTCGTCCGGCGTCTCGGGACGGGACACGACCGTCCGCGACGCGTAGATTGATAACGCGTACCGTCGGTGTGATACCTGTCACATGTCCGAAATCGCCGCCGAGACGCTCCGCGAGGAGACGGAGGTGCTCGCGTTCGACCTGTGGGACACGCTGCTCGACCGAGAGGCGACTCTGGTCCCCGCGCTGCGGGCCCTGCTCGACGACCACGGGAGCGACTACGACCCCGAGATACTGCTCCGGCGGTACCTCGCCATGCACTTCCGGGACTCGATGATCGACTCGCTGATACCGGGCCCCCACACGCCTTTTAAAGAGATCAGCCGGCGCGCCCTCGCGTACCGGCTCGAACAGATCGGCCTCGACGTTCCGGACGAGGCGGTCCGCGCCGTCATCCGGCAGTGGAAGACCCTTCAGCCGTACCCGGACGTCGACGCGGCGCTGGATCGACTGAGCGAGGAGTACGAGCTGGTCGGCCTCTCGAACGGCGACCCCGACATGCTCGACGCGGTCCGCCCCAACTTCGAGACCGAACTGGACGGCGTGGTGTCGGTCGCCGACGCGGGCGCGTACAAGCCCCACCCGGCGTCGTACGAGCTGACCTGCGAGGCGTTCGACGTCGCGCCCCACGAGGTCGCGTTCGTGACCGCGCACACGTTCGACCTCGTCGGCGCGAAGGCGGTCGGCATGCGCGGCGCGTTCCTCAACAGACACGGGAACCCGTACGGCGGGTGGATCCACCGGCCGGACCTCACCGTCGCCGACACCGAGGCGCTGGCCGACGCGCTCGTTTCCCGCGGAACCGACGGGGAGTAGCAGCGCCGCGAGCGCGCGGGCGAGTCGCGTCGCCCTGGGAGTGCAAGCGAGTAGCGCCGCCGCGCCGCCGACCGCTTCCAAAACGGGTAATTCCCCGCGGCGAGAGGGTGCCGTATGGACGCACGCATCCGCGAGCACGCCGAGATCATCGCCGACCACTCGACCGGCATCGAGGAGGGCGACGACGTCGTCATCCAGCTGCCGGCCGAGGCCGAGGACCTCGCGGTCGCCCTCCACGAGGTCTGTGGGGACCGCGGCGCCAACCCCGTGTACCTCAACTACTCGAAGCGCGCCCAGCGCGCCTTCAAGCGCTCCTCCGAGGAGTTCACCGAACCGGACCACCGGCTCGCGCTGTACCGGGAGGCCGACGTGTTCGTCATCGCGCGCGGCGGGTCGAACGCCACCGAGGACGCCGACGTCGACCCCGAGACGAACGCCGCCTACAACCGCGCGATGGAGGACGTCAAGCGGACGCGCCTCTCGAAGACGTGGTGTCTCACGCAGTACCCGACCGCGAGCCACGCCCAGCTCGCCGGGATGAGCACCGAGGCGTACGAGGACTTCGTCTGGGACGCGGTCTCGCTCGACTGGGACGAGCAGCGCGCGTTCCAAGCGGAGATGGTCGAGATTTTGGACGACGCCGACGAGGTGCGGATCCGCTCGGGCGAGGAGACGGACCTCACGCTCGACGTCTCCGGGAATTCGACGCTCAACGACAACGGCGAGGCGAACCTCCCCGGCGGCGAGGTGTTCACGGCGCCCGTGCGCGACGGCGTCGACGGCGAGGTCCACTTCGACCTCCCGCTGTACCGCTACGGCCGCGAGATCGAGGGGGTCCGGCTCCGGTTCGAGGACGGGGAGGTCGTCTCGCACTCCGCCGAGCGCAACGAGGACCTCTTGACGGGGATCCTCGACACCGACGAGGGGTCGCGGCGGCTCGGCGAGCTCGGCATCGGGATGAACCGCCAGATCGACCGGTTCACCTACAACATGCTGTTCGACGAGAAGATGGGCGACACGGTCCACATGGCGGTCGGCTCCGCGTACCCCGAGACGGTGGGCGAGGCCAACGAGGTCAACGAGTCCGCCGAGCACGTCGACATGATCGTCGACATGAGCGAGGACTCCGTCATCGAGGTCGACGGCGAGGTCGTCCAGCGCGACGGGACGTTCGTCTTCGAGGACGGGTTCTGAGGCGAGGACGGGTTCTGAGGGTGTCGTCTGGCGGGGTCCCGGCCGGGCCTCGTTTCGGCGTACGGATTTATACGCCGACACGACGTACACCCGCCCATGCCAGAAGAAGTCCTCTTCAAATCCGAGAGCAATCGAAGCCGCGAGGAGATCGCCGCGTACCTCCGGACCGTCGCCGACTCGCTGGAGTCCGGCAGCGAGATCACGCTCAGTCGGGGCGGCGAGTCGGTGACGATGGCTCCGCCGGCCCGGCCGACATTCGAGGTGAAAGCGGAGCGCGAGGGACCCGCCGACGGCCCCGGCGAGCTGAGCGTCGAGTTCGAGCTGGAGTGGAACGAGGACGGCGGGGGCGGCGACGCCGACGGGGACCTGACGATCGAGTGAGCGACCGGGGCGGCCCCCTCTACGGGACGCTTCCCGGGACCTCGACGAACGCGTCGCGCGCTGAGAGCCGGTCGAGCGTGTCGTCGACGCGGTTCCGGATCGCCTCCATCCGCTCGACGAGCTCCTCGTACTCGTCGCCGCCCGTCGCGTCGGCCGCCTCCAGCGCGGCCTTCTTCGAGGCCAGCGCGAAGAACTCCTGGCTGTGCTCGTCGAACTCCGCGCGGTAGAGGAGCACCTCCACGAGCGTGAGGAGGTCCTCCTTCGTCACCGGCTTCGTCTTGTAGTCGTCGAACGGCATGTCGACGATGTCGACGTCGGGCTCGACCGCGGTCAGCATCGCGACTCGAGCGTCGTAGCCGGCCTCGCGCATCGCGGTGAGCACCTCGTGACCGGACATATCCGGCATCCGACGGTCGAGGAGGACGACGTCGACCGACTCGTCCATCTCCTCCATCGCCGCCTCGCCGCCGGTCGCGATCCGCACGTCGTACGCCGAGCTGAGGTACACCCGGTACAGCTCGGCGAGGTCGGGCTCGTCGTCGACGGCGAGGACCGTCGGCTCGGTCGCACCGTCGGTCATGGTCGGACACCCGCGGTCCGCGAGTCGTCCGTCGGGGACACCGGACCGACGCGTTCGACCGCCGCTCGTGCGCTCATAACGGGGAATACGCACGCCTTCTGTTAAAACGTTGACCCGCGAGTATCACAGATGATACTCTCGCGGCGGCGGGGCGACCGACCGCCTCGAACGGGGATCGGGGGTCAGTTCCCGCGGTCGGGCCGGCAGACCACCGTGACCCAAAGGCACATTTACGCGCGCTCCATACCAACCAGCAACGAATGTCTCATAGCCCCTCACTGCCCGACCGCCCCCGTCTGGAGCTCGATCCGGAGATGAGCGAGACGGAGCGGCTCGAAGCGATCCGCCAGCACTACCGGCGGATCCTGCAGGTGAACGAAGAGCTGGAGCAGCGGCTTGACGACGCGCAGGGTCGCCGCGGCGAGCTGAAGGCCGACGTCGACGAGCTGAAACGCGAGAACGAGGTGCTGAAGACCTCCTCGCTGTACATCGCGTCGGTCGAGGAGATCACCGACGACGGCGTCGTCATCAAACAGCACGGCAACAACCAGGAGGTGCTGACGCAGGCGGCCACCCGGCTCGACGAGGACCTCCGCCCCGGCGACCGCGTCGCGATCAACGACTCCTTCGCGGTCCAGCAGGTGCTCGACGACGAGACCGACTCACGGGCGCAGGCGATGGAGGTCACCGAGTCGCCCGACGTCGAGTACGCCGACATCGGCGGCATCGACGACCAGATCCGCGAGGTCCGCGAGGCCGTCGAGGACCCCCTAGAGAACCCCGAGCAGTTCGAGGCCGTCGGCGTCGAGCCGCCGAGCGGCGTCCTGCTCCACGGCCCGCCGGGGACGGGGAAGACGATGCTCGCGAAGGCCGTCGCCAACGAGTCCGACGCGACGTTCATCAAGATGGCCGGCTCCGAGCTCGTCCGGAAGTTCATCGGCGAGGGGTCGCGGCTCGTCCGCGACCTGTTCGAGCTCGCCGCCGAGCGCGAGCCCGCCGTCATCTTCATCGACGAGATCGACGCCGTCGCCGCCAAGCGGACGGACTCGAAGACCTCGGGCGACGCGGAGGTCCAGCGGACGATGATGCAGCTGCTCTCCGAGATGGACGGCTTCGACGACCGCGGCGAGGTCCGGATCATGGCCGCGACCAACCGCTTCGACATGCTCGACGAGGCGATCCTCCGCCCCGGCCGGTTCGACCGCCTCATCGAGGTGCCCGAGCCCGACGCCGAGGGGCGCGCCCGCATCCTCGAGATCCACACGCAGGACATGAACGTCGCCGAGGGGACGGACCTCTCCGAGGTCGCGTCGGACTTAGAGGGGTACAGCGGGGCCGACATCGCCTCGCTGGCGACCGAGGCCGGCATGTTCGCGATCCGCGACGGCCGCACGGAGGTCACGCTCGAGGACTTCGAGGCGGCCCGCGACAAGCTCCAGGACGCGGAGCAGACCGAAGAGCAGGTCATCAACTACCAGTACTGAGACTACGGACCGGCAGTCGGTTTCGAGTTCTGCGGGATTTCTGGCGGTTGAGCGGTGTTAAACGCCTCTAACGCCCCAGCCGCTCGTTTATAAACGACCGATACCGACTCGACGGCAAACACGTCCAAAGCCCCAGCCGCGAGGACGGCGCACGCTCGCTGCGCGCTTCGGTCGTTCGCTTCGCTCACTCCCTCCAGTGCTTGGGTCGCCTGCGCCGTCCTCACGACTGCCCCTTTGAATCCCACCCGACCGCACAGCACCGCACCTCACCCCTCCCCAGCCTCGTCGGACCGGCGCGGCCGCGCCGGTCCGACTCCCTCGCGGGCTGGCTCGCGGCCGCCGGTGGCGGCCGCTCGCAGGCGCGCCACCGCTGTTATTTATAAACATCCACGTTGACGGCGGGTCAGGAGACGACTGCTTCGTAACCCCTTAGCGCGGGGGCCGACGATCCGGACGTAATGAACACCATCCACGTCGCCGGCGGCGTCGGGGTCGCCGACACGGCGATGGCCTCCTACGACGCCGCGCTCGCGGACGCGAACCTCCACAACTACAACCTCGTCGCGGTCTCCTCCGTGGTCCCCGCAGAGGCGACCGTCGAGGCGGTCGAGGTGGTCCCCGACCTCGGCCCCGCCGGCAACCGGCTCACCGTGGTCGAGGCGCGCCGCACCGTCGGCCCGGACGACGAGGTGGACTTCCGCGAGGGCGGCCGCGCCGGCGCGGAGGACGCCGAGTCGAAGCGCGCACCCCGACGCCGCCCGGACGTGGCCGCCGGTCTCGGCTGGGCGACCGGTCCCGGTCCCGGCCTCTTCTACGAGGTGACCGGCGAGGACCCCGAGGACGTCCGCGAGCGCATCGAGGCCGGGCTCGACGCCGGCGGGGAGCTGCGCGACTGGGACCTGCCCGACCGCGAGGTGCACGTTGAGACGACGGCCTCGGCGCCGGACCGGTACACGACCGCAGTCGTGATCGCCGCGTACGGCGAGTCGGAGCCGATACTGTAGCCGTCGAGGCTCGCTGCGAACCGGGATCCGCGGACCGCAGCGACGGGTCCCGACCGTGGATCGCCCCCGCCGACGCCTTTTTGAACCGTCTCCGCGTACCCAACGTGTCTTCGATGAACGGCAACAACCCGTACGCCGGGGCACCGGGTGTGACGAACGCGGGCGAGCCCGCGGCCGTCGACCTCTCCCCCGACCAGGAACGGCGCCTCCGGCGCGCGGTCGCCGGAATCGTCTCTCGAACCGAATCGTATCTTCCGAACAGCTACGCCGTCGGCTCGGAGCTGTCGGTCGGCGCGAACGGCCCGCAGGCGACCGTCGCGGTCAATCCGCCCGCCGGGCACCCCGTCTCGGCCGGCTTCACGCCGGACCCCGACGAGCTCGAGGCCGGGATCGCCGACGCCGACACCGACGAGGTCGCCCGCGGGCTGGCCGCCAGCGCCGCGATGCAGGTGATGGACGCCGTCGGCGACGTCACGCCGACCGCGAAGTGAGTTCGGGCTACTCCGCCGTCTCCTCTGCCGACTCCTCCTCCGCCGACTCCTCCCCGCCGACAGCCCCGTCACCCGCCGACGCCGGCGGATCCATGAGCCCCCGCACGCGGCCGTAGATGCCGAATATCTCCTCGTACCCCTCCTCGCTCGCGAGGATCGGGACGAGCCCTTCCTCCTCGACGCGGTGGGTGTACACGTCGTCCTCGGCGAACACCGACCCCGGCGGGATCGCCTCGAAGTTGGCGAAGTGGACGTGCGGCTCGCCGCCCCCCTTCGGCACCTCCTCGTCGCCCGCGACGACCGTCGTCTCGGTGAACGTCGGCGGCTCGTCGTCGATCGCGCCGTGCGCCCGGAGGAACGCCAGACAGGCCTCGTGGCCGAACTCGACCGCCTCCTCGCTCCCCTGTCTGCCGACCTCTATCGAGACGGTGTGTGGGACGACGGAGTCGAGCGTCGTCGACCGCAGCTCGCTGGAGTCGACGACGTACTCCACGGGCATCCCGGTCACGCTGCGGCGAACCGACTCGGTCGGGTCGCTGTAGATGGCGAACGGCGGCGGGGCGCTGTGGGAGGTGTGGAGCGCGAGCACCGCGTCCATCCCCTCCAGTTCGGCCGCGAGCCGCGGCGCGAGCGTCCGCTCGTAGTCGTCGCTGTCGGGGTCGCCCGGGAAGACGCGGTTCAGGTCTGCGTCCGTGTACCGCGTCCCGGCCGCCAGCGCTCGCTCGTTGGCGACGATCAGCCGAACGCTCCCGCTCCCAGGCCCGTCCTCGTCAAGTTCGTCGGCGAGCCGCCTGACGATCCGCTCGCCGGCGGGCTCGTCGCCGTGGATCCCGCCGACGATCGCGACGCGGGCCGAGCCGGCCGACCCGCGCTCGATCGTTTCCATGGAAGGCCGTACACGCCGGTCGAATATTAAACGGTCGACGTTCGGCGGTGCGCGAAACCGGCCTACCGGTCGAGCCGTCGCGCGAGCGCCGCGCGGTACCGGCCCGCCAGGTGGCTCGCGACGAGCCGGTCTCGGGGGTCGACGCCGAGGCGGCGGAGCGCCGCCGCGTACGTCGCGAGCCCCAATACGCCCCCGACGACGACCGCGGCCAGACCTGGGACGACCGCGCGGACCGCCCGCGCGACGAGGAGGGCCGCAACCCCAGCCGCGAGCGGGGTGAGGAAGGTGCGGTCGAACGGCCACAGCCCCTCGAACCGACGCAGCAGCAGCACCTGTATCCCGTTCTGGCCGGCGATCGCGAGCGACGTGCCGAGCGCGGCGCCGACGAGCCCAAAGCGGACGACGAACGCGTACGTCAGCGCGACGTTGAGGACCGCGAGCAGCCAGTCGAGCGCCATCCGGGCGTACTGGTGGTCGGTCATCATCAGGAGCCAGCCGGTCGCGCCGACCGCGCTGCCGACGAACACCCCGCCGAGGTAGACGACGAGCGGGAGGTACCCCGCGACGTACGGGTCGCCGAACAGCCCGAGCAGCTCCCGGCCGTAGACGGCGAGGACGACGAGGATCGGGACGACCGCCGTGACGATCTGGCGCGTCACAGAGGTGTAGACCGCGTTCAGCGTCGCGGTCCGGTCGTTCGCGTACAGGTCGGAGGCGACGGGCGGGAGGAGCTGGTTGAAGGACATGAGCGGGATCCACGCGATCGCGATCAGCACGAGCACGACGTTGTACACCCCCGCGGCCGTCGCGGTCAGGAGCGCCCCCACGAGCAGCACGTCAACGCGGTTCTGGAACACCTTCCCGAGGCTGCTCATCGCGACCGGCGCCGCGTGGTCGTAGAAGCGCCGCGCCTCCCGCCGGGCGCCGCGTAGCGACGGGACGACCCCGGTCACCCGCGCGGCGAGCGGGACGGCGACCGCCGCGAGCAGCGCGGTCGCGGCGACGATCCCGACGGCGACGCCGCCGATCGAGTAGCCGGCAGCGAGCGCCGCGACCGCGGCGACGAGCCGGACGCCCGGCCGGAGCAGCTTGTTGAAGGCGATCTCGCCGCGGGCGGAGCCGACGGCGCGGAAGATCGCCGACGCGACCATCACGACGCCGAGGAGCCCGACGAGGAAGCCGAACGCCCGCATCGCGCCCGGGAAGGCCGCCTCCTCGACGGTGAGGTCGTTGATACGCGGGGCCGCGAGCCAGACCCCCGCGGCGATAGCGGCGCCGAAGCCGAGCGTCGTCGCGTACGCGAGCCCGGCGACGGTCCCCCGCCGGGCCGGGTCGTCCGCGTACTCGGGGAGGTACCGCTGGAGCGCCGGCACGCTCCCGAAGGTGACGAGCCGCGACAGGAGCTGCGCGATCCGCCACGCGAGCGCGTAGACGCCGTACGCCGTCGGGCCGAGCCCCCGCGCGAGGACGAACTCGGTCGCCGCCGTCAGCGCCCGCTGGCCGGAGACGCCCCCGGACGTGACCACCGCGCCGTGAGCGATCGTCACGAGCGCCTCGCGCTCGTCGTCGGGGACGGAGTCGTCGCTCGGCGTCTCGCGCTCGTCCTCGCCGCCGGCTCCGGGGTCGGCGTTCACGGGTTACCTCGACGTGGCCCGGCTCGGGAGAAAAGCGGCACGTTCCGTCGCCGGCCCGGCTCGCTACCAGCGGTGGTGGACGTGCTCGCGGACGAACTCGTCGTACACCTCGCGGGCCGCCTCGTGCGCGTCGTCGCCGAGCGGCGGGCGGTCGCTGACGGCCGCGTTCGACCGGATGTGCTCGGGCGTCGTCGACCCCGGAATGACGGCCGAAACGGCGTCGTGGTCGAGGATCCATCGGAGCGAGAACCCCGCGAGCGAGAGGTCGTCGCCGGTCGCGTCGGTCGGGTCGTCGGCGACCGCGTCGACGCGGTCCGCGAGCGCGTCGGCCGCGTCGAGGCCGGCCTCGAAGGGGACGCCCGCGAACGTCTCGCCCACGTCGAAGGCGTCGCCGTCGCGGTTGTAGTTGCGGTGGTCGTTCTCCGGGAACTCGTCGTCGCGCGAGAGCGCGCCGGTCAGCAGGCCGGACGCGAGCGGTACCCGGCAGATCACGCCCACGTCGCGGGCGGCGGCCTCGTCGAGGAACAGCTCCGCCGGGCGCTGGCGGAAGGGGTTGAAGATGATCTGGACCGACTCGACGCCCGGATATTCGATCGCCTTCAGTCCCTCCTCCACGCGCTCGACGCTGACGCCGTACGCCGCGATCCGCCCCTCGTCCGCGAGGGTCGCGAGCGCGTCGAACGTCTCCGGCCGGTAGTAGACGTCCGTGGGCGGGCAGTGGAGCTGGACCAGGTCCAGCGTCTCGACGCCGAGGTTCTCCCGCGACCGATTCACGAACCGGCGGAGGTTCGCCTCGGTGTACCCGTCGGCGACGTGGGGGTCGAGCCGGCGGCCGGCCTTCGTCGCGACCGCGACGTCGCCGCGCGCGATGTCGTCTCCGAGCACGTCGCCGAGGATCTGCTCCGAGCGCCCGTCGCCGTAGACGTCCGCGGTGTCGAAGAAGTCGATCCCGGCGTCGCGGGCGGTCTCGACGGCCGCGACGGCCTCAGACTCGCTCACGTCGCCCCAGTCGCTCCCGATCTGCCAGGAGCCGTAGCCGACCTCGCTGACCTCGCCGACGCTCCCGAGCGTGCGATGATTCATGTTCACTCCCAACTGGTCGGGGCGGCGGCAAGGGCGTTCCGGAGGCGGAACCGCGGAGGAACGACGGAGCGACCGGCGGGGACGGTATATAAATAAGGGCGCTACTCCGTCCGGAAAGCACGCGATCCCTTTTAATCGAAGTCCCGCTCAGTTCCTTGTCACCCTCTGGGATAGGATCGAGCCGATTCCGACGGCGATCAGTCCGGCCGGGATACCGACCGCCGGGAGCGGAATACTGCATTCGTTCACCCCGTCGGGCGTGTACAGGAGGTTCCCGTCCGCCACGCCGAGGACGCCGATTCCCTGCCCCTCACCATCCGGAACACCGACGTCTGTACACCCCCCGAACAGCATGGCGGGGAAGGTAACCAGCTGCGCGAGGACGATACTGAGGCCGACGATAAGCAAACCGCCGCCGAGGAGGGCTACTCGCTGCATGTTCGATCTGCACTGACAGGTGCACTGGCATATATTTTGGCCGTGCTGATTGGAATCGGACCAGAGCGTGACGCCTTCGAAGAGCGTCAACGATGCCGGCTCACCGAATTCCCGGAGATTCCCTCGACTACTCCGCGTCCGGTTTATAAGACGTCTTCCAGCGCGTCCATCGTCTCGTCCACGCGCTCGACCCGCGCGTTGTGTCCCATGTGCCCGACGCGCAGGATGTCCCCGGCCAACTCGCCCAACCCCGTCGCGACGAGCACGTCGCGCTCCTGGCGCAGTCGCTCCTGCAGCTCCTCGGCCCGCCCGGGCGTATAAAAGGCGGTCACCGTCGGCGAGCTGCGTTCCGGCTCCGGATACGGCTCTAACCCCAGCTCCGCCCCGCGCTCGCGACACCGCGCCGCGGCCGCCCGGTGTCGGTCCCGAACCGCGTCGAGCCCCTCCTCCAGCCACATCTCCAGCGCCGCGTCGAGCGCGACGATCTCGGTCGTGAGGTGGGTGTACGGGAATCCCTCCGACGTGTCGCGCCACGGGAGGAAGTTCGTGTACAGCGAGTGCGGGTCGCGCTCGTCCATCGCCGCCCACGCGCGCTCGCTGATCGCGGCCGTGGTGAGTCCCGGCGGCGCGCTGAAGCACTTCTGGGACGCGCCCAGACAGACGTCGATCCGCTCGGTAGGTACTCGGACCCCGCCGAGCGAGGAGACCGCGTCGACGACGGTGACGATCTCGCCGTCGGCCCCCTCCAGCAGGTCCAGCGCGGGGCCGAGGTCGTTGAGCGTCCCCGTGGGGGTCTCGCAGTGGACCAGCGTCGCGACGTCGAAGCCGCCGTCGGCGAGGGTCGACTCCAGCTCCGCGAGCGGGAGCGGCTCGTCGTACTCTGCCGAGACCAGCGTCGCCTCGCCGCCGTACGACTCGACGAAGTCGGAGAACCCGTCGCCGTAGAGCCCGTTCGACAGGCAGAGCACTTCGGTGCCGGGCTCGACGAGCGAGGCGATCGCGGCCTCCAACCCGAGGATCCCCTCCCCGCCGGGGACGACGACGTCGCGGGAGAGCGCCTCCGGAGTTCCGTCGGCCTCGCTCGTTGCGCTCGACTCGACACCGTACACGGTCTCCAGCCGGTCCGTGAGCCGGTCGTATATCCGCTGGAACTCCGGGTCCACGTCGGGGTTGATCAGCTCGCGGCTCATCGCGTCGCGGACGGGTTCGGGGACCGCGGTCGGTCCCGGCGTCATGAGCATACCTCGACACGCTGTTCCAGCGAAATAAGCCCCCCGTACCGGCCGCCGCCGGGCCGATACCACCGCCACACGTAAACATATATGATCGGCGAGCGGAGTTCCACACATGACACGCGACCATCACTCCCGCGCGTGGTCGGTGCGGTCGGCCGACAGACGCACTGCGGCCGCCGGGTCGGGGGCGTGAATGTCCCGACAACCCCTCCGGGTCCTCGCCGTCGTCGCCGTCGTCGCCCTCCTCGTCGGGACGCTCGCCGGCCTCGCCGTCGCCCAAGAGGAGCCGCCGTTCGTGCGCGGCGAGCCCGAACTGGACGTGTACGTCCCGGACTCGACGGTGTCCCCGGGGACGACGACGGACCTCTCGGTGCAGATCGCGAACGACGGCGACGTGGAAGCGGGGTCGGGCGCCCGGCGAGCCACCGTCACGACCGCCCGGAGCGTCGTGATCGACGTTCGAAACGACGGCTCGCCCCTCGTCGTCGAGACGGGCCGGTTCGCCGTCGGATCGATCGGCGAGGGCGCGGTCCGGGAGGTCCCCGTCTCGGTCAGGGTCCCGGCCGACGCGAAGCCGGGACGGTACTCGCTCGACGTGCGGCTCGAGTACTCGCACACGTTCCTCTCGGCGCCGCGGAGCGGGGTCGTCCAGGACCGATCGCGGACGCTGACCGAGTCGATCGGGGTGACCGTGGACGACGCGCCCCGGTTCGCGATGCGGACGGTCGACACGGACGTCCAAGTCGGCGACTCCGGGACGCTCGCCGCGAACGTGACCAACGTCGGCGGGGAGCCCGCACGCGACCTTTCCGTCGAACTCGCCGCGAACAGTCCCGACGTCGCGCTCGGCGAGACTGAGCGGAACACCGCGCGGATCGACCGGCTCGACCCCGGCGAGAACGCGACGGTCAGGTTCCCGGCGAGCGTCGACGCGGACGCCGCCGCGGAGTCGTTCGGCCTCACCGGCAGCGTTCGGTACACGGACGTCGACGGCATCCGCGGCGCTCACGAGGGGATCCCGGTCGGGCTCCGACCGCGCGCGGAGCAGTCCTTCTCGGTCGCGGTCGACGACTCCACGCTCCGCGTCGGCGAGAACGGGACCGTCAGCGGGACGATCCGCAACGACGGGCCGAGCGACGTCGACGGGGTCGTCCTCGCGGTCGGCGACGGGGCGTTCGCCCCCCGCAGTCCGCGGTACGCCGTCGGCGACCTCGACGCCGACGAGAGCGCCGCCTTCCGGTTCCGCGGCGAGGTCCCGGCGGGCGCCGACTCGGTCCCCCAGCAGGTGGTCCTCTCGACGAGCTACCGGAGCGCCGCCGACACCGTCCGCACGACCCGCGAGGCGGTTCGGGTTCCCGTCGCCGAGCGCCGGGACGCGGTGACGGTGTCCCCGGTCGACGCCGAATTCGCGGCCGGCGAGGACGGCGTGTTGCGGCTCGACGTGACGAACCGCCGCGACGTCGAGCTCCGCGACGTCGAGCTGCGTCTCGCCGTCGACCAGCCGCTGGAGAGCGAGTTCCGAACCACCGTGGTCCCGTCGCTGGCGCCCGGAGAGACGGGGCGGGTCGCGTTCGACCTCGCGGTCGACGGCGAGGCGCCGGCGAGCCGGTATCCGGCCAGCGTCGAGATCAGCTACACCGATCCCGACGGGGTCCGCGTCACCGGCGACACCGCGACGGTCGCCGCCTCGGTCGTCGAGTCGTCCGGCGGCGAGGTCCCCATCGAGTCCGCCGTGCTGATCGTCCTCCTGCTCCTCGTCGCCGCCGGGGCGTGGTGGTTCTATGTCCGGTGAGACCGACCGCCCCCTCGTCGTCGAGGGGCTCACGAAGGAGTTCGGAAGCGTGGTCGCGAACGACGACGTGTCGTTCGCCGTCGACGAGGGCGAGGTGTTCGGGTTCCTCGGGCCCAACGGCGCGGGGAAGTCGACGACGATACGGTTGCTGCTCGGGCTGTTGAAGCCCACTTCGGGGACGGCGAGGGTGCTCGGCGCCGACATCCGCGACGAGGACGCGCTGACCGATATCAAGGGCCGGATCGGGTACCTCCCGGCGCACCTCGGGTTCGACGAGGAGGCGACCGGCGAGACGGTGCTCGACTACCACGGCGCGATGAAGGGCGAGCGTCGCCGCGAGGAGCTGCTAGATCTTTTCACCCCGCCGATAGAGCGACCGGTACGCGAGTACTCGACCGGGAACAAGCGGATGCTCGGACTGGTGCAGGCGTTCATGCACGACCCCGACCTCGTGATCATGGACGAGCCGACCGGCGGGCTCGACCCGCTCAAACAGGAGGCGTTCAACGAGTTCGTCCGCGACGAGCGCGAGCGCGGCACGACCGTGTTCTTCTCCTCACACGTGTTGAGCGAGGTCCGACGCGTCTGCGACCGCGTCGGCATCCTCCGCGCCGGGTCGCTCGTGGAGCTCGAGGACGTCGAGGCGCTCCTCCACCGGAGCGGGAAGCACGTGCGCGTTCACGCGAGCGACGCGGCGGTCGCGGCGATAGCCGACCTCGACGGCGTCGTCGACCCGGAGCGATTCGTCGAGGGCGTCCAGTTCATCTACGCCGGCGACGTCAACGCGCTCCTCCGCGAGCTCGCAGCCCACGACGTCCGCGACGTGGAGATCGGCGAACCCCCGATCGAGGACGTGTTCGCGCACTACTACGGAAGCGAGGAGACGGGAGACGAGGGGGACGGAAGCGAGGAGACGGGAGACGAGGGGGACGGAAGCGAGGAGACGGGAGACGAGGGGGACGGAAGCGAGGAGACGGCAAACGAAAGCGGAGTCGGCGTGAGCGACGGAGCGGGGGCGACGAATGCTTGAGACGGCTCGGTACGAGGGGAGACGGCGGCTCCGCGGCGCCGCGGTCCTCACGGCCGGCGTCGGGGCGTACGCCGGGTTCATCGTCTGGTACTTCACCGTGCTGGAAGGGGTCGACTACGAGGACGTCTTCGAGGACCTGCCGCCGGCGATGCTGGAGGCGTTCGGCATCGAGAGCCTGTCGACGATCGAGGGGTTCCTCGGCGCGCAGGTGTTCAACTTCGTCTGGCTGCTCGGGCTGGGGCTGTACTTCGCGTACGTCGCCGGCGGCGTCGTCGCGCGAGACGTCGAGACGGAGCGGATGGACCTCCTCCTGTCGTTCCCCGTCTCGCGGTCCCGGCTGCTCGTCGAGAAGTTCGCCGCGCTGCTCGTCCCCATGATCGCCGTCAACGCCCTCGGCGGCCCGATCATCTACCTGTTCGTCGTCGCCGTCGGGGAGACGGTCCCACTCGATCACCTGTTGCTCACGCACCTGCTTTCGGTCCCGTACCTCCTCGTCTGTGCAGGGGTCGGCCTCGCGTTCTCGGTCGCCGTCGACCGGGCGGCGGTCGCCGAGCGTGGCGCCGTCGGCACCGTGTTCGTCCTCTACCTCGTCGAGTCCGTCGTCGGCGGTGCCGAGGGATACGACTGGATACAGTACCTGAGCCCGACGCAGTACTACGAGCCGACGCCGATCCTGATCGACGGGTCGTTCGAGCCGATCGACTCGGCGATCCTGCTCGTCGCGTTCGTCGGCCTGCTCATCCTCTCGCAGGCGCTGTTCGAGCGTCGAGACATCTGATCCGGAGTGTTTCGGGGTTTCGGGCCACCTCCGGGCGGATCGCTCGACCGATCGCCGCCGGTCCGGCCGACACGTTCAAATATTTCTGTCGCTTTCGTTCCACCACGATGATGCTCCCGACCCATGTGCTCGCCGGGATGCTGCTCGCCGCGCCGCTCGTGCGCGTGGCGCCGGAACTGGCGACCGTCGGGTTCGTCGCGGGGTTCCTCGGCGGGCTCTTCCCCGACCTCGACATGTACGTCGGCCACCGGAAGACCCTCCACTACCCCAACTACTACTCCGCGTTCGCCGGCGTCTCACTCGTCGCCGCCCTCGTGACCCCCTCCGCGGTGACCGTCGCCGCGGCCCTGTTCTTCCTCGGGGCGGCGCTCCACAGCGTCTCCGACATGTACGGCGGCGGGCTGGAGCTGCGTCCCTGGGAGGGGAACTCCGACCGCGCGGTGTACGACCACTACCGGAAGCGCTGGGTCGCGCCGCGTCGCGGGATCAGGTACGACGGCGCCGCAGAGGACCTCGCGCTCTCCGTCGGGCTGGCGCTCCCGCTCCTCTACCTGCTCAACGGGCCCCTCCGGCTGATCGTGGCCGGGACCCTGCTCGTCGCCGCCGTGTACACCCTCCTCCGGCGGCACCTCGCGGAGCTCGCCGCGCTCGTGATCCCGCTGGTGCCGGCGGCGCTGACCCCGTATCTGCCGGACCGGTACACGGACACGGAGCCGACCGAGTAGCCCGTCACCCGCGCGCCGCGACATCGCCCGTTTCCCTCGCGACCGCCGCAACATCGCCCGTTTCCCTCGCGACCGCCGCGACATCGCCTTTGCTGCCGGATCACCGTGTCTACTGGAGACGCACTGACGACACTGACTGACCGGTGTGCACGCGTCGCGAGGGGTTCGACTGCGGTCGTCTTCCGCCGATGCGAGATCCGAGTCGTCGGGCGGCATAACGTACGCGGAAGTTATCGGCAGTGTTCCGTCCGTCATGCGGATATAGTATTGTACGTCAATCCCAAAACCATTATCAGCACACGCACGCTACGGACGGTATATGAAAGAGACGTACACAGAGACGTATCCGACGCGATCGCCGGGCGCAGACGCCGGACGCAGAGCGGAGAGCCGATGACGGGCACGGAGCTGCTCCCCGGCGCGTCCCCCACGATCGCGGCGCTCGCCGTGATCGGTCTCGTCCTCGTCGAGGCGGCACTTCTGTACGCCGTCTACGGGGTGCTCGAGGACAAGCTTGCGTCGACCGTATTTAAACGGATACGGCGGATATAGATGTTCGAGCTTCTCGGACTGAGCGCCGACCTCTTCGCGCTGTTCGTCGTCTTCGGGTTCATGGTCGGGGTGTTCTTCGGCTTCTTCGGGATGGGCGGGTCGTTCCTCGTGACGCCCGCGCTGCTCATCCTCGGATACCCCGCGCCGGTCGCCATCGGGAGCTCGATGGCGTTCGTGTTCGGGACGGCAGTGATAGCGACGCTGAAACACCACGACGCCGGGCAGGTGGACTACCGGCTCGGCGCGCTGATGTTCGTCGGGATCACGGTCGGCATCGAGCTCGGCAGTCGCCTGGTGTTCGGACTGGAGGTGCTCGGGATCGCGGGCGTCGTCGTCGGCGTCGCGTACGTCATCCTGCTCGCGGCCATCGGGATCCTCTTCACGCGGAGCGCGCTGAGCGACGAGCCGGACGCGGCGGGAGACGAGCCGGACGGAGAAAGCGGGACCCCGGCCGACGACGCGCCCGAGGACGACGTCCCCGAGATCGCCCGGAAGATCAAGTCGTACAACATCCCGCCGATGATGACGCTCGCGGACGGGAGCGAGGCGTCGCTGTGGACAATCTCCGGCGTCGGCGGCGGCGTCGGCCTGATCTCCGGGTTCCTCGGGGTCGGCGGCGGCTTCGTCCGGATGCCGGCCATCTACTACCTGATCGGCACCTCGCTGGCGGCGGCGGTCGGGACCAGCCTGTTCGGCGGGCTGATGTCGGGGGGCGTCGGCGCGTTCACCTACGGGCGGGCGGGGGTCATCGACCTCGGCATCGTCACCGCGCTGCTGCTCGGGAGCGCGCTCGGCGCGCGGATCGGCTCCGGCGCGACCGCGTACGTGGACGAGGACGACGTGACGATCTACTTCGGGCTCATGCTCCTGATCGCGAGCCTCGCCGTCGCGCTCGGCGAGGTCTCGGCGTGGCTGGCGATGCCGGTCCTCGACCGAGTCAGCTTCGTCCTGCTGGTCGGCTCGGCGCTGTTCGTCTGCGCCATCATCCTCTACCACGGCGCGGTCGCGGTCCGCGGGGGCCGCGACGCCGCGCCGTCGGCGTAACGGAACCGACGCGCGAACGCTCGGGACCGACGCCTTACGGCGTCCGTCGGACCGACCGCCAGCTCTCGAAGAACGCGCCCGCGGGGTGGTAGTCGGGCTCGACGCCCGGCGGCTCCGGCGCGACGAGGTCCCCCTCGGCGTCCGACGGGAGCCGCTTCTCGTACCAGACGCCGGCCGGCCCGCGGTACAGGTCCGTCCGAACCGCGAATCGGCGGTGCCAGCGTCGGAACCGCTCGGCCGCGTCGGCGTCGCCGCGCGTCGCCGCCCGCTCCGCGAGCGCCGCGGCCGCCCCGATCGCCTCCGCGAGCGCCCAGCCGTACCGGTCCTCGACGAGCGGGGAGCCGTCGGCCGCGTGCGTGTAGACGAACCCGTTCTCCGCCCAGCCGCGGTCGACGGCGACGTCGAACAGCTCGCGGGCGCGGTCGTACCAGTCGATGTCGGCGCCGTCGATCGATGCCGCGGGCTCCTCCGCGTCGTACCGGTCGAGGAGCGCGAGGAGCTTCGCCCACTCAGCGTGGTGGCCCGGCTGATACCCCGGCGGGCGGAACTGATGGCGGGGCTCGTCGGCGTTGTACCCGAAATCATGCTCCCACTCGGGGGTGTAATGCTCCCAGAGAAGGCCTCTCGTCTCGCTCGCGAGATCGACCGCGATCGCCTCGGCGATGCGGCGCGCTCGATCGAGGTACCGGTCCTCGCCCGTCGCCTCGTACGCGGCGAGGTACGCCTCGCAGGCGTGCATGTTCGCGTTCTGGCCGCGGTACGGCTCTACCTCGGTCCACTCGGCGTCGCAGTCGCTCCGGAGCAGCCCGGCGTCGTCGCGGAACCGTTCCTCGATCAGCGCGTGCGTCGCCGCGATCCCCTCGCGGGCGCCGTCGATCCCGGCGTCCGCGGCGCGGGCGTACGCCAGCAGGACGAACGCGTGGCCGTACGCCGACCGCGTGCGGTCGATCGGGTCGCCGTCGGCCGTGACGACGAGCCGGTAGCCGCCGTCGTCGCTTCGGTGAGCCTCGCGCAGGAACGCCAGACCGTGTTCGGCCGCCGGGACGCACCAGTCCGGGCCGTCCGCGAGGGCGCCGAGCGCGAAATTGGCGACCGACCGGCAGGCCGCGACCAGGTGTCGCCGGTCGCCGGTGTAGCGATCCCCCGTCTCCGGGTGGAGGAGCCGGTAGCCGCGGTCGGCGAGCGCGTCGGGGTACTGGACGCGCAGCGTCGCGAGCAGCCGCGCGCGGTGCGGCCGCGCCCGGCGCTCGGCGTCGGTTGACGTCGCGTCGGTCGGGCTCGCGTCGGTCATCGAGTGCAACGAGGACGCGTCACCGCCTAATGGCTGTCGACCGTCGCGCCTCCGGACCGGTCCGCCCGGTGACACTCGCCCACACGATATTGTACGGAATACCCAAAACTATTATCACCGCTGGCGGCGTACTGGAGAGTATGAGTTCAACCGAGTCCGTTCCCGCGGAACCGATTCAGCTGTCCAGTCCCGACGAGTTCGACGACCTGGTCGCCGACCACGACGTGGTCCTCGTCGACTTCTACGCCGACTGGTGCGGTCCGTGTCGGATGATGGAGCCCGCCGTGGAGTCGGTCGCCGCGGAGACCGACGCCGCCGTCGTGAAGGTCGACGTCGACGTCCACCAGTCGCTCGCGGCCGAGTACGGCGTGCAGGGCATCCCGACGCTGCTCGTGTTCGCCGGCGGCGAGCTCGCCGACCGCATGGTCGGCGCGCAAAACGAGGACGCCCTGACCGACGCGATCACGGAGCACACCGCCTGAATGGCCGAACCCGACGGCGAGATGCTGACCCGAGACGACGGGATGACGCCCCGAGAGCTGCGCGCCGACGTGCCGGCGCTCGGGGAGGCGGCGTACTTCAACTTCGGCGCGCACGGGCCGAGCCCGAAGTACGTCGTCGAGGCCGCGTCCGGGTTCATCGCCGACCACGAGTACGGCTCCGCGGCGACCGACCCGTACGGTCACGCCTTCGAGACGTACGAGTCGGTGCGCGAGCGGATCGCCGCGTTCGTCGGGGCCGAGCCGGCCGAGATCGCCCTCACGGAGAGCACGACCGACGGGATCAATCGCATCGCGGGCGCGATCGACTGGGAGCCCGGCGACGTCGTCGTCCGGACCGACCTGGAGCACCCGGCCGGGATCCTCCCGTGGAAGCGGCTCGAACGCGAGGGCGTCGAGGTCCGCGTCCTGGAGACCGAAGACGGTCGCGTCGACCGCGAGGAGTACGCCGAGGCGGTCGCCGACGCGCGGCTCGTCTGCTTCAGCGCGATCACGTGGACGCACGGGACGCGGCTCCCGGTCGCCGACCTCGTCGAGGTCGCGAACGAGGCCGGCGCGTTCACCCTCGTCGACGCCGTCCAGTCGCCCGGACAGGGCCCTATGGACGTGTCGGCGTGGGGCGCCGACGCGGTCGCCGCCGCGGGCCACAAGTGGGTCCTCGGCCCGTGGGGCGCCGGCTTCCTCTACGTCGACCGCGACGCCGCCGCGGACCTGGCGCCGCGCGCCGTCGGCTACCGCAGCGTCGACGACCCGAGCGCGTCTGAGATCGAGTTCAAGGAGGGCGCGAAGCGCTTCGAGATCGGCTCGACGACCGCCGCCGCCCACGTCGGCCTCGCCGAGGCGCTCGACGCGATCGACGCGGTCGGCCTCGACGCGATCGAGTCCCGGATCGCGTCGCTCACCGACCGGCTCAAGGCGGGCGTCCCCGCGGACCGACTCCTGAGCCCCCGCGAGTTCGAGAGCGGGCTCGTCACGATCGACGTCGACGACCCCGACGCGACCGTGGAGCGCCTCGCGGAGCGGGACATCGTCGTGCGGTCGCTGCCGCATCCGAACGCGATCCGCGCCTCCGTCCACGCCGTCTCCACCGAGGCCGAGGTCGACCGACTGATCGACGCGCTCGACGCGGAGTGGTGAGGCCCGCGGCGATTGTGAGCGCCGCCGGCGCGACGAACCGCGCGGCCGCGGGCCGACCCGCCGTCGACCGATCGGACGCGTTTTAGCGTTCGGCGTGCAATACTGGATATGGGTTTCCACACGTTCGACGCCGAGCAGGCGGAGCGGCTGGAGCGTCCCGACCGATACCGATGGGTGTCGGCCGAAGAGCTGATCGGGCCGCTCGTCTCGGCCGGCCTCGATGTCGTCGCCGACTTGGGGAGCGGCACCGGCTTTTATACCGACGGCGTCGCCCCGCACGTCGAGACGGTGTACGGCGTCGACGTGCAGGCGGAGATGCACGACTTGTACCGCGAGAAGGGCGTGCCGGAGAACGTCGACCTCGTCGCGAGCGACGTGGCTGACCTCCCGTTCGCCGACGACGAGCTCGACGGTGCCGTGTCGACGATGACGTACCACGAGTTCGCGAGCGACGCGTCGATCGCGGAGCTCGCGCGAACGATCCGCTCCGGCGGGCTCCTCGTGGTCTTCGACTGGACCGCCGACGGCGACGGCGAACACGGCCCGCCGGTCGACGAGCGGTTCGCCGCCATCGACGCGGTCGAAGCGCTGGAGGCGGCCGGCTTCGAGGTCGTCTCCGAATCGACGCGGACGGAGACGTTCGGCGTCGTCGCTCGCGCGCCGTAGGCGGATCGCGTCGGTCTCCGCGGACTCGGCCGTCCTGCGGTCGCTTTCGAACGTTCGTGAAGAAATACCGTTAGGTGCGTCCGGTCCCTAAACAGGGTATGTCCCTTCGCTCCCGGTCGATCGCCGCCGCCGCGTTCGCCCTGGTCGCGACGCTCGCCGCGCGGCCGGCGGCGGCCCACGTCGACTACGTCACCGAGGGGTCGGGCGATCCGCTCGACGCGATCGCGTTCACCGCCGAGGTGCTGTCGGACCCGCTCAACGCGGCGGTGTTCGGCGGCTCCGGCCTCCTCGCCGTCGTCGGGATCGCCGCGTATCTGTGGGTGCGCCCGACGATCGTCGACGTCGTCGTCCTGCGCGAGACGCTCGCCGGCTACGGCGACCTCGTGCCGTGGATGCTGCGGCTCTCCGTCGGGCTTCCCCTCGTCGGCGCCGGCTTCCAGGGGTACCTGTTCGCGCCGACGCTCTCGTTCGACACCGGGTCGAGCCCGCTCCTCCGCGTGCTGTTCATCGGGCTCGGCTTCTGCGTCCTCTTCGGGCTCGCGACCCGGATCGCCTCGGCGATCGGCCTGCTGGCGTACGCGTGGGTCCTCCTCGCGGTCGACCCCGGCGTCGTCCTCGCGATGGAGTACGTCCCGGTGTTGGTCGCGCTGGCGATCCTCGGCGGCGGCCGGCCGAGCGCGGACGACATGCTGCTCGCGGTCGCGAGCACGCCCGGGTCGTACTACGGCCGGATCGACCCCGTCCATCACCTGAAGTCGTTCCTCGACGCGGCGGCGGCCCCCCTCCGGCGGTACGTCCCGACGGTCCTCCGGGTCGGGATGGGCGTCACGTTCGTCTACCTCGGGCTCGTCCAGAAGCTCGCGGACCCCGGCAGCGCGCTGCTCGTCGTCGAGAAGTACGACCTCACGTCGGTCGTCCCCGTCGACCCCGGGCTGTGGGTCGTCGGCGCCGGGGTGACCGAGATCGCGGTCGGGCTGGCGCTGATCGCCGGCTTCTTCACCCGCGGCGCGGCAGCGCTCTCGTTCGTGCTGTTCACGACGACGCTGTTCGGGCTCCCGGACGACCCCGTCCTCGCCCACGTGGCGCTGTTCGGGATGGCCTCGGCGGTCTTCACGCTCGGCTCCGGCCCGCTCGCGTTCGACCGGTGGTTCGGTCGGCCCGCGCTCGGCGACGACGAGTCGGTGATTCCGGCGGATTGAGAGAGCAGACGACCGGTTTTAAGCCTCGGTCGCCCGCGTAGGGAGGTATGAACGTCGACCTCGGCAACGCACTGGAGACGACGCCCGGACTCACCGACGAGACGCTGGAGCGGCTCGACGAGCGCGTGGCGGACGCGCACGACCGGATCGCCGCCGGCATGGCCGACGAGGAGTTCGGCTACGCCGCGCTGACCCTGCCGGAGACGACCGACGCGGAGGCGATCCGCGCGGCGACCGACCGGTTCGACCGCCCGGAGGCCGTCCTCACCGTGGGGATCGGCGGGAGCGCGCTCGGCGCGGCGACGCTCTCGAACGCCCTCGAGAGCGACGTGGACGCGTACTTCCTCGACAACGTCGACCCCGACGCGGTCGACGCCTTGCTCGACGACCTCCCGCTCGCCGACACCGTCGTCAACGTCGTCTCGCGGTCCGGGACGACCGCGGAGACGCTCGCGAACTTCCTCGTCGTCCGCGAGGCGATGGCCGAGGCGGGCGTCGACTGGACCGAGCGCACCCTCGTGACGACCGGCGAGGCGGGGAACCTCCGGGCGCTCGCCGACGACCACGACCTCCCCGCGCTCGACGTGCCGGCCGGGGTGCCGGGGCGGTTCACCGCGCTCTCGACGGTCGGGCTCGCGGTGCCGGCGCTGCAGGGCCACGACATCGAGGCCGTGCTCGCGGGGGGCCGCGACGGGATGGAGTCCCTCTCGGGGTCGCTGTTCGAGTCGCCCGCGTACGCCTACGGCGCGGCGACGTACGCGCTCGCGGAGCGCGGCGCGCTCACGAACGCCGTGATGCCGTACGCGGAGTCGCTGGAGACGTTCGCGGAGTGGTTCGCGCAGCTGTGGGCCGAGAGCCTCGGCAAGGACGGGCTCGGCCAGACCCCGGCGCGGGCGCTCGGCGCGACCGACCAGCACTCCCAGCTGCAGTTGTACCGCGCCGGCCCGCCTGACAAGCTCGTCTCGCTGATCCGCCCGACCGAGCGCGCGGAGACGCCGATCCCCGAGACCGACCTCGACGGGCTCGCGTACCTCGGCGGCTCGTCGCTCGGCGACTTACTGGACGCCGAGTTCGAGGCGACCGAGGCAAGCCTCGCGGCCGCCGACGTGCCGAACCTGCGCGTCGAGATCGACCGCGTCGACGAGCGCAGCCTCGGGGAGCTCCTCTACGCGATGGAGGCCGCCTGCGTGCTGTACGGCGAGCTGGCGAGCGTCTCGACGTTCACCCAGCCCGCGGTCGAGTGGGGGAAGAAGGCGGCGCGCGGGCTGCTCGGCGGCGGCGACTTCCCCGAGGCGGACGCCGTGGCCGACAAGCGCGAGCTGCGCGTCGAGCGGTGAGCCGTCGGCGAACCGCGCGCGAGCCCTGGCGCGAGTCCCGTCGGCGATCCATGCGCGAGTCCCGGCGCGATGAGCGTCGCCTTCCGGTGGCGATAAACCGCCGCGAGCCGTACGCCCGCCGATGAGTGAGACGCAGTCCGAACCGCTGAACCGGATCCTCCGCGTCGCCAGCGCGGCGTTCGCGGTCCTCCTCGCGCTGTTCGTCGCCAGCGCGGTGACGACGCCCGTCTCCGAGTTCGCCGTCTCGCTCGGGCTCGTGGGCGAGGGGACGACCGGGCTGCAGGTGCTCCGGACCCTGCTCCAGTTCGCCGGCTTCCTGGTCGCGGTCGTCGGCTACCTCGCGATCACCGACCAGTGGGGGCTCGTCGGCGTCTCGCGGCCGACGCTCCGTGACGCCGGGCTCGTCCTCGGCGGCGGGGTGGCCCTGTTCGTGTTCCAGTACGGCGCCTTATTCGTGCTGGGGGAGATCGGGCTCACGACCGGGCAGAACCAGGCGGTCGTGCCCGACGGCGACCCGGTGACGTACTACCTCGTCATGGTCGCCGTGTCGCTGTTCGTGGTCGGCCCGGTGGAGGAGGCGCTGTTCCGCGGGGTCGTTCAGGGCGGGCTGCGGCGCGCGTTCGACGCCGTTCCGGCGATCCTGCTCGCGAGCCTCGTGTTCGGGCTGGTCCACCTCCCCTCGGTCTCGGGGTCGCTCGGCGAGCGGTGGGCGTACGTCGCCGTCGTCGTCGTGCTCGGCGCGGTGCTCGGCGCCCTCTACGAGCACACCGAGAACGTGGTGGTGCCCGGGCTCGCGCACGGCGTTTATAATGCCGTCATCTACGTGGTGCTGCTCGCGCAGTCGATATGAGACGAGAAGGCTCCCGAAGTCCCAGCCGCTCACTTATAATTAGTTGGCTCTGTTGAAATCCTTAAGAACTGATAGAATCGACGTGCGAGATACAGAGCGTGTATGCAGCAGGGTGACTGTGTCGGCAGTAGAATGATTACGTACCAGTTCCAAAGATAGGTATAAGCGAACGGCAAGGGCGTCTCCTCGGTATCGTCGGCATCGTCCTGTCTATTCTGGCGTTGACCTATACGGTTCTCTGGTTCGCTGGAATCGTTTGAACTGCGCGACCGACTCGCGCGCTGTATGCAGCAGCGCCTCCGATATCTTCTAGATCTCTGTCAGTGATGCGGTGCGAGATAGAGAGGATCCACACAGTATTCGATCACTAATGAATTCACAGCATTACGGATAAATCAGCTTGTCAGCACCCTTGTGATTACAGCCGTTGAGAGCTTCAGGGCAACAGCTACGAATGGTATGAATTTAAGTCAAAAATTCGTGACAGTATAATTCATGTAATTAGATGTGTATCAGCTACGTATGGGGGAAGAATCTGAAAATAAGTGTGGCTATACTTGGCCTGAGGAATATGAAGTCGGTGACGACCCAAAAAATCAGAGCTGCTGTTACCGTGATACAGTTGGGAATACGGAGAGATGTGTGTGGCACTTACAGCCTGAAGCAGTTGATTCAAAAACAATTGAGGAATTCAAACAGTCAAAAATCATCCCTGAAGTACAAGACAAGATTCGTTTAGGAGGTGAATTACTTGATGGAGCTATATTGGCTGGAAATGAACTTCAGGATTCTATCTCATTTTATCAGGCATCTCTCCGAAACGCTGATTTGACTGATTCGGATCTCTCAACTGCTAACTTGCGCGACGCAGACCTCAGAGGCGCCAATCTATCAAATGGAAGTCTCAGAAAAGGCGACTTGTATAATGCGGATTTGAGGGGTGCTGACCTGTCAGGAGCGGACTTGAGAAATACAGACCTGACAGGTGTAGACCTCCGATATGCCAACCTAGGTGGTGCGAATCTAAGTGAGGCCGTCTTAGTTGACGCGTCGCTGTATAAAGCTAATCTGTCACAGGCTGATCTATCTCATACTGATCTAACAGATACGAACCTAACTGACTCTAATCTAACTAAAGCATCCCTCAACGAAGCCGAGGTATCAGAAACAAATCTCAGCAAATCAAACCTATCTAAAGCGTCGCTTGACGGGGTCAACCTGTCGGAAGTAGAGCTCAAGGATGCTGATCTATCGGGAGCAGATCTCGATGTCGTTGACCTAGCCGGCGAGGATCTAAGAGGTGTCAACCTATCCGGAGCTGACCTTGACTACGCAGATATGTCTGGTGTAGATCTCAGAGGTGCTGATATTTCAGAAGCAAAACTCAATCACGCTGATCTGTCAAAAGCTGATCTCCGGTATTCCAATCTATCTAACTCGGATCTTACATTTGCTGAGCTAACCAGCGCGTCCCTCTACAGAACCAATCTAACAGAAGCAGATTTATCCGACGCAGACCTGACCGATGTGAATCTTTGTGAATCCGATCTGACCGGAGCATGCCTCAACGGTTCCGAGATGGCGGGGGCAGATCTTAGTGACTCAAACCTAACAGAAGCATCGTTCGACGGTGTTAATTTATCAGAGGTGAATCTCAGCGGGGCTGAACTGGAGGAAACATCTGTTGATCTATCGGGACCCTCCGACGAATTTATTGATAGTTTCGATTTGTCAAACTTGGACCTCAAAAACACCGACTTGACCGGAGCAAATCTCGGAGATGCCGACCTGAGTGGCAAGGACCTCAGTAAATCTAAACTATCCGATGTGAATCTAAGTGGTTCTGATCTGATCAAGACAAATCTTAGAGGTGCTGATCTGACTCGCACAAATCTCAAAGCCGCCAATCTAATCGGAGCGAATCTCAGGAACGCTAACCTGAATGAGGCAAATCTCAGGGGCGCTAGACTATCAAAAGCTAATTTACAAAATGCAAAACTGTCGAACGTCGCAGTTGACGGATCTACAGAATGCACGCGGCTCTTTGAGAGTTCTAACTTTTTGCCTAGCGCTCTGGATGCGACCGCGCGGGCATACCACGATCTCAAATCCGCGTTTGCCAATCATGGATTAGTCAGCAAGGCTCGGAGGTTCCATGTCCATGAGCGTCGTTTACGTCGTATCGAATTAAGAGAAACTAAAGGTCGGTTCAGTAAAGACCACATGGGGAGTCTTGCCTCAGAGAAACTCACTGGTTATGGTGTTCGACCCAGCCAACTCGGTAAATGGATGGCAGGTTTGTTTTTTCTCCCAACTGTTATTTATTTGTTAGTAGGAATCGAGGATAGTTTTGTCCGTACGATCTCGTATAGTGTGGTTACTTTCACTACGACTCCCCCATTCCGACCAACTGGGATGTTGCTTCAAATAGTAGTGATGCTCCAAGCATTTCTTGGGACGCTCTCACTCATTACACTAGGATATATTTTCAGCAATCGAGAGAGATTCTAATTCATTTTGGGGATTAGAACTAATTTTACGCCATGCTGGTAAGGATAAGTATGTTCCAATTCTTAGACTTTGTCGAAATATGTTCGAAGAGGTGTCGTGTTAGATAGAAGTGTTAATCGACTCGCGCTCTGTATTCAGCACGTCTCCAAGAACACATCACCGATTGAGAATTTCAACAGAGCCAGATAGTTGAGAACGGGACGGCGGCGAACACTCCCAAAGCCCCAGCCGCGAGGCGGGCGCACGCTTGCTGCGCTCCTCGCTCAGTCGCTATCGCCCCTTCGCTGCGGTGTCGCCGGCGGCTCCGCCGCCGGCTGCCCGTGGCGCGTAGCGACACGCTGCTTTCGTCGCCTGCGCCCGCCTCGGGCTGCCCCTTTGAGTCCCACCCCGCACCGCAACCGCGCCTCACCCCTCCCCAGCCTCGCGGCTCCCTCCGGTCGCCGCGTCCCTCGCGCGCGCTCCTCGGCCGCGGGGCGGCCTCGGAGGCACGCGCCGACCGCCTCGTTCATTTATAAATAAGTCGCGGTCGGCGGGTCGGGGTTAGAACTGCGCCTTCCCCCACCGCAGGTCGTCGTACGTCGCCTGCTGGTCGCTGTCGAACCGCTCCTCAAACTTCCGGCGGAGCGCGGCCTTCTCCGTGGCGTCGATCCGCGCCAGCTCGTCGGCCTTCGCGACGGCCTCGGGCGGCCCCCGGGTCGTCGCCACGTCGGCGAGCACCTGTCGGGTGAGCCGGTCACGGGTCTCCGCGTCGCGAGTGAACGCGTACGGCGCCTCCAGCTTGTAGGTCACGTCGGTTCGGGGGTCGTACACGACGGTGAACGTCGGCTCGTACAGCTCGGGGTCGAGCTCGCGGTCGATCCCGAGCGCGTCGCCGTCGGCCGCCATCGTCGCGTCGGCGCCCCCGCGGCTGTGGAACCACGTGGTGAACGTGAGCGCGTCGTCGAGGCGGTCGCCGCGGGCGCTGCCGGCCGCATCGTCGCCGTCGCCGCCGGCGGCGCCGCCCGCACGACTTCCCGCCTCCCGCCGCTCCAACAGCCGGGTGAACAGCGCGGTGTCGTCGGGCCACGGCGGCTCGACGCCCTTCCGGCCCAGCGCGCGGACGATGGTGCCGCTGGAGGGGTTCTTCACGAAGCCGGCGAGCGGCACGTCGCGCTCGACGAACCGCTCGACCAGCCGGACGTACTTCTCGACGACCGCGCGGGGCTTCGCCTCGCGCGCGAGCGCGCCCAACTCGGGGTTGCGGTCGTCCCACGTGAACAGCTCCTTGGGATAGATCGGGCCGTCGAGGACGAGCAGGTCGTCGACCTCGTCGGCGTGGTCGAGCGCGTGGGTCCCCTCGGCGAGGTACAGCGCAAGCGCGTGGACGACCCCCTCGGCGTACCGGTTCACCCGCGGCGCGTGGAGCACGCGCTGGCGGGTGTGGCCGTCGTCGCGCTTGCGCCAGTCGTCGTCGAAGTCAGCGGTGGAGTCGCCGGCGTGGACGGTCGCGACGATGGTTCGGTCGCGGTGCAGGTCCAGGTCCGTCGGCTCGCTCGCCATCGCGGCGTGGGCCACGTCGACGACGAGCCCGTTTTTAAATGTGGTCGGGTTGATCGTGCCCGAATCGAGCCCGTGGACGGTCTCGAACGGGCGCTCGGCGAGGGCGGCGTCGTCGACGGGGGCCAGCCGGCGCTCGTGGTCGCCGACGGGCTCGATCACGACGCGGCCGTCGCGGCGGAGCTCGGGGAGCCAGTCGCGCCACACGCGCCCCGCGAGGTCGTCGTGGTCGGTCGTGTCCACGTCGCCCGCGATCCCGTACGCGAGCCGCGCGATGTTCTCGACGTGGATCGGATCGAGCGTCACGGCCGTACTGCGGCCCGGCCGGTCTTAAACCCGTTCGCCCGAGGGGTGGCGTCACCGGAGACGTCGACGCCGCGATCGACCGTGCCGCCGCGTCCCGAGGGCCGCCGAGTCCGCCGCCTTTCACCGAACGGGGCGCGCCGGAGTATCAGAACGGATATTCGGGGGAGAACCTTCTTTGCCGGAATTAGTGGAGGTGACGCTATGGCAGAGTCAGGGGTCACGTCGGGAACGACGACCGGCCAATCGCGAGGGAGAGGCGAGAAACTCAGGGAGGTCGTCAGGTACATCCCGGACGGCACCTCGATGCCGACGGAGATGTGGCGGCCGCGCCACCGGAACATCCTGATCTCGATCGCGGTGCAGGTGCCGTTCCTGATCGCGTTGGGGCTGTACAGCGGGACCGAGTCGTTCACCGGGGCGCAGATCCCCGCGGCACCGATGTGGATGCTCGGCGGCTTCACCGCCGTCATCCTCGGCACCGCGGCGCTGGCGAACGTGTCTCGACTCGGCCGCCGCCAGCGGACGGTGCTCGCGGCGTTCAGCCTCATGACCGTCTCGATGGCGCTGGTGAAGCTGTCGGGCGGGTACATCGAGGCGCACTTCAGCTTCTTCGTGTTCGTCGCGGTGCTCGCGCTGTACGAGGACTGGGTCCCGTTCGCCGTCGGCGTCGGGTACGTCGCGGTCGGCCACGGCGCGTTCAGCCTGATCGATTCGAGCCTCGTCTACAACCACGCCGCGGCGATCGAGAACCCGATCGTCTGGGGGGGTATTCACGCGTTCTTCGTCCTCGGGCTCGTCGGCGCGCTGATCGTCAACTGGTACTCGATCGAGAAGTCGCGCGAGGAGGCGCAGCGCCAGCTCGACCTCGTCGCCGAGCAGAAGGCGGAGATCCAGGACGTCGAGGAGGCGAAGGCGGAGGTCGAGCAGCGCCGCGAGGAGGTCGAGTGGCTGAACCAGCACCTCGAGACGAAGGCCGACGACTACAGCGCGACGATGGACCGCGCGGCCGACGGCGACCTCACGGTCCGGCTGGACGCCGACAGCGAGAGCGAGGCGATGGAGCAGATCGGCGCCGCGTTCAACGAGATGATGGACGACATCGAGGCGACGATGCGGGACGTCCAGTCGTTCGCCGGCGAGGTGTCCGCGGCCAGCGAGAAGACGGTCGAGGGCGTCGACACCGCCGAGGCGCGCAGCGAGGACGTGCGCCGGTCGATCGAGGAGATCGCCGAGGGGGCGGACGACCAGCGCGAGATGCTCGAACAGGTCTCCGGCGAGATGAACAACCTCTCGGCGACGATCGAGGAGGTCGCCTCCTCGACGGAGACGGTCGCCGACGCGGCCCAACAGACCGCGTCGATCGCCGACGAGGGACAGGACACCGCGGGCGAGGCGATCGACAGCGTCCAAGAGTCGCGGGACGCGATCGGCGAGACGGCGGAGAAGGTCAGGGTCCTCGACGAGCGGATGGAAGACATCGGCGAGATCGTCGACCTGATAAGCGACATCGCGGAGCAGACGAACCTGCTCGCGCTCAACGCCAACATCGAGGCCGCGCGGGCCGGCGGCGGCGGCGGGGGGAGCGACGGGTTCGCGGTCGTCGCCGACGAGGTCAAGCAGCTGGCCGAGGAGACGCAGGAGGCGGCCCAGGAGATCGAGGAGCTCATCGCCGGCACGCAGGCGCAGACGCAGGCGACGGTCGCGGAGGTCCGGACCGCCGAGGAGCACATGGAGGAGGGCGCCGAGGCGGTGCGGGACGCCGCCGACGCGTTCGCCGAGGTGGCGGACAACGCCGCCGAGACGGACGACGGCATCCGCGAGATCAGCAAGGCGACCGACGACCAGGCCGCGAGCACGGAGGAGACGGTGTCGATGGCCGAGGAGGTCGCGGGGATCAGCCGGTCGACCGCCGACGAGGCCGACGAGGTCGGCGAGGCGGCCGACGAGCAGCTCGCCGCGATGTCGCAGGCGACCGCCGAGGCCGGCTCGCTCGCGGACCAGGCCGAGCGGCTCCGGGCGCTGCTCCGGAAGTTCGAGGTCGGCGGGGAGTCGCCCGACGACCCGTCGGCGTCGGGAACGCGCAACGTCGCGATGGGCGACGGCGGGCGGTCGGACTGAGGCGTCGGTCGCCGCGATTCGGCGGAGTCCTTTTAAATCGTGTCGACGACGGCCGCCAGCACCGGCAGCGCGCGCTTCACCTGCGCGCCGTCCTCGACGAAGACCAGCGTCCGCGGCGGCCGGACCGCCTTCGGCCTGACGCGGAGCCCCGCCTCGTCGGCCGCGTCGGCGGCGACCTCGGGGAGCGCGGCTCCGTCGCCCCCGCCGACGAACTCGATCCGGACGCGGTCGGGCTGGACGTACACCTCGGCGACGTCGCGCTCGTCGGCGGTGGCCGCCTCGTCCTCGGCGACGTCGCCGTCGACCGCGCGGACGATCCGGTACGCGAGCGCGCCGTCGGCCGTCGGCTCCACGTCGGGGTCGGCGTCGGCCAGCGCGAGGTCGCGCAGGCGTCCCTCGTTGCCGGACACCTCCGAGGCGAGCAGCTGGCCGATCCGGACGCCGTCGGTCAGGCGGTCCGCGACCATCAGGCGTCACCCGCGGCGTCGGCCGCCGCGTCGTCGTCCGCGCCTCCTTCGCTCTCGTCGCCGCTGTCGCCGCCGGCGGCAGCGAGCTCCTCGCGCACGTCGGGCGCGAGGTGGTCGACCGCGGCGCCGTGCTCCTTCGCGACGAGGACCGCGGCCGCCTCGATGGTGACCGCGAGCGCGCGCTGCCGCTCGTTGATCGCGGCGACGGCGCGCTGCTTCTCCACCCCGGCCGCGACGATGGCGTCGAGGGCGGTCTCGAAGGTGGACTGCTCGCGGAGGATCGACTCGTCCGGCGTGAACCCCTCCGGAACGAGCACGTCGTCGGGGTCAAACCGCGCGACGAGGTCGCCGTCCTCCTCGTCCACCAGCCCGCGACCGACCGCGACGTCGACGAGCCGCTTCGCCTGGTCCGGCGAGAACCAGTCGCGGTCGAGCGACAGCGCGACGACGAACTCGCCCTCGCCCAGCCGCTCCTTCGCGCGGTGTTTGAACGGGACGGCGACGGCGACCTCGAGGCTCATGTTCGAACGGCGGGGGGTCGACGGCGGTAAACCTACCGAACTGCGAACCGTCCCCGGCCGGGCCGTGCGCGGCGCTCGCCCCGGTCGACTCGCGGCCGGGGAGCGGCCGGCAACCGTTATGCTGCGCGGGCGTGATGGCCCACGTATGGAGACCCGCCCGCTCGGCGACACCGGTCACGACAGCACCGTCATGACGTTCGGGGCGATCGCGCTCAACTGGCTCGAACAGGAGGGCGCGAACCAGCTGGTCGAACACGTCCTCGACTACGGCGTCAACCACTTCGACGTGGCCCCGACGTACGGCGACGCGGAGCTGAAGCTCGGCCCGAAGCTCCGCCAGCACCGCGAGGAGATCTTCCTCGGCTGCAAGACACAGGAGCGAACGTACGAGGGCGCGTGGCGCAAGCTCGACCGCTCGCTGAACCGCCTCGGCGTCGACACGATCGACCTGTATCAGGTGCACGGGCTCGAGTACGACGAGGAGCTCGACGCGCTCACGGGCGACGACGGCGCGCTCGCGGCGTTCCGCGAGGCGAAGGAGCAGGGGCTGATCGACCACATCGGGCTGACGAGCCACGGCGACCCCGACCTCATCCTCGACGCGCTCGACCGCATCGACGACCTCGAGTCGGTGATGTTTCCGCTGAATCCCGTCGTCGCCGGGAAGGACGACGACGAGTACGACTACGAGGCGGTCCTCGCTCGCGCCGACGAGGAGAACGTGGGCACGCTGGGGATCAAGGCGTTCGCGGCCGGCTCGTGGCCGTCGACGGACGAGCTCCCCGAGGCGGACCGGCCGTTCGCGAACTGGTACCGGCCGGTCGCCGCGCCCGGCGAGATCAGCGAGCGGTTCGACTTCGCCGCCGCGCAGGGGCTCACCAGCGTCGTCAGCGCCGGCGACCCGAAGCTCGTCACCATGATCCTCGAGGCCGCCGACGACTACGACGGGATGGACGCGACCGCGCAGCGGTCGCTGGTCGAGCGCGTGCGCCACGACGACAGCCCGGTCCCCGAGCAGCTGCACCACTGAGGGAGGCGGATGGACGTCCCGCACACGGTCGCGGCCGCGCTCGAGGACCGATCGGTCGCCGGAAAGCGCTGTCTGGAGGCCGGTGCGGGCGTCGGGAACGCGAGCGCCGGCCTGCTCGCGAACGGCGCCGCCCGGGTGTACGCCGTGACGAACGACCGGGACCACGCGCGGACGACGCGTCGGCGCGTCGGCGGCGGAGACGTTAGCGGCGGCGATAACAGTAGCGACGGCGGCGACGATAGCGGCGACCGACTGACGGTGCTGGAGGCTGACCTCCGGGCGGTCCCGCTCCCGGACGGCTCCGTCGACCTGATCACCGCGCACGGGCTCTGCAACGTCCTCGACCCCGCGGCGCTGTCGGCGGTCGCCCAGGAGCTCTCGCGGGTCGCCGCCCCGGGCGCGGCTCTCGTCGTCGACGACTACGACCCGCTCCCGGACGACGCCGCGATCCGCGAGCTGTTCGCCGTCGAGAACGCGGCGTCGGCGCTGGCCCGCGGCCGCCCGGCGCTCACCTTCTACCCGGCGGCGTTCCTGCGGCGGTTCCTCGCGGGGCACGGCTGGGCGTTCGAGCGGGAGCGGACGCTCCTGGAGCCGGTACCCTGGACCGAGAGCCACGTCTCCGCGCACGCCGACGAGGCCGTCTCCCTGGCCGAGGAGTACCCGGGTGAAGCGGGCGACGCGCTGGCCGCGACCGCTCGCCGCCTCGCGAGCGAGATCGGGTCCGAATCCGTCGGGCGGATGTACGGGCTCGCGTTTCGGCTTCCGGACTGAAGACATCGAAAGTGGGCAGAACGCGTCGTAAACAAGGGTCGATCCGTCAGTCGGCCACCGGCGCCGTCCTGTCAGTCGTCATCGGTCGCGGCGGAGTCAGCGGTCGCCGCCGGCGCCGCGCCGACACCGCCCGCATCGGTCGGCGTCGCGTTCAGCGAGTAGCCGGTCGCGGCCATGGCGAACAACACGAGCGGCGAGAGGAACGCGAACAGGTAGTACGGCGCGTACTCCAGCGTCGGCACGCCGGTGACCCCCGCCATGTAGACGGCGCCGGCGTGCCACGGGAACAGCGCGCCGGTCGGCGTCCCCGCGGCCTCGACCGCGCGGGAGAGCTGGTCGGTGTCGAGGCCGAACTCCTCGTAGGTGTTCCGGAGCGTGACGCTCGGCAGCACGATGCTCATGTACTGCTGGGCGGTGAGCGCGTTGATGACGATCGCCGAGACGCCGGTCCCGGCGACGAGCGCCCCGGGGCTGCGCACGGAGGAGGTGAACGCGTGGGCGATCACGGCCAGCACGCCGGTGCGCTCCAAGATCCCGCCGAGCGCGAGCGCGGCGACGACGACCGTGATCGTCCACGCCGAGCCGGTGAGCCCGCCGGTCGCGAGCAGGTCGTTCACGAGCTCGGAGCCGGACTCGGGCGCGGTCCCGTACATGAAGGTGTCCCACGCGGCGACGAAGCCGACGCCCTGCACAACGATTGTCGTGAGCACGCCGGCGAAGACGCCGGCGACGAGGGTCGGGAGCGGCGCGTGCCCGCGCAGCGCCAGTCCGAAGGTGACGAGGAGCGGAATAAAAGCGAGCAGCGTGACCGCGTAGGTGCCGCCGAGCGCGCCCTGGATCTCCGCGATCCGGCCCGCGGGGATGGCGCCGCTGGCGCGGAGGCCGAGCGCGAGGAAGCCGAGCACCGCGAGCCCGAACGCGAGGAGGGTGCCGGTCCGCATCCGCCGGATGTGCGCGTACAGGTCGGTGTTTGTCACCCCGGCGGCGAGGTTCGTCGTATCGGAGAGCGGCGACTGCTTGTCGCCGGCGTACGCCCCCGAGAGGACGGCTCCGACCGTCATCGGGTCCGGGATACCGAGCCCCGCGCCGATGCCGACGAAGGCGACGCCGAGCGTCCCGACGGTGGTCCACGAGGAGCCGATGGCGAACGCCACGACCGCGGCGACGACCGCGGCGGCCGGGAGGAACGTCGTCGGCGTGAGGATCTCTAAGCCGAAGTACATGAGCCCCGGAATCGTCCCGGCGCTCACCCACGTCGCGATGAGCCCGTAGATGGTGAAGATGATGAGCAGCGCCTGCAGGCCCATCACGAGCCCGTTGGCGATGCCGTCGTACAGGGCGTCCCAGTCGTAGCCGAGCCAGAGGCCGAAGGCGCCGACGAAGGCGATGCTCCAGAGGAGCGGCGCGTGCGGGTCGAGGCCGAGGACGGCCGAGCCGATGCCGAGGAACGCCACGACGGCGAGGACCGGGACCAGCGCCGCCGCCAGGCTCGGGCGGCGATCCGGGTCGATGTCCTCGAACGTCGTGGGCGTGAACGAGCGTGCCATGAGCGGTTGTATTCTTTTGAAGCATAAATATGACTCGAAATATGCACAAGAAAGATAACGATCGTTCATCGCCGTTGCCCGCGGCGTCGGTCGGCGGCGCCCGCGATCGGCGCGGCCACCGCTACCGAACCTCGCCGCGTCCGACCGTGTGCCGCCGTGTCGCGCCGGTCGCCGAACGGACGGTCTTATACGCGTCGGTGGGCAAGAGGGGCCAACATGATATTTGAGGGCCTCCCGACGACTCCCCGATCGGAGGAACTCGTCGACAAGGCGTTCTCGCGGGCGGCCCGCGCGGGACGCGCGAAGCGCGGCCACGAGGCGCAGGAGTCGATGCTGCGGACCGCGGGCAACGTGCTCTCGGACAACTTAGAGAACGTCGTCGTCTCGTGGCCGGACTTCGGCTTCGACGTCGACCCGTTCTACTACGAGCTCGCCGACGCCATCGTCGACGTCGACCGCCTCCGGCAGGCGCTCTCGCAGGTGATGTGGGCCAGCCGGCAGATCGAGGACCTGCGCGACGAGTACACGACGAAGATCCGCAACTCGGACGTCGACACCGCGCGCAAACACCGGAAGCAGGCGTTCGCGCGCATGGCCGACGTGATGGACCAGATCGAAGACGACCTGCGCTACATCGGCGACTCCCGCGACCAGCTGAAGGTGCTCCCGGACATCCGGCCCGACGAGCCGGCCATCGTGATCGCCGGCTACCCGAACGTCGGGAAGTCGTCGTTCGTCAACCGGGTCACCCGCGCCTCCAACGAGATCGCGGAGTACCCGTTCACGACCCGCGGCGTCCAGATCGGCCACTTCGAGCGGGACCACGTCCGGTACCAGATCGTCGACACCCCCGGGCTGCTCGACCGCCCCGAGGAGGACCGAAACGACATCGAGCGGCAGGCGGTCAGCGCCCTCGAACACCTCGCGGACGTCGTCGTCTTCGTGCTCGACCCCTCCGGCGACTGCGGCTACCCGCTCGACGTCCAGTTGGAGCTGCGCGAGGAGGTCCGCGAGCTGTTCGGCGACGCGATTCCGTTCCTCACCGTGGCGAACAAACACGACCGCTTCGAGGCGGTGCGGGCGGAGTCGGTCGACGCGACGATGAGCGTCACCGAGGACGAGAACGTCGAGGACGTGCTCGACATGGCGGTCGAGGCGGCCGCGTTCGAGCCGGACTTGCCGACGCGCGACGGCGAGGAGTAGGCGGGAAGGAGACGGGAGCGGCGAGCGGTCGGCACCGCGGCCCGCCCGGCGGCCCCGAAAGGATGCTTTCAAGCGGGCGCTCGCCGAAGCGACGTGCATGTACGACGGTCTCAAGGGATTCCGCGACTTCTACCCCGGCGAGCAGTCCGCCCGCCGCGAGGTGACCGACGCGATCGAGGACGCCGCGAGCCGGTACGGCTTCCGCGAGATCGCCACCCCCGCCTTGGAGCGGACGGAGATGTACGTCGACAAGTCCGGCGAGGAGATCGTCGAGGAGCTGTACGCCTTCGAGGACAAGGGCGGCCGCGGCGTCGCCATGACCCCCGAGCTCACGCCCACCGTCGCCCGGATGGTCGTCGCGAAGGGCCAGGAGCTGTCGAAGCCGATCAAGTGGGTCTCCACCCGCCCGTTCTGGCGCTACGAGCAGGTCCAGCAGGGCCGCTTCCGCGAGTTCTACCAGACGAACATCGACGTGTTCGGCTCGTCGGCGCCCGAGGCCGACGCCGAGGTGCTGGCGGTCGCCGCCGACGCGCTCACCGACCTCGGGCTCACCGGCGACGACTTCGAGTTCCGCGTCTCGCACCGCGACATCCTCGGCGGCCTCGTCCGGGCGCTCGCCGACGACCCCGACGCGGTCGACGCCGAGGCCGCGATCCGCGCGGTCGACAAGCGCGCGAAGGTCGACGACGGCGAGTACCTCGGGCTCCTCTCCGACGCCGGGCTCGACCGCGCGACCGCCCGCGAGTTCGACGATCTCATCTCGGACGTCGACAGCCCCGCGGACCTCGACGCGGTCGCCGACGCCGGCGGCGAGGAGGTCGAGTCGGCGGTCGAGAACCTGCGGAACGTGCTCGCCGCGGCCGACGACTTCGGCGCGGGCGAGTTCTGCGAGATCTCCCTGACGACCGCCCGCGGGCTCGACTACTACACCGGCGTCGTCTTCGAGTGCTTCGACTCCACCGGCGAGGTGTCGCGCTCCGTCTTCGGCGGCGGGCGCTACGACGACCTGATCGAGAGCTTCGGCGGCCAACCCACCCCCGCGGTCGGCGTCGCCCCCGGCCACGCCACCCTCAAGCTCCTCTGTCAGCGCGCCGGCGTCTGGCCCGACGAGGAGCTTTCGACCGACTACTACGTGCTCAGCGTGGGCGACACGCGCGGCGAGGCGGCCGCGCTCGCCCGCGACCTCCGCGCGCTCGACGACGGCGTCGTCGTCGAGAGCGACGTCTCCGGTCGCTCGTTCGGCGCCCAACTCGGCTACGCCGACTCGATCAACGCGGAGACGGTCGTGGTCGTCGGCGAGCGCGACCTCGAGAACGGCGAGTACACGGTGAAGGACATGGCGAGCGGCGACGAGACGACCGTGCCGGTCGAGGAGTTCCCGCCCGAGGAGGGGTCGGGACTCCCGACGTACGAGGACTACGAGTAGCGCCTCGGCGCGCCCGTCCGCGCCCCAGACCGGCGCTTGCCCGCTCGGTCCCTCAACGCTTTTCAATCGCGCGCCGGGACCGTGGGGACGATGATCCCGCTCGCGACAGCGATGACTCCCGGCGAGATCGGCCTTCGCGTGGCGGCCGGCGTCGCCCTCATCCTGATCAACGCGTACTTCGTGGCGGTCGAGTTCGCCCTCACGCGGCTCCGGCAGTATCCGGAGTCCGAGATCGACACCCCCGGACTGCGGCGCGCGTGGGAGATGACGGACGACCTGGAGTTCTACCTCACCACCTGTCAGGTGTGGATCTCCGGGACGAGTATCGCCCTCGGTATCGTCGCCGAGCCCGGGCTCGCGGCGCTGTTCGCGCCCCTGTTCGAGAACACGGCGCTCGCGTCCGCCGGCGCCGGGTCGCTGCTGGGCTTTTTCATCATCAACATGGTGCACCTGACGCACGGCGAGCAGACCCCGACGTACCTCGGCGTCGAGCGCTCGAAGCAGGTCGCCGAGTACGGCGCGCGACCGCTGTACTGGTTCGCGTGGCTCATCTCGCCGCTGATCAAGTTCGGCGACTGGGTCGCGAAGGCCACCCTCGGGCTGTTCGGCGTCGAGATGACCGGGTCGTGGACCGAGACCGAAAGCGAGGTGTTGGAGACGCGCGCGGAGCTCCGCAACCGCCTCGGGTCGATGATGGAGGAGGTCGAGCTCCCCGAGGAGCGCCGCGAGGAGGTCCTCAACGCGCTCGCCGTCGACGAGCTCGGCGTGGCGGACCTGATGACGCCGGCCGACGAGGTCGTCTCGCTGTCGACCGAGGCGTCGATCGAGGAGAACCTCGACCGGATTCGCGACACGCCGCACACACGGTTCCCGCTCGTGGGGGACGGTCCGAACGACTTCGAGGGGATCGTGTACGCGCCCTCGATCGTGAGCCGCTTCGAGGAGCTCCGGTCGGGGGAGACGACGTTCGAGGAGATCGCCGCCCCGCCGGTGACGGTCTCGCCGGAGACGAACATCAGCGACGCCTACGACCAGTTTCAGGCCGAGTCTCAAGAGCTCGCGCTCGTCATCGAGGACGGCGAGATCGTCGGGCTCCTCACCGCGACCGACGCGCTGGAGGCGGTGATGGGACAGCTCGAGGACCCGCTCGACGCGGGCGATCTGTAGGCGGTCGGCGTCGGCGTCGACCGCGGCGGCGACGCAGGAGCGCTCCCGTCGCGGCCGCGGCGGACGGCGACGCGCTACTCGAACGCCTCCCGCAGGAACACCAGGGCCCCGCCCAGCATCGCGAGGTTGCCGAAGAAGGCCAGCCGCTCGCCGCTCCTGTCGTCCTCGTCGGCGTTCCAGAAGTCGTGCATCGTCGCGGTCACGACCGTGAGGAACGTCACGGCCGCGCCCGTCGTGATCCGGGGGGCTCGCCACAGCGCGATCCCGACCCCCGAGACGAGCATCATCCCCGACGCGAACGGGGCCGCGAGATCGGGGGCGGGGACGCCGGCCGACTCCGCGTACTCGATCGTCTCGTCCATCTCGCGGAAGTCCTCCGAGGCCTGCGCCGCCAGGCCGACCCCGAGCAGGACGCGGCCGAGCCGGGAGGGGGCGTCGCGGTCGGTTCCCGTCTCGGCGTCGGCCGTCGTCTCGGCCGCCTTCGCGTCGTCGGTATCGTCGTCGGTCATGCCTGTCAGTACGGTGGCACGATACATAAATAGCCGTGCGCGACCGCCGCGGGAGGGAGGCGACCGATTACCCCCAGTTCCACCGGGCGTGGAGCCGGCGGACGGAGAAGTCGAGCCAGAAGCCGATGAAGCCGATCACCAGCATGATCGCGGGGATCTCCGCGTAGGAGAACCGGTCGCGGGCGTCGAGGATGAGGTAGCCCAGCCCGGTGTTGACCCCGAGCATCTCCGCGGGGACGAGGATGATCCAGAGGATGCCGATCGAGAGGCGGATCCCCGTGAGCATGTCCGGGACCACCGCGGGGACGACGACCCGGCGGAGCAGCGCGCGCGTGTCGCCGCCGAGCGACTCGCCGACCGTGAGCCAGTCGTCGTCGATGGTCGCGATCCCGTGGGCGGTGTTCAACACGATCGGCCAGAGGCCGGCCATGAACATCACGAACACCGCCGACTGCGTCCCGACGCCGAAGACGATGATGGCGATCGGGAACCACGCCAGCGGCGAGATCATCCGCATGAACTGGAACAGGACGGTCGTCGCGCGCTCGGCCGCCTTGAAGTAGCCGACCACGATCCCGATCGGGAGCCCGACCGTCAGGCAGAGGCCGAGCGCGATCCCGAACCGGTAGACGCTGACGAACACGTGGTCGTAGAACGCCGGCGAGACGACGAGCTCCGCGAGGACCGCGAACGTCGCCGCCGGCGCGAAGTTCGTGATGATGCCGCTGCCGAGCGCCGTCACCGCCCACCAGACGGCGAGCCCGCCGAGGAGCCCGACCGCCGGCAGCAGGCGGCCGCGCTCCCCGATCAGCTCAGAACCGTATCGTCTCCTGTCTCTCGTAGCCATTGTCCTCCGAAACGTCGAACGCCGGCGGGCCGCCGGCCTCTTCCAGCGCTGTGCGAACGGGGTCGTACGCGACGAGGTCGTCGGCGACCTCGGCGGGGTCGAGCTCGTCGAGGAAGGTGTCCTCGCCCTCCACGCGCGTCTCGCGCATGCGACGCACCAGCTCCTCCGTGTACGACGGGTACGGGTACGGGTAGAAGCCGATCCGGTCGATGTCCCAGTCGGCGTTCTGGATCGCGCCCGACTCTATGTACGGCTCGTGGTCGTCGTAGTGGGTGAGCGCGCGGTCGATCGGCGCCGGCCCCTGCGGGAGCAGGCCGCTCCCCTCGGAGGAGAGCAGCTGCGCTGCCTCCGACCGATTCTCGCGGAGGTACTGCTGGGCGTCGACGAGCCCGCTCATCACGTCGGTCGTCCACTCGGGCCGCGACTCCACTAACTCCTCGCGCATCACGACGACGCAGCAGGCGTGCTCGCGCCAGACGTCGCCGGTGAACCGCAGGATCTTCCCGCCGGCGTCGAGCTCGCCGATCGCGTTGAACGGCTCGGCGACGATGTACCCCTCGATGGAGCCGTTCTCCAGCGCCGCGGGCATGTCCGGCGGGGGCGTCACGACGAGGTTGACCTCGTCGTCCGCCACCTCGTCGGCGGAGGAGTCCGTCCGGGGCGTGAGCCCGTGCTCGCGGAGCCCCATCTGGAGGATGACGTTGTGGATCGAGTACCAGAACGGGACCGCGACGGTACCGCCGCCCAGGTCCGACCACTCGTCGACGTCCTGCTGGACCGTCAGCGCGGAGCCGTCCGTGTGGTCCCACGCGACGACCCGCACGTTCGCGTCCAGCTCGTCGCCGTAGCGCATCCACACCGTCATCGGCATCAGGAAGTGCGCGACGTTGACCGCGCCGGAGAGGAACGCCTCCGCGAGATCCGACCAGCCGCGGAACAGGGTCGGCTCCGCGGCGTCGACGCCGTGGTCGGCGAAGTGGTCGTTGGCGTACCCCGTCAGCAGGGGCGCCGCGTCCGTGATCGGGAGGTAACCGATCTCCGCGGTCGGCGGGCCGTCGCCGCCGTCGCCGCCACCGCCGAGGCAGCCGGCCGTCGCGCCGACGCCGGCCGCTGCGAGCGAGGCCAGTCCCGACTCCTTCATGAACTCGCGCCGCGAGAGCCCGCTCGTGCGGGCCTTCTCGGAGGGGTTCCGCCAGCCGGCGCCGCCGACGAGCTCTCGCGCGCTCGCGGCGACGTCGGGGTCGACGTCGTCGTCGTGGTTCGTGTGATCGTGCGTCATTCGAGTCCCACCGCCTCCAGGCGTTCGAAGACCGCCGCCCGCTCCGCGAGGAACGCCTCGTCGTCCCGCGAACGCGTCTCGCTGCCGATCGACTCGACGTGTTCGATGCCCGCGGGGACCGGTCCCATGACCGCGACGCGGTCGCCGAGGTACACCGCCTCGTCGATGTCGTGCGTGACGAACACGGCGGTGACGCCGAGCTCGTCGACGATCCGCAACAGCTCGTCTTGCAGCTCCATCTTCGTCAGCTGGTCGAGCGCGGAGAACGGCTCGTCGAGGAGGAGCACCTCGGGCTCGTTCGCCAGCGTCCGCGCGAGCGACGCGCGCTGCGCCATCCCGCCCGACAGGTCCGCGGTGTCGGCGTCGGCGAACCCGTCGAGCCCGACCAGGTCGAGCAGGTCGTCGATGCGGTCGGGATCGGGCTCCTCGCCCCGGAGCCGCGGCCCGATCTCGACGTTCTCGCGCACGGAGAGCCACGGGTACAGCAGGGGGTCCTGAAAGACGACGCCCCACCGGTAGTCCGGGCCCGTCACCGCCTCGCCGTCGATCTCGACGCGGCCGTCGGTCGACTCCTCGAGTCCCGCGAGCAGGTGGAGCAGGGTCGTCTTCCCGCAGCCGGACGGGCCGAGGAGACAGCAGACCTCGCCGGGGTCGACCGACAGGTCGAGCCCGTCGAAGACGAGGGTGTCGTCGTACCGCTTCGTGAGGTCGCTGGCGACGATCGGCGCCGCGTCGGCGGCGTGACGGTCGGTGCCGACGGCGTCGGCGCCGACCGCGGACGCGGAGTCGGACCGGGTGTCGGACCGGACGTCGGACTCCTCACCGTCGTCGTCGGCCGTCGCCGGGCGGGACTCGAGGGACATCGATCAGTCCGCCGTCGCCTCGGGCTCGTCCTCCTCGGACTCGGCCTCGTCGTCCGGGAGCACGCCCTCGTTATCGAGCTCCTCGGCGGTCCCGATGTCGGCGTCGTCCGGGACGAACCCCTTGTCGCGCATCCAGTCCGTAGTCGCGTCGATCCGCTTCTCGTCGGGGGCGCGCACGGGGAGGAACTCGCGGAGCTCGAACTCCTCGCGGAGCCGCTCGAAGTTCACGTCGTCGAATGCGGGCTTGTCGGCGGCCTCGTCCTCCAGCAGCTCGACGTAGCGGTCGGTGTACCCCGCGAGGTCGTCGTTGATGTCGGCGACCGCGCGGTTCAGCGCCGCGAGGAACCCCTCCAGCTTCTCCGGCTCGGGCTGCTCGCGCGTGGTGATGGCGGCGCGGCACGGGCCGTCGAACACCTCTTTCAGCTCCTCGTCGTAGCGGCCGAGCGTGACGAACGGCTCCAACACTGCGATGGAGTCGACCTCGCCCTCTTTCACCGCGTCGAAGCGGTCCTCGGCCTCGCCGACGTGCTCTAAGACGATCTCGTCGTCCTCGAACCCCTCGTTCTCGAGCATCTCGCGCATCGAGTAGAAGGAGGTGGCGTACTTGTTGATCCCGACGGAGCGGCCGCGCAGGTCGTCGATCGTCTCGGCGTCGTCGTCGGCGTCGACGAAGACGACGCGGTCCCACTCGCTGTAGGAGCCGACGATGTCGCGGTCGGTCTCGGAGACCTCCTGGACCGCGTTCCACTCGCAGACGCCGTGGGTGCCGCCGTCCTCGTCCATGTCGTCCCACCAGTCGGCGTCGAAGGCGTTCTCGCCCTCGAAGTCCTGCGTTCCCGGCGCGAAGTACGAGAGGTCGGCGTCGACGCCCTCGTCCTCGAAGTACCCGTTCTCCTCCGCGACGTCCTGCACGAGTCTCCACGTGAAGTATTCGTGGGAGACATTCAGATCTGACATCGAATACCTCTTGGTTTTATTGTAAGGTATAACTCCGGAAACCGACAAGCATGAGCGGTGCAACCGTTTTCGCGCAAGTATTGCGACGGCCGAACCCGTTCGGCCGCTGATTCGGCGGGAAGCATTCGTAAGTCGCCGCGAGATCCGTTCTTACGGCCGGTTCCGGAAGCATGTGCGAACAGATCGCATCCGAGATAGCCACAACATTTGTTCGTTTCTCCGTCGGACCGCCGGATCGCCGTCTCAAGCCCGCTCGATGCGTTCGAGGAGGGTCGCCGCCGCGTCGGCGTCGAACGCCAACGGTCGCCGCCACCACGGCCCCTTCCCCGAGTCGCTGGAGAGCGCCGTGACGAGGCGGTTCGCCTCCGCGCCGGTCTCCGAGGTGCTCAGGGGGACGACGCGCTCGAAGAGCCCGGAGGCCGTCGGGTCGCCGGCGACGACGACCCGCGCGTCGAAGGGATCGCGCTTCAGGTGGGCGTTGGTCGGAGCGAGGGCGGCCGCCGCGTCGCGGTCGACGGTCGAACCGTCGCCGGTGCCGCCGCCGTCACCGGACCCGCCGCCTCCGCTCCCGCCGTCGCCGACCGCGAGCACGCGCTCGACGCGGAGCCCCGCGAAGAGGTACGCGCCCCAATCGGGCGCGAGGTCGTCGTCCGGTCGGAGTTCGTCGGTGGCCCCGCCTGCCGCCGTCCCGCTCGGCCCGCCCCAGCCGTGCGGGCGCAGCGACAGCGTCGCGTAGAAGAGCAGCCAGTCGCCCGGGCCGAGGTCGGCGATCCGGCCGGCCTTCACGCCGTGGGGGTCGCCGTAGCTCGCGCGGTCGCAACTGTGGACGCCGGGGAACTCCGGGTCCATGTGGACCGGCGTCTCGCGCAGGTCGGCCGGTACCGCGAACGGGAGGTCGAGGTCGCCGTAGGTCGGGAGCGGCTCGTCGACCGGGAATCGCCCCCGCGGGAGCGTCGCCGCCGACTCGGGGATCGGCACGTACGCGAACGAGCCGTCCGGGTAGACGGGCCCGCGGAAGCCGGGCTGGTTCGTGTTGGCGGCGACGTTGACGGCGACGGCTCGGGGGTCGGCCATTAAAAATGGGGCTCCGAGGGAGTCAGTCCGCCGTCGCGGCGGGCGCGTCGTGGTCGATTTCGGTGCCGAGCAGGTCGAGGAACTGCGCGATCCACTCGGGGTGGTCGGGCCACGCCTGTCCGGTGACGAGGTTCCCGTCGGTCGTCACGCCGTCGACCCACGAGCAGCCGGCGGCC
>NZ_MWTH01000003.1:0-184001 GCF_059752395.1 Halorubrum sp. B53 | reverse complement strand
CGACCTCGGGCCTGACCGCGGGGTAGGCGGTCATCTCGTAGCCGTCGAGCACGCCCGCGGCCGCGAGGATCTGCGGGCCGTGGCAGATCGACGCGACGGGCTTGTCGGCCTCGAAGAAGTGGCGCACCGCGTCGAGCACCTCGTCGTACCCGCGGAGGTACTCGGGCGCGCGCCCGCCGGGGACGACCAGCGCGTCGTAGTCGGCCGGGTCGACCGCGTCGAACCCGTGCGTGAGCGCGAAGTCGTGGCCGCGGGTCTCGAGGTAGGTCTGGTCGCCGCGGAAGTCGTGTATCGCGGTCTTGACGCTGTCGCCCTCCTCCCGCTCCGGGCAGACGGCGTGGACCTCGTGGCCGACCGCCTGTAGGGCCTGGAAGGGCACCATGATCTCGTAGTCCTCCCCGAAGTCGCCGACGATCATCAATATCTGTTTTCCTGTCATGTGTACAACACCACATCGAGATACGCGCTACTGTCAAATAATGATACTGGTGAGCGGTAGCACACTACAGATCAGCTCGGGGGAGGAGGACGACGGAGTGCCGGCTGTTATTTATAAATACAGATCGCGGCGACGCGTTACTGTCGCGGTGGCGCGCGCCCGTGAGCGGCCGACAGGCCGCGAACGGCACGTGCGAGGGAAGCGGTGAGTGAGGGGCGACCGCAGGGAGCCCCGAACGAACCGCGAGGCTGGGGAGGTGTGAGGTGCGGTTGCGGTGCGGTCGGGCGGGACTCAAAGGGGCAGCCGCGAGGCGGCCGCAGGCGACGTAAGCACCGCAGGGAGCGAACGAAGTGAGCGACTGAGGAGCACAGCGAGCGTGCGGCCGCCTCGCGGCTGGGGCTTTGGAGGTGTGTCCCCCGTCGATTCGCGGTCAGTCGCTTACAACCGAGCGGCTGGGGCTTTGGAGGTGTTCTCTGACGACCTCCAGTCAACTATTTATAAGCGATCGATCAGAGCGGTAGAGCTGAAAGTCACTGGCAACGCATCTCCGACGTCCGCGCACGACACGTCTTATTTCGGCGGCGTGAGGTCGCGCTGGAACTCGTCGAACTGGTCGAGGTCGTCCGGGAGCTCGTACTCGATCTCGCGCTCGTCCTGCCGGTCCGGGAGCCGGCCGTCCTCCAGCTCGTCGGCGACCTCCTCCCACCCCGGCTTCACGCGGACGCTCCGGGCGGGGGAGCCGACCACCACGTGGTGGGCCGGGACGTCGCCCTGCACGACCGAGCGGGCGCCGACGACGCTGTTCTCGCCGACCCGGCAACCGGCGCGCACCATCGCGTCGTAGGTGACGCGGGCGTCGTCCTCGACGACCGTGTGGAAGTTGCGGACCTCAGTCTGGTCGACGAGGTCGTGGTCGTGGCTGTAGAGGTGGACGCCGTCGGAGATGGACGCGCGGTCGCCGATCGTCAGCTTCCCGCGGTCGTCGAGGTGGACGTCGTCGTGTATCACGACGTTGTCGCCGACCTCGATGTTGTGGCCGTAGGTGACGGAGATCCCTTTGAAGAAGCGGCAGTCGTCCCCGCACTCGGCGAACAGGTGGTTCCCGAGCATCTGCCGGAACCGGAGGGCGAACTCGACGTTGTCGGCCATCGGCGTGGCGTCGAACTGGCGCCAGAGCCACTGGAGGTGTTTCGACCGCTGGAACCGCTCTTCGTCCTTCTCGGCGTAGTACTCCGATTCCAGCGTCGCGTTACACGGGTCGTATCCCTGGAGGCGGACGCGCTCGGCCCGCGACACCGACTCCCCGTCCTGCCACGCCTCCCACCGCTCGCGGTCCCCGTGGAGGTCGATCAGCACGTCCCGAACCACGTTACAGGTGTCCTCGTCCGAGGAGAGGCGCTCGTCCACCTCGTCGATAAACCCTCGGACCCCGGCCTCCGCGCCGTCGGGCAGGGACACGTGTCGCTTTGTCATCGGGTCCCCTTCGTCGCCGGCCTTCAAAGGGATTCGGTTGTGCGGCCCGCGGTGTTCCCCCGGTCAGTAGAACTCCGCGTTGACAAACAACCCGACGAGGAAGCCAACGAAGGCGACCGTGACCATCGCGACGATCCCGGCGGCGCCGAACGAGAGCAGCAGTGCGGCGACCGCGACGACCGCGATAACCGCGAGCAGGGCGACGACGGCGTCGAGTCGACGGCGGAGGGCGTGATCCATAGGCGACCGACTGGCCGCGAGCGAGTAAGTTCCAACGGTGTGCGAGGGGATCGCGGGGTCGCGATCGGACCGGCGGGCGGGGTTCGGTCGTTCCCCCGGCCCGAGACCGACCGCGCCCGATAAGTGTCCCGACCGCCAACCGGAGGGTATGCAGCACCGCGAACTCGGGAACTCCGGCGTCGAGGTCTCTGAGATCGGCTTCGGCGCGTGGGTCGTCGGCACCGACTGGTGGGGCGACCGCTCGGACGAACAGGCGGTCGAGATGGTCGAGACGGCGCTCGACGCCGGCGTCACCTACGTCGACACCGGCGACGTGTACGGCCACGGCGACAGCGAGGAGATCATCGGCCGCGCGATCGACGGCCGCCGCGACGAGGTGACGCTCGCGACGAAGATCGGGTACGACTTTTATAATAATCCGCAGGCGGGCCACGGCGAGCTCCCGAAGGAGCTCGACCGCGAGTACCTCGAGACCGCGTTCGAGCGCTCGCTCGACCGGCTCGACACCGACCACGTCGACCTGCTCCAGCTCCACAACGCGAACGTCGACGAGGTCACCCCCGAGGTGCGCGACCTCCTCGCCGAGTGGAAGGCGGACGGCCGCGTCCGCGCGCTCGGCTGGGCGCTCGGCCCCTCGATCGGCTGGCTCGCCGAGGGCGACGCCGCCGTCGAGTACGAGGAGTTCGACGCGGTCCAGACCGTCTTCAACTGCTTCGAGCAGGAGCCCGGCCGCCATTTCGTCGACACGATCCGCGAGACCGGCTCGGACACCTCGGTCATCGCCCGCGTCCCGCACTCCTCCGGCCTGCTCAACGAGCAGGTGACGCCCGACACGGTGCTCGAGGACGGCGACCACCGCTCGCACCGCCCGACGGAGTGGTACGAGACCGGCTGGGAGAAGGTGGAGGCGATCCGCTTCCTCGAGGAGCCCGATCACGCCGAGGGGACCCGGACGATGGCGCAGGCGGCGATCCGCTGGCTGCTCGCGCACGACGAGGTCGCCTCGGTGACCCCCACCTTCCGCGACGCCGACGACATCGCGGAGTGGAGCGCGGCGGGCGTGCCGCCGCTCTCCGAGACCGAGTACGAGCGCGTCGACGAGCTGTACGCCCGGAACTTCGACATCGACCGCGACGACGGGATGGACGTCCTCCGGACCTCCGTCGACGGGGAGGACATCGAGGCCGCCGGCCTCGACAAGCGCGCCGCGTCGTACTGAGCCGCCCCGATCCCGGTCGTCTCGAACCGACCGCTTTCGGTTGTCCTCCAGAGGGGACCGTCCCCGCGTCGGAACCCGCCTTTTTCGCGTCGAGACCGCACGACTGCGGAGGGAACCGGTCCCGTATGAACACTTTCACCGCGGTTCCGATCCCGGCCGAGACGACCGGCCCGGCCGAGACGACCGGCCCGGCCGAGACGACCGGCCCGACCGGTCGCGAGACGGAGCCGCGGCTCGGCGGGCGGAAGTGGTGGCTCGGTGGAAAACCCTCGTCACAAGGGGCTCAGTGGGGGTAACACGTCGTCATGGCCACCATCACGAGCGTGGCCGCCTGCACTTATAAACCTCCCGTGACTACCGGCCGCCGGCCAGACGGCTCGCGACGCGGTCGCGGTCGGCGCGTATCCGCTCCGCGAGCTCCGACACCTGCGCCAACACGGGGTGCCGGGGGCCGTCCGTCGGGGCGTACAGGTAGTCGTAGAAGGCGCGGTCCCCCTCGACGTCCACCGCGGGACCCGGCGTCATCGGCGGGTCGGCGAGCGACTCCTGCCGCTCCGCCGCGATCTCGTCGCATTCGCGTTCGAGGTCCTCGAGTCGCTCCCAGACGTCGATCGCCGCGTCGGCCCCGCTCCCGGAGACGCCGTCGAGGTGTTCGAGGAGCCGTCGCCGCCGCCGGTCGACGCCCGAGAGGTCGCTTTCGAACGCCCGCAGCGCGTCGATCTCCTCGCCGATCGCGTCGGCGAGCGACGAGCGCGCCTCGGCCGCCTGTCGGCTCCGGCCGACGAGCGCCGACTGCGCCGCGGCGGAAAGGGTGCCGTTCGACGCCAGCGCGGCCGCCGTGTCGGGTCCGAGCTCGGCGGCGAGGCTCTCCGGGATCGTCTCGTCGTACTCCTCCCGGTAGTGGGGGACCGACATCACGGTGTCGCGGTACGCCGCCAACACGCGCCTGAGCCTGACGTCGCCGTCGCTCCCGACGCTGTCGACCGCGCGGATCGCGACCATCGACCCGTCGAATCCCCCCGCCGTCGACCCGGTCGGCGCCGGATCGAGCGCGTCGACGCGGTCGGCGAACTCCTCGAACGCGTCGCGCTCGGCGAGGACGCGCCGCCGCTCGCCCCGCCCGGCGTCGACCGCGTCCCGGACGTGTGCGAACGCGAGGAACGCCGCGAGGCCGACAACGACCGCCGCGACGACGACGGTCGGTTCGGTCGCCGCCGTTCCGACCTCACACGATAGGGCCGTGCACTCCTCCATCGCCACCGGATCCGTGCCGGGGATCCGGAAGGCGTTGGCGGAGCTCGAATACATACTCATTACATCCGTTAACACGGTACATACACAAAGCACTTACGTCCGTTTTTCGGCGTAAAGAAAGATATCCCGCAGGAGAAGGCGATCGACCGCGCGGCCGAGTTCGGCGGGGGTTGCGGTCGAGTTCGGCGGAGGGTGCTGGCGACTCCGTCCGGTGGTCAGGGGGTTCGCGACGACGCCTCCGCGAGGCGGCCGACGGGGCCGGGCGGCTACTCGACGACGCCGTCGTCGGTGATCACGGTGTCGATCATCCCGATCGGGGTCGCGTCGTAGCTCGGGTTCTCGATCTCGACGTCCTCGACGGGCTCGCGCATCACCTCGACGGCGTCGCGGAACTCGTTCTCGAAGCGGAACTCCTCGATCGTCTTCGCGCCCGAGCCGACCGCGGTCACCGGGACCCCGAGGTCGCGCGCGGTGACGACCAGCGGGAAGGTACCGATCCGGTTGTAGTAGGTGCCGCCGGTGATACAGGTGATCCCGAGGAGGACGCGGTCGCAGTCGCGGAGGGCGTACCCCATCGCGCTGTCGACGACCATGTGGACGTCGACGCGGGACATCCCGGCGAGCACGCGCGCCGTCTTCCGGCCCAGGGTGCGCGGCCGCGCCTCGGTGACGTAGACGGTCAGGTGCGCGCCGCCGCGGGCGGCGTTTTCGATGGACTCCAGCACCGTCGTCGAGTAGTCGTGGACCAGCAGCGTGTCGCCGTCCTCGATGTGTTCGGCCGCGTTGGCGGCGGCCTCTCCCTTCGCCGTCTCGATGTCGTCGGCGACTCGGTCGATCGTGTCTTCGAGGAGCTGTTTGGCGTCCTCGACGCTCGTCGGCTCGCCGATGATCGAGCGCTCGACGTCGCGCATCGCGTTGTGGAGCGCGGCGTGCGAGGGGTTCGACCGGCGCAACACGCCGGCGTTGTGTTCGAGGTCGCGCTCGAACTCGTCGACCGTCCTGTAGTCGCGGTCGAGCAGCTCCGCGAGCGCCCGCGTCGCCTTCACTGCCACCGCCGACGTGCTGTGGGTCCGCATCGCCCGGATCTCGGCGACGGTCTCATCGATCATACCGATATCGTCGTCGCGGCCGTTCAAAGGGGTTCCGGGGTCCCGTCGGTCGGACCGAATAATGCGGTTGGCGCGCGCCTCCGAGCGCCCGCAGGGCGCGAGGAGTGCGCGCGAGGGAGTCGGACCGGCGCGGCCGCGCCGGTCCGACGAGGCTGGGGAGGTGTGAGGTGCTGTGCGGTGCAGTCGGGTGGGACTCAAAGGGGCAGTCGCGAGGACGAAGCCTGACGACGCAAGCAGCGTGGCGCTACGCGCCACGGGCAGCCGGCGGCAAAGCCGCCGGCGACACCGCAGAGAGCGAACGGAGTGAGCGACCGAGGAGCGCAGCGAGTCACGCGAGTCCTCGCGACTGGGGCTTTGGAGGTATTCACCGCCGATCTGTATTCAATCGTTTATAACCGAGCGACTGGGGCTTTGGAGGTGGTCTCTACGTCACCGACAGCAACGACTTATAAACGAACGGACAGAGCGGTGGTCCGACGAACGAACCGATACGCAACTAAAAAGACGCGTTTCGTACGATCTAGGCGTACTTCGCGACGATGTCGAGGACGTCGTCGAGCTCGTCGCCGTCGAGCGAGTAGCGCTCCTGAGCGAATACCGAGCGCAGCTCGGTGCGGTCCTCCGGGAGGAGGTCGGCGATCTTCACCGCGGTCGGGATGTCGATCTGCTCGAGCTCCGTCAGCTCCTCGACGAGCTCGCGAGACTCGTCTGCGTCGAGCCGGGCGAATCGGTTGACGTGCTCGATCGCGCGGGCGAGCTCGTAGCGGAGGTCGCGGTCCTCGTCCTCGGCGCGCTCCGCCTCGATGTCCACGAGGACCTCCTTCGCCTCGGAGACGGTGACGTACTCCTCGTCGACCTTCTCTTTGAAGATCGTCATCTCAGTTCTGCTGGGCGCTCATGTGGGCGGCGCGGACGATGAGCGTCTTCGTCTTCCCGCCGTCCGGAATCTCGACTTTGAACGCTGCGCCCTGCTTGCCCACGACGGTGCCGGTCCGGCCGTCGAAGCGGGGGTGGAAGCGACCCTCCTGCACGCTGGGGTCGATCTTGAGGTGGACCTGCGAGCCCGTCTCGAACTCCTGGATGGCTCGCTGCGGCGGCGACGTGCCGCGGTTGCGCGGTTTGTTCGAGAGCTTGTCGCGGGTCGCCTTCTGAGGCCCATTAGAACTCGGCATGGTCTTGGGCTACGTTCCGCTGCCGCAGGTATAAATGGTGCGTTACGGGCGCCGCCCGAGAGCGGCTACCACACCGCGAGGCGACGCCGGACGATATCCCCGGGCACGGGCGTCGAAACTACCCTATGCAACACCCCCTATCGAAAGTGCTAATCACGCGAGTTCCCTAACGCGTTTATAATGAGCCATCAGCTGCCGGACGTACAGGCGTCGGCGCCCGACGTCACCGTCGGGCTCTCGCAGGTCGGCGTCACCGGCGTGGAGAAGCTCGTCAAACTCGCCCGCGGGGACAAACGCCCCATCGTCCTCATGGCCGAGTTCGAGGTGTTCGTCGACCTGCCGAGCGGGCGCAAGGGGATCGACATGTCGCGGAACCTCGCGACGATCGACGAGATCCTAGAGGAGATCACCCGCGAGGAGGCGTACCGCGTCGAGGACGTCTGCGGTGACGCCGCCGAGCGACTCTTAGAGAAGCACGACTACACCACCACCGCCGAGGTGTCGATGACCGCGGAGCTGGTCACCCGCGAGGACACGCCGGCGTCCGGCATCGAGACGCAGAGCACGTCGACGATCATCGCCAGCGCGACCGCGACCGAGGAGGGCACCCGCGAGGAGATCGGCGCGGAGGTCACCGGCATGACCGTCTGCCCCTGCTCGCAGGGGATGAGCGAGTCCCGCGCCCGCGAGAAGCTCGCCGAGCTCGGCGTCGACGAGGAGACGACGGAGGAGTTCCTCGACGCCGTCCCGCAGCCGGGCCACTCCCAGCGCGGCCACGCGACGCTCACCGTCACCACCGACGGCCACCCCGACCTCGACCTCCGCGATCTGATCGACGTCGCCCGCGACTCGATGAGCGCCCGGATCTACAACATGGCGAAGCGGCCCGACGAGGACCACATGACCTACGAGGCCCACGCCGACGCGAAGTTCGTCGAGGACTGCGTCCGCGCCCTCGCCGAGGGGACGGTCGAGGAGTTCGACCACCTGCCGGACGACGCCGTGATCCGCATGAAACAGTCGAACGACGAGTCGATCCACCAGCACAACGCCCACGCCGAGCGCGAGGTCACGATGGGCGACCTGCGGACCGAGCTGAACGTCCGCTGAACGGAGCGCGGATTCCCTCTTCTCGCCGGGTTTACCCGGGTTGTCTGATTCACCCGAACGACAGCGTCTCCGCGTCCGCCCACCGCGGCTCGAACTCCTCGCTCACGCTCGTCGCGAACTCCGCGTCCTTCACGTCGATCATCGCGAACGGCTCGTCGCCCGACAGCGGGTGCGGCACCTCGATGCACACCTCGATCCCGTCGAACACGTTGAACGTCCCGTCGACGCCCGCGGTCGTCCGGACTTCGAACCCCTCCATGTCTGATAACTCCGCGGTGTACCGTCGACCGACGCTCCGCGGTAGCGCGTCCACCGTCTCCGGCGACAGCAACACCCGGATCTCGACGCCGCGTTCGAGCGCCGACTCCAGCTCCGCGGCGACCTGCTCGCCGATCGTTCCGAGGTCGAAGCCGGTCGCCGGCGCCCCGACGACGACGACCATCCGGCGCTCGGCAGCCGCGATTCGCTCCAAGAGGAGGTCCGTGGCCTCCTCCGCGCCGACTGCCGCCGTCCAGAACTGGCCGTCGACCGGCTCCCCCGCGTCGAGCTCCGTCGAGAGGTCGGCGACCACCTCCTCGTACTGCTCCGCTTGCGTCTCCAGCTCCCGCTTCTTCTCGTCGAGCAGTCGGTCGAGCGCGGCGTCGGGCTCGACCGCGGCGTACTTCTTCGGCCGGCTGGCGGCCTGACTCCGGACGAGGTTGTGCTGCTCTAAGCTGTTGAGCACGTCGTACACCCGCCCCATGGGAACCTCGCTGGCCCGCGAGAGGTCCTTCGCCGTCGTCGGCCCGGTGCGCAGCAGCGCTCGATAGGCGCGCGCCTCGTACTCGGAGAGCCCCAGATCCCGGAGAGATGCCATACCGTCCGATCACGTGGCATCGGTATAAACACGTCGCCGGTTTACACGCGAGTGCGGTGGTGAGACGCGAGTCGGCTCCGCGTGGCGATCGCCCGGACCGTCACAGACGACCGAAAGCGGTCGAACGCTTCGGACGCCGCGGCCTACTCCGCGGTCTCGGCGACCCGCCGCATCAACTCGTCCGGCGTTTCCGCGGGCTCCGAGATCGCGTCCCCGGCGAGCACGACCGCCGAGCCCGCCGGGACCGACCGCGGCGCCGGCGACCCCTCCAGATGGGCGTTCGGGGCGACGACCTTCTCGTGGTCCGCGACCCGCCACGCCGCGCGGTGGAGGTCGCTGCCCGGCTCGTCGCCGACCGCGATGACGGTGGTGCCGCGGAGGAGCCGCCCGACGAGGCTCCCGTAGCCGGCGACCTGCACGCCGAGCCGCTCCGTGGCCCCCGCGAACGCTGCCGCGGTCTCGCGGGCGACCCCGCGGTAGCGGTCCTCGCCGGTCAGCGCCGACAGGTCGAGCAGCGCGGTCGCCATCTCGACGTTGCCGTCGAGCGGCCGGAACGGGCGGTCGAGCAGCCCCGGGCCCGACCGCGGCCCGTCCACGAAGGAGCCGTCGACGTGGAGTCGGTCGATCGCTCGGTCCGCGACCGCGCGGGCGACGTCGGCGCCCTCGCCGAGGACGCCGGCGGCTCGTACGTACGCGCTCACGACGCGGGCGACGTCGTCCAGCAGATCCGACTCGCCGACTTCGTCGCTGCCGCGGTAGTGGGTCACCGCGCCGGAGTCGGCGTCGATCAGGTCGCGTTCGAGCTCGTCGAGGATCCGGTCGGCGTACTCGCGGGCGCGCTCGTCGTCGGTGTACGCGGCGACCGCGAGCAGCGCGTCGGCCGCGAGCGCGTTCCCGCCCGCGAAGACGGTCAGATCGCGGCGGGGCGAGTCGAGCTCCGCGCGGTCGTCTGCCGGCGCGGCGTAGTAGGCGCGGCCGAGTCCGGGCCCGAGGCTCCCGCCGACGCCGTAGCCGGTCCAGAGGTCGTCGGTGAGGAACTCGACCGCGTCGGTCGCGGGCGCCAAGTACGCCTCGTCGCCGGTGTAGAGGTAGGCGTTCGCGAACGCGCGCGTGACCGCCGCGTTCGTGTCGATCGGCTTCTCGTAGGCGACGTCGCCCCAGTCGCGGGTCCCCGCGAACCGGAAGAAGCCGCCGGCGACGTCGTCGGCGAGGTGGTCGCGCACCGCGTCGAGCGTCCGGAGGGCGCGGTCGCGGTCGCGCTTCAGCGCGAACTCCACCGTCCGCGGGAGCGGGAACTTCGCGTCCGTCCCCCAGCCGGCGTACTCCTCGTCGTACTTCACCTCCACCTGCCCGGCGAGGTGGCTCTCGATCGCGTCGGTCAGCTCCGCGCGCGGCGGGAGGTCGGCGTCGAGCGCGCGGGGGACCCGCCCCGCCGACCGTCCCTTGTCGGCCCACATCTGCCGCACGGACTCGAGCACCTGCCGCATCCCGTCGACGTCGAGGTAGCCCGCGCCGGTGAGCAGCTCGCCGTCGGGCGTGAGGAACGCCGTGGTCGGGAAGCCGCCCATGTTGTACCGCTCCCGGACGCGCGGGCGACGGTCGACGTCGACGCGGACCGGGACGAACCCCTCGTTGACGTTGGCGGCGACGCGGGGCTCGGCGTACGTGACGGCGTCCATCTCGTGACAGCCCTCGCACCACGTGGCGGACAGCGAGAGGAGCACCGGGCGGTCCCGCTCGTCGGCCTCGGCGAACGCCTCGAGCCCCCAGTCGCGCCACTCGACGTGCGTCTCGTCGGTCATACCGACAGTCCGGTCGGCCCGTGGGTAAGCGCTTCGAGACGGGCGGGAGGGCGGCGGGGACCGGAACGGCTAGCTTGGAGGAGGAGACCGAGAGAATCGGGAGGGAGGGCGTGATCGAACGGGTCAGTGCCTCCGGAGGGCGGCGCCTCGGTCCGGCGGTCCGTCGGTCAACGCTTGTAGTCGTGGCCGAGCGCGAGCGCCAGCGCGTTCGCGAACAGCAGGCCGACGAACAGCAGCCCGGTGCCGCCGTCGAGCCCCATGTACAGGAGGACGGGGTACGTGGCCGGGATGGCGATCGCGGCCCAGAAGGCGGCGGCTTTCATCGTGCCGGTCATCAGCCCGGCGACCTGTCGGCCGGAGGCGAGGCGCGTGGGGGCGGGGATTGACATGGACACTTCTCCGTATGACGGGGGACCCCATATAGCCGGTAGAGGGTTCGGGGATTTTCACCTCGTTTTCTCGGTCTGCTCCGACGTTTTAAAAACGCCTCAGAAACGTTTTAATCGTTTACCGGGTCCTCTCATCCTTTTTTTAGCGAAGTCAGTCGATCTCCGTCGAGCCGCTCCGATCGTCGCCCCTCGTCGTCGGGTCTCGCTCCTCGTCGTCGGATCGCGCCGATCGACAGCGGATCGCGCCGGTCGACGTCGGCTCCGCGGTTCGCCGGCGGGACGCGCGGCTGCCGCGGGACCAACCGCTTTGGTCCTTCGGGAGAACCGGAGGGTATGACGGAGACCGAGCCGACGGCGGACCGCGAGGCGCGCGAGGAGCGACGAGTCGCGACCGACGGCGGGAGGGACCCGCGCGTCGCGGTCGTCGCCTGCGGCGGGACCATCGCGTCAGAACCGGACGACGGCGGGGCTGCGCCGGCGAAGACCGGCGACGACCTCGTCGCGGCGGTCCCGGACGTGGAGCGGTACGCGACCGTGAGCGCCCGCGAGGTCTGCTCGCAGCCGGGATTCGACGTGCGGTGGCGTGACGTGCTCGCGACCGCGGCGGCCGCGCGCGAGGCGGTCGCGGACGGCGCCGACGGCGTCGTCGTCACGCACGGCACCGACACGCTCGCTGACACCGCGTTCGCGCTCGACCTGCTCACCGACCTCGACGCGCCGGTCGTCGTCACGGGGGCCCAGCGCCGGCTCGACGAGCCCTCCAGCGACGCGCCCGCGAACCTGACGCTCGCGGTCCGGGCCGCCGCGGACTCGCGGTTCGCGCCCGGGGTCCACGTCGCGTTCGACGACGAGCTCCACGCCGCCCGCGACGTCGTCAAGGGCCACAGCAACGCGCTCTCGACGATGGCCTCGCCGGGGACCGGCCCGGTCGCGACGTTCACCCGCGCCGGGTCGCGGCTCGTCCGCGAGCCCCGGCGGGGGGTCGACGTCGATCCGCTCGCAGACGCCATCGGGAGCGCCGACGACGTCCCGGAGGTTCCCGTGATCCACTCCGGGACGGGCGTCGGCGCCGGGGCCGTCGAGCGCGCGGTCGACGCGGGCGTCGGCGGGCTCGTGATCGAGGGGACCGGCCTCGGGAACGCGACCGCCGCGATCGGCGACGCCGTGGGTGGCATCCTCCCGGAGACGCCCGTCGTCGTCGCCGGCCGCCCTCCGGCCGGCCCGACCGAGCCGGTGTACGGCACGCCCGGCGGCGCGGTCACGCTGGCGGAGCACGGCGTGACGTTCGCCGGCCCGCTCCCGGCGTCGAAGGCCCGAATTGCGCTCGCGCTCGGACTCGCGGCCGACCTCGACGGCGGGGAAACGGCCGGCGACGCCGACGACCTCGCAGACCTCTTCCGGACGCCGGACGCGGAGTGAGATAACACAGGGAGCCGTTTGCGCCTACACGAGGCACTTATAGGCACCTCGCGTAGCGACAGTCATGACCCGACTCACGCGCCGAGCGACCCTCTACGGTCTCGGCGCCGGGAGCCTCGCTGCGCTCGCCGGCTGCGCGAGCGATGGCGGTCCGGGGGGCGACGACGGCGACGGCGGCGACGGAACCGACGGCACGGACGGCGACGGCGGAAGCGACGCCGCGCCCGAGACCGAGGCCCATCAGGTCGGCGGCGCGCTCTCCGGGCCGGCGTGGAACCGCGAGGAACGACGCGGCTTCTGCGCGCTGATCGCGGAGGAGAGCGACGCCGCGTGGCTGCTCCGGGACGCCCCGGAGGAGACGGTCGCGTTCGTCGAGGCGACCGACTTCGACCAGTCGGTGCTCGCGTACGTCGAGTCGGTCGGGCCGACGACCTGTCACAACGCGATTTCGTTCGCCGACGTCGCCGTCGAGGACGGGACGCTCGTCGCGAGCGCGAGCGTTCGCGGCCCCGGCGACGACGACGTCGCCTGCGGGGAGGCGATCACCTTCTCCGGGGCCTTCCTCCGCGTGACGGCCGACGCCCGTCCCGACGCGATCCGGGCGTCGGTCACGGACGGCTGGGGCGAGACGAGCGAGCTGAACGGCGCCGACGGCGTGCTCGACCCCGAGCGGCTCGACGGATACGTCCGGCCCGACGGCGACCCCGAGACGGTCCCTGCCGGATTCGACTGCGAGGCGGCCGACTTCGAGCGCCACCCCGCCGTCTACGAGGGCGGCGTGTCGTGGGGCTCCGGCGGCGGAGTCGGCGGGGACGGCCGCGGCCTCGAGCTCCGCGTCGTGGACCCGGACGGCGACGGTGGGAGCGAGGCCGCCGCGTTCGAGCGCGGCGACAGGGTCCGGGTCGAGCTGACGAACGCCTCGGGGCACGAGGCCTACGTCGGCAACCAGGGGAAGTACAACCTCGAACTGCGGACCGAGGCGGGATGGACCGAGATCCGCGGCGCTGAGGAGGGAACGACGTTCGACTACACCGACGAGGCGATCGGCGTCCGGCCGGGCGAGACGCTCTCCTGGGAGTTCGAACTGACCGAGTCCGGGCTAGTCGAGGGCGGTCCCCACGCCGACGCGCTGCGGGTCTGTCCCGACCTCGTGCCGGGCCGGTACCGGTTCGTCTTCTGGGGCGCCGACGACCTCGCGGTCGCGTTCGACTACGTCGGATAGTCGCGGGCCGGTCCGAACGCCTACACGCGGACTTCGACCTACACGCGGACTTCGACCTACACGCGGACTTCGACCTACACGCGGACTTCGACCTACACGCGGACTTCGATCAGCAGGTCCGTCTCGGGCGACTCGCCCATCGTCTCGCGGATCCGGTCCCACGAGAGGTCCGCGCGGGCGGTCACCGTCTCGGCCGCGATCGCGCCGCAGGCGTTGCCGACGAGCAGCGGGACCTGGTAGTCGCGCGGGTCGTGCGAGAACCCGCCGTCGACGATCTCGGGCTCGCGGAGGGCCGCGCCGAGGAACCCGGCCGCGAACGCGTCGCCCGCGCCGGCCGTGTCGACGGGATCGACGTCGAAGCCGGGGTGAGAGACGTCGCCGTGGGGGGTTCGGATCGTCGCGCCCTCGCTCCCGAGCTTGATCGCGACGACGCGGTCCTCGGGCTCCCACGGGTCGATGTCGGTCGAGTCCGCGAGGGCGTCGGCCTCGCGAGAGTTTAGAAAGAGCGCGTCGCTCGCGTGGAGCGCGGCGTCGAACTCCCGGTCGCCGACGCGCCGGCCGGGGTCGAAGCTGCGGGTCGCGCCCGCCTCCCCCGCCGCGGTCGCCAGCGCTGCCGCCGTCTCCGGCTGCTGACCAGTGAGGTGGAGGTGGTCGGCCGCCGTCAGGGTGTCGCGGTCGAGCCCGGCCGCGGTGAACGACTCGTTGGCGCCGTCGTTGGCGAGCATGAGGAGATCGCCGCCGCCGTCGACGATCACGTACTTCACCGAGGTGGGCTCGCCGGCGTCGACGAGCACCTGTCCGGGGTCCACGCCGGCGCTCGCCAGCTCGCGGAGCGCGAGCGCGCCCGACTCGTCGCCGCCGACGCTCCCGTAGACGACCGACTGGCCGCCGAGGTCGACGAGCCCGACCGCGACGTTCGCGGCGCTGCCACCCCCGGACTGCTCGAGCCGCTCGATCCGGGTCTCGCCGTCCGGCTCGGGGAGCCGGTCGACGTGGATCGTCACGTCCCAGTTGATGTGGCCGGCGGCGATCACCTTCGGTACGCGGCTCGACTCCTCGGGCGCGAGGTCGGGGTCCTCCTCGACGGGACCGGAGTCGTCGGCGGTGTCTGGGTCGTCGGCGGCGTTCGACCCCTCCCACTCGGAGACCTCCTCGTCCCACTCCGCGACCTCCTCCTCCCAGTCGCCGTCGCCCTCGCCCGGCCCGTCGTCGCCGGCGTCGCGCCCGCTCATGGCTCCGCCCACGGCTCCGCGGCGCCCTCGCCGAACAGCTCCCGCATCAGCGTCACGATGCTCTCGGGCGGGAACTGCCCGTGCTCGGTGACGATCGCGTCCATGTACCGCGGCGGCGTCACATCGAAGGCGGGGTTCTCGACCGCGATCTCGCCGATCTCCTCGCGGGCCGCCGGCCCGATCACCTCGCTCTCCGACCGCATCTCGATCTCGACGGTGTGGCCCGTCAGCGTCTCCGGGTGGAGCTTGATCGTCTGGGCCGCGGTCATGATCGGCACGCCCCGCTCGCGGGCGTTGACCGCGAGCCCCGAGGTGCCGATCTTGTTGATCACGCCGCCGTCGGCCGCGATGGAGTCGGCGCCGACGACGACGTGGTCGACTTCGTCGAGGTAGCGGCGCGCCGCGGAGTCGACGATGAGAGTGACCGGGACGCCGGCGTCGCGGAGCTGCTCGGCGGTGATGTGGCCCTGCTGGCGCGGGCGCGTCTCCTTGACGACCGCCGAGATCGACTTCCCCTGCTCGACGGCCGCCTCGATGCACGCGAGCGCGTCCGTCGAGTGGCAGTGGGTCATCACCGTGTCGCCGTCGGCGAGGCGGTTCGCCCCCACCCGTCCGAGGTCCTCCCGCGCGCGGTCGAGCTGGCGGACGAACGCGTCGCTCGCGTCGACCACGCTCCGTCGGAGCTCGTCGACGTCGTCGCCCTCCATCCGCTGGAGGACGTAGCGGAGGGCGTTCGGCAGCGAGACGGCCGTCGGGCGCGTCTCGCGGAGGGCCCGGGCCGCGGCGCGCATCGACGCGCGGAACGCGTCGGGATCGCTCGCGGTCGGCCCCTCGCTCGCGGCCGCTCGCGCCTGTTCGGCGAGCGCCTCGGCCGCCGCGGACGCGATGGTCGCCGCCCCGCGGACCTCCATCGTCGCGATCTCCTCGGCGGTCTCGCGCACCGGGACCGCCGGCTCGTGCTCGGTCATATCGATCCGGTAGCCGTCCGGCTATTTATAAAACCGGGCGACTGTCACGGAATCGGGGCTCACTCCGCGTCCGGCTGCTGCCCGTAGCTCTCGAACCGCTCCTCGACGGTCACCAGCTGGTCGTCGGTGAGGACGTTCGGCTCGCCGACCGCCGACGCCCGGAGATAGAGCCGGCAGAGGTCCTCGACGTGGTGGGTGTTCTCCACGGCGGTCTCTAAGTCCGGCCCGGTCACCACGAGCCCGTGGTTCGCGAGGATCGCCGCGTCGGAGTCGGCCTCGGCCATCGCGGCGACGACGTTCGCGGCCAGCTCCTCGGTGCCGTACGGCGCGTAGTCGGCGAGCGGCACCTCGCGGCCCACCGAGACGATCATGTAGTGGACGGGCGGCAGCTTCCGACCGAGCGTCGCCATCGTCGTCGCCCACGGCGAGTGGGTGTGGACGACCGCGCCCGGCCGGTCGTGTTTATAAATGCCCGTATGCATCGGCACCTCGCTCGACGGCGCCATCCGGCCGGCCAGCCGCTCGCCGTCGAGGCCGACGACCGGCACGTCGTCGGCGTCGAACGAGTCGTACGGGACCCCCGTCGGCGTCACCGCGACCGCGTCGCCGTCGCGGACGCTGAGGTTCCCGGTCCGACCGGGCGTCAGGGCGGCGAGCGCCGGGGCGTACTCGACGACCGCCTCGCGGGCCTCGCGGAGCAGCTCCGGGTCGGGGTCCGTCGCGTCCCGGCTCACGCCACCACCTCCGTCAGGTCGGCGAAGTCGCCGAGACGGTGGTCCGGGCGCCGCTCCTCGGAGAGCTCCGCGGCGGCGGCCGTGTCGCCGTCGGCGACGAACAACGCGGTGTCCATCCCGACCGCGTTCGCGCCGGCGACGTCGGCCTCGACGTTGTCGCCGACCATCAGCGCCTCGCTCGGGCGGCAGTCGAACGCCGCGAGCGCGGTCGTGAAGGGGAGCGCGCTCGGCTTCTCGCGACCCACTTCCTCAGAGGTGACGAGCCGGTCGATCCGGTCGTCGATCTCCAGTCGCGCGAGCTTCTGCAGCTGGACGCGGGTCGTGAGGTTCGTCACGACCGCGACGTCGGTCCCCGACTCCGCCAGGGCGTCGAAGACGGGTTCGACCCCGTCGCACAGCTCCATCGCGCTCGCGTACCCCTCCCAGTAGGCGTCGCCGAGCGCGAGTGCGGTCGCGGCGTCACGCTCCCCGGCGTGGCGGCGCAGCGCGCGCTTGAAGTAGATGTGCCGGTCGTGGGAGGCGGCGGTCTCGCGGGTCTCCCGTTTCGCCTCCCGCCGCGCGGTCGCGTACAGCTCGTCGAACGTCGCCCGGTCCATCTCGTATCCGTGCTCGCGGAACGCCGCGAGCGCCGCCCGCTTGCCCGCCTCGTTGCACGGCGCGTACGGGTACAAGGTGTTGTCGAGGTCGAAGCACACCGCCTCGTAGCTCATGGCCTCACTCGGCCGGGCGGCGACTTAAATATGGTTCGACGCCGACGCTCCGTCCGTTTATGAGCGATGCCGCGGCCAACGCGTCCGTGAGCTGATCGACCGCCCGCGGCGGCCGAGGCGGGAGCCCGGCGCACCGTCGCGGAGGGAAGCTGCGCCGGCTGTTCGCTATGTCCACAGTCGCGAGTAAACCTGACGGCGCGCCTACTGCTCGTTCATCGCCTCGCTGGCGATGTTGCGGCCGCGGGAGTTGAGCGCCACCTCGCGGCGCACCCGAACCTCCTCGACCACGTCGAGCTCGACGAGCCGCTCGAACGTCTCCTCGACCGCGTCGACGTCCATCCCGAGGAACGATGGGATCTCGAACGGCGAGACGCCGGAGTACAGCGCCATCAACACCTCTCGGTCGCGGCTGGAGAGGTCGACGTTCGTCGAGCTCCGCTCCTCGCCCTTCCGGAGCCACGCCTCGACGAACCGCATCCGGTTGGGGTCGCCCGCGACGTGCGTCTCGATGCTGGTTCCCTCGTCGTCGGTGTGGGACACCTCGATGACGGGCTTCTTCTCGCCCTTGACGGTGCGTTTGGCCGCGTCGAGACCGCTGATGTCGTCCAGGTCGAACTTCACGAACGCGCCGCTCTCCAAGGCGGCGTTGAGCCCGTTCTCGTCGATCTTCACGCGGGCCTGTTCCCACTCGGTCTCCTGGACGACGCCCCCCTCGATCGCGGGGTGTTTCGCCATCACCGTCCGCTGGTCGAGCAGCGCCCGGTAGACGTCGCGCTCGAACGACTCGTGGTCGGACGCGGTGACCAACAGCACCTGGTCGCCGAGATCGAAGCTCACGTAGTTGGAGACGCGCGCGACCGACTGGTTGGCGTCGTGTCGCCCGCCCAGTCCCCGGAGCTCCGAGAGGGGAATCGTGCGCTTCCCGTCGTTGCCGGCCAAGATCAGCCGCCGGTTCGAGAGGAGCACCCGGCCGGGCGTCCACGAGACGTCGCTCACCTTCCGTCCCTCGCGGACGGCGACCGCGAAGCGTCCCTGGGTATCCGTCACCTTGTACTCGCCGCCGCCGTTGGACATTTACGGTCCCCCCGCCCGGAGCTTGGACACCGCCGAGAACACCCGCTTCCGGACCGCGGAGCTCTCGTCGTCGGTGAGCTCTTCGAGCCGATTCAGCGTCTCCTGCCCGCCGACTTGTCCGAGGACGAACACCGCCTTCGCCCGGGCGTCCTCCGGGTGTTCGGTACCGAGCCGGTCGAGCAGTCGGTCCTCGACGATCGGGCCGCCGAGGCTCTTGAGGCTCGTGGCCGCGAACTGCGCGGTCTGCGGGTCCTCGTCGGCGAGCGCGTCCGCGAGCGCCTCGACCGCGATCGCCGACTCCGGCTCCGCGACGCGGCCGAGGATCCACGCCGCGTTCCGCCGCTGACGGTCCTGTTGGCCGTCCGTGAGGATCTCGACGAGCGGCTCGACGACCGTGGCGTCGTCGGCCGACTTCAGCTCGGAGACGACGCGGTCGCGGACCGCGTGGCTCTGTTGGGTCGGCACGTTCGACAGCAGCTCGATGACCGAGTACACCGCGGCGTTGCGGACGACCGCGCTCTCGTCGCCGAGCGCCCGCGCCAGCGGCTCCACCGGCTCGGGGTTATTCGCCTTCCCGAGCGCGCCGGCGGCGATCCGTCGGAGCGACTCGTCGCCGTCGTCGAGGAGGTCGAGCAGAGGGGCGAGCGCCTGGTCCGTCCCGACGTTCCCGAGCGCGTTCGCCGCGGCTCGCCTGACCCGCGGGTCGTCGTCGTCCAATCGCTCCGTCAGCGCCGGCACCGACCGCGGGTCCGCGAACGTCCCGCACGCCTGACAGGCGCGCAGCCTGACCCGTGAGTCCTCGTCGTCGAGCGCCTCGACGAGGTGCTGGAGGCCGCTCGCGTCGTCGAGTCGACCGAGCGCGTTCGCGGCCGCCATCCGGAGCTCCGGGCGGTCGGCCTTGAGCGCGCGTGCGAACTTGCGGGCGGTGACCCACTCCGCCTCGGAGCCGCTGGTGCCGGTGAGCTCCTGAAGCAGCTGTTCGAGCGCCGCCTGCCCGAGCTCGTCAAGCGCGTCGACGGCGGCCCCGCGGACCGCGGCGTCGTCGTCGCTCGTCGCCGCGCGGAGGAGCCCGTCGACCGTCGCCTGATCGTCGGCGTCGCCGATCTCGCCGAGGAACTCGGCCGCCCGGCGCCGGACCGCGGCGCTGTCGCTGCCCAGCGCGTCCCTGAGCCGTTCCGCGTTCCCGTCTCGGGCGTACTGGTACAGCGACATCAGACCCTCCCGAACACCCGTCGACGCTTGTCGATCGGTTCGTACCTGTCGGAGCGGTCCGGCGGGACGCTCTCCGTCATACCGAGCACGAGCACCCCGTCCTCGGCGAGCGACGCCTCGAGCGTGTCGAACAGCGCCGTCTTGTGGTCGACGTCGATGTAGATCAACAGGTTGCGGCACAACACGACGTCGAAGGGGTCGCGCGCGCCGTCGCGGATCAGGTCGTGCGTCTCGAAGTCGACGAGGCGCTGGACCGCCGGACGAACACGGAACGTGTCGCCGTCGCGGTCGACGTAGCGGTCGGGGTCCGAGAGCGGCTCGAGCTCCTCGGCGATGTCCGTCGTCCGGGTCGTGTGGTAGACGCCGGTGCGGGCGTTCTCGAGCGCTTCCTCGCTGATGTCGGAGCCGAGCACCTCGACTCGCGACTCGTCGATCTCGGGGTCGTCGCAGGCGAGCATCGCGACCGAGTACGGCTCGCGACCGTCCGCCGAAGGGGCCGACCAGACGCGGACCCGGCGCTGCTCGCTCGTCCGCTCGCGGAGCACGTCGCGGAGCACGTCCCACATCTCGGGGTTGCGGAAGAACTCCGTCACGTTGATCGTGAGCGCGTCCATCAGCGCCTGCCGCTCGTCGTCGTCCTCGCGGAGCAGCCGCTCGTACTCCGCGTGCGACTCGGTGTCGCGGCGGCGCATCCGTGCCGTGATCCGCCGGTCGAGGTACGACTCGTTGTAGTACCCGGGCTCGAACGGGACGGTGTCGTCGATCTGTCGGAGGACCCCTTCGAAGGCGGTCTCGCCGCTCATAGGCTCACCACGTCGAGCACGGCCACGACGTCGCCGTCGCCGAGGACGGCCGTGCCGCTGAGTCCCGGCGTCCCCGACAGCGGGCCGTCGAGCGGTTTCACCACCACTTCCTCCTGATCGAGGACGGCGTCGCAGTGGAGCGCGACCTGGCGCGTCTCTTCGCGGATCCGCACGAGCATCCCCTCGTCGGCGACGCCGCCGTCGGTCGTCGCGGCCTCGGCGTCGGGCGGCGAGGCGCCCTCCGGGGCGGCGTCGCCGGCGGCGGCGTCGCCTTCCGCGGATCCGCCGACGCCCGACCCGGCCGCCGCGGCGTCGCTCTCCGCGAGCCGTTCGTTCAGCCGGATCACGGGGTACAGGTCGTCCTCGTGGCGGACGATCTCGTCGCCGTGGACCTCCTCCACGTCGTCGGCGCGGGCGACCTCCGCGATCGACTTGATCGGGATGCCGTACTCCGTGCCGCCGACGTCGACGAACATCACCTTCACGATGGCGACGGTGACCGGGAGCCGGAACCGCACCGTGGTCCCCTCGCCCGGCTCGCTCTCGACCGCGACGGAGCCGTCGAGGTCGCGGGCGGTGGTCCTGACAACGTCCATCCCGACGCCGCGCCCGGAGACGTCGGTGACCTCCTCCGCGGTGGAGAAGCCGGGGTGGAAGACGAGGTCGTACACCTCGTCGTCCTCCATCGCCTCGACGGCCTCGCGGCTCTTGACGCCCTCGTCGACCGCCTTCTCGCGGAGCTGGTCCGGGTCGAGCCCGCCGCCGTCGTCGGCGACCTCGATGATCACATGGTCGCGCTCGCGCTCGGCCGTGAGCCTGACGTGCCCGGTCGGGTCCTTACCGGCGGCCTCGCGCTCCTCGGGCGATTCGATCCCATGGTCGACCGCGTTCCGCAGGACGTGCACGAGCGGGTCGCGCATCTCCGTCAGGATCGTCCGGTCGAGCTCGACGTCGTCGCCCTCGATCTCGAAGTCGATCCGCTTGTCGAGGTCCCGCGAGATGTCGCGGACGAGCCGCGGGAAGGAGTCGGACACCTGCGAGAACGGGATGAGCCGCATGTCCATCGCGGTGTCCTGCAGGCTGGAGGCGAGCTTGTCGAGCTCGTCTAAGGCGTCCGACTCGGCGTCCGCCTCCTCCAGCTCCCGACGGAGCTTGATCCGGCTCGTCACCAGCTGCTCGACGAGCCCGTACAGCTCGTCGACCTGGTCGACGTCGACCCGGATCGACTTGATCTCGTCGCGGTCGCCCTTCCCGGACGGCGAGCCTGACTGGTTGTCGGGGCTCTCCGAATCGGCCTCGTCGGGGCTCTCCGAATCGGTCTCGTCCGGCTCGGTCTCGTCGTCCTCGGCGCCGTCCTCCTCGACAGCCTCCGGGTCAGCGGGCTCGAACTCCTCGGCCCGTTCCTCGACGGAGTCCGGCTCCTCGCCCTCGCTCCCCGCGTCCGGTTCCTCATCAGCAGCGGCGCTCTCGTCGGACGCGTCGGACGACTCCCCGTCGTCACCGACGAGCGCCGTCGCGATCGACTCGACCTGCGTGAGCGCGCCGAGTCCCTCCGCGACCACGTCGGGGTCGGCGCCGGAGACGAAGGCGTCGAACCCCTCGTCGTACTCGCCGTCCTCCAGCGCGTCCGGGTCCGGATCGGTGACGTGGCCGTCGAACTGCCCGTCGAGCGCCTGGAGGACGAGCGCGGCGTCGACGCCGGCCATCGCCGTCTCGCCGACCGTCACGTCGGCGTACACGACCGGGGCGTCGAGCGCCGCGGCGGCCGCGGGGAGGTCGGGGACGGAGACATCGGCGTCGGGCTCGTCCGCTGTGTCGGCGGCGTCAGGCTCGTCGTCGCTGTCGGCGGCGGCGCCCCCTTCGCCGTCGGTCGTCTCGTCCTCGGTGTCTCCAGCGGACCCGTCGTCCGCCGAGTCGCCACCGACGGTTCCGTGCTCCTCCATCTCGCGGAGTCGGCCCTCCAGATCCGACGGGTCGGTCGACACCTCGCCGGTATCGGCGATCTCCGCGACCATCGCTTCGACGGTGTCGACGCCCTCGAACAAGAGGTCCATCAGCTCCGGCGTCACCTCGCGGTCGCCCTGCCGGACCGCGTCGAGTAAGTCCTCTAAGGCGTGCCCGAAGTCGGAGACGTCGTCGTATCCCATCGCCGCGGCGTTCCCCTTCAGCGTGTGGGCGACGCGGAACACGTCGTCCATCGCCTCGGCGTCCTCGGGATCCGCCTCGAGGGCGAGCAGGGCGTTGTTGAGGTCTGTGATCCCGTCCTCGGCCTCGGCGACGAACGCGGCGCGGTGGGAGTCCATCAGGCCTCACCCCCCACGATCGCGCCGGCGACGTCGTCGAGGTCGCACACCTCGTCGACGCCGCCCGTCTCCACCGCGCGCTTCGGCATCCCGTAGATGACGCAGGTGTCCTCGCTCTGCGCGATCGTCCGCGCGCCGGCGTCGGCCATCGCCCGGATCCCCTCGGCGGCGTCGGCGCCCATCCCCGTCAACACGACGCCGACGAGCGGATCGTCGATCACTTGGGCCGCCGAGCGCATCGTCACGTCGGCGGCCGGCGTCACCGACTGCGAGTCGTCCTCGTCGAGCTTGACGCGGAGCCGTCCCGCGCGGTAGCCGTCGATCCGGGTGTGGCTCCCGCCGCGGGCGACGACCGCCTCCCCCGCCCCGATCCGCGCCCCGTCGCTCGCCTCGCGCACGTCGTACGCCGAGGCCGCGTCGAGCCGGTCGGCGAACCGCGAAGTGAACGCCTCCGGCATGTGCTGGACGATGACGACCCGGCAGTCCCCCATCGGCAGCGCCGACATCACGCGTTCGACCGCGTTCGGGCCGCCGGTGGACGCACCGATCACGACCGTCAGCGGGGCGTCGACGTCGACTGTCCCGTCGCCCGACGAACCGATCGAGCCGCCCGCCGAGTCGGCCGCACCGGCCGCGTCGGCGCGGTCGCGCTCGCGCCGGTCGCGCGTCGCCGCGTCGAGGTCGGCGTCCGCGACCGACTTGACCGCCTCGACGAGCCGGTCGGACTCGCGGGAGACGCCGGTCGACACCTCGCCGCCGGGCTTCGAGAAGAAGTCGACCGCGCCGCGCTCGAGCGCCTCGAAGGTCACCGCCGCGCCCTCGGCGGTGTGGGCGGACAGCATCAGGACCGGCGTCGGCGTCTCGTCCATCAGCCGCTCGACGGCCTCCAGTCCCCCCATCCCCGGCATCTCGACGTCCATCGTCACCACGTCCGGGCGCGTCTCGGCGACCACCGACAGCGCCTCGGCGCCGTCGCCGGCCTCGCCGACCACCGCCACTCCGGCGTCCGTCAGGAGATCGGCGATCAGCCCTCGCATAAACGGCGAGTCGTCGACGACAACGACCCGCAAGGAGTCGTCGCGACCGCCCCGCCGATCCGTCGTCCTACTCATGTGCGAAACCGGAACCAGAATGAGCATAAATGCACGGACCCAGGAATCACCCCTGATAATTCAGGGGACACGGTTATTGGTGACTTCATCGCAGGATAGCCCATGGCAGCCACCGAGACGGAGGCCGAACCGACGAAGGTGTTGGAGTTCGGGCTGGGCGACGGGACGTACTGTCTGGACATCGGCGTCATCGACGAGATCGTCGACGCCGGCGAGCTCACCCGCATCCCCAACTCGCCGGCCCACGTCGAGGGCGTGATGGACCTGCGCGGACGGACGACGACGATCGTCGACCCGAAGACGCTCTTCGACATCGCGGAGGAGGGGCCGCGCGAGCGCATCGTCGTGTTCGACGACGACGAGATCGACGAGGGCGGCACCGTCGGCTGGATGGTCGACGAGGTGTTCCAGGTCCGCGACGTCGCGCCCGAGGACGTCGACCAGAGCACGACCGTCGACGACGAGGGGCTCCGCGGGATCGTCAAATCCGACGACCGCTTCGTCGTCTGGGTCTCGCCCGACGTCGAGGACGTCGCCGCCGACGTGGTCGAAGACGCCGAGGCGTAGCGTCCGGCGAGGCGTAGCGGCAGGAGCCGATCGCTCCGACGACCGCGTCTCCCGGAGCGCGACCGTTCTCACCCCTGAGAAACGGGAGCCAACCCTTATGCGGTGACCGGCGAGTCTCCCCGTATGCGCGCCACAAGCGGCGTTCCCGGGTTCGATGACCTCGTCGACGGCGGCTTCCCGGAGAATCGCTTATACGTTGTCAGCGGCCCTCCCGGCAGCGGGAAAACGACGTTCTGCTCCCAGTTCGCCGCGCAGGGCGCCCGCAACGGCGAGGACGTGCTGTACATCAGCATGCACGAGACCAAAGAGGGGATCCGCCGCGACATGAGCGGGTACGACTTCGGCTTCGACCGGGCGCTCGACACTGATCGGGTCACCTTCCTCGACTCCTTCTCCTCGGACGGCCGCCGGTTCTTCGGCCTCCCCGGCGAGCGCCGGGACCACTCCGGGGTGACGAACCGCCTCACCGGCTTCATCAACTCCCGCGACATCGACCGCGTCGTCTTCGACTCCACCATGCTGCTGCGGTTCCTCCTCGACGACGACGAGGACACGATGATCCAGCTGCTCTCGTCGCTGAAGCGGACCGACGCGACGACGCTGCTCATCTCCGAGATGACCGACCCGAGCGCCTACTCGGAGGAGCACTACCTCGCGCACGGCGTCGTCTTCATGCACAACTACCTCGAGGACGACGGGATGCAGCGCGGGATCCAGGTGCTGAAGATGCGCGGGACCGACATCGACACCGACATCCAAGACGTCGAGTTCACGGATGGCGGCCTCCGCGTCGGCGCCGCCGCGACGGTGACGCACTGATGTACGACCGGATCTTCGGCACGGAGTGGAACGAGCTCACCCGCGAGGAGGCGGTCCGCCGGGCGTTCGCGCTCGGCGTCGCCGAGGGCGTGGGGAACCGCCGGCCCGAGGAGCTCGATCGCGTGATGGAGGCGTTCCCGAGCGCGTACGACCAGAGCCTCGTCGAGCTGGCGTACGACGAGGGCCGGACCAAGGCGCTCGACGCCGCCGCCGAGGCCGACGAGCCGAGGGAGGTGTGGAACGCGCTCGTCGACGAGGCGGGCGCCCCGCGCGAGCCGCCCGTTCGGGCCGCGCTGCCCGGAGCGATAACGGATCTGACACTGACGCGCTCGCCCAGAGAAGGCCCCCCGTCCTCGCTCGACTTCCCGTCGATGCTCCGGAAGTGATCCCTCGGAAGGGTTTTACGCGATACCGCCTCAACCCAGACACATGACGGTGCTTCCCGACGCTGTCCGCGACGCCGACAGCGTGCTCGTCAGCGGCCCCCCGATGAGCGGGAAGTACGACCTGTTCAACCGGCTGCTCGCCGAGTGGACCGACGCGCCGGTCGTCATCTCGACCGGTCGCACCGCGGAGAAGGTGCGCGACGACTACGAGACGATCACGGGACGGGACGGCGACGACGTGATCGTCATCGACTGCGTCACTCACGAGCAGGGGGACAAGCGCGACGACACGCCGACGACGAAGTACGTCGCCAGCGCCGGGAACCTCACCGACATCGGGATCAAGTTCACCGACGTCGTCGAGTCCTCGACCGGCCGCGACCGCGCGGTCGGGGTCTACTCGCTCTCCCAGCTGTTGATGTACTGGGACCCCGAGCGCATCTACCGGTTCACCCGCGTGATGACCTCGCAGACGTCGGGCGAGGGGTGGCCCTTCGTCGGCGTCGTCGGGTCGACGGCGCACGACGAGCAGGTGGTTCACACCCTCCACGAGCCGTTCGAGGTCGTCGTCGAGACGCGCGTGGAGGACGACGACCGCGAGTTCCGCGTCCGCGGGCGGGTGGGCGGCCCCTCCGAGTGGACCGAATTCTAGCCGGCGACGGCGACGGCGACGCGCTCTCCTACCCGATCAGCTCGAACTGCGCTCCCAGCGGCGGCGCGTCGACGATCCCCCAGTAGACGAACCGGTAGGTCCCGGACCCGAGCGGCGGGCAGACGGCCAGGTCGAGGTCTGGGACCGCCGACGCGATCGCCTCCTCCTCGAGGTCGATCGACCAGCTGTACGTGCCGTCGAACGACTCCTCGGACCGCGGGAGGTCGACCGACTCGCCCGCGGGCGACCCGCGGACGTCGAGCCACCCCGCCCCGGTCTCCCGCTGGATCGAGTAGGCGTGTCGACCGAGGGCGGTCACCGGCTCGTCGCCGGTGTTCCGCAACACGAGTCGGATCGGCTGTCCGTACGTCTCCGAGTTCCCCTCCGAAGAGAGCTCGAGCGTCGTCCCGGCCGTCTCGACGAGCGTCCCCTCGACCTCCCGCTCGAACGGCTGCGCGAGCCGGACGAACTCGTCGTCCTCGCAGGTCAGGGTCTCCGGGACCCCCTCCGGTCCCTGCGGACCGTCGCCGGCGGCGAAGTCGAGACAGCCGGCGACGCCGGCCGCCCCCGCGGCGGCCAGCGTCGCCCCGGTCCGCGCCAACAGGTCGCGTCGCGTGCGCTCCATGCGAACCGTAGGGGCGGGACCGGTTTCAAGCACACGCGTTCGGACCGCCGCTCTCCGCCCCGGGTTCGGAACCGCTTTCCCGTCGGCCGGCGCATGGCCGTCCATGGAGCTGTTCGGATCCAGCGGCATTCGCGGGGTCGCGCTGCGGTACCTCACGCCGGAGCTCGTCCTCGACATCGCGAAGGCGGCCGGATCGGTGTGGGACGCCGACCGGGTCGCCGTCGCGCGCGACACCCGCACCACCGGCGAGCTGTTCGCCAACGCCGCCGCGAGCGGGCTGGCCGCGGTCGGCTGCGACGTCGACCGGCTCGGCGTCGTGCCGACGCCGGCGGTCGGTAACTACTGCGAGTCGGAGGGGGTCCCCGCCGTGCTCGTCACCGCCTCGCACAACCCGCCGGAGTTCAACGGGATCAAGCTCGTCGGCGACGACGGCGTCGAGCTCTCGGTCGACGTCTTGGAGCGCGTCGAGCGCCGCGTCCTCGACGACGACTACGACCTCGCCGACTGGCGGACCGCCGGCGAGACGACCGCCGTCGAGGGCGCCGTCGACGACTACGTGACCCAGCTGCTCGACGCGGTCGACCGCGAGGCGATCGCCGACGCCGGCCTGACGGTCGCGGTCGACCCCGGCCACGGCGCGGCGTCCGTCTCGTCGCCGCGGACGTACCGCGAGCTGGGCTGCGAGGTACTGACGGTGAACGCGACGCCGGACGGTCACTTCCCCGGCCGCGACTCGGAGCCGGTCCCGGAGAACCTCGAGGCGCTCTCCCGGCTCGTCGCGACCTCCGACGCCGACGTGGGGATCGCCCACGACGGCGACGCGGACCGCGCCGTCTTCGTCGACGAGAACGGCGGGTTCGTCGACGGCGACACCTCCTTCGCGGCGATGGCCGACGCCTGTCTGGAGCCCGACGACGCCGTCGTCAGCGCGGTGAACGTCTCCCAGCGGCTCGTCGACGTCTGCGACGCGAACGACGCCGACCTCGAGCTGACGCCCATCGGCGCGACCAACATCATCACCCGGACGCGCGAGCTCCACGAGGAGGGGGTGAACGTCCCCATCGCGGGCGAGGGGAACGGCGGGGTGTTCTTCCCGCCGTACCGGCTCTCGCGGGACGGCGCGTACATCGGCGCGCGCTTCCTCGAACTGCTCGCGGCCGCCGGCGACCCGGTCAGCGAGGTCGTCGCGCCGTACGCCGACTACCACTTCGTGCGCCGGAACGTCGAGTACGCGGACGGCGACGAGCGCGACGACATGCTCTCGGCGGCGCGGGCGTACGTGGAGACCGCCGACGCGGCGCCGAACACCACGGACGGCTACCGGCTCGACTACGGCGACGCGTGGGTGCTCGTGCGGCCGTCCGGGACGGAGCCGAAGATCCGGATCTACGCCGAGTCAGCCGAGGCCGACCGCGCCGAGCAGCTCGCGACGGACATGCTGGTCGCCGTCGAGAGCGGGCGGTAGGAGCGCGGGCGACTCGTCCCCCGAAATCGATTTCTCTGAGCCGCGATTCTCACACGGGTACACCGCGCTCTCGGCCGGTCGCGGCGACTGAGACCGCGACGGCGAATAGCTGACAGACTCCCGACAGCTATCGGTAGTAATATATTAACTCAGGTTGTAGTAATAATCGACATGGACGCAACGCAGTCCGGCGTCGCATCGCGCGGTAACCAGCGGAGTTCGACCGCACCGACCGATCTGGTGCGGGTGATGGAGAGCGAGACGGAGACGATCACCGGCGCCGTCGCGTCGGGAGCGGTAACGCTCGGAGACCTAGACCGGTTCGTCCGGAGCGTCGAGCGCGGCGAGGTCGACTGCTGCGGCGGGACCGACGCCGTCGTCCGGATCGTCCGGTCGCTGTTGAGCGACCGGCGCCCGAGCTGGGAGGAGATGGAGCCCGCCAAGCAGGCGGGTGCCTGACGACGCGGTCGAAGTAACGGCGATCCCCGAAAGAACGTAATCTGCGGTCGCCCGAATCTCTCTCGTCGTTTTTATTCCGTCGTTCTTCTCGCCGTTTTTCCGTGCGCTGCTTCCGCCCGCGTCTCCCGCTATCGGTCGAGCGCCGCGAGGGCCTCGGCCGCCTCGCGGGCCGCCCGCAGGTGGTCGCGGGCCCGTCGGGGATCGTCCGTCTCCTCGGCCGCGGCGGAGAACCTGTTCAGCGTCCGCACGAGCGACGCCCGGGCGTCGGCGACGCTCTCGGGCCCGGCGCTCGTCGACGTCGCGGTGCCGTCCCCGGGCGCAGCCGCGCTCGGGGTCGGCCCGGTCGCCGGCGATCCGGACGCGCCGGGCGACGAGTCGGGCGCGTCGGCGGCCGACGGATCCGGCGTTTCGGCGACCGACTGATCGGGCGCTTCGGCGGCCGGCTCGGGACCGGTCCCCGCCGGCCCCCGGTCGGCCCGCCGCACTCCGGCTGCCCCGTTCTCGCCGGCCGCCGCGGACGACTTCCCGCCCGCTGCCGGGGGCGACTCCCCGCCGGCCGGCGGCGGCGCCGACTGCCCGGCGGTGGTCGAGTCGGCGTCCGCGGCGCCTGCGAGGTCCGCGGCGTCCGCAGCCTCCGCGGCGTCCGCAGTCTCCGCGGCGTCTGCGGCGTCCACCGTGTGGCAGGTCGGACAGAACTCCTGCCCGTCCTTCCGGAAGATGGGGTCGCCGCAGTCGTCGCAGTGGCGGTTCGTCATCGTCGCCCCCTGCAGGAGGAGCTCGGACATCCGCTGAGTGTGCTCGCGCTTCTCCTCGTCGTCCGCGAGCTTCTCGCGGAGCTTCTCCCGTTCGGCCTCCTTGTCGAACCCGTCGCTCATGGGCGGACGAACGTGGTTGAGGAGGAAAAGTCCGATGGGCTCGGGACGGCTGCGCACAGAGAAGCTATCGTCGCCGACGAGGAGCGAGCGCTCCCGTCGGGGCGTCTACTCCTCGGTGATCGTGCGGTCGTCCTCGTCGAGCTCGCCGCGGTGGATCTTCGAGCCGTCCTGCGCGACCTGGCGGCCGAGCACCGCGCACTTCACCCGCATCGGGGAGATGTCGACGCCGAGCATCTCCGTGACGTCGTCGGTGTCCATCTCGTGGAGCTCCTCGACCGCCATCCCGTGGAGCCGCTCCGAGAGCATGCTCGCGGAGGCCATCGAGATGGCGCAGCCGTCGCCGGTAAAGCGCACCGCCTCGATCGTCTCGCCCGCCTCGTCGAGGTCGACGTCCATCCGGATCGTGTCGCCGCAGGAGGGGTTCTCGCCGACGTGCGTGAAGTCCGGCTCCTCGAGTTCCCCGTAGTTGCGCGGGTTCTTGTAGTGGTCGAGGATCTGCTGCCGGTACATGTCCGAGCCCAGTCCCATATCGGTCTCAGATAGGCCGGTGCGGGTCAAAAGGGTTCCGTCGGGGCGGGCGAGCGGCTACTCCTCGGACGCGGACGACTCCGCCGCGCTCGGAGCGACCGTCGTCGCCGGGCGGACGTTCCCGGCGTCGTCGCCGACGAGTCCGCGGAGCCGCTCGAGGATGCGGTCGTACTGACCTCGTTCCGGGCGCTTGGAGAAGTAGGCGTCCGCGCCGGCGTCGAGCGCCCGCGATTCCGTCTCGCGCTCGCGGCAGGTGGTGTGGAACGCGACCGGCACGTCGCTGCCCCGCTCCCGGAGCCGCTCGACCAGCTCGACGCCGGAGCCGTCCGGGAGCCGCTGTTCGGTCACGACGCAGTCGACCGCGCCGACCGCGTCGAGCGCCGCTCCCATCCCGTCGACCGAGAGGACCGCGAACCCGTCGGCGAACCGCTCCGCGAAGGCCGCCAGCAGCTCCGCGGAGCGCGCGTCCGGCTCGACGTGAAGCAGGACGACGGACCCATCGTCTTCCGTCGGGTCGCCGCCGGCGGTGTGTGCGTCTGTCTGGGCATCGGAAGCGGTCGGAGATCGTGTGAAATCTGTCATAGGCTTGGATATTCCGACGCGACGTCGTCGGGCGTTGACGGCGGACGGATTCGGGTCACGCTCTCGCCGAGCGTCGCGAACGCCGGGCGCCGGAGGCCGTCGGCGGAGGCGTCCCGAGAGCGGTAGTCGGCGGGGGCGTCCCGAGAGCGGTCGCCGCAGGTCTCCCGCGATCAGTCCGTCGTAGTGACTCATCGGACGCGCTCCATACGGGTATAAAATGGAGATGCTCAGCCCGAATTTTCCCGGATTAAGCCCGTTTTAACGTCGAGTGTCGCCGTCAGTTATATGCTATCGACGACCGCGCCGACGATCGCGCCGCCGACGGTGTCGACCCGGCCGCGTCGGCGCTCGCCACCTCGGCGACGCGCTCCGCCCGCCGCGGCGCGCGCGGCGGGGGTCAGGCGAACAGGTCGCGCGCCTCGCCGACGGCCTCGACGAGGGCGTCGACCTCCTCGACGGTGTTGTAGAGGTAGAAGGAGGCGCGCGCGGTGGCGGCGACCCCCAGCTCGTCGTGGAGCGGCTGGGTGCAGTGGTCGCCGGCGCGGATCGCGATCCCGTAGTCGTTGAGGATGCTGGAGAGGTCGTGCGCGTGGACGCCCTCGACGTTGAACGCGACGAGCCCGCCGCGGTCGTCGCCGGGCGGCCCGTAGATCTCCACGCCGCCGAGCGCCTGCAGCTCGTCGTACGCGTACTCGGCGAGCAGGTCCTCGTGGGCCTCGACCCGGTCCATCCCGACCGCCTCTAAGTACTCGATCGCCGCCGCGAAGCCGATCCCCTGCGCGATCGAGGGCGTGCCGGCCTCGAACTTCCACGGTAGGTCCTCCCAGGTGGAGTCCTCGAAGGAGACGCGCCGGATCATGTCGCCGCCGTAGAGGTACGGCTGCATGGAGTCGAGGAGTTCCTCGCGACCGTACAGCGCGCCGATCCCGGTCGGCCCGCACATCTTGTGCGCGGAGAAGGCGAAGAAGTCGACGCCGAGCGCTTTCACGTCGACTGCGCGGTTCGGCACCGACTGCGCGCCGTCGGCGAAAATGAGCGCGTCGTGGTCGTGCGCGAGGTCCGCGAGGTCGGCTATCGGATTAATGGTGCCGAGCGTGTTCGAGACGTGGACCGCCGACACCATCTGCGTGTCGTCGTCGATCAGTTCGGCGGCGTCGTCCATGTCGAGCCGCCCCTCGTCGGTGACGTCGATGAAGCGCACGTCGGCGCCGGTCCGCTTGCCGATCTGCTGCCACGTGACGAGCGAGGCGTGGTGCTCCATCTCGGTGAGGACGACGTTGTCCCCGGGGCCGAGCTCTTCGAGGCCCCACGCGTAGGCGACGAGGTTCATCGCCTCGGTCGTGTTCTTGGTGAAGACGATCTCCTCGCGGCCCGCGGCGCCGACGAAGTCCGCGACCGTGTCGTGGGCCTCCTCGTAGGCGACGGAGGCCTCCTGGCTCAGCTGGTGGATGCCGCGGTGGACGTTGGCGTTGTAGCTCCGGTAGTAGTCGGCGATCGCGTCGACGACTTGGTCCGGCGTGTGCGAGGTCGCCGCGTTGTCGAGGTAGACGAGCGGGGTGTCGTCGCCCGGCCCCTCACCCGGCGACTCCGGATCCCCGCCGACCTTCCGGTCGAGGACGGGGAAATCGGCCCGGAGCGCCTCCACGTCGAACGAGTACTGCTCCTGAACTCCCATTACGCCGAGTTGGGCCCCGAGCACTAACACGTCTTCGGTTCGGCAGGTGTTGTGGATAGCTCGGATCGAAACTGGTGTATATAAATGGTCGCTGTCGTCAGCAGAGTGACCGCCTCCAAATCCCCAGCCGCTCGGCAATACGTCGTTGCTGTCGACGGTGCGACGAACACCGCCAAAGCTCCAGCCGCGACGGCTCGCGCACCTCGCCGCGGTCCTCAGTCGCTCGCGGTGTCGCCGGCGCTTCGCGCCGGCTGCTAGAGGGACCTCCGGTCCCTCTCCGCTCGCTCCCTGCGGTCCTTGCGTCGGTGTGCTTCGCCCTCGCGGCTGCCCCTTTGAGTCCCGCCCCGCACAGCAACCGCACCTCACGCCTCCCCAGCCTCGGCGGACGGCCCGGCGCGGGCAGGGCCGCGCCGAACCGCCGCCTCCCTCGCGCGGTCTGCTCGCGGCCTGACGGCCGCTCGCAGGCGCACGCCGGGGTTGTTTATAAATACTCACGTCGAGACGTTTCGTTCTCCGCGTTGCGGTGTGACGCCCGAACTAATGCCCTTTTGAACGCGGGGGACCTCCGGTCGGGTATGACCGATACGCTCAGGCTCGCCACGCGCGGGTCGGACCTGGCCCTCCGGCAGGCCGGGACCGTCCGCGACGCGCTGTCGAGCCGCCGACGCGACGTGGAGCTCCGCCGCGTCGAGACCCGCGGCGACCAGATCCCCGACGAGCTGATCCACCGGCTCGGGAAGACCGGCGCCTTCGTCCGCTCGCTCGACGAGGAGGTGCTCGCCGGCGACGCCGACCTCGCCGTCCACTCGCTGAAGGACGTGCCGACCGAGGGGATGGACGACATGGTCGTCGCCGGCGTCCCGGAGCGCGCGCCCTCCGGCGACGTGTTCGTCCACCCCGACGGGCTCGGGATCGAGGACCTCCCCGCGGGCTCCGTCGTGGGAACCGGCTCGCTCCGGCGGACCGCCCAGATCAAGGCCACGCGCCCGGACCTGGTCGTCGAGCCGTTACGGGGGAACGTCGACACTCGGATCGAGAAGCTGCTCGCGCCCGGCCTCCAAGCGGAACACGAGCGCCGGCTGATCGCCTCGGGCGAGGCGAGCGCGATGACCGCCGAGGAGGGCGGGGTGAGCGACGAGGGCGACGCCGAGAGCGGCGAGACCGACGCGGACGTCGAGAGCGGCAAGACCGACGCGGACGCCGAGAGCGACGAGCCCGAGGTCGACGAGGAGTTCGAGACCACCGTCGAGGAGTGGTTCGACTCCCTCTCCGACCTGGAGCGCTCGGCGATGGAGCGGAAGGTGGAGACGGAGTACGACGCCATCGTCCTCGCGGAGGCGGGGCTCCGGCGCTCCGACCTGTTCCACGACGTCCCGACGACCCGGCTCCCGCGCGAGGAGTTCGTCCCCGCGGCCGGCCAGGGCGCCATCGCGGTGACCGCGACTGACCCCGACGTGATCGAGGACGTGCGCTCCGCGGTCGACCACCCCCGGACCCGGGTGGCGGTCACCGTCGAGCGCACGATCCTCGGCGAGCTCAACGGCGGCTGCGTCGCGCCGATCGGCGTCTCGGCGCTCGTGCAGGGCGAGCACGTCCACACGCGCGTCCGGGTCCTCTCGACCGACGGCACCGAGGAGGTGGCCGACACCCGCGACCTCCCGATCCGGTCGCACGCGAAGGCCGCCGAGTCGTTCGCGGCGGACTTAGCGGACCGGGGCGCCGACGACCTGATCGCGGCCGCCCGCGAGGCGGCCGAGGTCGACGAGGGGACCCGACAGGAGGCGGCCGATGAGTGAGGGGGAGAGCGAGGGCGACGGCAGGGAATCGACCGAGCCCGGCACCGTCTACCTCGTCGGCTCCGGCCCGGGCGACCCGGACCTCATGACCGTGAAGGCCGCCCGGCTGATCGAGTCGGCCGACGTGGTCCTCCACGACAAGCTCCCGGGCCCGGAGATCCTCGGGGAGATCCCCGAAGCGAAGCGCGAGGACGTCGGCAAGCGCGCCGGCGGCGAGTGGACCCCGCAGGAGTACACGAACCGACGGCTGGTCGAACTGGCGCGCGAGGGGAAGTCGGTCGTCCGGCTCAAGGGCGGCGACCCGTTCGTGTTCGGCCGCGGCGGCGAGGAGGCCGAACACCTCGCTGAGGCCGGGATCCCCTTCGAGGTCGTCCCGGGCGTCACCTCCGCGATCGCGGGGCCCGCGGTCGCCGGGATCCCCGTGACGCACCGCGACCACGCCTCCTCCGTCTCCTTCGTCACGGGCCACGAGGACCCGACGAAAGAGGAGTCGGCGGTCGACTGGGACGCGCTCGCCGCGACCGGCGGGACGATCGTCGTGCTGATGGGCGTCGGCAAGCTGCCCGCGTACACCGCCGAGCTCCGCGACGCCGGGCTCGACGGCGACACCCCGGTCGCGCTGGTCGAGCGCGCGACGTGGCCGGAGATGCGCGTCGCGACCGGCACCCTCGATACCATCGTCGAGGTCCGCGACGAGGCCGAGATCGAGCCGCCCGCGATCACCGTCATCGGCGACGTGGCGGCGACTCGGGACCGCGTCGTCGAGTTCCTCCGGAACGACCGCGAGCGAGGTGAGGAGGCGTGAGCGACCCCGCTCCCCGCGTCGCCGTCTTCCGCCCGGCCGACGAGCGGATCGACGACGCCGCGGCGCTGCTGGAGTCGCTCGGCGCCGACCCGGTCGCGGACCCGATGCTCGCGGTCGAGCCGACGGGCGCGGTGCCGGCCGCGGCGCCGTACGTCGTCCTCACGAGCAAGACCGGCGTCGAGCTCGCGGCCAAGGCGGGCTGGGAGCCGGGCGACGCGACGCTCGCCGCCATCGGCCCCGCCACCGCCGACGCGGCCCGGGAGGCGGGTTGGACCGTCGACATCGTCCCCGACGAGTACACCTCGGCGGGGCTGGTCGAGGCGCTCTCGGGCCGCGTCGACGGCGAGCGCGTCGAGGTGGCGCGCTCGGACCACGGCAGCGACGTGCTCGTAGACGGGCTCCGCGAGGCCGGCGCGACGGTGAACGAGACGGTGCTCTACCGCCTGACGCGGCCGGAGGGCGCGGGCGAGTCCGCGGAGTTCGCCGCCGCGGGCGACCTCGACGCCGCCGCGTTCACCTCGTCGCTCACGGTGACCCACTTCCTCGACGCCGCCGAGGAGCGGGGACTCCGCGAGGCGGCGGTCGCGGGCCTGACCGACGCGGTCGTCGGCGCCATCGGTCCGCCGACCGCGGAGACGGCGATGGACCACGGGATCGACGTCGACGTCGTCCCGGAGGACGCCGACTTCGCGGCCCTCGCCGAATCGGTCGTCGAGGCGGTGGACGGCGGCGAGGCGGGCGACGACACCTCACCGAACCGTTAGTTTTCAACTGAGATATCTCGTTTTCGCCAAAACGGGGGGCGACCCTTAAGCACGGGTTTGGAGGATGCTTGGAACGTTTCGGCTCAGCCTCCCGATAGAATGGTTATCAACCTAGATAACTGGAGCCGTGTATTTATCAACCGACAGGTGTGGTGTACTGTTATGCAACCGAGCGAGCGCTGGACGCTGCGGACCGACGGCGAGGCGTTAGTCGTCGAGTTCCCGCACGGGACGGGGCTCAGCCCCGCCGACGGCGAGGCGCTGCTCGATCGGTGGCGGACCGTCACCGCCGACCGCGCGGTCGACGCCGTGGTGATCGTCGTGAAGACGAGCCGTCCCTGCTCCGACGCGGGACGGCGCGCGCTCCGCGAGTCCGCGCAGATCGCCGTCGCCCGGGGCGTGGACCGGTTCGCCGTCGTCGGCGAGCGCTCGAAGCGCCGCTACCTCAAGCGGACAATCGACGTCGACGGGATCGACACCGAGGCGTTCAACGACGACGACGCCGCGCTGCGGTGGGCGAAGTGCCCGTCGACGGCCGCGCCGTCCGTCGAGACCTCGTCGTAGGCGGGATCGCGGCGCGTTTGAAAAGTAGGCGCGAGTCGGTCGGCGAGTGGGGACGCGGGTCACCCTCTCGCGGTCGGTCGTCGCTTCAGGCGGCGGTCTCGTTCTCGGCGTCGTCGGTCTCGTTTCCGGTGGCTCCGTCGCCGTCGTCCTCCGAGTCCGCCGTTTCGTTCGCGTCTTCGTCGGAATCGTCCTCGTCACTCTCGTCCTCGTCACTCTCGTCGTCGCCGTCATCACCCTCGTCGTCCCCGTCCGCATCGTCGTCGATCTCGTTGACGTCGACGTCTCGGCCCGCGACCCCGCTGCCGGAGATCACCGGCTTGAGGATGTAGCCGTTGTTCTTGCCGCGCTTGACGACGTTGATGTCGAAGACGAAGCTGACGGGCTCGTCGGGCGTGACCTCGAACCCGTTCGTGATCTGGAGCTTCTCGCTCGGGAGCTTCACGTCGACCGCCTCGCCCTCGACGATCCCTTCGACCGCGGAGACCTCGAGCTCGACCTTCTCGTAGCTCCCCGCCGGGATCTCGTCGTCGAACACGGCCGTCGCGTCGTCTCCGATCACCTGCGTGAGGTCGACGGTCTCGCCGCCGAGGTCGACGACGGTGAAGCCGCGGTCGTCCTCGTCATCCGCGTCCTCGTCGTCCGCGTCCTCTTCGTTCTCCTCGTCCTCGTCGTCCGTCTCCTCGTCCTCCTCCGCGGTCCCGTTGGGGGAGTCGCTCTCCACCTCGGTCTCGTTGCCGGTCTGATCCGACCCGTCGTCGGTCTCCGCGTCGTCCGTTTCATCCGTCTCCGCGTCGTTCTCGTCGTCCGTCTCCGCGTCGTTCTCGTCGTCCGTCTCCGCGTCGTCCTCCTCGTCATCCTCTTCCTCGTCGTCCCGAGCCTCGAAGATCCGCGCCTCGTCGAGCGTGACGTTCAGCTCATCGAAGTCGGCGATGTCGGCCGGCGCGTCGCTGATGAGGAGCCGGAAGTTCCCGGTGAGCGTCTGGGAGCCGTCCGAGCCGTCCGAACCGTCCGAGCCGTCCGAACCGTCCGAGCCGTCGGACGCGAGTCCCCCGTCGCCGGCACAGCCCGCGAGCATCGTCGCGCCCACGCCCGCGCCGAGCGCCACGAACTCCCGTCGCCCGAAGCCGTCGGTGGGAGTGCCCTGAGATCGGTCGCCGCCTGTCGTCCGCGATGGGTCCGTCATGGTGAGTCACCGAAGGCGCCCCGCACGGGTATAAAAGGGAGATCCTCAGTCCGAGTTTGCGCGGATCAAGCCCGTTTTGCGGGCGCCAGCCGCGTTCGTTTATAAACGGTCGGCGGCGTCGCCCGCGAGGAGCGACGATTCGGCCGCGTCGATGCCGGCCGCCTCGACCACGCGCTTCGCCTCTCGGGTGGCGCGCTCGCGGACGGCGTCGGCGTCGATCCCGACGTGCTCGCCGTCGTCATACCGGACGTCGCCGTCGACCATGGTGAAGACCACGTCGTCGCCGTGGGCGGCGTACACGAGGTGGGAGCGCGGGTCGTGGACCGGCGTGGCGCGCGTGCGGTCGGCGGTGAGCCCGATCACGTCCGCGCGCTGGCCCTCGCGGAGGGTGCCGAGGCGGTCGAAGCCGGCGGCGCGCGCGCCGTTCGTGGTCGCCATCTCCAGCACGGTCGCGGCCGGGAGCCGGGTCGGGTCGCGAGCGTCAACCTTCCCGAGGAGGCTCGCCTGCCGCATCTCGGTGAAGGGGTCGAGCGTGTTGTTGCAGGGCGGCCCGTCGTTGCCGAGCGCGACCGCGATCCCCCGGTCGAGGTAGTCGTGGACCGGGGCGACCCCGGAGGCGAGTTTCATGTTCGAGGAGGGGCAGTGGGTGACGACCGTGTCCGTCTCGGCGAGCACCTCGCGCTCGCGCTCGTCCGTGTGCACGCAGTGCGCGAGGGTCACGTCCGGTCCGGTGAGCCCGACCTCGTCGAGCCACAGGACGTTCCGCATCCCCGTGTCGGCCTCCACCGCCCTGATTTCCTCTTCGTTCTCGCTGGCGTGAGTGTGGATCGTCACGCCCTCGTGGCGGTCGGCGAGCTCGCGGCAGCCCCGCAGACACGCCTCGCTGCAGGTGACGGCGAAGCGGGGCGTGACCGCGTAGCGCACCCGCCCGCCGGCGGCGCCGTGGTACTCCTCGATGAGGGCCTCGCTCTCGGTGAGCGCGGCGTCGGTGCCCTCCAGCAGGCCGTCCGGCGAGTCGCGGTCCATCAGCACCTTCCCGAGCCGCGCGCGGATCCCGGTCTCGATCGCGGCCTCGAACGCCTGCTCCGCGTGATTGACCGAGAGGTGGTCGACGACGGTCGTCGTCCCCGATTCGAGGCACTCCAGGTGGCCCAACTCGGCTGCGGCGCGGGTCGCCTCGGCGTCCATCGCGGCCTCCATCGGGAGCACGGCGTCGAACAGCCAGTCGAGGAGGGAGGCGTCGTCGGCGATCCCGCGTCCGAGCGACTGCACCGAGTGCACGTGGCCGCCGATCAGGCCGGGCGCGACGATGTCGACCTCGCGGCGCTCGTGGTCGGGATACTCCTCGCGGAGGGCGGCGGCGTCGCCGACCGCGGCGATCGTCGCGCCCTCGACGACGACCGCGCCGTCGGGGACGACGGTCGCGGGGTCGGCGATGACGGTTCCGGCGATCAGCATGTCCGTCCGTTCCTAACGGTCGCCTCTTAAGAGGGTGTCCCTCGCGAGGCGGCGGCGGGCGGGCGGGTCGGCTGCCCGCGACGCGGACGCCGCGCTCCGTCACCGACCCCGCGCTCTCCCGTCCGCTACTCCAGTTCCGTCTCGCGCTCGCGGCGGTCGCGGGACTCGCGTCGGTCCGCGGCGGTGGCGTCGATTCGCCCCTCCAACTCCTCGGTCTCCAGCAGTCGGTCGAGTCGGCGCTCGAACTCCTCCTCGCCGATCTCGCCGGTCGCGTACCGCTCACGGAGCGTCTCCAGGGGATCCCCGGTCGTCGCGGGCGCCGAGACCGACTCACCGGCCGCTTCCCCGGACTCGACGAGCGGGAAGTCCTCGTCGAGCAGCGCCACCAGCGGGATGATCACGAAGAAGCCGAGGATGAACGTGGCGGGGATCAGCGGCCCCAGCGCCCCCGGGAGGAGGACGGCGAACAACGAGGTGAGCCCGAACGAGAGGACCGCAACGAGCCCTATCAGCCGATTTTTCTCGAACGTCGGGAGGGACATACGCGGGGGATTTCGACGAATCACCAAAAACGTACTGCCGGCGGTCCGTCGATCGGGTCGACCGCGGCGGCGACCGCGACCGACGGCTATTCGTTCCGGCCGCTCCCACGCGGATCCGTGCTCAGATACGTGACGACGAATCCGGGGAAGGTGCGCGAGGCGGAGCGCTACCTCCCGGACGGCTCGGTGGAGCGGCTCGACTTCGACTACCCGGAGATACAGGCCGCGGAGCTCGGACCGATAGCCGCCCGCGGCGCTCGGGAGGCGTACCGCCACGCGGGCGGGGCGGTGCTCGTCGACGACGCGGGGCTGTTCGTCGAGGGGCTCGACGGCTTCCCCGGCCCGTACTCCTCGTACGTCGAGGAGACGCTCGGGATCGAGCGGGTCCACGAGATCGCGGCCGACCTCGACGACCGCCGGGCCGCGTTCCGCTGCGTGCTCGGCTACTGCGACGGCGACGAGTTCGCCGCGAGCCCGGATCCGGTCGACCGCGGGGACCGGAACGCGGCCGCCGCGGCGGGTCCGGACGCGGACGGCGACGCGGACGCGGCCGGCGAGCGCGACGACGCCGAGCCTCTCCCCGTCAAGCTGTTCGAAGGGTACGTCCCCGGCCGGATCGTCGCGCCGCGCGGCGGGGGCGGCTTCGGCTACGACCCGATCTTCGAGCACGACGGCGAGACGTTCGCCGAGATGGACACCGACCGGAAGAACGCGGTGTCGCACCGCGGCCGCGCCTTGGAGAAGTTCGCGGAGTGGTACGCGGAGCGGTGAGTCGGCGTCTCAGGCGGCGTCGGTGACCGCGGCGGTCAACAGGTCGCAGCCGAGTTCGATCTCGCGTTCGGTGACGTCGAGGGGCGGGAGGACCCGGAGCACGTCGTGACCGGCCGCCAGCGTGAGCAGCCCGCGGGAGAACGCCCCCGTCAGGACCGCGTCGCGGCGCTCCGTCGAGTCGAACTGGACCGCGAGCATCAGTCCCTTCCCGCGGACGTCGGTCACGCCCGGGAGGTCGGCGTCGCGCATCGTCTCTTTGAACTGTCGACCCCGGACGGTGGCGTTGTCCATGAGGTCGTGCTCGCGGATGGCGTCGAGCGTGAGCGCGCCCTGCGCCGAGGCGATCACGTCGCCGGCGCCCCACGTCGACGAGAGCCGGCTCGTCTCCTCGGGGAACACGTCCGAGCGGGAGATCGTCGCGCCGACGCGGAGCCCCTTCGCGCTGGAGATCACGTCCGGTTCGAGCGCGTAGTGGTCGGCGCCCCACAGCTCCCCGGTGCGGCCGACCCCGGACTGGATCTCGTCGGCGATCAGCGTGATGTCGTGCTCGTCGACCAAGGCCGCGATCTCGTCGGTGAACGCGTCGGAGGGGAACCGGTAGCCGCCCTCGCCCTGGATCGGTTCGAGGATGAGGTACGCCACGTCGTCGGGGTCGACGTGACCGCGTTCGGGGTCGAGCTTCTCGCGGAGCCGGGAGACGCCGCCCGCGAAGAAGCCGCACGAGCAGGTCTCGGGGGTGCAGGACCGGTCCTCGCAGAACGGGGCGTCGTGGACGCCGCTGATCTCCGGGAACTCCCGGCGGTAGACGGACTTGGAGCGGTTGAGCGAGAGCGCTCCGAGCGTCCGCCCGTGGAACGCGCCGTCGAACGTGATCGCGTGCTTGGCGCCGCCGGAGTCGTCGTACGCGATCTTGATCGCGTTCTCGACCGCCTCCGCCCCGGAGTTCGAGAGGAAGACCGTGTCCATGTCGTAGTGGGCGGTGACCTCGGTGAGCCGCTCCATCAGCCCGGACGATCCCGGGAGCCCGTCGCCGGGCGACTCGCCGCCGGCGACGTAGAAGTCCTGGCCCGCGATCTTCAGCGGGTCGACGAGGTCGAACTCGGAGAGCGGCTCCATAATCAACGGGTTGTTGTAGCCGAGCGGCGCGGCGGCGACGTGGCTGGTGAAGTCCATGAGGACGTTGCCGTCGACGTCGGTGCAGAACGGGCCCTCCGCGGGCGCGGTGCGGTCCCAGACGAACTCGTAGACGTACGTGCTCGGCGCGGCCGACTCGTGGTGGTAGTCGACCCACTCTCGCGCGCGATCGCCCGGGAGGTCCGTGACGTCGGGCGTGGCCGTGTGGCGATCCATGGTGACGCGTCGCACGCCCGCGGAATAAAGCCGAGGCGATCGCTCGGTCGTTGGAGAAACCTCCAACTGCAGTTCGCGAGACGCGACGGGAGGCTGAGAAGAGGGCGAGAGGCTGAGAAGAGGGCGAGAGGCTGAGAAGAGGGCGAGAGGCTGAGAAGAGGGCGAGAGGCTGAGAAGAGGGCGAGAGGCTGAGAAGAGGGCGAGAGGCAGTGAGGGGCAGGGGAGAACGAAGAGAGCGGGCGGTGGAGAGGAGCGAGAACCGAGACCGACGACGCTACCGACCGGTCAGTGGTCGACGTACTGCGTCTCCCACTCGGTGCGGGCCTCGATCTCGCGTCGGCCGCGGCGGGTGAGCGTGTAGTAGTTCGTGCGGCGGTCGCGCTGGCCCTTCTCCACGAGTCCCTTCTCCACGAGCGTGTCGAGGTTGGGGTAAAGCCGGCCGTGGTGGATCTCCTTTTCGTAGTAGTCCTCCAGCTCCTCTTTGATCGCGAGCCCGTGCGGCTCGTCCAGACCGGCGATCACGTAGAGCAGGTCACGCTGAAAACCCGTGAGGTCGTACATGCAACTGCTCGTACATTCCTGTTCTAAATAAATAAATATACCGTTACAAACGGCCTCGATCCGCGCTCCAACCCGTGTAATCAGCCGATTTCTTCGGTTCAGTTCTGTCAGTAGATCAACTATGGCGACGCAATTCGGGCCGAATCGCGTCCCTGACCGAACGTCCGGAAACTGATAGGTCGACACGGAGACCCGTCTCCCGGGTCGGTCAGATCGGTCGAGTCAATCGCGTCAGTCGGATCGGTCGAGTCAATCGCGTCAGTCGGATCGGTCGCGTCGCTCGCGACGTGCGGGCGTGTCGGAAGCAGAAAGCCGGCGCGCCCGACGCGGAAAAAAGCCGCGTCGGGCGGCCGATTGGTCCCCGCTGACGCTTCGGCCCTCCAGACGAAGCGTCACCTGACAGTACAGGGTTCGGATTGATAAAGCTAACGAGGGACCGCCACAGGTGTTCTATCGACAACATGTTACGGGGGTCGAAACGGTGTGGCGGGGCTGTCACAGAGGAACAAAGAGGAAGCCCACGGCTTCAGTCGTAGGTTACTGACAGGCGGTCCGACTCACATGTGCTCCTCCTCTAGCACCCAGCCGAGCGCGCGCTTGTAGTGAGTGAACAGCTCTTCGACGCCGCGGTGAGACATCTCCTCGTCGTCGAGCTGTTCGCGGAGAAACTCGTACTGCTCGCGGATCTCGTCTTCGGAGCGCATGGACGCGGGTACGGTGCGTGCCCGGATAGGGTTGTGGCCGAGGACGACGTGCACGAGGCGTGATGCGGATCGGCGGGGGATACGTCCAAAGCCCCAGCTCCTCGTTTATAAATAGCTGACTGCGGATCGACTGTGAAGACCTCCAAAGCCCCAGCCGCGACGGCTCGCGCGCCTTGCTGCGCGCTTCAGTCGCTCACTTCGTTCGCTCCTTCCAGTGCTTGCTGCGGCGTGCTTCGCCCTCGCGGCTGCCCCTTTGAGTCCCGCCCGCACCGCAACCGCACCTCACACCTCCCCAGCCTCGTCGGACCGGCGCGGCCGCGCCGGTCCGACTCCCTCGCACGCGCTCCGCGCGGCCTTCCGGCCGCTCGGAGGCGCGCGCCACCGCCCTGTTTATTTATAAACCGTCGCTGTTCGGCCGCCCGAGGTCGCCCGCGAACGATACGTTGATACGTCGACCGCCGGTACCCGATGAGACGATGGACGACCGGACGCGCGAGTACCTGAAGGGGCGGTTCGGCGACTACTACCGCCGCGCGTCGCCGTCGCTCCCGCCGGACGCGAACCTCCGCGAGTGGGGCCACATCCCGTGGACGCCCGGCTCCGGAACGACGATGGTCCGCCACCAGTCGCTGTACGATTTAGGCGACGTCGACACGTTCTTCGCGGACAACGCGCCCCGGCACGCCTACTTCTCGGCCGCGCGCTACGACGACCCCGGCGCCTCGACGATGTCGCGGAAGGGGTGGCGCTCCGCCGACCTGATCTTCGACCTCGACGCCGACCACCTCCCCGGCGTGGACCCGGAGGCGACCTCGTACCCCGAGATGCTGGCGGAGTGTAAAGACGCCCTCCTGCGCCTGCTGGACTTCCTCGACGACGACTTCGCCTTCGACGACCTCACCGTCGTCTTCTCCGGCGGGCGCGGCTACCACGTCCACGTCCGCGACGAGAGCGTGCGGGAGCTCGACAGCGAGGCGCGCCGGGAGATCGTCGACTACGTCCGCGCGATCGACCTCGACACCGAGGGCCTGATCCGGACCGTCTCCGAGCGCGGCACGACGAAGCGCGTGCTCCGCACCGAGGGCGGGTGGGGCGCCCGGGTCCACGAGGCGCTCGTCGAATACGCCGACGACCTCCGCGACATGGACGAGGACGACGCCCGCGAGCGCCTGATGGAGTTAGAGGGGATCGGCGAGGGGCGCGCGGAGACGATCCTCGGCGCGTTCGACCGGAACCCGACCGCGGTCCGCGAGGGCAACGTCGAGGCCGGGGGGCCGGGCGTGCGCCGGCTCGTCTCCGCGCTGGCCTCGCGCGTGGCCGCGACCGACACGGCGCCGATCGACGAGCCGGTGACCACGGACACGCGGCGGCTCATCCGGCTCCCGGGCACCCTCCACGGCGGCTCCGGGCTCGTCGTCACGCCGATCGAGCGCGACGAGCTCGCTGACTTCGACCCGCTGCGGGACGCGGTGCCGGACCGATTCGTCGGCCGGGAGATCCGGATCGAGAGCGACGCCGATCGGACGGTAGAATTAAACGGCGAGCGCGTTAGAGTTGAATCCGGTAGAAACACCGTGCCCGAGTTCGCCGGGGTCTTCCTGATGGCCCGCGGCGAGGCGCGGAAGGCACCCGAATAATGAACCTCGACGAGCTCAGATCGGCCCAGGCGAAGGAACGCCGCAAGGACAGCCTCCAGCACCTGCGGGACTCCTTCTACGACGACGTGGCGGCCTACGTCGCCGACCTGCGCGCGGCCCGCGACCGCCGCGCCGAGCAGGTCGACAAGCCGTTCTCCGACGACGACGTCCGCCGCCTCTCCGACGAGGTCGAGACGGCCGAGGAGGTCGCGGAGGCGCTGTACGAGCGCCGCGTCGGCAAGGTCGTCAAGCTCGCGTCGTTCGCGGCGGCCGACATGTCGGTCGACGCCGACGGCATGACGACCGAGGAGCGCCGGCTGTTCGACGACCTCGTCGAGCGGATCAAGGCGAACAAATCGAGCGTGCTCGACGTGCTCTCCGGCGAGGTGTCGGTGGACGAGTCCGCGTCCGACCCGACGCCCGTCCCCGAGTCCGACTCGCCGCCCGTATCCGAGTCGACGACTGACGGGATCGCGGAGGGAGGGGACCCGACGGAGGGAGTCGCGGCGGACTCCCGCGAGGACCCGGTCCCGCCCGCGCCCGAGCCGGAGACCGCGGACGAGACGACCGCCGCCGAGGCCGGAGGCGACGAGGTCGCCGACGCGCTCGCCGGCGCCATGGGCGGCGCGGACGACGGGGTCGCCGACGCGCTGGACGCGGCCCGTGACGGGACCGCGGAGGGGTCGGACGCGCCCCCGCCGACCGACGCGTCGGGCCGCGAGGCTGGCGAGGGCACCGCGGAGAGTACCCCGGGCGGCGCCACAACCGACGGCGGCCCGACCGCGGTCCCGCCGGAGTCCGCGCCGCCCGGCGCGCCCGGGATCGACGACCCAGGGGCCGCGAGCGACACTGACTCGGCCGGTGGCGCGAGCGACGGCGCCGGCGCGCCCACCGAGACCGGCGCCGAGCCCGACTCTGGAATCGACGACCGCGCGACCGTCCGGATCACCCGCGACGTCGGCGCCATCTTCGGCGTCGACGAGCGGGAGTACGACCTCGCGAGCGAGGACGTCGTGACCCTCCCCGTCGAGAACGCGGAGCCCCTGGTCGAGCGGGACGCCGCTGAGCGGCTCGACTGACCCCCGTCGATGGGCGCCGACGCCGCGGCGAGGGGGCCGGACGCGGCGGCGACCCGACGAGCACGGACCCTCGGCGCGGCGGCCACGGTCCTCGCGCTCGGCGGCATCGCGGCCGCGATTCTCCTCGACCCGACGTTCTCGTGGACGAGCGACGCGCTCTCCGATCTGGGGGTCCGCGAGCCGAGCGCGCCCGTCTTCAACTGGGGGCTGATCCTCGGTGGCGCGGCCGGCGTGGGGTACGCGGTCGAACTCGGGCGAGTGTTCGACTCCCGGGCCGGCGCGCTCCGCGCGGTCGCCCTCGGGCTCGCGATGGCCGCGATGGCGGGGGTCGGCGCCTTCGATCTCACGGAGCCGCTCCACGGCCCGTCCGCCGTCGGCTTCTACGCCCTGGTCACAGTCGCCGCCGCCGTCGACGGGGTCGTCCGTAAGGGGAGGGCGACGGGGCGGATCGCCCTCGCGTTCGTCCCGGCCCACGTCGCGGTGTGGGCGACGTTCGTCGCGGGGTGGTGGCCGGTGACGGGGCTCGCGCTGCCGGAGTTGCCGGGCGCGCTCTTCCTCGCCGCGTGGGTGTGGCTCCTCGGGCCGGCACCGGTCCTCGAGGCGGTCGCGACGCGGCTCGACGGAGGCGGGAGCGACGGAGGCGGGAGCGACGAGAGCGGGAGCAATCGGGGCAGAAGCGACGGGTCCGGGACCGACGAGCACTAACGCCGCGGGCGGCTACGGCCCGGTAATGGAGGTCGAGTTCCTCGGCGGCGCCCGCGAGGTCGGTCGGAGCGCGGTCCTCGTCGACGGCGCGCTGCTCTTGGACTACGGCCTGTTGACCGCGGACCCGCCGCAGTACCCGGTCCGCGACCCCGAGCCCGACGCGGTCGTCGTCTCGCACGGCCACCTCGACCACGCCGGCGCGGTGCCCGCGCTTTTAAAAGGCGACCGGCGGCCGGCGATTCACTGGACCCCGCCCACCGCGGACCTGACGCGGACACTGGCGCGCGACACGCTCAAGCTGCACGGGAACAGCCCGCTGTGTCTCTTCTCGGAGGAGCACGTCGCGCGGCTCGGCGAGGTCGAGGAGTGCCGCGCCTACGGGGAGCCGTTCGCCGTCGAAGCCGGCGGGACGGAGTACGAGGTGACGCTTCGCAACGCCGGGCACATCCCCGGGTCCGCGCACGTCCTCGTCGACGACGGCGAGACTCGCCTGCTGTACACCGGCGACTTCCACACCGACGACCAGCGGCTCGTCTCGGGGACGACAGCGCGGCCCGACGCCGACGCCGTGATCTGCGAGGCGACGTACGCGGACGTGACCCACGAGGACCGCCGCGCCGTGGAGGACCGCTGGGCCGAGAGCGCGAAGACGACGATCTGGGAGGGCGGGACCGTCGTCGCGCCCGCCTTCGCTATCGGGCGGACCCAGGAGCTCATGCTCGTCGCCGACGCGAACGACATCACCCCGTACGTCGACGGGATGGGGATCGAGGTGACGCGGATCGTTCGGCGGCACCCCGAGTTCCTGCGCGACCCCGAGGCGCTCCGCCGGGCGAAGGGCGCCGCGCGCTTCGTCACCGGCCGCGACGGCCAGCGCGAGCGGATCGCCGCCGACAACGAGCTGATAATCACCACCTCGGGGATGCTCGCGGGCGGCCCGGTCCACTCGTACCTCCCGAAGATCCGGGGGAGCCCGACGAACCTCGTGACGCTGACGGGGTACCAGGTCGAGGGGACGCCCGGCCGCGAGCTCCAGGAGCACGGGCGGCTGGCGATAAACGGGCAGGTGCGCCCCGTCAGCGCCCGAGTGGAGTCGTACGACTTCTCCGCGCACGCCGACCGCGAGGGGTTGGAGTCGTTCTTGAACTCGTATCGGGGGGCGCGCGTGCTGGTGAACCACGGCGACCGCTGCGAGGCGTTCGCCGAGGACTTGCGTGAGGACGGGTTCGCGGCGAGCGCGCCCGCGATCGGCGAGCGGATCGATGTATAAAAGGAGCGAACCGGGAGTGGGGGTCAGTCGCCGTCCCCGCTCTCGGCGACGACCTCGTTGCCATCGACCGAGGCGTTCAGCAGGAACTCCTCGTCGACGGCCCCCTCGTACTCGACGCCGTCACCCGAGGAGGGATTCTCGTAGTCGCCGGCGTCCCAGCCCGGGTGGACGTAGGTGACGCCTTGTCCGGGGAACTCGACGGCGGCGATCTTCCAGTTCTCCGGCGGGTCGTCGACCTGCGACCGAATCTTCTCGGCGGTGTCGAGCCGGTCATCTCCGTCGAACGTCGTCACCTTCCCGAGCTCGTCGACGCCGTCGGCGGGATTCTCAGCGATCCACACGGTCGCATCGACGAATCCGTTCGCGCTCTGGACCGTGACGTTCCCGTTCGCCCCGTCGTTGAATTCGACCCCCGTCACCGTCGGTCCCTTCGGCACGCACGTCACGGTGTGGGTGCGGTCCAGCGAGACGCTGACGCCGCCGCCGCTCCCGTCGGCCTCGAACAGGAGCGGGACCGGCTCCTCCTCCGAGCAGTGCAGGGTGACGTTGACCGGGAGGGCGGCTCCCCGATCGAGCGACGAGGGCGTCTCGACCGACTCGATCGTCGCCGCTGTCGCTCCGGTGTCCGCGATAGAGACGTCGACGTCGAACTCGTCGAGGTCGCTCCCGAACTGGTTGCGGTACTCGACGACGGGCGTGGACTCCCCGTCGTGGACCTCGTCGGTCAGCGGCTCGTAACCGAGGTACGCGCTCGTGTCGTTGGTGACGTTGACCGCGAGCCCGCGGTCGGCCTCCATCGCGGTGAACCCGGCGGTGCCGAAGATCAGCCCGACCGCGGCCGTGAACGCGAGCACGAGGCTCAGCGTCCGGAGGGCTCGCATCCGGGCCGGCGGCGACCGGGTCGCGGTGCTCATCTGCGCTTGCGGAGCTCTGGCGGTTTCTCGGTGTTGCCGAGGCGCGTCCGGCGTCCGATGACGTGGTGCGCGGCCGACGAGAGCCCGAAGGCGGTGGCGGTGAACACGCCCACGTCGAGCGCTTCGAGCCAGGCGAACCCCGGCGTCCCGGTGGCGACGGCGACCGTGAGGGAGACGGCGAGGCCCGCGAGCCCGACGTAGTAGAGGCTCCACGGGATCTCCGTGCTCCGAAGGACCTCGACGTAGATATCGAGCTCCTCCAGCTCGTCTGTCGGCTCGACGAGGTTCTCCTCCTCATGGACCGTCACCACGTTCTTCTCCTCCAGCTTCGGTAAGTGCGTGCGCTGAAGCGTGCTGTACACGTTCCGGCGGTCCTCGTACTGGACCTCGTCCGGGTCGACGTCGCGCTCCCACGCGGTGACGCGCGTGGAGAGCTCGGAGACGGCGACTGGCTCCTCCGCGCGCTTGAGCGCGTGGATGACGAACCGGCGGCGCCTGTTCGACAGCAGTTTGAAGATCTCGTCTTCGGACAGTTCGCCGCCGCCGTTTCGCCCCGCCCCGTATGTCGTTGTCGCTGTAGAGAGCATCGATGTGACCACCTGGTTCTGCGCCGGCGGATCCCCCTCCTCGAACCGGCGATTTTCGCTCGTAATGTGTGATTGTGTCTACCATAAATAGGTTGGATAATTAACCTGTTAAATTAAGAAATGTGATGAGAACACGTTCGGCTCGTTAGTTCCTCGAGAGGCGATTGAGCCGCGGAGCGGGGTCCTCGCGGGTCTTCAGGGAGTCGTTGAGACGCGGCGGGCGATTCAGGCGCGGGCTTCAGCGTCTCCACGTCGGGTTCAAGGACGACTCGATACGGACCGCGAGGAGCGGTCGACCCGTATCGAGGCGCTCACGTCGCGTTATCGAGCCCGGCGCGTGATCGTGTCGAGAATTTCATAACGAAGTACCATGCCCCGTATGGATTATCCGAGCGCTCCCGGCCCGGACGACCGGGCTGCGGGGGTGCGCGAACACAGGTGAGATACGACATGGAACGGCGCAAGTTCGTGATCGGTATGGGATCGCTCGCTGCCGGCGGGGCAGCTGCAACGGGGACTGGTGCATTTACAAGCGCAGTCGTGCCGCGTGAAGGCGACATCAACGTCGCTAACGACAGTAACGCTTTCCTCCAACTCAAAGCCGGTGGAGCCAGAGGCGTTGGAGAGCGGGTCGATCAGAACGGTAGCGGGGAATTATATATTGATCTCGACGATGATGCGGGAGGAGATGGCGTTAATGACCAGTCGAAGTACCAACTCGGTGCGATGAACGACTCTGCGACTGGAGACGAGATCGCTTTTGATAGCCTTTATGACAGCGATTCTAGCCCGGCTGCAGCAGGCAACGGAGAACCGTGGGTTGACGATAGTACTAATGACGGACTCGATCAGTCAGCATTCGTGCTCCACAACCAGAGCGGGCAGACGCTTGACATCCAAATTGGCCTAAATAGTGCGTCTGGAAGTCCGGGTGCAACGCTGTACCTACAGGGGAAAGCAACTGCAATCGATAGCGGGGGCGAAGACAGTCAATTGGACGGAGCAACGCAAACTCAGACTACAGACCTCGACCTCAGCGATCCAACAGAAGGTCAAGAAGACGAGGAAGAAGCTCTTAGTTTCAATAATGATGGCGAAGGAGCGGACGAGGCCATTCCTTCGGGTGAGTCTGTATATGTCTCATTCCAAGTTGACACGACAGAGGCACAGACCGCAGATGGTACTTCACTCGCTGAAGAGCTGACTATCAGCGCCAACGAGGCTGCTGATCCTGGTGGTGAGGATACGACATAGTCGCCCCAGTCACTTTCGACCAACTGTTTCTGTTTTAATATGATTTCATAAATAAAATAAAATCAACCGATATCAGTCTATAATCGGGGAGAAACCAATTGAATTACGGAGAGTTATTAGAGAAAACAGAGCGTCGCTCACAAGAAACGGAGAGTAACCTACAGATATGAAACGAAGAAAACTTCTCCTCGGACTGAGTGCGACTGTCACGGGCGGCAGCGCGACGCTCGGAACTGGAGCATTTACCTCTGCTCAAGTGAACCGAGACGCAAACATCTCAGTCGTCAGTGACTCGCAGAGCCTCGTCGCTCTGATTCCGAACGATGAGGTTGCCGGCGTTTCTGAAGGTGACAACGGCCAGTTATCGATATCCATCGCCGATCCGGGAGTTAATGTCAACTCCATCTACCAGTTCGGTTACCTCACTGAGACGTATCCCAAGGTGACGCCGGATTGGTTCACGTTGGAAACGACGAGCGATCCGGTCGGTGCCAGTACCGACGACTTCGAATCGGCTTTCCTGATATCAAACCAGACGGATAGCACGATGAGTATCACCTTCACCTTAGATCCGACCAGCAGCAGCTCAGATGCCGGTGACACGAGATTCCTATTCGAAATCCATGATTCGAGCGGGAAACTGTCCGAAGTTCGGTATCCGGACCAGATCGCAGCACCGTCGCTAGAATTCGATCCCGGCGACGCGTTAGGTGTTTCATTCGTCGTCAACGCTCTTAATGGCGACGTCGGCGACTTCTTCACCGCGTCGCTGACGGTCGAGGCCAGTGCGGTCTCCTAACCGAATTTTCATTTTCGGTTGACGATGAGACGCGTTCCACCGTGATCTGATCCTCCTATCGAGGAGATTCATGTTGATTAATGAGCACATATATAGTTTATAATACGAGGCCACTGCTCGATGCTAATTGAGGACCGATTACTTTGGTACCTCTAGATAGATCACTATATCTAATGTCGTCCCGAGGATCGACAACCTTCCTCGCGCTCGCTGCCGTTGCGGTCACTGTCCTCCTCGCGATATCCACCGGCGCCGTCGTCCTCGATCAACCCACCGACCCCATCACCGACGACGTCGCCCTCCAACCCGGCGACAACCCCTATGCCTATCTCGACGAGAACGACGAGCTCGCGATCGACATTACCGAGGACAACCCCCGAATCGAACACGATGGGGTCAACGTAGACGCGTTCGCCGCCCAGGAGGCGCTCTTCTACATCACCTACGATGGGAACGCGACCGCCGAGGCGTGGATCGAACACGAGGGGACGGGCGTCACCTTCGTCGTCGACGGCGAACCGGTCGAGAGCCCCGAGCGGGCGGTGTTGCTCACGCCCGAGGACAACGCCGTCCCGGTCGGCGTCCGGATCGACACCCGCGTCGCCGGGGTCGTTCCGGGCGACCGACTCATCGACGAGATCTCGGTCCACGCCAGAGTCGCGGAGCCGGAGGAACCGTCCGGCGGGGAGAGTCCGAGCGACGACGGCGACGAAGACGACGACCCGAGCCCCACCACCGGCCCGATCGTCTCCGTCGATCGCCCGTCCCCGAGCGTCCGAGAGGTGACGCTCCGATCGGTCGGCGGCGGCGAGGAGACCGCGGTCGACCTGCGGGGGCTCCGCGTCGGCGACCCCGCGATCCTGCTCGACCGGCTGACGTTCGTCCGGGAGTCGCCCGGCGACGTCGCGTTCGCGGTGCGGGGGATGAGCGACCGGCCCACGGAGGCGCCGCCACCGCCCGGCGTCGACCCCCTGGGGTACTACGCGGTCGAGTTCGCGGAGTCCGGCCAGCCGATCGCGGAGGCGACCGCCGAGATCGCCGTGGACCGCGACCGGCTCGCCGCGGCCGGAGTTGCCCCCGAGCGCCTCGCCGTCTACCGCGAGACCGACGCGGGCTGGGAGGGCGCCGAGATGCGCGTCGTCGACGCGGGAGCCGAGACGGTCCGGCTCCGGGCCGCCACCGAGGGGTTCTCCGCGTTCACGGTCGCGGCCGAGCGCCCGGCGCTGGCCCCGACCGAGGCGAGCCTCTCCGACGACCGGGTCGCGCCGGGCGAGCCCCTGACGGTCGCGGTCGACGTCGAGAACCGCGGGCCGGCCCCCGCGAGCGACGAGACAATCCGGGTCGAGACCGCCGGCGGGAGCGCGGTCGCGAGCGACGAGGCGGTCACGGTCGACGCGGACCCTGACGCGACGGCGACCGAGTCGGTGACGGTCCGGTTCGACGAGCCCGGGGAGTACGACCTCGTCCTCGCCGGCGACGCGGTCGCGGAGACGGCGGACGAGGGGGAGCCGAGCCTCGGGTCCGTCACCGTGACGGAGCGCGCGGACGGCGCGGGAGACGACGGGACCGAGCCGCGCGTGGGTGACGACGCGGGCGGCGGGGGCGACGGAGGCGACAGCGACGACGCCGGGGAGGGACGGACGGGGGACGGGAACGGAGCGGGAACGACGGGCGACGGGGAGGCGGGAACGGAGCTGTCGACCCTCGATCTCGCCGACTTCGCGGGGCTCGCAGCGCTCGTCGCTATCGTCCTCGCGACGCTGGTCCTGGTCCGGCGCGCGCCGCGGTGACCGCGTCTGGGCGATTTAGGCGGGACGAGTCGGGCGGTGCGAGGCAGGCGATGCGAGTCGGACGGAGCGAGGCGGGCGGCACACGGGACGACGGCTCGCGGAGCGGTCGAGTCGAGGAGAGGGGGCAGACGCCTCGGGCGGGGAGCCGGGAGGGGGACCGACGGGTCGACTACTCGCCGCCGTCGGTGTACGCCCAGTCGTCGAGCACGCGGTCGGCGGTCGCGTTCGCCTCGGCGGGGGTGGGGCAGTCGCCGCCGCCGACCTCGTCGGCGAGGTCGCAGGCGAGGTCGTACACGGCCGCGCCGTCGGCGCGCTCGGCGACGCGCTCGAACGTCGGTCGGTAGCCGGCGGCCGCGCGCTGTCCGGTCTGGTCGAGGGAGGCGTCGATGGCGTACTCGAGCTGTCGGACCGCTTCCTGGGGTTCCATACGCGAACGCTGGACCTCTCCGCACTTAAGTATACTCGGATTCGGAATTGAGTTAATACTTCCGCAGCGAGGGCCCGACGGCGGGGGCGGAGCCGGCCGCGGGGTCGCGGAAAGGGGGTCGGCGATCGACGTATATACGCGTCGGCGCGCCGCAGAACGTCCATGACCGACGTAGACGAGCGCGCGGCCGTCGCGGAGCGCGCGGCGCGAGCGGGCGGCCGCGTGGCGCACGACCGCTTCCGGAGCGGCATCGCCGTCGAGACCAAGGGGGAGATCGACGTGGTGACGGAGGCCGACCGGGCCGCCCAGCGCACCGTGATCGAGTCGATTCGGGAGCGGTTCCCGGACGACGTGATCGTCGGGGAGGAGGAAGACGAGCGCAAGACCGTCCCCGAGGACGGCGCGGCGTGGGTGATCGACCCCATCGACGGCACGCACAACTACGTCCGGGACATCCGCGTGTGGGGCACCGCGGTCGCGGCCGTCGTCGACGGCGAGCCGGTCGCGGCCGCCACCGTCTGTCCCGCGCTCGGCGACGCCTACACCGCCGACGCCGACGGCGCGTATCGGAACGGCGACCGGATCGCGGTCAACGACGTCGCCGACCCGCACCGGGCCGCCGTCGACCCGACGCTGTGGTGGGACCTCGACGCCCGCGACGAGTACGCCGCCGCCTGCGAGGCGATCGTCCGGCGGTTCGCCGACATGCGCCGATTCGGCGCCGCGCAGGTCACGCTCCCGACCGTCGCGGCCGGCGGGCTGGAGGGCACGATCTCGAACCTCCGGGCGAACCCGTGGGACTCCGTCGGCGGCGTGTTCATGATCCGACAGGCCGGCGGGCGCGTCACCGACCTGGAGGGGAACCGCTGGCGACACGACTCGACCGGGCTCGTCGCCTCGAACGGCGCCCTTCACGACGAGGTGCTTGCCGCCGCGCGCGAGATCGAGGAGTTGGACTGAGCGAGATTATTTATAAACGAGATATGGTGGCGCGTGCCTGCGAGCGGGCCGTAGGCCCGCGAGGAGCCCGCGCGAGGGAGTCGGACCGGCGCGGCCGCGCCGGTCCGACGAGGCTGGGGAGGCGTGAGGTGCGGGGCGGTGCTGTGCGGGGGGGACTCAAAGGGGCAGTCGCGAGGACGGCGCAGGCGACGTAAGCACCGCAGGGAGCGAGTGAAACGAGCGACTGAGGAGCGCAGCGAGCGTGCGCCGTCCTCGCGGCTGGGGCTTTGGGAATGATCGCCGTCGAAGCCCCGGTAACAGGCCCGACTTATAAATAGCCGAGGGCGACGCCGAACGCGTCCGAACCGCCGCCGAAAACGAACACACGCGAGTACAGCCGAGGGTTCAAATCCGATCCCACCGAACCCCGCCACATGTACGCGGTCGTCGGCTGCAACGAGTGCGCGGCCATGTGGCTCCTCTCGGACCCCCGGACCAGCGACAGCGCGACCTGCCCGCGCTGCGGGAAGACGCATCGGACGGCGAAGCTCAAGCGGTTCTTCGAGTCGGAGGACCGCGAGGCGGCCCGGGAGGCCCGCGCGGCGCTGCTCGCGAAGAAGCGGGACGAGAGCGCCGCGTTCGCCGAGGTGGACCACGTCTCGGAGCTCGAACGCGCCGTCGAGGACGCCGGGATCGACGACCGCGAGTACCTCGAGGCCGGCGGGGTCGACGCCGACGCCGTCGACGAGGCCGGCGCCCGCGCGGAGGGCGGCGGGTCGGCCTCGCGCACCCGGACCGAGATCGTCCGCGACGCGGTCGACGCCGCCGACGAGCCGACCGAGCGGAACGTCGTCGCCCGCGCAGGCGAGCACGGCGTCCCGGCCGACGCGGCCCGCGAGATCCTGACGAAGCTCACGCGGCGGGGCGAGCTCTCCGAGTCGCGGGGGCGGTACAGGGTGCTCTGAGCCGGCCCTCGACTCGGCTGCGGCCGACTGCGTCCCGTCCCCGGACCGCATCGAAATCCGACAAAGCACTTATATTGTCGGTTTGACGTGCGACGTATGGACACGCGAACTGCCCTCCTGGCGGCCGCGGCCGCGGTGCTCGTCGTGAGCGCGGTCGGGGTCGTCGCCGCGCCGGACGCGCTCGACGACCCCCGCGAGGAGCCCGAACGCCCCGGCCGCGTCGACGTCGCCGGCATGGTCGTCTCGCCGGGCGAGGTGCGCGGCGAGACCGCGGAGCTCCGGCTCGGCCTCGACCTCCGACACCGCGGGTCGGCCGTCGAGAACGTCACCGTGCGCCACCGCGCGATCGGCGCCGACTCGGGCCTGCTCGTCGACGAGACGACGGTCGACGTCGGCACCGTCGACGGCGGCGGCGAGCGGACGATCGACGGCGCCGTCGACGTGGAGCGCTCGGGCGGCTACCGGATCGAGACCGTCGTCTTCGTCGACGGCGAGCGCCGAGAGAGCCGGACGACCCGCGTCGGCGGCGTGGCCGCGCTCACGCCCGACTACGCCGACTCGCGGGTGGGATTCACGGACGGGAACGTCTGGCCGACCGTCGCGGTCAGCGTGAGCGAAGCGGACAACCGGACCGCGACGCTGTCGGTCTCCGTCTCCGTGACCAACCGCGGTGACACGGCGTCCGAGCCCCTCGACCTCCGACTGCTGATGCGGCAGGCCGAGTCCAACGTGATCGCCGACGAGGCCCGCGAGACCGTCGGGTCGGTCCGCCCCGGGCGGACGGACACGGTGACGACGACCGTCGAGGTGCCCGCCGATTACAACTACTACGTCGACGCGGCGCTGTGGAGCGACGACGTCCTCATCGACGAGACGCAGGGCGTCGCCAACCTGAACCCGCGGGAGACGATCTCGGCCGACGAGAGCGTCGAGGAGGTGGAGTTCTCCGTCGAGGACTTCGCGGGCGGCGACGGCGCGGGCGGCTCAGGCGACGACGCGGCCGACGGCGAGCGGCCCCCCGGCGACGGCAGCACCGCCGACGGCACGCCCGGGTTCGGGCCGGTCGTCGCGCTCGCCGCGCTCCTCGCCGCGGCGCTGTACGCCCGGAGGCGACCATGACGGGCGACGACCGGCCGGAGGCGAACGGACGGACGACCGACTCCGAACCCGACCGACCCGCGACCCAACCCGACCGACCCGCGACCGAACCCGACCGACCCGCGACCCAACCCATGACCGACACCGACGCAGACACGACCGAGACGGGCGAACCGACCGCGGCCGCCGAATCGGCCGCCGAACCGACCGGCGGCGATCGCGACCGATCGGCGGACAGCGGGATCGACCGGCTCTCCACCGACCGCCTCCGCGGCATCCTCGATCGGGTCGGCCTCGCCGCGCTGGTCCTGCTCGCGCTGATCGCCGGGTGGGGGTTCTACAGTCAGACCGGCGCCGCGATCCGGACGTGGCTCGACCCGGCCTACCAGCCGATCGCGCTGGCGACGTTCAACCTCGCGATACTCCTCGTCGCGCTCGCCGGCGTGGCCCACCAGCTCACCCGCATCCGCGCGAACGAGTAGTCGGGGCGGCAGGTGGAATACGTGCCGGGACGGCAGGTCGAACGCGCGCCGCCGCGACGCCTCACTCCTCCGGCAGGTCGTCCGAGCTGGCGGGAATCCGCTCCACCTGCCCGGCGAGTGTCGCCGCGTCGCCGGCGACCGTGGAGGGCTCGACGCCGGCCACGTTCGAAACCAGTCGGACGTGCGCCGCGAGCAGCGCGATCGCGCGGAGCCCCTCGCCCTCGGGCTCGTCTTCCGCCCGCTGTGCGAACGTCGTGTCGACCTCACCGTCGCGGATAATACCGACCTGTAGCGCCTCGATATCGTCGCTGTCGAGGAGGTCTCGGGCGCGGGCGAGCTTGGCGGCGAACTCCCCCTCGTCGGGGGTCTCGCCGGCGGCGGACTCGCCGTCGTTGGAAGGAGACCCGTCAGCGGCCGTCGCGTCGTCGTCGCTCATGAACAACCGTACGCGGAGCCGACGCAAAAGTGCGGCGTTCGCGCGGGGAAAATCGGGAACTCACAGCGTCGCGAAGGACGGAACCGCGGGGCGGCCGGCGTTACTCGCTCGGCCGCGGGCGGGCGATGAACAGCGCCTCTTCGAGCGTGAACGGGTCGTACGTCGACTGGTGGCAGACGCAGTAGGTCCCGTTCTCGGCGTCGTACCGGGCGGACTCCTCTAACACCTTGTAGTCGGGAATACAGCAGAAGTGCGTACAGACGTTGAGGTACGCGATGAACCCCTGATCGGTGGAGGCCTCGAGCCACTCGTTGTCCGAGTTCGCGACGGCCTCCTCGATCCGCGGCGACCGGATGACGATGGCGTTCAGGTTGGTCTCGGCGTCCTCGGACCGCCACGTGACGGACGCCGGCTTCCCGACGCCGTCGTCGCCGATCCCGTTGCCCCACGTGTCGTAGTTGGCGAAGTCGTCGACGTGGATCCGCTCGCCCGCGTCGTACGTCTCGTCCTGCCAGTCGTACTTCCCGGGGGCGGCGCGGAACAGGTTGTCCGACTCGAACTCCGGCGCGATGTTCTCTTGGGACTCGACGCCGCAGTACTGGAACCACGCGCCGGTGTAGGTTTTCCCGCCCAGCTGCTCTTTCGCCACTTGGACTTCCTGTCCCTCCTGGGTTTCGGTCTGCGTCTCGGGCCAGATCCCCTCGATGAACCCGTCGTCGGTCACCTGCAGGGGAATCTGCGGGAGCCCGCGCGGCGCCGGACCGCCGGTCTGCCTGATCGTCGTGGCGACCGTCGCCCCGCCGCCGACCCCACCGGCGGTCGTCAGCGTGTTCACGGTCGCCGAACCCATCGCCCCGACGCCCGCGAGGGCCGCGCCCCCGACGACGCCCTTGACGAAGCGCCGCCGACCGGACTCGGCCGGATACTTGTCGGACTTACTCATACGCGTGGTTCGGGATGGATCGGTAAAAAGGGTGACGAACCCGCCACCCGAGGGGTCGGCCGACCGGAATCGGACGAAGCCGACCGATTCGGCTCGATTCGGCTCCCCCGTGACGGAGAGCGGTGACCGAGCCTCCGATCGACGCACGATCGATCGGGATATTCACTCGATACCGAGGCAAACATTCGTTCAGACATCGCATTTAACCCGCGGCGACGGGTGTCACTGTGGTATGGAGTTGCACAATCGAGACGTGCGGACGGACGTCCGGGAGCTCGGCGCGCTCGTGGGGGACGTCCTCGCCGCACAGGCCTCCACGGAAGCGTACGAGACGGTGGAAGCGCTGCGGAACACGGCGATCCGATACCGGCGAGGGGACGCGGAGAGCCGAGCCGGGCTCCACGAGTCGGTCGGCGAGCTCTCGTCGAACCGCGAGGAGATCGTCGCCCGCGCGTTCACCACCTACTTCGAGCTGATCAACCTCGCCGAGGAGCGCGAGCGCGTGCGCGCCATCCGGAACGCCGACGACGAGGGCGCACTGCACGACTCCTTCGAGGCCACGATCGCGGAGTTCGCGGAGCAGGGCGTCGAGCCCGACGAGCTGCGCGAGCTGTTAGAGGACGTGCTCATCGAGCCGACGTTCACGGCCCACCCGACCGAGGCCCGCCGGGCGACGGTGAAGGCGAAGCTGCGGTCGATCGCCAACCACCTCGAGGACCTCGACGAGCGCAACCTCACCGACCGCGAGCGGAACGCGATCTGGCGCGACGTCACCGCCGAGGTGACGAGCCTCTGGGGCACCCGACAGGTGCGCCAGCGACGCCCGGAGCCGGAAGACGAGGCGCGCAACGTCGGCTGGTACTTGGAGAACACCCTCTTCGACGTCGTCGGCGACGCCTACGAGGAGTTCGAGGAGACCATCTCGAGCGAGTACGACGACGTCGACTGCCCGAAGCTGTTCGAGTTCCGCTCGTGGGCCGGCTCTGACCGCGACGGCAACCCCTTCGTCACGCCCGAGGTCACCGACGAGACGCTCGAGCGCCAGCGAGCGGTCGCCATCGAGAAGTACCGCGACCAGTGCAAGCGGCTCTCCGCCGTGTTGAGCCAGGACGGCGAGCGGTACGCGATCGACGACCGACTCACCGAGTCGCTCGCCGACGACGCCGAGCGGTTCCCGACCGTCGTCGAGGAGGCCCGGGAGCGCTACCCCGACGAGCCGTACCGCCAGAAGCTCCGGCTGATGCGCGAGCGGCTCGACCGCGTCGACGACGTCCGACCCGGCGAGTACCCCGACGGCGACGCCTTCCTCGCCGACCTCAACGTGATCGCCGAGTCGCTCCGGGGCGACGGGCAGGACGCGGTCCGCGAGTCGTTCGTCGAGCCGCTCCGCCGGCAGGTGGACACGTTCGGCTTCACGCTGGCCTCGCTCGACCTCCGCGACCACCGCGAGAACCACACCGAGGCCGTCGCCGAGGCGGTCGCGAGCGAGGGGGTCGACTACCGCGAGATGGACGAGGCGGCCCGCGAGGAGTTCCTCACCGAGGCCATCCTGCAGGACGACCCCGTCATCGACCCCGACGAGCCCGGCGACGTCTCCGAGACGACCGAGCGCGTGCTTGAGCGGTTCAGCGAGCTCGCCGGCTGGCAGGAGGAGTACGGCCAGCAGGCGATCGACACCTACTGCATCTCGATGACCGAGGAGCCGAGCCACGTGCTCGAGGTGCTCTTCCTGGCCGACCAGGTCGGCGCCGTCTCGCTGCCGGACCACTGCGGGCTCGACGTCGTCCCCCTGCTCGAGACCGAGTCCGCGCTCAACGGCGCCGAGCGCATCCTCGGGGCGCTGTTCGACAACGAGGCGTACGCGACCGCGCTGGAGGTCCGCGACGACGTGCAGGAGGTGATGCTCGGCTACTCCGACTCCAACAAGGAGAACGGCTTCCTCGCCGCGAACTGGGACCTCTACGAGAACCAGCGCCGGATCGCGCGGTTCTGCCGCGAGGAGGACGTCACGCTCCGGCTGTTCCACGGCCGCGGCGGCTCCATCTCGCGCGGCGGCGGCCCGATGAACGAGGCGCTGCTCGCGCTGCCGAACGAGACCGTCACCGGGCAGGTGAAGTTCACCGAGCAGGGCGAGGCGATCGCCGAGAAGTACGCCAACCCGCGGATCGCCGAGCGCGAGCTCGAGCAGATGCTCGACGCGCAGATCCGCGCCCGCCACGAGGCCAACGAGGAGCCCACCGAGGACGTCCCCGAGGCGTGGGTCGACGCGATGGAGACGATGGCGCCCGCGGCCCGCGAGACGTACCGCGACCTGCTGAACACGGACGGGTTCGTCGACTACTTCGGGCAGGCGACGCCCATCTCCGTCGTCGAGGACCTCAATCTCGGCTCGCGGCCCGCTTCCCGCTCCGGCGAGCGCACCGTCGAGGACCTGCGCGCGATCCCGTGGGTGTTCTCGTGGACCCAGACGCGGCTCATCCTCCCCGGCTGGTACTCGCTCGCCTCCGGCATCGACGCCTACCTCGACGAGGTCGGCGAGGAGACGGGGCTCGAGACCCTCCGCGAGATGTACGAGGAGTGGCCGTTCTTCCGCACCACGCTCGACAACGCCGGGCTCGCGCTCGCTCGGACGGAGCCGGAGATCGCCGCCGAGTACGCCGACCTCGCCGACGACGAGCTCCGCGAGCGCTTCTTCCCGGAACTGATCGGCGAGTACGAGCGCGGACGCGAACTGGTGTTGGCGATCAGCGGCCGCGACGGGCTCCTCCGCCGCGAGTGGCTCGAAGAGAGCCTCGACCGTCGGAACCCGTACGTCGACCCGCTGAACCTGCTGCAGGCGAACCTGCTCGGGCGTACGCACCGCACCGAGGAGGAGGAGCGCACCCTCCGGCTCACCGTCAACGGCATCGCCGCCGGGATGAAGAACACCGGATAGCGGGGCGCACGGCGGTTCCGTCGGTACTCCTTTTATACGACGTGGGTCCGTTCGCGACCGAACGACTCCGTCGGCCGTTTCGGCGATTCCGCGGGCCGACTGGCGGCGTCGCCGCTCGGAGTGCGGGCGGTCGTCTGCACTCCGGGCGACGGCCGCCGGTACCGATCGGTAGTCAGGGGGCTCGCGGCGGCTTCCGGGCCTCGATAGTGGCCGAGACGAGATAGTCACCGAGGTTGCGGTCGGCGTCCCAATCGCTGATGAACTCCGTGCTCTCGTCTTTGGGCGCGATCTCGATCGCCTCGAAGCCGGCGCTGTCGAGCATCGCTTCGAGATCCGAAACGGTCGACGCGCCGGCGACGCAGCCGGTGAGCGAGTCCGGGTCCGTCTCGACGTCGTCGGGGAACGGCGCGGTTCGGACGACGTCCGAGACGGCGACGCGTCCGCCGGGTTTGAGGACGCGATAGGCGTCGTCGAACACGGGCTGTTTTTCGGGGGCGAGGTTGACGACGCAGTTCGAGATGACGACGTCGACGGTCGCGTCGGCGACGGGGAGGTGACTGATCTCGCCGAGCCGGAACTCGACGTTGTCGACGTCGTTCTTCGCGACGTTCTCCCTCGCTTTCGAGACCATCTCCGGGGTCATGTCGACGCCGATGACCCGGCCGCCCGGGGAGACCTCCCGCGCGGCGAGAAAGCAGTCGAAGCCCGCGCCTGAGCCGAGGTCGAGCACCGTCTCGCCGGGCGCCATCTCGGCGAACGCCTTCGGATTCCCGCACCCGAGACCGAGGTCCGCACCGTCGGCGACCGACGCGATGTCGTCCGTCTCGTACCCGAGGCGCTCGCTCCCGGTCGCGCCTTCGCTGCCGTCACAGCACCCGCCGTCGTCGACGTCGACACCGACGTCGCCGCAGCAGTCCGTCCCCCCCGCGGCGATGGCTCCGTAGCGTTCGCGCACCATCTTCCGAGTCTCTTCGGGGTCGCGCTCGTCGGCCGCCGGCTCGTTACTCACGGCTACCTCGCAGGTCGTCGAGCGTTTCGAGGAGAACCGCAGTCGCCTCGGTCGGTTCGTAGTACCGCCAGGACCCCTCTTTACGGCGCGTGACCAGTCCCGCGGTGTACAGGCGGGAAAGCGCTTGGCTGACGGCGCTCTGGCTGACCCCGACCGCGGCTTCGAGGTCGCAGACGCAGACGCCGTCGTCGGCGGTCGCGACGCGGCGAAGCAGCTCGTATCGCGTGTCGTTCGCCATCGCGGTCAGTAGTCGGAGGTCCGTCGCCATGGCGTCCGAGTCGACGTCTCCGGGCGGTGCACAGCAGGCGACGGTCCCGTCCGCGGTTTCGTCGGTGACCGTTCCATCACTCATATCAACTATAGCTTATACAAGCGTCTACTAATATGTGCCGCTGAGGAACCGCGCACGACATCGGAACGCGCCGAAACCGTCGCTAAATCCGCTATCACCGCCATCTGACCCCGTAGGTACGCTCGCGGGAGGAGTGTGCGCAGAGACGCTTTCCGAGGGCGCTTTTCGAGCAACGCCCACGTTCGAGGGCGTGTGAGCCGCGGACGGACGCGTTGAGGCGCCGGTCTCGACTACTGAGTAGGAATTCTATATAGCGGTATAAGATATACTCGCGAGAGAACGGCGAGCGCGTCGCTCAGACGGATCCACCGGAGGAGGGGCCATCGGCGTCGGAATCGCCGGAGACGCGACCGAGAGCCGCGGCTGGAGCGGGCGAACGGTTCAGAAAAAGCGAATCGGCGGTCTACGCGTAGCGTTCGAGTTCCGGGCGGTCGAGGTCCTCGAAGACCTCGGCGGCGACCTCGGAGAGGAACGCCTCGCCCTCGTCGGAGAGGCGGCGGCCCTCGCCGGCGGCGGTCGTCACGAGACCGTCCTCCTCGAGCGCCTGCAGCGACGCGCGGATGAGCTTGCGGGAGCCCGAGGAGTGGCGGCCGGGACGGACGATGTAGCGGTTCGAGCCGCGCTTCTTCGAGCCGTACTCGGTGGCGAGCCGCTCGATGCCGATCGGCTCGTTCTGGGCGACCTTGCGGAGGAGGCTCGCGGAGCGCACGTACCAGAAGTCCTCCTGTTCCGGCGGGAGCTCCTTGCCGGAGCCGCTCTTGGCGAACTCGACCCAGTCAGGCTCGTCGATCCGGTCCTCGAGTCGTGCGGCGACCTCCTCGATGAGGGCGTCCGCCGGCACGTCGTAGATGGTTACCATTGAGTATCGATTCACCCTAGCGTCGTTTAAAACCATCGTATCGGGAGAGCCCCGTGTTAGCCGTTTTCACGGGGTTGCGGGCTTCTACCGGGACCTCGGGCGAGGCGAACGCGGGCGGAAGCGCTACTCGACGTACTCGTACTTCCGCTCGTTCATCCGACCCCAGCCGGTGAAGACGAACTCCCCGTCGGGCTGGGTGAACTCCTCGATCTCGCGTTCCACGTCCATGTCGTACTCGTGGACGTCGTGGACGTCCTCGTACTCCTCCCACGTGAGGTCGTATCGCTCGGCGAGCTGGTCGTCGATGTCGAGCCCCTCGATTTCGGCGCGCCATCCCTCGCGGACCGTCTCCGCGTGGATCTCCGCCTGTGCGCCGGAGCCGTACGAGGCGACGAGCAGCGTCTCGCCAGCGAACGACCGGTCGCGCGTCAGAGCGTCGCGCAGCGCGCTGACGCGGGCGATGTGGACCGAACTCGTGTACCAGTTGCCGACCTCCCGGGAGAGCCCCAGCGTCGGCTCCACGACGGTGTCGTACCACGTCTGGTACTGGTCGGTGGTCTTCAGCTCGTCCATGTAGTCGCGAATGGCCGCCTCGTACGCCTCGCGGTCGGCGAAGTCGGCCTCGCGCGGCTGGCGGCCGATCTCGTCTGCGAGCTCGTCCTCGTGCTCCGTGTCGCGGATGACGTGCCGGTACGCCAAGAGGGCCGCCTTCCGGACCATTCCCGGGAACGGCGTGTGGAACGGGGCGTACGCGAAGTCGTCGAGTTCGATGTCGTCGGTGACGGACTCGTAGTCCTCCAGCGCCTCCCGCATCCGGGAGAGGTACACTTGCACGGAGCGTTTCCCGTCGACGCTCGGGAACTGCTGGTTCGGCTTCAGGAAGTCCGTCTCGTCCTTCGAGCCGTACCCCTGATCGGTCGAGAGCGCGACGATGGAGGGGTCCTCGTCGATCAGCATCGCGACGGCGCCGGCGCCCTGCGTCGCCTCACCGGGGTCGCCGCGGGCGTACAGCGCGGTGTCGGTCGTGATGACGATCGCCGGCCGGTCGCGGTTCCGCCCGGCGCGGATCCAGTTGTACGCGTCGTCGATGGCCTGCGTGCCGGCCAGGCAGGCGAACTTGCGCTCGCCCTTGTTGGCGTGGGTGAAGTCGCCGTCGTATACCTGTTCGAGACAGCCCGCGATGTACGTCGACACCGGCTTCGAGTGGTCGAACGCCGACTCGGTGGCGACGTCGATCCGGCCGATGTCCGCCGGCTCCAGCCCCTTCCGGTCCATCAGCCCCTTCGCGGCGTTCGCGCCCATCGTGACGATGTCCTCGTAGACGTCCGGGAACGAGGAGTTGTTGAGCCCGAGCCCCTTCGTGTACTTCTCCGGGTCGTCGCCCTTCTCCGGCGCGAACGTGCCCGGTAAGTCGAGCTTGAGCTTCCCGGTCCAGATCTCGACGGCGTCGATGCCGACTTCGGTCATGAGCGGTTGTTCATGAGGTGGGCATATGGCTTTGTCGATGGTGGGTTACGTCGATTGTGGAACCGATTTAGCGTGATCTGATTCGAATATCGAGACTCTTACCGGATTGCTGTATGTTCACAATCGAGGATTCTGTTGTAATGCTATCACGAAGATTGTTCAGTTCCGATTGAGTTGCACTTTCATAACTTGCCGCATCGAACAGATCGCGCTCTCCCTGCGCGAGTCCGATATCATTTGCTGCTTCTGTGGTCAATTCAAACGTGTTTCCGTCGATGACGACGGTTTTTTGACTCCAGTCACCACCTACTTTCCCGCCGGGATCATCTCTAATAGTGACTTGGATTGCGTTCGATGAGCCGTCAGAATTTTCAATATCGAAGTTTGTGTTGATCTGCTCATTATTTTTAAGACCCATATACGAAATCACATTAACAGTTGCAGGGCCTCCGCTACCCCTGTCACTACCTCCAATAGCCGCATTATCGTTTTGTGCCGCTTCTTCTGGCGCTTCCCCCACACCGACTGTATCCAAAGTCAGGTTCTCGGCAGTCGTATTGAGCGTCAGGTTGTAGACGCCGTCGCCGTTCGCATCGTCCGTAACACCTCTGTAGATATCGCTATCTGTCGGGAGATCGGTCTCGTTTTTCCAGTCGTCCTCGCTCAGCCGCGTCGGAACGGTGACGGTCAGGTCGCCCTCAGGAAGCGTCTCAGTGACGTTGTCGGCCGGCCGGAGCTCTAGCGTTACCCGACCGGCCCCGCTCCGGCGGAACTCGTTCTGGAGGGCTACGACCCGGACTTCCCCGTCACTGGTGACGAGCTCTTGATCCTCGATCACCGCGATTCCGCCGCCCTCGTCGCGAGCGTCGACGTAAAGCACGGAGGCGTCGTACCACGTCGGCGACTGGTCGATTTCGTTGTAGCCTGGTCGATACTGGATGAATCGGGTAGAGACGTTCACAGACTCACCGGAACCCTCAATCGTGATATTGTACGAATCCGTCGTCCGTATGGTCCCAGCCGGGTCTGGCGGATTAATCGCGAATATGCGGGTCGAATAGGTGGTGCCCAGCCGAACCGTCTGATACTGCGGTTGGTCGACACTCCCAGCTTGCAGAATCCCCGCTCTGAGCTCGACGAGGTCGTTTCGGACCTCCTCGAAGTGCTCGAACTCCGTCTGCGCGTTCTGCTGCGGGACCACCTGCACCTGATACAGCGAAAGCGCGAGGATCAGGAACCCGAACAGAATCACGGTCCCGATCACGACCGACTGGCCCCGACGGTCGTGGCTGAATCGCATTAGGAGATATCGGACCCGGACACGTATAAAAGCCTCCGCCCGCCGTCTCAATCGCGATAACCGTCTCCGCGACCCCGCACCTCACTCGCCGCCCGCTTCCCGTCGCGCCGTCAGCCACGCCGACGTGGCGGCCACGACGCTCGCGAACCCGCCGACCAGCACCGCTTGCGTCCAGTTTGCCCCGAGCAGGTACCCCGTGACCAGCGTGACGAGCACGAAGGCGATCACGACGGAGCCGATTGTCGGAGCGAACGAGTCGGGGTTCGAATCGGTCATACCCGGATCTGCCCCGGCCGGGCGATAAACCGGCCGATCGACCGAGGGTCGGGCCGGTCGTAGTATCGGAGTGAATTGAGCGTCCGCACCGCTAATAAATTGTATACCGCGATATCAAATCGGCTTCGCGGCGCTCACCCCCGTCTTCCGACCGGTCCGTTTTTGCGCGCGGCGGCTGTCTCCGCGCGTATGGCGAAACAGCCGCACCTGCTGGTCGAGGAGGGCGACGTCCACGAGACCGCGGTCATCCCCGGCGACCCGGGCCGCGTCGACCGGATCGCGGATCTGTGCGACGACAGCGAGCTCGTCGCGCAGAACCGCGAGTACAAGGTCGTCAACGCGAGCTACGAGGGGACGGATCTCACGATCTGCTCGACCGGGATCGGCTGCCCGTCGGCCGCGATCGCCGTCGAGGAGCTCTCGCGGGTCGGCGTCGAGACGTTCCTCCGGTGCGGCACGTGCGGCGCCCTGCAGGCCGACATGGAGGTCGGCGACATGGTGGTCGCGACGGGCGCCGCCAAGGAGGAGGGAACGAGCAAGCGCTACGAGTCGGTCGAGTACCCCGCGGTCCCCGACTACGACGCGCTGCGCGAGCTGGTCGGCGCCGCCGAGGCCAACGACGAGGAGATCCACGTCGGCCCGATCGTCTCCGACGACGCGTTCTACAACGAGGACGAGTCGTACGTCGCCGACTGGAACGACGCGAACCTGCTCGCGATCGAGATGGAGGCCGCGACCGTCTTCGCGCTGGCGCGCCGCAAGGGGCTCCGGGCCGGCGCGATCTGTACCGTCGACGGCAACCTCGTCGCGGGCACCCAGAAGGGCGCGGACTCGGACGACGAGCTCCCGGAGAAGGCCAAGGACAACGTCGAACGCGCGATCCGGATCACGCTGAACGCGGTCACAGAGCTGTAGGCGGCGTCGCGCGGCGGGGTTCTCTCTACTCGTCTTCCGCTCGGAACTCCACTAGCGTCAGGTCCCGGTCGAGCGCGCAGGTGTCGTGCGGCGGCTCGCCGAGCACCTGGTCGATCACGCGCTCGTCGTCGAAGTCGGCGCCGTCGGGGACGCAGTAGCCGTGGCTCGGGCACTCGGTGTGCGGGCACGGCCCCGCGAGCGAGACGCGGCTGCCGGCGTACGCCTGCTTCGACGGGACGTTCGCTGGGACCGGCGCGGGCTCGACTTCGACCGCCCGGACGCCGGCGTCGTGGACGGCGCAGTCGAGAACCTGCGCGTTCTCGCGGATCCCCGTCACGCGGTACCGGGTCCCCTCTGAGAGGTTGAGACACTGGCTCCGGTAGGGGCACCCCTCGCAGTCGGGCGACTCCCCCTCGTAGACGAACTCGCGCCCCGTGTCCGCGAGCCGCGTACCGATGAGCGTGACCGTGGTCATGGGCGACACGACGCTCCGCGCCGCCGTAAGCCTCCCGCCTCGCGGGGGACGCAAGAGAGGCCCGGTCGGTCCGGAGTACCGACCGCCGGGAGCGCAAGCCGGAGGGCAAGACACATCCCCGGCCCCCGGCAACGACGACCGAACGAATGATCGCGGGGCTCGCGCGGGACGCGAAACGAGAGGCGGAGGCGGCGAACGAGCGGCGCGTCCTCGTGTGCGCCGGCGACCGCGACCGCGGGATCGACGCGGCGTACGACGCGATCGAGGCGGTCGACCCCGACTCGACCGCCGTCGTCTCGACGCGCGATGGGTTCCGGTTCGAGGAGCACCGGCCACGGAACGCGGACGAGCTGCTCGGGCGCACCCGCGAGATCGTCGTCCTCGACTGTCACGAGCGGTTCGTCCCGAACGCGCTCGGCCGGTGCGTCGGCGCGGTCGACGGCGGCGGCCTCCTCGTCCTCCTGACGCCGGCGCTCGACGAGTGGCCGGCGGTCCGCGATCGCTTCGACGACTCGCTGGCGGTCCCGCCGTATACCATCGACGACGTCACGGGGCGCTTTCGCGAGCGGTTGGTCGACACACTGCGCGCGCACCCGGGGATCGCGATCGTCTCGCTCGGGGAGGACGGCGGCGAGGACGACGTCGTCGAGCGGGACGGGCTGACCGGCGGGCCGGTAGACGGAGCCGGCCCGAGAAGCCAACCGACCGTCCCGCCGGACGCGACGTTCCCCGCCGCGGCGTACGAGGCGTGTCTCACGGCCGATCAGGTCCGGGCGGTGCGCGCGTTCGAGTCGCTGTCGACCCCCGGCAACGCGGTCGTCGTTGAGGCCGACCGCGGGCGGGGGAAGTCGAGCGCGGCGGGGCTCGCGGCGGGCGCGCTCGCGCTCGCCGGCGCCGACGTGCTCGTCACCGCCCCCGCGGCCCGCAACGCCGCCGAGGTGTTCGCGCGGGCCGAGGAGCTGATCGGGGGATCCGACGCCGAAAGCGACGGGGCTCCGCTCGGGGAGAACCGCCGCGTCGACGCGCCGGGCGGCGGGCGCGTGCGGTACCTGCCGCCCGCCGAGGCCGCGGAGCTGCCCGGCGACCCCGACGTCGCGATCGTCGACGAGGCGGCCGCCCTCCCGGTGCGGCTGCTGGAGGGGTTCCTCGACGGGTCGCTCTCGGTCGCGTTCTGCACGACGGTCCACGGCTACGAGGGGGCCGGCCGCGGCTTCGCGATCCGGTTCCGCGAGCGGCTGCTCGACGGCCCGCTCGCGGTGCGGGACGTCCGCCTCGACGAGCCGATCCGGTACGCGCGGAACGACCCGGTCGAGGCGTGGGCGTCGCGGGCGCTCCTGCTCGACGCGCGGCCGGCGGTCGACGAGGCGGTCGCGGGAACGGCGGTGGCGGACGCGACGTACCGGACGCTCGCGCCCGACGACCTGCTCGCGGACGAGACCCTGCTCGGGGAGGCGTTCGGACTGCTCGTCGCCGCTCACTACCGCACCGAGCCGAACGACCTCGCGCGGCTGCTCGACGCTCCGAACCTCTCGGCGCGGGCGCTCGTCGCCGAGGGGCGGGTCGTCGCGGTCGCGCTGCTCGCGCGCGAGGGGGGGCTCGACGCCGAGACCCGCCGGGCGATGTACGAGGGCGAGCGCGTCCGCGGCAACATGGTGCCGGACGTGCTCACGAGCCAACTTCGCGACGAGGGCGCCGCCGAGCCGCGGGGGATTCGGACCGTCCGGATCGCGACCCACCACGCCGTCCGGGACGAGGGGTTCGGCTCCCGCCTGCTGGAGGAGATCCACGCCGAGTTCGGCGGGGCGGGCGGTGGGGTCGACGGCGCGGGGGGCGGCGACCGGGACGAGGTCGACTACTTCTCGGTCGGCTACGGCGCGACCCCGCGCCTGCTCCGGTTCTGGCGGCGGGCGGGCTACCGGACCGTCCACCTCTCGACCTCCCGCAACGACGCCTCCGGCGAGTACTCGGCGATCATGGTGCGACCGGTGACCGCGGCCGGCCGCGACCTGTGCTCCCGCCACGCCGCCGCCTTCCGCGACCGCGAGCGCGACGGGCTCTCCGACGCCCACCGCGACGTCGACCCCGACGTGGTCGCCGGCGCGCTCCGCGCCTGCCCGGCGCCGGTCCCCGTTGACCTGACCGAGACCGAGTGGCGCTCCGTCGTCGGCGCGTCGTTCGGCCCCGGGATGTACGACAGCGCCCCCGGCGCGTTCCGCGACCTGGCGATGGCGGCGCTCGTCGGCGTGGACGACGGCTCCGAGGCGGGCTCGGCCCTCGACGCCCGCGAGCGACGCCTGCTCGTCCGGAAGGTGTTACAGGGTCGGCCGGGCGCGTCGGTCGCCGACGAGCTCGGCTACGTCTCCACGGCCGCTTGCATGCGCGCGCTCGGCGACGCGTACGAGCCGCTCGTCGAGCGGTACGGGACGGAGCTCGCGCTCTCGGAGCGCGACCGGTTCACCGTCGAGTGACCCCGCGGCCGCGGCGGTTCGGGGCCAACACCGAAGGCGGTCGCGAACGGAGAGCCGGTATGACCGCCGATGCGAACGATCCCCCGACCACCTGCACGGAGTCGGACTGCGACCGGCCGGCGGCCGTTCGCCTGCGCGTGCCGTGGGACGCGGACCGCGCCGTCTGCCCGGCCTGTGCGCGGGCGCTGGCCCAGCGGGACGGCGTCGTCGCGGAGCCGCTCTCCGGTCACGAGGACGCGTGGCCGTGACGGGTTGAAAAGGCGTTCGGGACCGCTTACAGCGACCGCGCCATCATCACTTCGTCGACGTATTCGCCGTCGATCTTGTAGTGGTCCTCGCGGGTCGCCTCGGTGTGCCACCCGTGCGTCTCCAAGAAGTTCCGTGCCTCCTCGTTGGTGGCGGGGACGCTGTTGTACAGCTTCTCGAAGTCGTTCTCGCGCGCCCAGGTTGACCCCTTCTCCAGCAGCGTCGTCCCGATTCCGCCGCCGCGGTACTCGTCGAGGACGCCGACCGTGAGCTTCGCCGTGTGGCGGAGCTTCCCGGTCTGTGGGAGGTCGAGGTGGACCCAGCCGACCACCTGTTCCTCCACGGTGGCCACGAAGAACATCCGCGACTCGGCGCTGTTGTTCCGCAACAGGATCTCCTCGTAATCGATCAGGTCGGCGACGGTCTCCGCCTCGATGTACGACCCCTCGTTCGCCACCTGCCGGATGATGCCGACGAGCCCCGAGAGGTCCGCCTGTCGCGCGGTCCGGATCGTGAAACGGCCGTCGTCGTCGTGCTTGTGGACGACTCCCGAGTCCGTGTCGAACGCGATCTCGAGCTCGCCCTCGTCCTGCCGCACGTAGCCGTCGCGTCGCAACACGGCGAGGTGGTGGCCGAACGCCTCCTCGTCGAATCCGAGCTCGCGGCGCACCGCCTCCGCCGAGACCGACCCGCGCCGCTCCACGTACTCGTAGATGTCTTTCCGGTCACGGTTCTCGATCGAAACGCGTTGCGCGAGCTCCATGGTTCGTGGTACCACACAACAACAGATAAGTATTCCCCACGATCGATCGTGTTTGTTACTTCGCCTGACCGCGGGCGTGGGGTCGCGGTTCGCGGCGGCCCGCGACCCACGGCGGCCTGCGACTCACGGCTCGTTGCGATGCGTCCCCGTGAGCAGCGCCGCCACGTCGGTGATGTCGTGCGTGTCGATCAGCAGTTCGGCGGCCTCGCGGACGGTCGCGTCCGGGTCGGCGTCGACCCCTCGACACCGGGCGTACACCGCCAGCCAGTCGCTCGTCGCGGCGTGAAGGCGGTCGAGTTCCCGCCCGGAGAACCTGACCGGCTCGTCCGCCGTGCGCGCCTCCACGTAGACGCCGACGACCGGCCCGAGCCCGTCGCGCGCCGCGACCAGCGCCGCCTCCTCGCGGTCCGAAACGGCGGTTCCCGCGAGTTCGAGCCCCGCGTACCGCGATCCGCCGTTCGCGACCGTCGGTCCGTCGTCCGCGTCCCTCGACTCGTTCCCGTCGACGTTCCGCGGGGGGTCGAACCGTTCGCGCGCGGCGCGGGCGTCCGCCGCGAGCGACGCGATCCGGTCGGCGTACCGAGAGCGCGTCCCCGCCACGTTACCCTTCCTTGAACTCGACGCCCTTGCCGCCGCTGGGGTGTTCCCACTCCGTGTCTGCGACGACGGCGCAGGTGCCGCACTCGACGCACGGCTGCGTGTCGAGGCTGACGACGCGCTTCTCCTCGCCGTTCGTCCGAACCGTCTCGTCGCGGTAGCAGCCGCCGCCGAACTCCTCGGCGCTCACCGGACAGGCGGTCACGGCGGCCCCGCTCGCCTCGTAGCTCTCGTCGCGGAGCTCGATGTGCGGGTCGCCGACGTCGTAGGTCAGGTCGCCGATCCGGTCCGCGAGGTCCGGCGGACGAACGCCGGCCTCGTCGTCGGCGGGCGAGCGCTCCTCGATCGGCTCGCCGAGGACCTCCGCGATCCGCGTCGGCACGTCGACGTACGAGAACCGGGTGTCCGGCACCATCCCGAGCAGCAGCGGGGAGTTGAACGCGCGCTCCGCGAGCCCGTCGAAGGCCCGCAGGCCGGCCGCGCCCAGCGACGACTCGACTAAGGCGCTCCCGATCCGGTTCACGGCGTCGTGCTCGGAGACGGCCCGCGTCGCCCGGTAGCGTCGCGGGCGGAGCTTCTCCATCACGCCCTCCTCGCGGAGCTTCCGCTCGTAGAGCTCTCCCGCCTTCGAGGCGTCCCCTCGCGTCCGGGCCTCGACGAAGGCCTCGGCGGCGAGCCCGCCGGCGGTCACGGCGTGGTTCATCCCCTTGATGATCGGCCCCTGCGCCTGCATCTGGCCGGCGGCGTCGCCGACGAGCAGGAGCCGCCCGCGGTGCGGCGAGGGATGTGCGACCTTCTTCGAGTCGGGAACGAGCTTCGCCGAGTACTCGCGCTCCGCGTACTCGCCCTGGAACCAGCGGTCGAGCAGGGGATGCGTCAGGAGGCCGTCGAGCAGCTCGTGCGGCTCCGCCCGCTGTGCGGTCAGCGAGTCGAGGTGGAACACCGTCCCGATCGACAGCGAGTCCTCGTTGGTGTAGAGGAAGCCGCCCCCGCGGACGCCGTCGAACAGGTCGCCCGAGAACAGGTGGGCCGCGCCGCCCTCCGGATCCACGTCGAACCGCTCGTTGATGACGTCGGGCTCCATGTCGACGACCGCCTTCACCCCCTGGAACCAGTCTTCGGGGTCGTCCCAGTCCATGAGCCCGGCGTCGCGCGCCAGCTCGGAGTTGACGCCGTCGGCGGCGACGACCAGGTCCGCGCGGATGGGGTCGAGCTCGTCGCAGGTGACGCCGACGATCTCGCCGTCCTCGCGGAGCAGGCCGTTGACTCGGACCCCCGTGAGCAGCCCGCCGCCGGTCTCGCGGGTCAGCTCGTGGACGCGCTCCGCGAGCCACGAGTCCATCCGTCGGCGCAGCACCGCGTCACACCAGTCGGTGTCGTGGTTGTGGATCCGGTCGAGGTCGAACGTCTTCACGCGGTCGCCCGCGACGTTGTGCATGTGGTACTCGTCGATCGGGCGCTCGGACGCCGCCTCGCGGAACCCGGGGAACAGCCCGTCGATCGTGTAGGGCGCGGACTCCTCGGCGTAGATCAGCCCGCCGGAGACGCTCTTCGAGCCGGCGTCGACGCCCCGCTCCAAGACGAGCGTCTCGACGCCCTGCTTGGCCAGCGCCGCGGCCGCCGCCGCGCCGCCGGGGCCCGCCCCGACGACGACGGCCTCGTAGTGCTCGTGATCGGCCGATTCGCCGGCGTCGACCGCGTCGGCGTCAGTCATCGGCCACCCCCTCCATCGCCGCGACGGAGCCGTCGCCCTCGACCGCCGCCGTCAGCCGGGGTAACACTTCGAATAAGTCGCCCTCGACGAAGTAGTCGGAGAACTCGCGGATGTCGGCCTCGGGGTCGTCGTTGATCGCGATGATCGTGTCGGACTCGTCCATGCCGACCTTGTGCTGGACCGCGCCGGAGATGCCGGCCGCGACGTACACGTCTGGCTCGACGACCTGCCCGGACTCGCCGATCTGTCGCTCCTCGCTGATGTAGTCCTCGACGTGGCTCGCGAACTCGTAGGAGGCGGTGATGACGCCGCGCGAGAGTCCGAGCGCGGCGTCGTCGAACGCGTCCACGAGGTCGACGCCGAGCTCGATCCCCTCGGTGGGGTCGTCGCCGATCCCCCGACCGAGCGCGACGATCACGTCGTGGCCGGTCAGGTCGATGCCCTCTTCCAGCCGGTCGTGCTCCACGACGTCGACCTGGAACCAGTCGTCCGGGAGGTCGAGGTCGTGTTCGACGACCTCGCCCTCGCGCTCCGGGTCCGGGTCGGGGAGGTCGAAGGCGCCCGGGATGACGCTGGCGCCCTGCGGGTGGAAGTCGCGGTGCGGCTTGTCGATACAGAGGATAGTCGAGTACTCGAACCCGGAGAAGTCCGGGCGGGGCATGTGGAGCACGCGCTCGAACTCCTCGCTGTCGCCCGGCTTCCCCGTCTTCGCCGGGTTGGAGATCATCGCCTCCTCGATGTACAGGTCCGAGCAGTCGGAGGCGAGCCCGGAGTCGAGCTCGGCCTGCACGAGCGCGGAGAGGTCGCGCCCGTTGTGCGTCGCCGGGAACACGGTGTAGCGGGGCTCGTGGTAGTCGCGCCACTCCGCCTCGAAGTCCCGGCACATGTGCACGAACAGCTCCGTGTACGGCTTGTGCCGGAAGCGGTCGAGCCGGTCGTCCTCGTGGTAGACCGCGCGGTCCGCGCCGTAGGCGATCGCCTCCTCGGCGAGGTCGGCGACGTCGTCCCCGATGAGGACCGCGATCACGTCCTCCTCGTCGCCGTATCGCTCGGCGTAGTCGTCCAGCAGCTCGTCGGCCTTGCCGAGGATCTCCTTCGAGGCGTCGACGAGCTCGCCCCGCTGGGTCTCGCAGTACACCCACATGTCGCGGTACGTCTCGCCGGAGACGCCCTCGACGTACGTCTTGTCGGCGGTCGGATGGTCGAGGTTCGGGTGTTTCTCCTCCGGCGGCACGTACTCGGCCGCCTCCTCGTCGTCCCCCTGCTCGGTTCCCTCGATCGCCTCGATCCGACTCTCGATCCGCGTGATCGCGCCGTCGCGGTCCTCGCCGTCCCGTTCGCGGTCGAGCAGCTCGCGGAGGACGTCGGGGTCGTCGACCCCGCGAACCATGTTGGCGACCTCCGCGATCGACAGCTCCGCGGGGTCGACCTCGGCGGGATCGACGTCCTCGTCACCGCCTTCCGCCTCCGATTCCAGCGTCTCGATCCGGCTCTCGATCAGCGTCTTCACCGGGGCGCGGTCGGGGCCCTCGCTTTCCAGCTCCAGCATCTCCTGCAGCTCCCCGAGGTCGTCGACGCCGTTGACCTTCGGGCCGAGGTCCGCGATCTCGTGGTCGGTGGGGTCGATGTCGACCATCGTCAGTCACCCCCCGCGAACGGCGCCAGTTCGTCCACGACCGCGTCCATTCCGTCGGCGTCGTCCGGGGAGACTACCGTCGCCTCGCGCTCCGACGGCTCCTGCGCGATCGGGTCCACGCCCGCGACGATCGTCGGCGACCCGTCGAGCCCGATGAAGTCCGGGTCAAGGTTGAGATCCTCGTGGTTCCACGTCGTGAGGTGCTCCTCGTACTCCGCCGCGCGCTCCGTCGTCTCCTCGCGGAGGTCCTTATACCGGAGCTGGTGGGCCGCCTTCCGGTAGCTCGGCTCGAACTCCGGGTCGGTGACGACCAGCGCCGGGAAGTCGGTCTCGACGGTCTCGATCTCCGCCACGTCGCCCTTGACCAGCCGCTTCGCGCGGAGCGTCTCCTCCTCCGGGTCGACGTCGAGCGCGACCACGTGAGTCACGAGCGACCGGTCGGGCAGCGCGTCGTTCATGTGGTGACACCAGGTCGTCTGCGGGCCGGTGTGCCCCGTCTCCCCGTCGGCCGTCTTAAATCCCGCAACGATCAGGTCCGGCTCGGGGTCGAGCTTCGAGAGCCCCGTCGCGACGGTGATCGACGTGGCCCAGGTGTCGGCCGCGGCCATCTCTCGATCGGAGAGGAGATAGAGATCGTCGGCGTACACCTCTCGCATACCTTCTTGCAGCACCTCCTCGTACCCCGGCGGCCCCATGCTCAGCAGGGAGACGGTTCCGCCGTGGCGTACCTTTTCCTGCAGCGCCGCCCGCAACGCGACCTTGTCGTTCGGGTTCATGACCGTGGGCGTCTTTCCGCGCTCCAGGTGACCGTCCTCGTCGAACGCCACCTTTCCCTCGCGGAAGTCTGGGACGCCTTTTGTCAGGACAACTGTGTGCATCGTTGGTATTCCTCAGCCGACGATTATCACGATTCCTAATAGTCCTTTGTGCGAGGTTACACGATCGGACGGGACCGGACGCGACCGCGCGGTACCGGAAAATCTCCGCAGGAACGTATCGTTTCGAGGGGAAACCGCGGAAAGTCCGTTGCGAACGCCCGAACTCGAAGTTTCAACCGGCGAGGAGGAGGCCGTTGCAGGTTACCGACGGAGCGGATGGCGTCTCAGATGCGGCCGGCCCGGCCGGGGTCGACGTCGATCGCGTCGACCGGGCACACGTCGACGCAGAGCATACAGTCGATACACTGGTCCTCGTTGGTGGGGTTCGCCTTGATCTCGCTTTCGGGGTGGCCGGGCGTGTCGACCCACTCGAACACGTCGACCGGGCAGTCCTCCAGACACGCGCCGTCGGCCAGGCAGATGTCGAAGTCGACGGCGACGTGGGTGCCGCGGATACCGAGCTCTTCCGGCGAGTCGACCGGGCCCCACACCGCCACGCCGTTCTCCTCACCGACCTGTTCGCGGGTCTCCTCGAAGTTCGGGTCGATGGTCATGTATACACGGACACTCCGCTGCTCGGCATATAAATCCGGCGACGGGACGGGAGACGCCGCTGAACGGTCGAAAACGACGGGCCGGGTCGTCGGAGGCCGACGTACGGGACGACGGCGACCGGGCTACCCGTCGGTCGGCGGGCGGACCGGCCCGAGGCGGCTCACGGGTGCGCGTAGTAGGCGACGAGGTCCTCCTCGCCGGTCGGTCCGTACGCCTCGCCCGTCGGCTCGGGGGCGAAGTCGTCGAGGCGGACGAACCCGACGCGCTCGAACTGGACCACGTCGTCGACGGCGGCGTCCGCGATCGCGGGCTCGGCGAACCCGCGCACGTCGCCCTCGATCGTGCGCATGAGCGTCTCCAAGCTCTCGTCCGCGGGGACCCAGTGAACCACGTCGACGTCGCCCTCGCGGACGACCTCGATGTCGTCGCCGACGTACTGGAACGCGTTCCGGGTGTATCGGACGCAGCCGAACCCCTTGAGCCAGACGCGGTCGCCGCGTCCCGGGAGGTCGGACTCCTCGATCAGCACGCGCCCGGCGGGGACCGTGCGGGTGCCGCGCTCTTCGTGATCGGGATGCAGCGGCGGGTGTCCGGCCTCGGGGCCGCCGACCACGTCGAGTCCGACCGCGGGGTCGTCGTCGCGGTCGCGCACGAGGAAGTACCGGTCCGCGTCGTCGTCGACCAGGTCGCGGTTGTTCGCGTACACCGACGACATCGCGAGGTCGACGTCGGAGGTGGACATCCCCAGCGCCGTCATCGAGTCGACGAGGGCCTGCCCCCGGATGCCGCGGCGGCGCATCGACCGGATCGTCGGCGCGCGCGGGTCGTCCCAGCCGGTCAACTCGCCGTCCTCGATGAGTTTTTTGATCGTCGACGTGGAGAGCGTCACGTCGTACTCGTCGACCTGCACGTGGCCCCAGTGGAGCACCTCGGGGTACTCCCAGTCGAAGTAGTCGTAGACGAACCGCTGGCGCTTCGCGGAGTCCTGGAGGTCGATGCCGCGGATGATGTGGGTGACGCCCGTGAGGTGGTCGTCGACGCCCGACTGGAAATCGAGCATGGGCCAGCACCGGTAGTCGGCCGCCGACTCCCGCGGGTGCGGCGTGTCGATCATCCGGAACGCGACCCAGTCGCGCAGCGCCGGGTTCTTGTGGTCGATATCGGTGCGCACGCGGAGCACCATCTCGCCGGCGTCGTACTCGCCGTCGACCATCGCCGAAAACTCCTCGTGGACCGTCTCGCGGTCCTTCTCGCGGTGCGGGCACGCCTCGGCGTCGTTCTTGAGCGCGGAGAACTCCTCGCCGGAACACGAGCAGGTGTACGCGCCGCCGGCGTCGATGAGGTCGCGGGCGTGCTCGTAGTAGGTGTCGAGCCGGTCGGAGGCCTTCAGCACGCGGTCGGCCTCGAAGCCGAGGTACTCGATGTCCTCCAAGATGGCGTCGTACGCGTCCAAGTCGGGTCGCTTCGTCTCGGGGTCGGTGTCGTCGAACCGGCAGATGAACTCGCCGTCGTACCGCTCCTGGTACGTCCCGATCACCGCGGGCATCCGGGCGTGGCCGACGTGCCACGGGCCGTTGGGGTTCGGCGCGGCGCGCATCACGACCTCGCCCGGCTCGGCGTTCGGGAGGTCGGGGAGGACGCGGTCGTCCTCCTCGTCTTCGGCCTCCAGCTCCGCGAGCTTGTCGGGCGCGAGCTCGGCGAGCCGGTCGCGGCGCTCGGCCTCGTCCATGTCGGCGATCCGGTTCACGACCGGCGCGACGACCCCCGGGATCTCGTCGCCGTGCGGTCGAAAATCGGGGTTCTCGCCCATGAGCGGGCCCATGATGGCGCCCACGTCAGGGTCGCTGCCGTGTTTGAGCGCGTTGAACAGCGCGGCGGCCTCGCCGGCCGCCTCGACGCGCTCGCGGAGTTCGTCGTCCATGCCCGTCGGTTGGCGGGGTCGGCTCAAAAGCGCCGCGGAACGGCGGCCTGCGGGAGGCTGCCGAGGAGGGACGCCCAGAGAAACGGCGTCGGAGGGACGGCCGCGGCGGGGGCCGCGGAGGGGGAGTCCGCGGGTAGGGGCGTCAGGAACCAGCGCCCGGACGGACTTAAACGACCGAGACCATTCACGGCCCGAACGGGGCGATTTCGGACCGAGCGGGCCGTGAACGGTCGATACGCTTATCAACAACGGACAGGTTAAGATGTCGAATAGTCGTGGTTCGCCGGCTTGATATCGGGTCGCGCCGTGGGTGAGGCATGGACACGAGAGCGGCCCGACGCGCCCCCCTATCGGCGGAGGGATCGGCGTGGTAGGACCCATGTCGGACGCGGAGCGCGACGCGGGGAACCGCAAGATCAAGGCCGGCGTCCTCCTGCTCGTGGCCGTCTCGCCGCCGCTCATCGCCCTCCAGTGGGGAGCGACGCCGGTGGAACTGCTCGCCGCCCTCGGCGCCGGGATCGTGTTGGGAGCGCTGCTCGTGTGGTACCTCGGCCGCCTCGCCGACGAGTTCACCGGCGGGTCGCAGCGGCCGGGTCGGCGACGATAGGGACCGGGTCGGCGACAACAGCGCCCGGGTCGCGCCTGCGCTCAGTCCCCGTCCGCTCGCGGGAGTTTCTCGCCGCCGACGACCTCGCCCGCGCGGTCGCCGGCGACTGACCGCGACGACGACAGCGGCGAGACGCTCACCTCGCCCTCCACGGCCGCGAGCCGGTCGGACCCCGCGTCGTCGGCGACGTCCCCGCGGAGGAACTCCCGCCAGAAGCGGTCGCGGAGCTCCATTCCCATCTCGCCGCGCCGCTCGCCGAACTCCCATCCCTCGGGGACGTTCTCGTCGTTCGGACCCTCCTCGCCCGGTCGGAACTCGATCACGTCGAAGCCGCGCGCGGGCTCCGTCAGCCGATAGGTCGGGTCGCTCGCGGTCTCGTCGTCCGCGGCCGGCGCGTTAACGTTCAGCACGTCGGCGCCGAACGGGAGGGTCAGCCCTCCCGTGTCCCCGTCGCCGCCCGCTTCCGTCCCGTCCTCCGCGCGGTCGAGGAGGTCGAGCGTCGCCTCGGCGGCGAGCGCGAAGTCGCCGGCGTCGAGGGTCGGTGGCACGGGGAGGTTCCCGCGGTCGTACAGCGAGACGGCGATCGCGGGCGTCCCGAGGAACGCGGCCTCCATCGCGGCGCCGACCGTCCCGGACTGCCCGAGGATGTGCGCGCCGATGTTCGGCCCGTGGTTGCAGCCGGAGACGACGACGTCCGGGTCGAGCCCGAGCGCCACCTCGGCGACGGCGACGCAGTCGGCGGGCGTGCCCTCGACCGCGTAGCCGGCGTCCGTCTCCGCGTACTCCACGGTGGTGTCCCACCACGACCGGGCGCCGCCGACCCCGGACTGGTTCTGCTTCGGCGCGACGACGGTCACGTCGTGCTCGCGGGAGAGGGCGTCCGAGAGCGCCCGGATCCCGACGGCGTCGATCCCGTCGTCGTTGGTGAGGAGGATCTCGCGGGTCATGGAGGACACTGCGGCGGGCCGAGTCAAAACGTCGCCGGTAGCGGGCGAACGCGGTGGCAGAGAGAGGGATGAAAACGGGGATCCGACGCGGGAACCGGCAGGCGTCGGGCGGGTGGTACTCCGGGGGCGGTCAGCGGAGGAAACGGCGGGCGGGGTCGTCTCCGGTCTCGAACCGACGAGCGCGGCCGCGGTCGGTCGGCGACGGTCAGTCGGCGGCGACGTGCGGGGTCGCCTCCGCGAGATCGAGCACCTCGTCGAAGAAGCCGAGCGAGTCGTGCGGCCCGGGGTTCGCCTCGGGGTGGTACTGGCGGGTGATGACGTCGAGCTCCTCGCTGTCGAGCCCCTCGACGGTGTCGTCGTTGACGTTCACCTGCGTCACCTCGAGCGGACCGGTGTCGTCGACCGTGTAGCCGTGGTTCTGCGTCGTCATCACGACCCGCTCGCTGCGGAGGTCCCTGACGGGCTGGTTGACGCCACGGTGGCCGAACGCCATCTTCTCGGTCGAGCCGCCGAGCGCGCTCGTGATCACCTGCTGGCCGAGACAGATGCCGGCCATCGGCAGCTCGCCGGCGAAGGCGTCGACGACCTCCTGGGCGGCGACGAAGTTCTCCGGGTCGCCCGGGCCGTTCGAGACGAAGAGGACGTCGGGATCGATCTCGGCGACGTCCTCGGGGGTCGCGTCGTACGGGAGGACGTGGACGTCCGCGCCGCGCTCGGTGAGCGAGGAGATGATCGAGCCCTTCGCGCCGCAGTCGAGCATCGCGACGTCGGCGACGCCGCCGCCCTCGTGGACGGTCGGTTCCGTCACAGACACCTGCGCGCCGATGTCGACGTGGTCGCTCATCGGCTCGCACGCCTCCATCTCCGCGACCGCGTCCTCGGGGGTCACGTCCGGGCCGGCGGCGATCCCGCAGGCCATCGCGCCCTCCTCGCGGACGGTGGTGACGATCTCGCGGGTGTCGACGTGGTCGACGGCCGGGATCTCCTCGTCGGTGAGCCACTCGGCGACGTCGTCGGTCAGCTCGCGGGCGATCGCCGCGTTCGGCTGGACCGACTCGGACTCGAACCGCTCGCTTCGGACGCCGTAGTTCCCGATCAGGGGGTACGAGAAGGTGAGGATCTGTTCGGCGTAGGAGGGGTCGGTGAGCGACTCCTCGTAGCCGGTGTACGCGGTCGTGAACACCAGTTCGCCGCGGGTGCGCCCCGGCGCACGAGCGCGCGCTTCGAGCACGCGTCCGTCGGCCAGCGCGATATAGGCGTCCGACATTACGAGAAACGTACGTGCAGTAGGTAATAAATGCGTCGTTCGTAGCTTCGTTACGATATTCGTAACGAGTAAGTCGCCGGGGCGAGTGAATCGAGTATGGACGACCTCGACCGCCGGATCCTCTCGATCCTGCGCCGGGACGCGCGAACTCCCTACACGGAGATCGCGGACCGGGTCGGCACCTCGGAGGGAACCGTGCGCAACCGCGTCGACCGCATGACCGAGGAGGGGATCATCGAGCGGTTCACCGTCACGACCCGCACCGGCAACGTGAAGGCGATGATCGAGATCTCGGTGGAGATGAACGTGGACACCGCCGCCGTCGGCGACCGGATGGTCGAGTGGGAGGAGGTGGACTTCGTCTGGCAGGTGTCCGGCGAGGACGACATCGTGCTCGTCGTCGACGCCGTCGACACGCGCGCCGTCAACGAGCTGATCTCGCAGGCCCGCGAGATGGACGAGGTGAAGTCGACGAAAACGCGGCTCATCCTGAACGAGCGGCTCGGCTAAGGCGATCGGTTGGACGGTCAGCGCCGCCGCTAGCGGGTCGAAATAGCGGGAGAATTCGAGAGCGCGGCGCGCGCCCTATCGGCCGGAAGACGGTCGCGGCGCGTCTACTCGAGCGTACCCTGGGTGACGAGGGTGTCGTCCTCCAGGTAGTGCTCGAGGTGGTGACCGTGCTCCTCGACGTCCATGAGGACCTCGCGGAGCTGTTCCTCGGTGTTGTAGTCGCCGAGGTTGTTGGCGAGCTGGATGTGCTCGCGGAGCATCTCCGTGATGTCGCCGAAGATCTCCAGATCGTTCTCCAGCCCCGTCCGGATGTCGTAGGCGTCGGCGTCCTCCGGACTCACCGGCGCGTGCTCCTCGTAGTTCGCGCCGCCCGATAGCGGCACGCCGCCGAGCGCCTGCGCGCGCTCGGCGATCACGTCGGCGCCCTCCTCGAGGTCGGCCGCGACCTCGCCGAGGTAGACGTGGATGTCGTGGAACTCGGCGCCCTCGACGAGCCAGTGGTGCTTTTTCACCTGGTGGTAGAGGACGTACGTCGCCGCAAGATCGGTGTTGAGCGCGTCGACGAGCTGTTCGGCCTTCTCCTCGGGGACGCGGAGCGCTTCGCTCTCGTGGACGTCGCCGTAGCGTTGTCGAGCCTCTTTCTGGGTACTCATGTCTACCTCTAGATACGCGCGCGGGTCACTTAACTGTTTTCACGAAGATAATCAGATTTCTAAATAACAAAAATTATTTTTGCAGATTGCACACCGACTCGACGAGTCCGCACCGATCTGCGATCGCGTCTCTGTCGAGCGTCGCGAGCGGACCCCCGCTCGCCGCGGATATAGACGGCTTAAAAAACGGATCCAGCATCGCCGCGAAGGGAAACGTCTTAATGGACTACGCGCGCAGTTCGTGGTATATGAGCAACGGCGACGACGACCCGGCCGACGCCTCCGAGGAGGCCGACGCCGCAGACGACGCGGAGGAAGAGGCCGGCGCCGGCGAGTCGACGGACGCGGCCGCCGCGCCCACGCTTCCCGACGAAGCGACCGAGGAGTCCTTAAACGAGTACCTCGACGAGATCTCGACGCTCCTCGACGACGCCGAGACCGAGGCGGACCTCGACGACGTCGACGCGCTCCTCGACGACGCCGAGTCGGGGATCGAGGAGGCCGACCTCCCCGAGCCCGACGAGGACGACGAGGACGCCGACGACCCCCGCAGCGACCTCGAGGACCGCGTCGCGGAGCTTCGCGAGGGCGTCGAGGCGGCGCGCGGCCCCTACGCGGAGGACGTCGTCGACGCGATCGAGAGCGCCGGGGCGACGCTCGAGGAGACCGAGTGGACGGCAGCCGGGATCGACGACGCCGCCGACGCGGTGACCGACTTCGTCGAGGCGGCCGCGGACGCCGTCGACGACGGGGTGGACGCGGACGAGATCGAGACGGACCCCGCCGCCGTCGACGCCTCGGCCGACGCGGCGGCCGACGGCGAGAGCGACGACGCCGACGCGGATGACGCCGACACGAATGAGGCCGGCGAACCGACCTCCGAAGACGACCGCGTCGCAGCCCTCGTCTCCGCCCTCGACGCCGTCGCGGCCGGCGTCGCTGACGCGGACCTCGACCCCGACGGCGACGCGGAGACGATCGCCCCCCTCATCGAGGCGACGGACGAGCTTGAGGCGGGGCTCGACGACGCCGAGGAGTGGGACGACCTCGAGACCCACGAGCAGCTCCGCGCGGAGGGGTACTACGACGTGCTCGGCCACTACAAGGACTACCCGGTCGAGTGGTCGGCGCTGAAAGAGCACGAGGCGCGCGGCAACGTCGACATGGTCCTGCTCGCGCTCGACTCGCTCACCTCCGACTTCATGGAGCGGCACTGCCTCGAGGCGCTCGAACGCATGGGCAAGCGCGGGAAGACCGAGGCGTCGGTGGAGGAACTGCTCGGCCGCGCCGAGAAGCGCGACCAGTTCGCGATCCGCATCCTCGGGAAGATGGCCGCCGACGAGGCGACGGAGACCCTCGTCGAGTACGTCCCGGAGGAGTCGAACCCCCAGCTCCAGAAGGCGACGTTCAAGTCGCTCGGCGAGATCGGCGCGAGCGAGGCGGTCCAGCCGCTCGCGGACGCGCTCGTCGACGACGACACCGAGGAGCTCGTGCGTCCCCACGCGGCTCGCGCGCTCGGGCTCATCGGCGACGCCCGCGCGGTCGACCCGCTCGCGGACGTGCTCGCCGGCGACGGCTCGGACGACGTGCGCGCCGCGGCCGGCTGGGCGCTCCGCCAGATCGGCACCCGCGACGCCCTCGAAACCGTCGCCGAGTACGCCGACGAGCGGTCGTTCATTATCTCGACCGAGGGCGAGAAGGCCAAGCGCTCGCTCGACGCCGCGTCGGCGACCGCCTGACACGTCGGCCTGACCGTCGGGTGAACTGCCCGGTTCTTTTTATCAGATACCGCGGGCAGCCCCGGTGTGTCGTCCGCATCGTCTCGTCCCGCACGCGACTCGAACGCGAGCGTCGCCGTCGCGCTCGGGCTGCTCGTCCTGACGGCCGCCGCGCCGGTCGCGGCGGCGGACGCCGGGAACCACTCGGTGGCCGTCACCGATCGAGCGAGCGGCGCACCGGAGAACCGGACCCTCGTTGCTGAGCAGCCGCGGATCCTCGAGCTGTTCCCGAACCCAACGGCGTCGGAGAACCGCGGCGAGTACCTCGTCGTCCGGCTCCCCGAGCGCGGGAACTGGTCGCTCTCGGACGGCTACCACGAGGCGGCGATCCCGGCGAACGCGAGCGGCGTCGTCGCGCTTTCGATGGACCCCGCGAACACGACGCCGCTGCTCGACGACGAGAGCGCGGTCGGCGTTCACGGCGCCCACGACGACGGCGCCGGCACCCCCGAGCTCCGCGCGCTCGACGGCTACTTCCCGCTCGCCGCGTCCGGCGACCGGATCGCGCTCCGGCGGAACGGGACGGCGGTCGCCGTGGTCGACTACGACCGCGCGCCGGAGGGCCACCGCTGGCGCGCGGACTGGGGCGAGTGGCGGCCGCGCGGCTACGACGCACGGTCCGCGGCCCGCACGCCCAACGCGACCGTGCGCCCGTTCGTGCTCCCGGACAGTCCGGGCATGCCGATCGAGCCGCTTCGCGGGGCGGAAGACCGGCTGCTGCTCGCCGGCTACACGCTGGGCTCCGAGCGCGTCGCCGACCTCCTCGTCGCCGCCGCCGAGCGCGGCGTCGAGGTGCGCGTCCTCGTCGAGGGGTCGCCCGTCGGCGGGTTCTCCGCGCGGAGCGCGCGGCTCCTCGACCGGGTCGCCGCCGCCGGCGTCGAGGTGCGCGTCCTCGACGGCGACCCCGAGCGGTTCCGCTTCCACCACGCGAAGTACGCCGTCGCCGACGACCGCGCGGTCGTCCTCACGGAGAACTGGAAGCCGTCGGGCACCGGCGGCCGAACCAACCGGGGGTGGGGCGTCGTCACCGGGACGCCCCGGTCTGCGCCCGCCGGCGAGACGACCGCCGACGACCTCGCCGCGCTGTTCCGCGCCGATGCCGCGGCGGCCGATGCCCGGTCGTGGGAGGCGTTTCGCACGGCGGCCGAGTTCCACGACGGTGGCACGGCGAACGGGAGCTACCCGGCGCGGTTCGAGGCCCCTCCGCCGACGACGGCTGACGTCGAACTCCTGACGGCCCCCGGGAACGGCGCAGACCGCTTGGTCGAGCGGATCGACACCGCGGACGACCGCGTGCTGGCGCTCGTCCCGCGGACCGGCGGCCCGGACAATCGGCTCGTCCGCGCGCTCCGGCGGGCCGCCGACCGCGGCGTCGACGTTCACCTGTTGCTGTCGAACGCGTGGTACGACCGGGAGGAGAACCGCGCGCTCGTCGAGGCGCTCGCGGACGAGCCGGTCGAGGTCGCCGTCGCGGAGCCGCGCGGCCGGTACGGGAAGGTCCACGCCAAGGGCGTCGTCGTCGACGACGCGGCGATCGTCGGGAGCCTCAACTGGAATCGGGGCGCCGCGACGGAGAACCGAGAGGTGTTGCTCGCGATAGAAGACGAGGCGGTCGCCGACTTCTACGCTCGCGCGTACGCGGCCGACTGGCGCGGCGGCGGGGTCCATCTGCCGGTCGGACTCGTGGGCGGTCTCGGGGCCGCGGTCGCGGGCGCCGGCGTCGTCGCGCGGCGGGAAGTAGAATTCGCGTGAGCTCCCGAAAAACTCCGGGGGACCGCGTCAGTCGTCGAGCGCGGCCGTCGACGAGAGCGCCTCGTCGATCTCCGCCTCGGCCATCTTCTCGACGAGTGTCTCGATGACGGCGCTCCGGCGGCCCTTCACGAACTTGATCGAGCCGACGACGAGGTGGCCGCCGCCGGAGACGCCCGCCTCCGGGAGCTCCTCGTTCAGCTCGGTCACCATGTTCGGGATGTCGAGGCGGACCCCGTCGGACCGGAGCACGCAGAAGTCCGGCCCGTAGCCGATCGTGATGACGGGGTCGCCCGTCTCCGTGACGCGGGTGTCGTGGAGCTCGCCGGTCGTCTTCCCGGGCGCCGGGTAGGTAAACCGGTGGGCGTACTCGTCGAGGTCGATGCGGTAGAGGTGCGCGCCGGAGGCGAGCCGCTCGTGCTCGACGTGGTCGTCGAGCGCGTCGAGCTGGCGGTCGACGTCGCGCTCGGCGCGCTCGGAGAGGAACTCGACCAGCTCCTCGTGGCGCCCTTCGTCGTCGCAGCCGACGTTGAGGGCGTCGTTGACCAGCGTCTTCCCCTCGGAGTAGCGCAGCCAGTGGGCGGCGTAGTCGAGCGCCTCGCCGATGTCGAGCAGGTCGGACTCGTCGTACCCGGCGTCCTCGGCGAGCGCGACGTAGTCGTCCATCGCCTCCGCCTTCGAGCGGTCGGAGAGCCCGGCCACCGCGGGGACGTGTTCGAGCTCCTCGGTGATCGAGGGGTCGATCAGCCGGGCGAGTTCGACACACATCATCCCCGTCGTGACCCGGTAGTCCTCGCCGTGGAGGTACGGGTTGACGTGCGCGTCGAGCAGCGGCTCAACGGCCTCGGGGTCGGGGTGGTGGTGGTCGACGACGGAGATCGGGATGTCGTAGTGTGCGAGGTTCTCGTAGGCGGGGACGTCCTCCTCGGTCGACCCGTTGTCGAGCATCAGGAGGAAGGGGAGCTTCTGGCCGTGGCGGGCGCGCCCCTCCAGCGCGAAGTTCAGGTCGCGGGTGACGTCCTCCATCTCGTAGTACGGCGCCTTGCTCGGGAGCCGCTTGAACAGGTGTCGCGCCGCGTCGGGGTCCTCGTGGACGTCGGTCACGAAGTTCTCCAAGGCGAGCTGGACCGGGATCGCCGCGCACATCCCGTCGCCGTCGGCGTGGTGGCGGACGCGGATCGGGCGGCCGGCGAGCACGGTCCGGCGGAGCAGCCGGGCGAGTTCGCGGAGGTCCTCGTGGATCGGCTCGAACGCCTCCCACTCGACGAGGGGGTCGACGTCGGCGGGCGCGGCGCGCTCGTCGAGCGCGGCCTCGAACCGCTCGCGGGCCTCGGCGGCGCGCTCGTCGGGGAGCCGCCGCAGCGAGTCGACCTCCAGCTGGAGGGCGTTCTCGCGGGTCTCGACCGTTCCGCTGACGTGGACCATGTCGCCGACCGCGACCTCGGGGTACGCGCGGACGCCGGCCTCCTCGAAGGCCGCGCAGGAGACGACGCCGGAGGCGTCGGCGACGGCGAAGATCGTCGGGCCGCCGGTCTGTTTCGCCTGGACGACCTCGCCCTCGACGGTGACCTCGTCGCCCGGGGAGAGCCCGCGGACGCGGGAGACCGTCGGCTCGTGGGCGACCGTCTCGGTGCGGTAGTCGTCGGGGGCCTCGTCGTCGAACGCGACGTCGCCGTTCTCCTTCACTTCGGTCAGCCGGACGATCAGTCGGTCGCCGACCGCGTAGTCGCCGTCGATGTTCGACTCGTGGACGAGCCCCGAGAGGGCGTCGGAGACGTCGACGAAGACGCCGTAGTCGACGACGCCGTTGACCTCGGCGTGATACAGCGCGTCTATCTCGGCGTCCTCGAGGGTGCAGTCGGGTGCCAAGTCGTAGACGATCGGCCGGTCGTCGGCCGCCCCCTTCGCCGCGTCGGCGTCGGGTTCGGGGCTCGAATCGCCCCGCGTGCCGGAATCCCCGGCGGTGTTCTCGCTCATGGAAGGCCTTCGGGAACGGGCGGTGTTAAGCCTGTTCTCTCGCGTCTCTGCCCGTCTGGACGCGTTCGACCCGTGGACCCGCCGTCGTCCGGTCCGGAACCCCTATGGGGCGACGGCGCCTTCCGTCGCGTATGCGACTGTTCCGCTCGGACGAGCTCCTCGGGATCGCCCGAGAGACGATGGAGTTCGTCCTCGAGGCGAGCGAGGAGACCCACCCCAACGAGTACATGGGGTTCCTCCGCGCGGACGACGCCCGGAAGCTCGACGTCGACCGAGACGGGCAGGTGATCACCGACGTGCTCGTCATCCCGGGCACTGAGTCGAACCCGACGAGCGCCAGCGTGCGCACGCACATGAAGCCGAACGACATGCGCGCCGTCGGGTCGGTCCACTCGCACCCGAACGGGGCGCTCCGGCCGAGCGCGGCCGACCTCGCGACGTTCGGCCAGGGGCGGGTGCACATCATCGTCGGCGCCCCCTACGGGTGGGGCGACTGGAAGGCGTTCGACAACGAGGGGAACCAGACGACCCTCGACGTGCTCGACGTCGAGGTGCCCGACGAGCACTTCTTCGATTTCACGCAGGAGGACATCGACAGCGAGCTCGACACGGAGCGCCGCGACGGCGGCGGCTTCCTCTCGTGGTTCCGATGACCCGGGTCGTCGCGCAGGGGACGTTCGACCTGCTCCACCCCGGTCACGTCCACTACTTGGAGGACGCGGCGACGTACGGCGACGAGCTCCACGCCATCGTCGCCCGCCGCGACAACGTCACCCACAAGCCGGAGCCGATCCTCTGCGCGCGCCAGCGGCGCGACATGGTCGCCGCCCTCGAGGCGGTCGACGAGGCCCACCTCGGCGACCCGGAGGACGTGTTCGTCCCCATCGAGCGGCTCGACCCGGACGTGATCGTGTTGGGCTACGACCAGCACCACGACGAGGCGGGAATCGCCGAGTCGCTCGCGGCCCGGGACATCGACTGCCGCGTCGAGCGGGCGTCGGGACGGGAAGCCCGGTACGAGAACGAGCTGCTCTCCAGCGGCGACATCGTCGACCGGGTCCTCCGTCGACGCGGGGCGTCCGGCGAGGTCGACGACGGCTCGCGCGGGGCCGACGAGGACTCGAGCGGAGTTGACGACGCCGCGCCCGGCGATGCCGGCGAGCGGCGATAGCTCTGTCGCGTCGGCCGCGTTCGGCGCGGATCCGCCGAAGCGCGGGACATATATGGATCCGTTCCCAAGCGAGCGTCAGTGACGATACCCGACCGGTTCCCCGCGGTCCTCGCGGCGACGGCGATGGGCGTGTACCTCCTGCTCGTCGTCGGTGCCACGACCTCGCTCACCGAGGCGGCCGCCGCCTGCTCGGGCTGGCCGCTCTGCGGCGGGGGCGCCGCGCTCCCCGTCGAGACCGCCGGCTGGATAGCGCTCGGTCACCGAGCGATCGCCGCCGTCGTCGGCGTCCTCGTGGTCCTCTCGGTCGCCCTCGCGTGGCGCGACGGGGCGAGCCGTCGGGTCCGGGGCGCCCTCACGGCTGCCCTCCTGCTGTTCCCGGCCCAGGCGGGCGTCGGCGCGCTCGTCGCGGTCGGCGGGCTTCCCGCCTCGCTCGGTCCGGTCCACCTCCTGCTGGGCGTGACGATCTTCGGCGCCGTGCTCGCCGCGCTCGCGTGGTGGCTGGAGGCCGAGACCGGCGTCGCCGACGACGCTCCCGTGGACTTCCAGGCGGGGACGGACGACCTCCCGCCGGTCGACGAGGCGCCCGAGCCCGAGATCCCGACGGCGGCGGTGCCCCGGCTGAAGGCGACCGCGGCCGCCTACTTCCAACTGATGAAGCCCCGTCTGATGTGGCTCCTCTGCCTCGTCGCCGCCGCGGCGATGGCGCTCGCCGGCGGGCGGGGATTCACCCCGTACGTCGTGGCCGCGACGCTCGCGGGCGGCGCGCTCTCGATCGGCGCGTCGGGGACGTTCAACCACGTCTTCGAGCGCGACATCGACAAGCGGATGCAGCGGACCAACGACCGCCCGCTGGCGACAGACCTCGTCCCGGTGCGCAACGCGCTCGCGTTCGGACTGCTGCTGACGGCGGTCTCCCTCGGCCTCTTCTGGACGGTGAACCCGCTGACCGCGGGCCTCGGGCTGGTCGCGATCCTGTTCTACAGCGTCGTCTACACCCTCGTGTTGAAGCCGAACACGGTCCAGAACACCGTCATCGGCGGCGCGGCGGGCGCGCTGCCGGCGCTCATCGGCTGGGCGGCGGTGACCGGCGAGGTCGGCGGCGGCGGGCTGCTGCTCGCGCTGGTCATCTTCCTGTGGACGCCGGCGCACTTCTACAACCTCGCGCTGGCGTACAAGGACGACTACGAGCGCGGCGGCTTCCCGATGATGCCCGTCGTCCGCGGCGAGACGGCGACGCGCCGCCACATCGTCTGGTACCTCGGGGCGACGCTCGTCGCCGCGGTCGCGCTCGCGGTGGTCGCCGAGCCGCTCGGCGCGCTCTACGCCGCGGTCGGCGTCGCCCTCGGCGCGGTGTTCCTGTGGGCGGTCGTCCGGCTCCACTACGAGCAGACGGAGGCCGCGGCGTTCCGCGCGTTCCACGCGTCGAACGCCTACCTCGGTCTCCTGCTGTTCGCCGTCGTGTTCGACGCGCTCGTGGTCTGACGGGTGCGGCCCGGAGCCGGGCGGCGCGGAGTTAAAAGCGTTCGACTCGAAGTAACGCCACATGACCCGAGTGGAGGTCGAGTACTGCGTGCCGTGCGGCATGTTGAACCGCGCTCAGGACGTCTCGGAAGCCCTGCTCAAGCAGTTCGGCGAGGGGCTCGACGAGGTCGCGCTGGTGACGGGCGACGACGGCGTGTTCGTCGTCCGCGCGGACGGCGACGTCGTCTTCGACAAGACCGAAGACGAGTACGACGTCGACGCCATCGTGCGGGCCGTCAGGCCGTACGTCGGCGCCGCCGCGTGACCGTGACTCACTCGCCCTTATAAACGGCCCGCGCCGAGTTCGACACCACGAGGACGCTGCTCGTCGCCATCGCGAGCGCGGCGAGGAGCGGGTTGAGAACGCCCGAGATCGCCATCGGGATCGCCACCGCGTTGTAGACGAACGCCCAGCCGAGATTCTGCTTGAGCCGGCGGTTCGTCCCGCGGGTGACCGCGAACAGCTCCGGGATCGCGGAGAGGCGGTCCTCCAAGAGGACGGCGTCCGCGGCGTCGGCCGCCAGGTCGGTCCCGCTCGCGATCGAGACGCCGAGGTCGGCCGCGGCGAGCGCGGGCGCGTCGTTGCTGCCGTCGCCGACCATGGCGACGCGTTCGGTCGCCGCGAGCCGCCGCACCGTCTCGGCCTTCGCCTCCGGCGGCACCGCCGCGAAGACCTCGTCGATCGCCGGGTGGTCCTCGAACCGCCGGGCCGCCTCGGGCGAGTCGCCGGTGAGCACCACGACGCGTCGCCCCCCCTCAGTGAGGTCGGTGACGACCGCCTCCCACCCGTCGCGGACCTCGTCGCCGACGACGAGGACGCCGACGACCGACCCCTCCCAGCCGACGAAGACGGGAACCCGCCCGTCGTCCCGGGCCTCTCCGCCGGCCGCCTCCAGTGACGCCGGCACGGTCCACTCCGCGCCGTCGAACAGCGACCGATGGCCGACGACGACCGCGTCGCCGTCGACGCGGCCCGTAACGCCCCGGTCCGAGACGGTCACGTCCGTCGCCGCGGCGTCGCCGCCGGCCGCGACCGCCCGGGACCCGTCCGGGTCGGTTCCGGTCGTCACGCCCCCGTCGGTCGCCGCCCCGGGGGCGTCGTCGCCCGCCTCGCCGCGAGCGCCGGCGGCGGAGTGACCTCCTCCGTCGCCCGCGACGGCGTCGACGATCGCCTCGGCGACGGGGTGGACCGAGGCGCGCTCGACCGCCGCCGCCCGCCGCCGCACTTCGTCCGGCGAGGCGCCGTCGGCGACGGTGTCGACCAGCCGCATCTCGCCGTCGGTCAGCGTCCCCGTCTTGTCGAGCACGACGGTGTCGATGTCGGCGGCCTCCTCGAAGACGGCGTCCGAGACGATCACGATGCCGCGGCGGGCCGCGTCGCGGATCCCGGCGGCGATGGCGAGCGGCGTCGCGAGCCCGAGCGCGCACGGGCACGAGACGATGAGCACCGTGAGCCCGACCAGCGCGGCGTCCACGGGCGCCGCCCCGAACGCGAACGTGGCGCCGGCGCCGAGGACGGCGACCGCGACGACGAGCGGCACGAACACCGTCGCGAGCCTGTCGACGAGCCGCTGGACGCCCGACCGCGAGCTCTGGATCTCCCACAGCAGTCGGACGAGGGTGTCGAGGGTGCTCGTCGCGTCCTCGCCGACCTCGACGACGATCGGCGCGTCGGTGACGACGGTGCCGCCGCGGACCGCGTCGCCCTCCCGCTTCGTCGCTGGGAGCGACTCGCCCGTGACGAGCGCCTCGTCGACGGCGGCGGTCCCCTCGGCGACGGTCCCGTCGAAGGGGACGCGCTCGCCGGGGCGCACGAGGAGCCGGTCGCCCGGATCGACGGCGTCGGCCGCGACGGTCTCCCCGCCCTCGGTGCGGACCGTCCGGTCGCCGGCCGTCGTGAGCTCGGAGAGCATCCCGGTCGCGCGCCGCTTGATGATCGACTCGTAGTGGTTGCCCGCGGTGACGACCAAGATCACGGCGATCGTCACGTCGAAGTAGAGGTCGGTCCGACCGAGGAGGAGCGCGAGCGTGCTGTACGTGTACGAGCTGGCCGCCGCGAGCGACACCAACAGGTCCATGTTCGGCTGTCGCGCCCGGAGGCTCACGTACGCGCCCCGCAGGATCGGGTAGCCGGTGTAAAAGAGGACGATCGAGGCGAACACCCACACCTGCGCGAACAGGTAGGTGCCCGAGACGCCGCCGAGATCGAGGATCGGCTCGTACCCGAAGTAGGTCGGGTATAAGAAGAGGACGTACCACAGCATCGCCATCATCCCGAAGAAGCCGCCGCCGATCAGGAAGCGGACCACGGCGACGTCGTCGCCGTCCGGCTCCGGGTCGGCCCGGTCGCTCGCGGAGTACCCGGCGACCGAGAGCCGCTCGGGGAGCTCGTCGGCGCTCACCGCGTCGGGGTCGTAGTCGACGCGGATCGTGTCGGTCGCGTAGCTCGCCTCGGCGGCCGCCACGCCCTCCTGCTCGCCGGCGGTCAGCTCGAGGAACGACTCGCACGTCGCGCAGTGCATCCCGTCGACGTGGAGGAACGTCGTCTCCCCGTCGAACTCCCGGTCCGGCTCCGTCTCGGGGCGCCGCTCGTCGAGGTCGTCGAGGTCGTCGACGTCGTCCAGCGACCGGGCGACCGCGAGGCAGCCGCGGCAGCAGAACTCGCCGTCGACGTCCGGGGCGGTGTTGGGGTCGTCCCCCGTCGGCAGGTCACAGAGGGTGCAGTTCGACATGGCGTTCGGTCCCGGCGGTCGGTCGGCGACGCTACGCCTCCTCCGGGTCCGCCGCGTCGGCCGAGCCCGAGCCGGGGCGGAGGCTCCCGCCGGTCGCGACGTGGAGGCTCGCCCAGATGATGAGCACGTTCACGAGCGTCACGGCGACGAAGATCTCCGCCCGGTCGGCGATGAACACCGTTGCCGGAATGAGACCGCCCAACACGAGGAGCACGGCCCGCTGGAGCGAGAACTTCATACCACGGTGTAGGGTCTGCCGAACATATATAACGCCCGTGTTTTCATGTCCCGGGAACGGATAGATATTATATAGTCGCTAATCTATAACCCGGCCTATGGGGCAAAACCAAGCCGCACACGCATCGAGTGATGATGTGAGCGGTGAAGAGGAGTTCGATCCGATCGGAACGCTCACGCTCATCGGGATATATTTCGTCATCCTGCTGTTAGCGTGGGTGTACATCTATTACATCGAGTTCCTCGGCCGCGATCTAGTCGTCGTGGGGTGATCACGCATGCACATTCACGCCTACGAAAAACTCTGGCTCGCGGCATCGATCCTGCTGATACTGCTGCTCATCGGCTCGGTCACCTACGGCGCGGTCGGTCCCGGCGTCGCGATGGTCTCCGACAGCGAACAGCCCATCGACGCCCAGGGGCTCGACGAGGACGAGCGCTTCTCCGAGCCCCGCGTCGAACAGGTCGGCGACAACGAGTACGCCGCCTACGTCGTCGCTTACCAGTTCGGCTTCACCCCCGACCCGATCGTCGTGCCCGAAAACAGCACCGTCACGTTCTACGTCACCTCTCGCGACGTGATCCACGGCTTCGAGGTCGTCGGAACCAACGCGAACACGATGGTCGTCCCCGGCGAGGTCTCCGAGATCACGGTGGAAGTCGACGGATCGAAGGAGTACGGGCTCATCTGTAACGAGTACTGCGGCGCCGGCCACCACGTGATGGAGGGGAACGTGAACGTCGTCAGTCAAGAAGAGTTCGAAAACCGCAACAGCGGGGGTGACGACGCATGAGCGAGGCCATCGAAGCCGAGCAGTCGTTCGTCGACAAGTTCCCCGACGAGGCGCGGATCGTCCGCGCCGCGCTGCTCAGCTCCTTCCTCGCGCTGGCGCTCGGCGCGATCTTCGGGATCATCCAAACGCTCCACCGGACCGGGGTGTTCCGGGGGATCATCTCCTCGACCGACTACTACACGTCCCTCACCGCACACGGCGTGTTCCTGGCGATCAGCTTCACCACGTTCTTCCTCGTGGGACTGTTCACGTGGGCGGTGACGCGGAGCCTCGACCGGCCGCTCATCGACATCCGGATCACGTGGACGTGGTACGCGATCATGGCGGTTGGCATGACGATGACCGGCGTCTCCATCCTCGCCGGCTTCGTCCCCGCCCTCGACATGAGCGCCGACGTCCTGTTCACCTTCTACGCCCCGCTGCAGGCGCACCCCCTGTTTTACGCCGGCCTCGCCGTCTTCATCGTCGGCTCCTGGATCGCCGGCGCCGACTGGTTCCGCACCTTCCTCGCCTGGAAGCGCGAGCACCCCGACGAGCGCATCCCGCTCCAGACGTTCATGGTGTTGACCACCATGGCCATGTGGTACATCGCCTCCTCGGCCGTGGCCGCCTCCGTCCTCATCTTCCTCCTCCCGTGGTCGCTCGGCTTCATCGACCAGGTGAATCCCACGCTCACCCGGACGCTGTTCTGGTTCTTCGGCCACCCCGTCGTCTACTTCTGGCTCATGCCCGCCTACCTGCTGTGGTACACCGTCCTCCCGAAAATCGCCGGCGGACGCCTGTTCAGCGACCCGCTCGCCCGCGTCGTCTTCGTCCTGTTCCTCTTACTGTCGACCCCGGTCGGCATCCACCACCAGTACCTCGACCCCGGCATCGCCGAGGGGTTCAAGTTCATCTCGATGACCAACACCATGTTCCTGCTGTTGCCGAGTCTGCTCACCGCGTTCACGGTCGTCGCGAGCGTCGAGTACGGCGCCCGCCAGCGCGGCGGCACCGGCCTCCTCGGCTGGCTCACCGACCTCCCGTGGCGCGACCCCGCGTTCACCGGCATGATGCTCGCCGGCCTGATGTTCGCCGCCGGCGGCTTCTCCGGCATGGTCAACGCCGGGATGAACATCAACTACATGATCCACAACACGATCTGGGTGCCGGGCCACTTCCACCTCACCGTCGGCACCGCCGTCGCGCTCACGTTCATGGCCGCCACCTACTGGATCTGGCCGCAGATCTCCAACAAGCCGATCTTCAGCCGATCGATCGGGCTGTTCCAGGTCGTCCTCTGGTTCATCGGCATGGCGCTGATGTCCAACGCGATGCACGCACAGGGAATCATGGGCGTGCCGCGCCGGACCGCCGAACCCGAGTACTCCGGCTTCGATTACCCGACGATGTTCGGCGGGTTCGAAGAGCTCAACATCCAGATCGCCATCGGCGGGACGCTGCTGTTCGTCTCGACGGTGCTGTTCATGGGGAACCTCGTGCTCACGATGGGGAACCCGAAGGTGTCCGGACTCGCCGAGTCGCTGCCGCCGGCGCTGTCCGGCCCCGACGACGCCCCGCGCGTGCTCGACAGCCTCCGGCTGTGGGTGGGGATCGCGCTGACGCTCGTCGTGCTGGCGTACGCGCTCCCGCTGGCGGCGATCATTCAGCGCGGCGGCCTGCTCGGCCCGGGCGTGGGCACGTACCCGGTGTGGCTCGCACCGGCGCTCGACGCGCTCGCGGGCGCGGTGACCCCGGTGGTCGGCGCCGTCGGTGAGGCGACCGCCTCGCTCGTCGAGGTGGGCCGATGAGCCTCGATCGGACCCGCGGCGGGCTCCTCGTGGCGTTCGCGATCTTCGGCGTGATCGTCTACGAGTTCCGGACGGTCCTGGACTTCGTCGGCGTCGAGCTCCCGCTGATCCCCTATATGGCCGCCGTCTTCGCGCTCGCCGGCGTCCTGCTGTGGATCGTCACGCTGACCGGCGGCTGGCGGACCGAACCCGAGGGCGACGAGCCGGCGTAGCGGCGCGGAGCGCTCCGCCCGGACGGTCCGTTCGAGGCCCTCGCACCGCGAGTGTTTTGTGCTATCCGACCAATATCCGGTATGGAACGGACGCGTGTCACGGTCCGGTGTGCCGACTGTCCCTTCGAGGCGGGGTACGACCGGCTCCCGCCGGCGCGGGCCGCGCTCGGCGAACACGAGTCGGCGACCGGTCACGAGGTGGCGTGGGAGATCGAGTCGCTCGCCGAAGGCGTCTCGCGGGCCGGCGCCGACGCGGGCGTCTGCGGCCGCCCCGAGTGCGCCAACGAGGACTCGCCGCTCGTGAACCCCGAGCCGGCCGACCGGTAGCGCGGCGCGGACGATCGCCGGCCGCCTCGGGCCGGAGTCGCCGGCTCTTTTATATTCGGACCCTCGATGGTCGCGTATGTCAACCCGGACCGATCGGCTCACCTTCGGCGTGCTCGGCACCGCGGGAATCGCTCGCGACGCGGTGGTCCCGGCGATCGCGGCGAGCGAGCACGCGGTCGGCGCGGTCGCCTCGCGAGACGGCGACCGGGCGGCGGCGTTCGCCGAAGCGGCGTCGATCCCGCGGAGCTACGGCTCTTACGAGGCGCTTTTGACGGACGACGAGCTCGACGCCGTCTACGTCCCGCTGCCGAACGGGCTCCACGCCGAGTGGACGACGCGCGCGGCCGACGCGGGGCTCCACGTACTCTGCGAGAAGCCGCTCGCGGTCGACGCCGCGGAGGCGCGCGAGGTGACCGATCACTGTGCGGACCGCGGCGTCACGCTGATGGAGGGGTTCATGTACCGGTACCACCCCCGCACCGAGCGAGTCCTCGAGCTGGTCGAGCGGGAACTGGACGACGTGCGTACGGTGACCTCGACGTTCCGGTTCCCGCTGTACGACCGACCGGACGACGTGCGCCTCGACCCGGCGCTCGCCGGCGGGTCGCTGATGGACGTCGGCTGTTACCCCGTCTCGCTCGTCAGGGCGGTCCTCGGCGAGCCCGATCGAGCGTACGCGCACGCGAACGACACCCGGGACGCCGGCGTCGACACGGAGCTCGCGGGCGTCTTGGAGTACGACGACGGCCGGTCCGCCCGAGTCGCCTCGGGATTCGACACGCAGCTCGTCCAGCGGTACCGGATCGACGCGACGAACGGCTGGATCGCGGTCGAGCAAGCGTTCGACGCGCCGACCGACGAGCCGGTGGAGCTGACCTACCAGATCGACGGCCGGCGCGGCGTCGAGACGTTCGAGCCCGTGGACCAGTACCGGCTGCAGGTGGAGCACTTCGCCGATCGCGTCGCCGACGACGCCGACCCCCTGACCGACGGGGAAGCGGCCGTCGCGAACATGCGGGTCATCGACGCGCTCGCCGAGAGCGGCGACGGCGGCGACGGCGCGGTGGACGTCTCCTGAACGGGGCCTCCCCGCGGCGAACCGAGCGGTGGGCGCCGTCGATCCGAGCGAGCGTTTATATGCGTTCGGCCCTAATAGTGTGCATGATGAGCAATACTACGGCCGGCGGCGCTGAGTCGGATGGAAACGAGGGGGTCCGCCGTCCGACGTCTCTCGCCGACGCTGACGCCCTCGACGCGTTCGTCGCCGACGCCGACGCCGCGCTCGTCGAGTTCTACACCGACGGGTGCGGGATCTGTGCGAGCATGGAGCCCGTCCTCGGGAACGTCGCTCGCGCGCTCGACGTCGACGTCGCCCTGATAAACCCCCGCGACGATCCGCCGCTCGTCGAGCGGTTCGACGTCCGAAGCGTGCCGCTGTTCGTGCTGTTCGTGGACGGCGAACCGGTCGCGCGACGTGCGGAGGGGTTCATCCCCGGCGACGACCTCACCGCGTGGGTCGACGAACGCGTCGAGTGATCGGTCGCGGCGGCGCGAGACGCGCGCATCGCTACCGGGACGCGACGAACTGAACAGAAAGACGTTCGATTTCCGGCCGAAGCCCGACGGCGTCGGCGCTACAGTCGGCCGACGTTCTCGACGGCGACGGACTCGACGCCGTCGACGTCGGCGAACGCCTCTTCGACCGCCTCGGTCCCGCCCGCGCCGTCGGGGACGATGACGGTCGGCAGAAGGGCGACGAGGCCGAACGCGACGTCGTCGCGCTGGAAGCCGCGGATCTTCGCGCCCTGCGGGAGCGACTCCTCGAGTCGGTCCTGCAGGTCGTCGAGGTCGACCTCGGGGCTGTTCGGCATGACCTTGATTTTGGCGGCGACGTCTCCCATAACTAGGGTCCTCGGAAGCCGCAGTCGGGACACTCGTAGAGGTTGCTCTGCTTCCGGCACTTCGCGCACCGGTGGATGGTCGTCCCGCAGTCCGGGCAGGAGAACCGCGCGGCGTTCATGCCGGCCACCTGGATACCACAGGAGACACACTGCCGGGTGCCCTGCGTTTCACTCTCGCTCATACACTGAGACACCACCGCGCGACTTTTAACCGTTGTTCTTTGCGGTCGGCGCCGAACGCGGCGTGGGGCGCGGTACCGCGCCGCTCGGGTGTCGAACGCGCGGAGCGCGGCCAGCGGTAGGCGAGAGCCGAGGACCGCGGAGCGCGGTTCGAGGGAGTCGGCGACGGAGTCCCCCCGGCGCTCACCCGACGATCAGCGGACCGATCAGCACGCCCATCAGGTGGACCCGCCGGGCGCCGACCCGGGGCGGGACGAGTCCCAGCGCGCCGGCGACGGCGAAGACCCCGACGCCGAACGGTCCCGCGAACAGGAACGAGACGCCGGCGAGCAGCGCCAACACGCCGATCGAGAGGCGGGTGTAATCCGCGTTCCCGACGACGCGGAGGTAGGCGTCGCCGACGAGGAGGACGAGCGCGAACCCGCAGGCCGCCGCGGCCCCCGCGGCGACGAGGAGGATCGGGAGCGCGAAGGGGACGCCGGCGCGGTCGATAGCGACAGTGACCCCCGTCCGGGGCGTGCCGAGCGCGACGAGGGAGAACAGCGCGAATATCGTGTTCGCCGTGTTGGCGCCGCTCGTGGCGACGAGGAATCCGCGGTCGCCCTCCTCGCGCGGGACCGCGGGCAGCGCGGCGACGGCGGCGATGGCGGCGGAGACGCCCGGGACGTAGCCGACCACCGCGCCCGCGAGCGACCCGGCGCCGGCGCTCACGCCGAGGTCGCGGGGCGCCATCGTGATCCGCGCGTCGGCCTGCGGCGGGACGCCCTCGCCCCCGAGCGCGTCGACGAGGACGGGCGCGCCGAACAGTCCGGCGAACAGCGGCGCGAGGACGCCGCCGGCGTCGAGCGGCGCCGCGGGATCGACGTCGAGGGTTGCGAACCCGAGCGCGGCGCTCGCGAGAAACGCGAGAAACCCGCCGACTGCGGCCTCCTTCGACGACTCGGTGAACACGAGGAACGCGACGACGCCGGTCAAGAGCAGCGGGAGGTGCGCCCGCACCGTCGGATACCCGCGCATCATGATCCACGTGATCGGCACGGCGAGCGGGACCGCGAGCGCGACGGCCAGCCCGGAGCCGACCGCCGAGAGCCGGATCGCCTCGCGGCCGCGGCCCGCGATCACGAGCCGGTGGCCCGGCAGCGCCGCGACCGCCGTCGCCGCGTCGGGCACGCCGAGCGCGAGCGCGGGGACGATGTCGAGGAACGAGTGGACCACGCCCGCGCCGAGCATCGCGACGCCGACGAGGAGCGGATCGGCGGCGACCGAGGGGGCGAGCCCCGCGAGCAGCAGCGCGAAGTTGTTCGCGTGGAGGCCCGGAACGAGCCCGCTCAGCGTGCCGAGCGCGGCGCCGCCGCACAGGAACGCGAGCGCGGCGGCCGCGAACGTCGGGTCGACGACAGGGCGGACGAGGGCGTCCATCGCGACGAGGTGGCCGCGGCTTCGGTGATAAGGCGCGGGGTGTGCGGCGAGACCGAGCGCCGCGGCTCGGGAATCGCGGAACGTGCGGTCGAAAACTCGGGACCGGTTAGGCCTTCTGGGCCGCCTGCGCCTTCTTCTGGGTGACGTAGCCGGCGATCCGGTTGCGGACGCCCTTCGACTCGACGGTGGTCAGGGCCGTGACGCTCTCCTTGTTCGTCTCGAAGTCCGTGTTGAACGAGTCGGGGTACCGCTCAAGCAGGACGTTCCCGAGCTGCTTGATGTACTTGGGTTTGATGGCCATACCGAGCGATACCGCCGGGCCGAACTAAAAGGGTTCGTTACGCCGCGAGCGGCCGCAAGGCGGTATTACGCCGGGCGAGCCACGCGGTCCGGTCAGGGCTCGTCGTCGACGTCGTCGCCGTCGCCCCCGCGCTCGGTCCCCTCCGCCGCCGCGAGCGCCCGCCACCCGGTCGCCTCGTCGATCCGAGCGAACGCCTCGCGCTCGGCGGGACCGCCGCAGCGGTCGACCACGTCCGCGAAGTACGCCAGCCGGCCGAGCAGGTCCGCCGTGTCGAACGCGGGCACGTCGAGCCGCGAGGCGGCCACCGTGGCGTCGACGACCGCGCCGAACCCGCGGTTGATCGTCGGCACGCGCTCACGGCGAACCGCGCTCTCGACGGGATCGAGCGCCCACGTCCGGATCGTCGTGTCGCCCTCGGTCTCGCTCCCGATCTCCTCGGCGGTCACCTCGACCCACGCGTCGGCCGTCTCGAGGACGGGGTCGTCGACCTCCCGGACCGTCAGCGCGGCGTCGACGAACGTGCGCGGGTCGGTCGTGAACTGGACGACCCCGCCGCCGCGCTCGGTGAAGTTCCGCCACGTCCGAGTGCGCCCGTACGTCCGCGCGGTCACGGGGTCACCGGGGTCGGCCGGCGCGTGGATCCCGAGCGCCGCGACGTTCCAGCGGTCGTTCGGGCCGAGCGTCGTCACGACCGACTCGGTGACGCCGCGGAGCGCGACCGGCCAGCCGTCGGGCGCAACGGCGTCGGCGCCGTCGGCCGCCCCGCCGCGGCCCACGTCGGGCGCGTCGTCGGTCACCGCGCCACCTCCGCGCCGCGCCGGAGCGCGACGTACAGCGCCGCGCAGGTGAGGTCCGCGGTCGTCCCGGGGTTGATCCCCTCGTCGACGAACGCCGTCGCCAGCGCCTCGGCGGCGTCGAGGTCGGCCCCGTGGACGGCGTCGGCGTCGACGTCGCTCGGGTCGAGGGGACCCGTGGAACCGCCGTCGTCCGCTCCGCCGAGCAGGGCGGCGGCCCGTGCGCTCGCCTCGCGGGCCGTCTCCGGGTCGTGGCTCGCGGCGACCAGCGTGTCGGGCTCGGCCGCGAGCAGGCCGAGGAAGGCGCGCGCGGCTCGATCGGTCAGCGGCCCCTCGTCGGCGCGGATCCACTCGGCGGCGCGGAACGTCCGCGGGAACCCCTCGACCCACTCCTGCGCGTTGCGGTCGGGAACGCGGTCCGGATCGTCGGGGGCGGCCGAGACCGCCATCACGTCTCGGAGCGTCAGCTCCCGGTCGCGGAGCGCCGGCGCCGCGTCGCTCCCGTGACGCACGTCCAGTTCGGCGGCGTCCGCCGGCGGATCCGCGACCGCGACATCGACGCGCTCGAAGGCGCGGTAGAACGCGACCGCGTCGCCGACGGTGGTCTCGCGGGTCACGCGGTCGACGGCGTCCGGGTCGAGATTCCCCGAGGGCGACACGTCGCCCGCGGGCGAACCCACGACGGTCGCGCGGAGCAGCGGGACGAGCAGCAGCAGACAACCGAACTGGGTGTTCGTTCCCGCGCGGTCGGCCATCCCCGCCACGCCGCGCTCGAAGGCGTCGCCGACGGACCCCTCGTCGCTCGCGGCCAGTTCGAGCCCGTCGCGGGCGCCGACCGCTCCGCCGAGAAAGGACTCGAACCGGAGGTCGTCCAGGTCCCGCCGCCGGTCGACGTTGCCCGGTTTCGGGGTGCCGGCGACTTCGAGCAGGAGCGCGAGGGTCGCGTCGTCGACCGGATCGCGGGCGCGGGAGTCGACGGCCGTCACGGCGACGCCTCCCGTCGGCGCTCCGGCGGCTCGCCGATCGAGAGCTCCCCGTCGCGCCACGCGCGAACCGCCTCGGCGACGCGAGCGAGCTCCGCCGGGTGCTCGGTCGGCCGCCCGACGCTGACGGCGTCGGCGCCGTGCGCGGCGTACTCAGCGACCGTCCGCCGGCCCCGGACGCCGTTGTTGGCGATCACGGTGAGGTCGGCGCGGGCTCCCTCATCCGCGATCAGTTCTCCGACGACGGCCTCCGAGTCCATCGCGTCGACGTGGAGCCACTCCGCCCCCGCGTCGGCGACCGCGTCGGCGACGGCGACGAGGTCGACGTCGGGGACCTCGGCGCGGACCTTCACGCTCGTCGTCGCACCGGTCCCGGCCGCGGCGGCGACGTAGTCGGCGAGCCGGTCGCGGTCGGAGAGCAGGGACTCGCCGCAGCCGACCGCGCGGAGTTCCGGCTGTCGGCAGTGAGCGTTGACCTCGCAGACGGCGCCGTGCTCGGCGCAGACCGCCGCCGCCTCGCGTACCGGGTCGACGGTCGCGCTCCGGACGTTGACTCCGGGACGGACCGGCGCGTCGGCGAGCGCGGCGAGCTGTCGGTCGATCCACGCGAGCGGGTCGTCAGGGAGGAACTCCGAGCGCCCGCGCGCGACGAGATCGCGGGCCGCGGCCCGGCTCGCAGGGTCGAGCGCGATCCCGCCCAGCACCGCCGCGTCGACGTGCGAGGCGGCGGCGCGCGCCCAGTCGGCGTCGGCCGCGCCGCTGAGGCTGGCGGCGACGAGGGAGGGGGACTCGCCATCGTCGGTTGCCGTCACTCCGCCACCTCCGCGTCGGTCGCCGCCGCGTCCGACACCGCTGTCAGCGCGCGCTCGCAGGCTCGGGCGACGCGCTCGGCGTCGTCGGCGTCGTCGATCCGTGTGTCGGTGCGCTCGACGTGGCGCTCGGAGAGCTCGGTCGGATCGTCCGTATCGAGGACGAACGCGTCCGCAAACGGGTACGCGGCGGCGACGCCCGCGGTCGAGGGGTCGCGGCCGACGCCGGCCATCAGGTCGGCCGCCGGGCCGGAGAAGGCCTCGTCGCCGACGAACGGCGAGACCGCGACGACCGGCGTCGCCGACAGCGCCGCCTCGAACTCGGGGAGCGCGAGCATCGGGCCGAGGCTCGTCACGGGGTTTGAGGGACCGATAACGACCGGGTCGGCGAGGGCGTCCAGCACGGCGTCGGTCGGCTCGGCGTCGTCCGCGCCGCGGAACTCCACGTCGTCGACCGGCGGCTCGCCGCGGCGCGCGACCCAGTACTCCTGGAAGTGGATCGTCTCGCCGGCCGCGGTGTGTATCAGCGTCGCGACCGGGTCGTCGGACATCGGGAGGAGGTCGACGTCGAGGCCGAAGGCGTCGGCGAGCGCCCGGATCGCCTCGGTGAGCGTGCGGCCCTCGTCGAGCAGGCTCGTGCGCGTGACGTGGACCGCGCGGTCGCGGTCGCCGATCTCCATGAACTCGCCGACGCCGGAGAAGCGCCGCCAGCGGGCGATCTCGCGGCCCGCCGTCTGCGCCTCGGCGTCGAGGTACCGCGGCTGCGTCCCGATCCCGACCTCGTCCGCGAGCCGGCGCAGCTCCGCGTGGGTCTCGGTGGTGTCGTCGGCGATCCCCCACCACGTCTCGCGGTCGAGGACGCCGCCGCCGGCGAACAGCACGGTGTCGACGTCGGGGCAGACGAGGTGGCCGCCGAGCTCGACGTCGTCGCCCGTGTTGGCGACGACCGCGACCTCCTCGGGGTCCCAGACGCGGGTCGCCCCGTCGAGGAGCTTCGGCGTCCCCGTGCCGCCGGCGAGGAACGTGACCATACGCGGGCAAGGCGGCCGGCGGATTTGTATCCTCGCCTCCGCGGACGACGAGGCGGGTCGGGGTCGACGCAACGAGCTCATTTATAAATGCTCGACGACGCCCGACCAGTTTTACCGTCGGCGCGCGCCTCCGAGTGGCCGCCACCGGCGGCCACGAGGAGCACGTGCGAGGGAGTCGCGAGGAAGCGGGCGACCGGCGGGAGCCCCGACCGAGCGACGAGGCTGGGGAGGTGTGAGGTGCTGTGCGGAGCGGAGCGGGGTGGGACTCAAAGGGGCAGCCGCGCTCGGCGAACCCCAGCGACGTAAGCACCGCAGGGAGCGAGTGAAACGAGCGACTGAGGAGCGCAGCGAGCTGTGGGAGCCGAGCGCGGCTGGGGCTTTGGAGGTGTTCACCGTCGACCCGTCAGCAACCGCTTATAAGCGAGCGGCTGGGGCTTTGGAGATGGTCACCGCGAAATATTTTATTTATAAATGGCCGCCCGCCACGTCAGCGACTATTTATAAGCGATACTCGTCTGCATCCCGTCCGTGTTGAACGCGCTCCCGGCCCCCTCCTCCCCGAGGACGATCACGCCGGCTCCGGAGCCCGTAATCTCCTCGAACTCCTCGATCGCCCGGTCGGCCGCCGCCTGCGCGCCGATCCCGTCGTCGAGATGCTCCACGCCCCGGCGCGAGAGCGTGACGCGCGCGATGTCCTCGCCGGCCCCCGTCGCGCTCGCGCCGCCGGCCTCGGTACAGAAGAATCCCGAGCCAACCTGCGGCACGTCGCCGACCCGGCCCGCGAGGGCGAACGACCGGCCGCCCGTGGAGGTCGCCGCCGCGAACCGCTCGCCGTCGGACGCGACCGCGCCGACCGTGTCGTGGTCGGGCGCGCGACCCGAATCGCCCTCCCCCTGAGAGCCGTTCTCTAACCCACTGCCGGCCTGATCCGAGCCCGATCCGAACCGCGTCGCGAGCCAGTCGAGGTGCTCGCGCGGGCCGCCCCGCGGCGGGTCCTCGTCCTCGTATCGGGCGCGCGTCTCGTCGGTGAGCAGGTCGACGCCCGTCTCGACATCGAAGTCGGCGGCGAGGTCGACCGCATGCTCGCCCGAAACGAAGACGTGGGGCGTCTCCGAGTGGACGACGCGGGCGACGCTCGCCGCGTGCTTCACGCCCGGCATCGAGCAGGCCGCGCCGATCTCCCGGTCCGAGGTCATCACGCCGGCGTCGGTGCGGACGACGCCGTCGGACTGGACCGCGCCGCCGACGCCGGCGTTGAACCGAGGGCTCGATTCGAGAGGCGCGAGCGCCGCCTCGACGGCGTCGAGGGGAGTTCCGGCGTCCGCGCCGCGCTCGGCCGCCGCGTCGAGCGTCTCCTGTCTCGGCGCCGGGTCGTCCGGCGCGCCGCCGGCGCCGCCGTGGACGACGACGCGCATCGAGGGTCGCTGTGACATACGCGAGGGTGCCGCGGCGTCCGCATAAGCGCCCGGGAAGCGGCGGGCGATACCGCCGAGCGGGTGGGGGGCTCTCGCGGTCGGCCGCGGCCGGTCCGCCGCCGCAAGAACTATTCCCGCCGCTCGGGGAGTCGCCACTGTCGTGGACGACCACCGAGGACGCACAGCCGACGCCCCCGCCGAGGACCCCGAACCGCGCACCGACGAGGAGCCCGCGGGGCGGCCCTCGCTCCGCCGCCGCCTCCGAAACGCGGTCGGGGCGCGCGTCGGGATCGACCGCCGCGCCCTGGCGGCGTTCCGGGTCGCGCTCGGGGTCGTGCTCCTCGTCGACCTCGGGCTGCGCGCCCGGAACCTGACGGCCTTTTATACCGACGCTGGGGTGTTCCCGCGCTCGGCGCTCGCCGAGGCGTACCCCCTCGCCGCTCGCTTCTCGCTGCACGCGCTCTCGGGGGCGGCGTGGCCCGTCGCGCTGCTGTTCCTCGTCGCCGCGGTCGCCGCCGTCGCGCTCGCGGTCGGCCACCGGACCCGGCTCGCGACCGCGGTCTCGCTGGTCCTGCTCGCGTCGCTGCAGGCGCGAAACCCGTTCGTGCTCAACGCGGGCGACAAGCTGCTCTGGCAGCTGCTCGGGGCCGGGCTGTTCTGTCCGCTCGGCGCGCGGTGGTCGGTCGACGCCGTCCGGCGCCGGGGTTCGACGGTCGGGACGGCCGGCCGCCAAGGGCAGGGAAGCGACCGCTTCGTCGGGCCCGCCTCGGCGCTCCCGTTGGCCGTCGTGGTCGCGGTCTACGTCGCGAACGGGATCGAGAAGCTCCGGGGGACGGCCTGGCCGCGCGGCGAAGCGGTCGAACAGGTGTTCCGGCTCACGTACCTCCACGGGCCGGTCGGCGGACTCCTCCCCGAGGCGCCGGCGCTGTACGCGGCCGCCACCTACGGCTGGCTCGCGCTGCTCGTCGCGTCGCCGCTGCTCGTCGTATCCGCCGGGCGCGTCCGGGCGGCGCTCGCGGGGAGCCTCGTCGCCGCGCACCTCTCGATGACGCTCACGCTCCAGCTCGGCGTCTTCCCGCTGATATCGGCGACCGCCCTCCTCCCCTTTTTCCCGTCGTTCGTCTGGGACCGCGTCGAGGAGGGCGTCGGCTCGGCGAGCGGGCGGCTCCGGCGGGCGGCGGCGTCGGTCCCCGGCGGGCCGCACCTCGCGGACCGGGCAGACCGGACAGACCGGACGGATCGGGCGGACCGGGCGACCCGCGAGCGCGCCGTCGCCCTCGTCGCCGTCGTCCTGCTCGCGTCGGTGCTGGCGTGGAACGGGATGGCCGCCGGGCTCGTCGACGCGCCCGAGCCCGTCGCGGCGACGGCGGACCCGGCCGAGCACGGCTGGGACATGTTCGCGCCCGACCCGAGCTCGACGGACGCGCTCCTGCTCGCGACGGCGACGACCGCCGACGGCGACGCGTTCGACGCGCTGCACGGCGACCCCGTCGCGGCCGACCGGCCGCCGTCGGACGCGCGGGCGTACCCCACCGCCCGCTGGCGGAAGTACCTCACTCTGTTGGCGGACGACGGGGCGCCGAGCCGCGTCGACCCGCTTCTCGCGCACCTCTGCGACCGCTCTGCGGGGGGCGGCGGCGACCCGGTCGCGTCGGTGACCGTCTCGATGGTCGAGGTCGACGTGACCGACGGCGGAGAGGCCCGAGTCAACGAACTCGGAACGCGGGAGTGTCGGCCGGGGTGAGGCTCGGGACGGGGGAGTGTCGACCGAGGTGAGTCGCGGGCGACTGACCACTTATCAGTCCGCCTCCCGAACCGATCGACGTGACGGAGAGCGAGCGATCCCGCCCGCCGACGTCGGTGCTCCTCCCGACGGTGCGCTGGACCGAGGCGTGTTCGGAGGTGGCCGCCCAGCTCGGCGAGGACGACGAGCTGTTGGTGATCTGCGACACCGGCGACGACCCGGTGGCCGAGCGCCGGGACGGTGAGAGCGGCGCCGAGGGGGAGGGCGACGGGCTCCCCGACAGGGTTCGCGTCGTCCTCGCGGGCGAGCCCGATGGCTGTTCCGGGAAGGCGAACGCGATCGCCGCGGGCATGGCGGCGGCGGAACGCGACCGGATCGTCTGGACCGACGACGACTTCAGGCATCCGCCGGAGTGGCTCGCGACCCTCAACGCCGACTACGAGCGACAGGGGCCGACCACGGAGGTCCCCGTGTTCGTCGGGGCGGACCCGCTCGGGCGGTTCTTCGAGCCGGCGTACGTCATCGGCGGGACGCTCGCGGTCTCCCGGGACGGGATCGCGTGGGGCGGCGCGGTCGTCTTCGAGCGCGACGACCTCGACGAGGACGCCTTCCTCGCCGACCTCCGCCGCACCGTCAGCGACGACGGGACCCTGGCCGAGCACCTCGACGTGAGCGCCGCCGACCGCACCCGGACCGTCGCCGCGGGCGGGTCGGCGCGGGAGTCACTGGAGCGGTTCGTCCGGTTCCTGCAGATCACTCGCCGCCACGCGCCGCTGGCGACCGCGTTCAACGTCGCGCTCTCGATCGCCCTCGCGTCGCTGTGCCTGCTCGCGCCGGTCGCGGGAGCGGCGTTCGTCACGGCGCTCTCGGGGGCGACGTACGCGCTGTTCGGGGTCCGGCGGGCGACGTTCCTCCTCGCCGCCCCGTCGGTGATCGTCTCGCCGGTCTTCCTCGCGTACGCACTCGCACGACGGACGTTCGTCTGGGGCGGCCGGCGCTACCGGTGGCGGTCGATGTTCGACGTCGACGTCGAACCGGTCTGAGAGCCGGAACCGGCAAAGCCTGCGAGAGCGGCGCTCACGCCGAAAGCGGCAGGCACTTTAAGCCACCACCAGAATCCACGAACGTTCATGAGCTACGATAAGGTCGACGTCCCCGACGACGGCGAGGCGATCACACTCGCCGACGAGGAGACCGGCGAGCTGAACGTCCCGTCGAACCCCATCATCCCGATCATTCACGGCGACGGGATCGGCACCGACGTCGGACCGGCGGCACAGCAGGTACTCGACGCGGCCGCGGAGGCGACCGGGCGGTCCATCGCGTGGATGCGCGTCTACGCGGGCTCCAGTGCTCGGGAGATGTACGACGAGAACCTCCCCGAGGACACCGTCTCGGCCATCCGCGACCACCGCGTCGCGATCAAGGGGCCGCTGACGACTCCCGTCGGCGCCGGCTTCCGCTCGCTGAACGTCGCGCTCCGGAAGACGCTCGACCTGTACGCGAACGTCCGCCCGACCTACTACATCGACGGCGTCCCGTCGCCCGTCAAGAACCCGGAGGAGATGGACATGGTCACCTTCCGGGAGAACACCGAGGACGTCTACGCCGGCATCGAGTGGGAGGCCGGCACCGACGAGTCCGAGCAGGTACGCGACTTCCTCGAACAGGACATGGACGTCGCCGACGTCATCCACGACGGCCCCGTCGGTATCGGCGTCAAGCCCATCTCCGAGTTCGGCTCGAAGCGCCTCATCCGCGAGGCGGTCGACTACGCGCTCGCGAACGACCGCGACTCGGTCACGCTCGTCCACAAGGGAAACATCATGAAGTTCACCGAGGGCGCGTTCCGCGACTGGGGCTACGAGGTCGCCGAGGAGGAGTACGGCGAGGACGTCATCACCGAGGACCAGCTCTGGGAGGAGCACGACGGCGAGCGCCCCGAGGGCGCCCTCGTCGTCAAGGACCGCATCGCGGACAACATGCTCCAGCAGCTGCTGACCCGCACCGACGAGTACTCCGTCATCGCGACGATGAACCTCAACGGCGACTACATGTCCGACGCCGCCGGCGCGCAGATCGGCGGCCTCGGCATCGCGCCCGGCATCAACCGCGGCCACGGTCGCTGTCTCGCCGAGCCCGTCCACGGCTCCGCGCCGAAGTACGCCGGCGAGGACAAGGTGAACCCCACCGCGATGATCCTCTCCGGCCGCGAGATGCTCGACTACCTCGGCTGGTCCGACGCCGCCGACCTCGTGCGCGAGGCCGTCGAGGAGACCATCTCCTCCGGCAAGGTCACCTACGACCTGCACCGCCAGATCGAGGGCGGCGAGAAGCTCGCGACGAGCGAGTTCGCCGACGCCGTCGTCGAGAACATCGAAAAGCTCGCCTAGGCGAGCTTTTCGAGCGCCCGAAAATCTTCGATTTCCGGGAACATCGAGAAGCTGTCGTAGACAGCTTCTCTGGCCTCCGGCTGACGCCGGAGACATCGAAAAGCTCGCGTAAGCGTCGCTCTCGGCTTCGACTCCTCTTTTATTGCGCTCTCCTCCGACACCGAGCGACAGCGCCGGGAAGAGTAGCGCCGAGCGAGCTACCGCCCGGACTCGTAGAACTCCTCGCGGTAGACGCGCCCGAACGCGTTCCGCCGGAGGGTACTCGCGGCCGCGTCGGGCTCGTCCTGGAACGTCGCCGCGACCACGGTGTCGGCGAAGGGGATCGGGTGCCAGACGAGGTTGTCGACGTTGTCGGAGCCGATCCGGACGACGTCGTCCGCGTCGAACTCGCTGTCGGCGAGCCACGCGTCGAACTCGCTCTCGTCGCCGACGTGGACCGCGAGCAGCTCGGCGAAGGTGGCGTCGCGGGCGGTCCGGATCACCTCCGGGGTGACCCGGTCGTCGTACTCGTCGGCGCCGAACTCCATCGCCTTCGTCGCCTCGCGGACGACGACCTGCGCGACCGGGCCGACCTCCTCGTAGCGTTCGAGCGCGTCGGCGCGGGTCTCGGGAGCGAACGTCCCTCTGGTGTGCATACGTCGCGTTCGGCGCCGACTGAAAAGGGCGTTCCGTTACGCGGACGGGTCGGCGGCGTCGTCGGCGTCGTCGGCAGCGTTGCCGGCGGCGTCCCCCGCATCGTCGCTCTCGCTGTCCTCGTCCTCCTCGAACATCTTCCGCGTCAGCTCTCGGGCCTCGCGCAGCGCGGCCTCGGTCTCCGGGTCGGTCGCGCCCGACTCGTCGACGCCGCCTCGCGCCCCGGGAACGTCGGGAGCGCCGTGACTGTGTCCCGCGTGGTCGTGGTCGCCGAGGTCGACGTCGGGGCGCCCGCGGTCGACGGTGTCCTCGAACACCTCGTGGTACTCGGCGTCGTCGGCGTGCGGGGTCACCTCGGCCGCGAGGCCGTCGGGGTCGCGGTCGCTCCAGTCGGGGACGCGCTCGTCGAGCCACGCCTCGTGGTCGTCGCCGTGGAGCATCGCCGTGAACGCGAGGTGGTGCGCGAGGTGTTCGCCGTCGCGCTGCGGGGTCTCGCAGACGGGGCACGCGTATCCCATTATGTGCCCGGATTCGCGCGTGAGGCGTAAATCGGCGTCGGACGAGTACGGAGCTGACGACGTTTGTTTATAAACGGATGACTGCGGGCCGGTGGTGAACACCTCCAAAGCCCCGGCCGCGAGGACTCGGTGCGGTCGCTGCGGTCCTCAGTCGCTCGCGGTGCTCGCTCCCTGCGGTCCGTGCTTCCCGCGCCTTCGTCCTCGCAGCCGCCCCTTTGAGTCCCATCCCCACAGCGACCGCACCTCACACCTCCCCAGCCTCGTCGGCCACTCTTCGCTTCGCTCCGAGTGGCCGACTCCCTCGCGCGTGCTGTCGCCGGCGCGTAGCGCCGGCTTCCAGAGGGACCTGCGGTCCCTCGCGGCTCGGCCGCGAGGCGGCCTCGCAGGCACGCGCCACCGCACCGCACGCTGATTTATAAGTGGTCGTCGCCGTCGCGCTCGGGTGTCCGTCTCGCGTCGTCGCGCTCGGACGTTCCGCGAGAACTCCCTGCCGCCACTATAACAGCAACTTTATCACTCGCACGGAGCGAATTTCCGGTAAGACTGCTCCGTTAGGAGGTCCAACAGTGACTGAAGCCAACACACAACCGGAGGTGAACATCGGTCTCGTCGGTCACGTCGACCACGGGAAGACGACGCTCGTGCAGGCGTTGTCCGGCTCGTGGACCGACCAGCACAGCGAGGAAATGAAACGCGGCATCTCGATCCGGCTGGGGTACGCGGACGCGACGTTCCGGCGCTGTCCGGGCGTCGACGCGCCCGAGTGTTACACCGTCGACGAGGAGTGCGAGGACGGCTCCGAGAGCGAGCCGCTCCGGACGGTCTCGTTCGTCGACGCCCCGGGCCACGAGACGCTGATGGCGACGATGCTCTCGGGCGCCTCGATCATGGACGGCGCCGTGCTGGTCGTGAGCGCGACCGAGGACGTCCCGCAGGCGCAGACGGAGGAGCACCTGATGGCGCTCGACCTGATCGGGATCGAGAACGTCGTCATCGCGCAGAACAAGGTCGACCTCGTCGACCGGGACCGCGCGGTCGACAACTATCAACAGATCCAGGAGTTCGTCGAGGGCACCGTGGCGGAGGACGCGCCGATCGTCCCCGTGTCGGCCCAGCAGGAGGTCAACCTCGACCTGCTCATCGACGCGATCGAGACGGAGATCCCGACTCCCGACCGCGACCCCGGCGAGAACGCACGGATGTACGCGGCGCGCTCGTTCGACATCAACCGGCCGGGCGCGACCGCCGCGGACCTCAAGGGCGGCGTCGTCGGCGGCTCGCTCGTCAGCGGCGAGCTCTCCGTCGGCGACGGGCTGGAGATCCGCCCCGGCCGCGAGGTCGACGAGGAGGGCCAGACGGAGTGGCGGCCCCTCGAGACGACCGTCCGCTCGCTGCAGGCCGGCAACAACGACGTCGAGAGCGCCCGACCGGGGGGCCTCCTCGGCGTCGGGACGGGGCTCGACCCGAGCCTGACGAAGGGCGACGCGCTCGCCGGCCAGGTCGCCGGCGAGCCGGGCACGCTCCCGCCGACCCGCAACGAGTTCGAGATGCAGGTCGACCTCCTCGACCGCGTCGTCGGCAAGGAGGACGACGAGAGCGGCGAGAGCGACATCGAGGAGATCAGCACGGGCGAGCCGCTGATGCTCACGGTCGGCACCGCGACGACGGTCGGCGCGGTGACGAGCGCGCGCGACGGCGAGTGCGAGGTGAGCCTCAAGCGGCCCGTCTGCGCCGAGGAGGGCGCGCAGATCGCGATCAACCGGCGCGTCGGCGCGCGCTGGCGGCTCATCGGCGTCGGGACGCTCTCGTAACGTGACCGACTCGACCCGCGCGGGCGACGCCCCGACCGAGGCCCTCGCGGGCGACACTCCCGACGGCGCCCCGGTCGTCGCGCTCGACGCGAGCGCGCTGATGGCGCCGGTCGAGGCGAACCTGCGGCTGTTCGAGGAGCTCGACCGACTTCTCGGCGCGTACGAGGCGGTCGTTCCCACCGCGGTCACGTCGGAGTTAGACCGGCTGCAGGGCGGGAACGGCGAGGAGGCGACCGCGGCGAGCGTGGGCGCGGACCTCGCGGCGCGGGCGGAGGCGGTGGAAACGACGGAATCGTACGCCGACGACGCGCTGGTCGAGCTGGTCACCGAGGGCCGGGTCGACGGCGTCGTCACGAACGATCGACCGCTGGCGAACCGGGTGCTGGAGGCGGGCGCACCAGTAATCGGTTTAAGGGGTCGGAACACACTGGCGATAACGGAACCCTAGCGGACGCGGACAACCAAGAACATGTACAAACGAGTTCGACTCAAGGATACGGTCGAGGTGCCGCCGAAACACCTGGCGGACGTCACCGACGAGCGGGTGAAAGCCCTGCTTCAGGACAAACTGGAAGGACGAATGGACGAGGACGTCGGCAGCGTCGTGAGCGTCATCGAGGTCCACGACATCGGCGACGGCGCGGTGTTACACAACCGCCCCGGCGTCTACTACGAGGCCGAGTTCGACGCGCTGACGTACGACCCCGACATGCAGGAGGTCGCCGACGGGACGGTCGTCGAGACCGTCGAGTTCGGCGCCTTCGTCGGGATCGGCCCGGTGGACGGACTCCTCCACGTCTCCCAGATCACGGACGAGTACCTCACGTTCGACGGGGCGAACCAGCAGCTCGCCTCCTCGGACTCCGACAAGACCCTCGGCGTGGACGACGCCGTCCGGGTCCGCGTCGTGACGAAGAGCATCGACGAGCGCAACCCCCGCGACTCGAAGATCGGGCTCACGGCGAAGCAGCCGGGGCTCGGCAAACACGAGTGGCTGGAGGGGAAGCGGCTCCACCGCGAGCAGACCAGTGAGGAGGCCGACTGATGGCAGAGGACCGCCTCGCCTGCCGTGAGTGCCACCACGTCAACGACCCCGACTCGCAGACCTGCGAGCACTGCGGGTCGTCGTCGCTGACGGAGGACTGGGCGGGCTACGTCATCATCACGAAGCCCGAGGAGAGCCAGATCGCCGAGGAGATGAACGTCACGAAGGCCGGGTCGTACGCGCTGAAGGTCCGATAGCGACGTCGACGCCGCTCACAGTCCGACACCCCATTCATGCTCACGCTTCCGAACTCCATGCGCGACGCGTTCAAGGAGCCGCTCGGCCCGGTGACGACGGACGCCGACGAGCTGCTCGCGGCCGCGGCGGAGACCCGCGGCGAGCGGGCCGCGCCCGAGGCCCCGATCATCGCGGTGGGCGACGTGGTCACGTACCACCTGCGGGAGGCGGGCCGCGTCCCCGACGTCGCGCTGATCGACGGCAAGACCGAGCGCGAGGCGGTCGACGCGCGGATCGAGTCCGGACTCGCGGCCGCGGACGACCGCCGAATCCCCGTGGAGAACCCCGCGGCGTCGCTGTCAGCGGAACTCCTCGAGGCGCTCGCCGAGGCGCTCGACGACGCTGACCCGGTCATCATCGAGGTGACGGGCGAGGAGGACCTAGCCGCACTGCCGGCGATCCTCGCCGCGCCCGACGGCGCGAGCGTCGTCTACGGCCAGCCCGGAGAGGGGATGGTCCGTGTCGCGGTCACGCCGGAGTCCCGCGCGGAGGCGCGGGAGTTGTTCGAGGCGCTCGACGGCGATGTCGAGGCGGCCTACGAGGCGCTCGGTCGACTCCCCGAGGACCGCCGGTGACCGGCGACCGGGCGCGCCGAGCCCGGCCGAGCCGCTTCTGAGCCGACTCACGGCGAGCCGACGTACAGGCTCGACGCGAGGGCACCGAGGCCGACGACGAGCCCGGCGAGAGACGCGAGCCGCGGCGTGGCCGGGAAGACCTCGTAGGGGAGGTACGGCTGGACCCCGAACTCGTTCAGTCGCCGGACCGCATCGATCCCCCAGTGGCCGCTCACGAGGAGCGCGGCGCCCGAGACGACGCCAAGCGACCCGGTGATAAACCCGAACGCCGAGGCCGCGTCCTCGGCGGCGATCAGGGTCCAGACGCTCGACTCCGGCGGATCCGGACGGCGGTCGAGGGACACTCCGACGGCGGTGAGCCCGGCGACCGCGGCCGCCAGAGCGACGGTACCGACGAGAACGGCCGCGGCGGCTCCGAGTCGAGTCGTCATCGGGTCTCCCGCGAAGTACGTCTCTCGGACGGCTGCCGGGAGCGTCGCCACGACCGGTCCAACAAGCGCTGCAAGCAGCGCGAGGAGACCGCACAGGTGCAGCTTCCGCCGGAGGGACAGCGGGACGATGACGTGTTTCGATCGCATCAGGTCGTATCGGGTCCGCTCCGCGGGCTCGACGAACGGGTCCGTGTCACCGGGCATCCGATCGGCGGTTGGTCCCGCCCGGACTAAATCGTGTCTCCGATGAGGTGCCGGGAGCGACGGAACTGAGATCGCGGCCGTGAGGGGGGCAATTCCGGCCGCACCCCCGCTTCGAAATCCTTTTACAGCTTTCGAGGGGATATACGCGTAACTGAACCATGGACGTCGATATCATCTCCGAGGAGGAGAACCCGATGTTGCACCGCACGGACATTCGATTCGAGACGACACACGAGGAGGCGACGCCCTCCCGCCTGTCGGTCCGCGACTCGCTCGCGGCCAAGCTCGACAAGGCCTCCGAGGAGGTCGTCGTCCACGAGCTGGACACGAAGTTCGGCATGCGCAAGACGGTCGGCTACGCGAAGGTGTACGACACCGCCGAGGACGCGCTCGACGTCGAACAGGAGTACATGCTCGAACGCAACAAGATCGGCGACGAAGCCGACGCGGACGCCGAAGAGGCCTGACGCCGCGCCGGATGCGCGTTCTCGGCATCGAGGGGACCGCGTGGTGCGCGAGCGCCGCGCTGTACGACGCCGAGGCCGACTCCGTTTTCATCGAATCTGACCCGTACGAGCCGGACAGCGGCGGCATTCACCCGCGCGAGGCCGCCGAACACATGTCCGAGGCGATCCCCGAGGTCGTCGACGCGGTCCTGACCGCCGCCGAGGCCGAACACGGCCCGGACGCGATCGACGCCGTCGCCTTCTCGAAGGGACCGGGGCTCGGCCCCTGTCTCCGGACCGTCGGCACGGCCGCGCGGGCGCTCGCGGGGACGCTCGACGTCCCCCTCGTCGGCGTCAATCACATGGTGGCGCACCTGGAGATCGGTCGCCACCGGTCAGGGTTCGAGAATCCGGTGTGTCTGAACGCCTCCGGCGCGAACGCGCACCTGCTCGGCTACCACGACGGTCGCTACCGCGTGCTCGGCGAGACGATGGACGCGGGCGTCGGCAACGCGATCGACAAGTTCACGCGCCACATCGGGTGGGACCACCCCGGCGGGCCCAAAGTGGAGACCGCGGCCGCGGAGGCGGCCGCCGAGCGCGACCCCGACGCCGATCTGGTCGACCTGCCGTACGTCGTCAAGGGGATGGACTTCTCCTTCTCCGGCATTAGCTCCGCCGCCAACGACGCGTACGACGACGGGGTCCCGGTCGAGGAGATCTGCTTCGCGCTCCAAGAGCACGTGTTCGCGATGCTGACGGAGGTGTCGGAGCGGGCGCTCTCGCTGACCGGCGCGGACGAGCTCGTCCTCGGCGGCGGCGTCGCGCAGAACGACCGGCTCCGCGAGATGCTGGAGACGATGTGCGCGGCCCGCGGCGCCGACTTCCACGCGCCCGAGCCGCGGTTCCTCCGCGACAACGCGGGAATGATCGCCGTGCTGGGCGCGAAGATGGCCGCGGCGGGCGACACGCTGTCGGTCGCCGAGTCGGCGATCGACCCGGACTTCCGGCCGGACCAGGTGCCCGTGACGTGGCGCGACGGCGACGCGTCGGTCGCCCGCGGGCGGGGAGACGACGGGTGGGAGAGAGAGGAGCGGGACGGCGACGGGACCGGCGATCGGCGCGGCGCGGAGGCGACCGTGGAAATCGCGACCGCCGACGCCGGAGGCGCCGTCGGGGACGCCCGCCGCGTGATCAAGCGCCGGGTGCCCAAGCGGTACCGTCACCCCGAGCTGGACCGTGCGCTCCGTCGGGATCGGACCGTCGCCGAGGCGCGGCTGACGAGCGAGGCGCGGCGAGCGGGCGTCCCGACGCCGATGGTGTACGACGTCGACGTGCCGGCGGCGACGCTGACGCTCCAGCACGTCGGCGACCGCGACCTCGCCGCCGCCCTCGGCGAGCGGTGGACCGCGGCCGTCGGCCGCCACCTCGCGCGGCTCCACGGCGCGGGGATCGTCCACGGGGACCCGACGACGCGGAACGTCCGGATAGCGGCGTCGGCCGCGGACGGCTCGACCGCGGGCAGATCGGCCGAGGAAAACGTGGGTGACGACGACGCCCTGACGACGCTCATCGACTTCGGGCTCGCGTATCACACCGGTCACGTCGAGGACCACGCGATGGACCTCCACGTGTTCGAGGGGTCCGTCCGCGCGACGGCGACCGACCCGCCCCCGTTGATCGAGGCGTTCGAGGCAGGCTACGCCGAGGTCGGCGATGACGACGTCCTCGACCGGCTGCGGGACGTCGAAGGGCGCGGGCGGTATCGGTAGCCCGGACGGCGCTCTCCGGCCCCGGTCGCCCTGACAGGCGGCTGACGCGGGCGCAGACGCTCGGTCCCGCCACGATTTATATCCCCGGCGGGCGATATGCCTGTATGGCAGACAAACCGTCCTCGGGAGAGATACTCGGGATCCCGTACAACTTCGAGCGGCCGAGCCTCGGCCGCCTGCTGTCGTCGTACTGGCAGCCCGGCAAGGGGATGCTCGTCGAGAAGCCGTTCGGCATCGGCTACACGCTGAACCTCGCCAACTGGCGGTCGTGGGTCGTCCTCGCGGTCGCCGGCGGGCTCTACTACCAGCAGAAACAGTCCGGCGCGGCCGGCGACGCCGGCGACGCCGACGCGGAGGCGGACGACGGCCCCGTCGAAGTGATCGTCGACGACGACTGACCGCGCCGCGACCGCGGCAGCGACGACGCCCGGTTCTCACGATCGATTTCGAGACGCGGCGTTTTAAATACCAAACCCCCGTAATCGGAATAATGAAAGTCCAGTTCGAATGCTCCTGTTCGGAGGAGATCTCCGAGTTCACGCGCGGACAGACGAGCCGCGGCGTTCACGTCGAGTGCGGAAACTGCGGGGCCGTGTACGCGGTGACGATCACCGAGCTCGACTAGTCGGGTCCCCCGCGGCGCCGCTTCGGCGTCCCTCGGCGCTCTCCCTGTCCTCCTCGGCGCTCCTCCCGGTTTGTTCGGTGTCACTGCGGCGCGTTCCGGCGTCGTCTCGACGCTCCGCGGCGTCGGCCGCCCGGTCCCCGGAGTCACCCCGCCGCCTTGCCGACTCCGCCGGAGGCGTCTCAGCTGCCGCGGATTCGAACCGCAGCCGGACCGTCGTTCCGTCGTCGGTCGTCTCGAAGCCGACCGTCCCGCCCTGCGTCTCGCACATCCACTTGACGAGCCAGAGGCCGATACTGCTCGCGTGCGAGAGCGGCGTCTCCCGTTCGGCCCGCAACACCGCTCGCTCGTCTTCGGGGATCCCCGGCCCGTTGTCCCTGACCTCCAAGCGGGTGGTGGTCCCGTTCTCCACGATCCGCGCGTCGACCCGCCGAGTCGCTCCGTCGTTGTGGGTGACCGCGTTCTCGAACACCTCGCGGATCGGGTACTCGACGGAGCGGTCCGCGCGGATCCACGCCTCCGCGGGCGTCTCCATCGTGACCGTCACGTCCGACCCGTCGACCTCCGCGGCCGCCTCTCGGGCCGCCTCGACCAGGTCGATCCGCTCCTCGGGCCGTTCGAGCGACGCCTCCTCGATGACGCGCAGCTTCTCGCTGATCTCGACTACGTCGTCGGTCGTCTCCCGGATCGTCTCTAGGCACTCGCGGCTCCGGTCGTCGTCGACCCGCTCGGCGAGCAGGTCCGCGTACCCGCGGATGACGTTGAGGTCGTTGCGGACGTTGTGCCGGAACACCCGGCTCAGCACCTGCAGCTGCTGGTTCGACGTTTCGAGCTCTCGGCGCGCCGTCTCCGCGCGCCGGCGGTGGTAAGTCAACGCGCCGTGGAAGAACACCGACGAGACGCCGACGACCGCCCAGCCGCTCGCGAGGTGAGTCGGGGCCCACGCGGTCGCGTCGCCGGCGGCGGCGACCGCCACGTCGACCGCCACGACCAACAGCGCCCCCACACAGAGGAAGCCGACCACGAGCGCGCGGGGCGAGCGGCCGTAGAGTCGGTCGATAGAAAATTTCATGTTAACGATCTAAAACCTCAGGGAGTTTTACTCGTAAGTAACGACCGCGCGGGGGGTATTAAATCTAATCGCGGTCACCACTCCTTGCAGGCGGCGCAAACGAGGTCGCCGCCGGCGAACCACCGCCGCGCGGCCCGCTCGCCGCACCGGTCGCAGGCGGCGCCGCCGGTCGTCCATGTGGCGGTCGGGACCGCCGAGTCGGCGTTGACCGGTTCGTCGACACCGTCGACCGCGTCGTCCCCGCCGTCGACCGTCTCGTCGGCGTTGTCCCGCCCCCCGCCGTCGACCGTCTCGTCGGCGTCGTCCCGCCCCCCGCCGGCCTCCGAGCCGACGGCGAACTCGTCCAGCGAGCGGTCCTCGGACATCTACGCCTCCCGGCGGAGCCGCGCCACGACGTAGTCGCGCTCCAGTTCGCCGAGGAACTCGCCGAGGCGCGGTCCCTGCGTGTCGTCGAAGAAGAGCCGGTAGCCGGCCGCGAAGAAGTCGCCGACGTCGACGTCGTGTGCGCGCGCCGTCTCGTACATCTCCGCCTGGATCGCGTCACCGTCGTTGCCCGCGGCGACGAAGTCGGCGAGGTCGTCGAGCGCGGCGGCCACGTCGTCGTCGAACTCGGCGTCCGGCAGGTCGGTCTGGAGCCGGTAGTCGTACTCGTTGCCGGTGCGCTCGGCCCAGTTCCGCGCCTTCTCGACGCGGGCGAGCGCGGCCTCGACGACCTCCGAGGAGGCGTCTTCGGGGATGTGGCCCTCGTCGCGGGCGAGCCGCTCGCGGAAGTCGGGGTCGTCGACCATGCCGAGGACGGCCGCGAACGTGTACGGGAGCCGGACCGGCTTCTCCGTCGGCGGGTCGTCGGCGCGACCAACGACGAACGGGTAGGCGCGCTCGGCGAAGGCGGTCAGGTCCTCGTCGTCGACCTCGCCGAAGTACGCGCGCTCGAAGCGGTCGAACCGGTCGACGAGCTGGTCGAGCCGCTCGATGTCGAGGTCGCGAGCCTTTTTCGGGTGGAGCGCGAAGAAGTACCGGAGCACCTCGGGTTCGAGCAGTTCGAGCAGTTCCGGCACGGTGACGACGTTGCCCGCGGACGAGGAGAGCGGCTCCCCGTTGAGCGTGAACCACTCGTACACCATCGGAACGGGCGGTTCGATGCCGAAGACGTTGCGCGCGACGTCGACGCTGGACGGCCAGGACCCCTCCGCGTGGTCCTTGCCGAACGGCTCGAAGTCGACGCCGAGCACGTCCCACTGGCCGGGCCACTCCAAGCGCCACGGGAGCTTCCCCTCGCGGAACGTCGCGGTCCCTTCGTGGCCGCAGCCCTCGATCACCTCGTCGCCGACCTCCATGTCGGTGCAGGCGTAGTCGACGGTCTCCGCCTCGAGGTCGACCGCCGTGACCGTCTCCGTGACCTTGCCGCACTCCGCGCAGACCGGGTTAAAGGGGACGTACTCGTCGTCGACCTTGTCTTGGTACTCGGAGAGCACCTCGCGGACGCCATCGAGGTCGGAGAGGACCGTTCGGGTCGCGTCGTCGAAGTCGCCGTCCGCGTACAGCTCGGTGTTCGAGATCATCTCGACCGGGACCCCCAGTCGCTCGGCGTCCGCCTGCAGGAGGGCGGCGAAGTGGGCCGCGTACGACTCGCGCTCGCCGAACGGGTCCGGGATCGCGGTGTACGGCTTCCCGAGGTTGCGGCCGAGCGCGCCCGCGTCGACCTCGCCGAGGCCGACGATCTCGCCGTCGGCGTTCGCCAGCTTCCGCGGGAGCTTCCGGAGGGGGTCCTTGTCGTCGGAGGTGAACACCTGCCGGACCTCGCGGCCGCGCTCGCGCAGCACCGCGGCGACGAAGTACCCACGCATGATCTCGTTGAAGTTGCCGAGGTGCGCGACCCCCGACGGGGAGACGCCGCCCTTGATCACGATCGGCTCGTCGGGGTCTCGGGCCTCGATCTCGTCGGCGATCACATCGGCCCAGAAGGCGCGGAAGCCGGCGTCGCCGGCCCCTCGGTCGTCGGCGGCGGCGGCGTCCTCGTCCGCTTCCGCGGCGCCCGCGGCGTCCCGCGCCTGCTCGGAGAGGATGTGCGGGGAGTCGTCTGGCGGACCGGCGGCGTCGTCCTCGCCGGCGTCAGCGTCGCGGTCGGCGCTCACGCGTCGCTCGCCCCCGTCCAGTAGGTCGGCTCGTCGGTTCCCGTCGGGACCACGTCGGTCCCGGTGTGCTCGCCGCGGAGGACGGCGTCGACGACGGCGTTCGGCTCCGTGCCGTCGAGGACGATGGAGCGGATCCCCGCCCGGTCGATCAGCTTGGCCGCGAGCAGGTCCACCGGGGCCGAGGCGCCGGCATTCCGACTCATCGGGAGCACGATGTCGACGAGCTCGGCCGGTGACATCGAGCCAAACTGCGTCGCGTCCGGGTCGACGTTGGGGTCGGCGTCGTACACGCCGTTCGCGCTCGTCGCGTACACGAGCAGGTCGGCGTCGACGGACTCGGCGAAGGCGGCGGCGACCGCGTCGGTCGTCTGTCCGGGGGTAACGCCGCCCATCACCGACACCTCGCCCCGCCGGAGGGCTGCGGCCGCCTCGTCGTACCCCGTCGCCGGCGAGAGGTTCGCGCGGCCGTCGAGCGCGGCGATCAGCAGGCGGGCGTTGAGCCGGGTGGTGCCGATGCCGAGCTGGTCGAGCTCGACCTCGTTGGCGCCGAGGTCGCGCGCCGTCTCGATGTAGTCGCGCGCGACGCCCCCGCCGCCGACGACGACCCCGACCTCGCAGCCGTCGGCGGCGATCCGCTCGATCGCTTCGGCGTACGCGGCCACCCGGTCGGGGTCGAGATCGGGCGCGAGCACGCTCCCGCCGATAGAAACGACGACTCTCATTACCGTCGCATACCCCTGTCGCGCTCTTAAGGATTATCAAGCCCGGACGGCCCGAGGCCCGAGCCGTCCCGGTCGAGGACGCCCCGAGTCCCCGGCCGCCGCGATCGCGGACGAACCGGGCCACCGACGGCGTCGGCGGGAAACGCCTAAGCCGCTCGCACCCCGCCCTCGGGTATGCAACCGATATCGATCGTGGGCCCCGGCGCGCCGGACCTGGCGGCGGCGCTCGCCGGCCGGCTCGACGGGCGGATCGCCGTCGTGAACCGCGCGGGCGACGATCTCGGCGAGGCGCACGCGAGCGACGAGGCCACCGACGGCGGCGTCGCGGTCGAGGCGCCGGCTGACCGCACCGACGCCGACACCGCGGTGAGCCTCGGAGCGGACGGCGAGTGGACCGGCCGCGGGAGCGTCGACGACCTCGACGCGTTCCTCGACGGGCTCGCGCCCGACCACGACTACCTCGTCGCCGTCGGCGACTCCCGACTGCGCGTGCCGACGGTCCTGCTCGGGACGGACGCGGACCGGGAGGACGTGCCCGGAACGGTGATCGCGGCGGCGGAGACGGCCGGGGACGTCGACCTCGACCGGCTCGTCGCCGACCTCGATGCCGCCGAGCCCTGGATCACGCGCGAGGTCCTCGTGCGACGCGTCGAGGCGTCGGCGAACGCGGACCGCGCGGGCGCGATCGCGACGTTCACCGGGCGGGTCCGGGCGCGCGACGCGCCGGACGACGACCGCACCACCCACCTGGCCTTCGAGAAGTACGAGGGCGTCGCCGCGGAGCGCATGGACGCCGTCGCGGCCGAGCTGACCGAGCGCGACGGCGTGTTCGACGTCCGGATGCACCACCGGACGGGCGTGATCGAGGCGGGCGAGGACATCGTCTTCGTCGTCGTCCTGGCGGGGCACCGACGGGAGGCGTTCCGGACCGTCGAGGACGGGATCGACCGGCTGAAAGACGAGGTGCCGATCTTCAAGAAGGAGGCCACCGAGGCGGAGGAGTTCTGGGTCCACCGGCGCAAGTAAACTACCCCACCCGACTCGCTCGCTCTGCTCGCTCCTTGAGGTCGGAGGCTCCACGTTGTATTATGCCGACTCCGCCCCGTGTCCCTTCGCGGACGCGGGTCGCACCGCCCCGGAAACGGGGATCGGCGCGCGGTACGACGCGGGCGATCGGGGAACCCATCGGCACCGATCCGCGCGCGCACCGGCCGAGGAACGGCGGCCGATCAGCCATTTACCGGCAACAAAGACCTCTTTATTCGCCGCCGACGCGTTCGTCGAACCGGAGTACGGGGCGGAGTATTCTCTCGCTGTAAACGTTTCAAAATGTAGCATAAAACTTCTAAGTCGATTTAAAACGATTATAAACGGTTCGTCAGACACGTTTTAGCTCCCGAGGTCGGCCTGAAACGCCATGAAAGCCACTGAACACCGTCCAACGGTCTCACCTTTATAACATCCTCCGGGGACAAGCAGGGAGTGTACCATGAGCGCGACTGCGAATCCCTCCGCGAACGCGAACCCCACCGACGACCTCAGCAAGGAAGAGCGGCTGAAGCGGTACCTGCTCGACCGCGCCGAGGACGGCGAGATGTATTTCAAGGGGAAGTTCATCGCCGACGACGTCGACCTCTCTCCGAAGGAGATCGGCGCCCTGATGGTGAAGCTCCGCGACTCCGCCACGGAGCTCACCGTCGAGAAGTGGTCGTACACGGGCGCGACGACCTGGCGCATCGAGCCCGCCTGACGAGCGTCGATCCGATCTGATACCGACCGTCCATCCCGTCTGACGACGAGAAACCACGCGCTCTCGCGCGTCCCCGCTTTCTCTCCGTGAACGCGTCCCCCGCCGGGGGTCGGCGTTCTCCGAACCGCTCCGCCGACGAGCAGCGCCGGCCGGCGGCGTTCGCGGAATCGACAGCGCGTCCGGCCGCGGCGACCCTCGGGTGCCGCGTTCCCCGGCGACGCGGGGTTTATACTCGCCGACCAGTTACGACCGACGATGTCAGAACACGAGGACGGGGAGCCGTCGGCGGGGTCCGACGCCCCGCGTCCGGAGCCGCTGCGGACGTTCTTCCGAGTGGACGAGATCCGTCGGGAGGACGGGCGCATCCGGTACGTCGGCGAGTCGTACGTCCCGGAGCGCACCCTGCTTCGGAAGCTGGTCCCGCCGTTCCGGGACGCCGGCTACGACGTCGACCTCGAGGCCGACGGCGACGGTCACGTCGTCGTCGCGACCCCCTTCAGTCAGGGACGCGAGGGGGTCCCGTGGCTCAACGTCGCCCTGTTCGCGGCGACGGTGTGTACCACCCTGTTCGTCGGCGCGTACGGGTGGTACTACGTCGGCTGGGAGGAGATCGCCGCGAACCCGTTGACGATGCTGCGGGCGTGGCCGTTCACCGCGGCCGTGCTCGGCGTCCTGATGACCCACGAGCTCGGGCACTACGCCGCCGGCCGGTACCACGGGGTCAGCGTCTCGCTCCCGTACGTCATCCCGTTCGTCTTCCCGTTCGGCACGCTCGGGGCGGTGATCCGGATGCGCGGGCGGATGCCCTCCCGGAAGGTGCTGTTCGATATCGGCGCCGCCGGGCCGATCGCGGGGCTCGTCGCGACCGTGGTCGTCACCGTCATCGGCCTCTCGCTCGACCCGATCCGCGTCCCGGCGGAGCTCGCGAACGCCTCGGGGACGATGATCCGCTTCAACAACCCGCCGCTGCTGGACATCATCGCCGGCCTCATCGGCCAGCCGACCGGGTACGAGGACCCGCGCCTCACGGCGCACCCGGTGGTGATCGGCGGCTGGGTCGGGATGTTCTTCACCCTTCTGAACCTCCTGCCCGTCGGCCAGCTCGACGGCGGCCACATCGTCCGCGCGATGGTCGGCCCGCGACAGGAGACGATCGCGGCGCTCGTCCCCGGCGCGCTCTTCTCGATCGCCGCGTACCTCTACTTCTGGCGCGGCCTCGGGATCGACGAGTCGGTCGGGCTGTGGGGGTTCTGGGGCGTGTTCGCGCTCGTGATCGCCTTCAACGGCCCGGCGAACCCGGCGGACGAGGAGTGGATCGGCTGGCCGCGGCTCGCCGTCGGCCTCGCGACGTTCGCGCTCGGGGCGCTCTGCTTCCTCCTCGTCCCGATTCAGGTCATCTCCGGCTGATCGCCGGGCGACCCGGGGCTAGTCCTCGCGCCGCTGTTTCATCCCCTGTCTGGTGAACTGAGGCGTGGTCCGGAGGCCGCGCTTCTTCCGGAACGAACGGTAGAGCGCGATCGCGAGCGGGACCGCCAAGAGGAGGACGATCCCCGCGAGCCGCCACGCGTCGGCGAACGAGTAGAGGATCGTCGCGGAGAGGACGCCCACCGCGAGCAGCACCGAGTAGGCGATCCGCATCGCGAGCTTGTCGAGGACGTTCGAGTCGTCCTCGATCGTGACATCGACGTGGAGGTCGCCGCGGTTCGCCCGTTCGAGGAAGTCGTCGGCCTTCGGCGGGACCGTGAACAGCGCCTCCGTGGTGCGCTGGACCTGGCGGCCGGCGTCCTCGGCGAGGTCGCGGGCGGTCTGCTCGTAGTACCCCTCGTCTCTCAGGTACTCCGTCGCCGTCGAGATGAAGTCGAACTCGGGGTCGAGGGTGACGCAGACCCCCTCGACGACGGTCGCGACGCGCAACACGAGCGCGAGGTTCGGCGGGAGCCGAAGAGGGAACTCGTAGATGGTCGACTCCACCTGCTCGATGATCTGGTTCACCTGGTACTGCTCGATATCCTCGCCGCTGGCGTCGGCGATAGCGAGTTCCATCACGTTGCCCATCACCTCGCGGTCGGCCTCCGGCGAGAGCGTCCCCATGTCGATCAGCGTGTCGAGGATGCTGTCGATGTCCTGTCGGGCCACGGCGACGTAGAACTCGACGATCTTCTCCTGAATGAACGGGTCCACGCGCCCGGACATCCCGAAATCGTAGAAGATCACGGCGCCGTCGTCGTCGACGGCGAGGTTTCCGGGGTGCGGGTCGGCGTGGAACACGCCGTCGTCGATGATCATCTGGAGGTACACCTCTTGGAGCGTCTCGGCGATAGCGTTGCGGTCGAACCCAGCCTCGTCGAGCTCGTCGATCCGGTTGATCTTCACTCCCGGGATGTACTGCATCGTGAGCACGCGGGGACCGGACACCTCCTCGTAGGCGGTCGGGATCCGGATCCGGTCGTTGCCCTCGAAGTTGCCGCGGATCTCCTCGAGCATCTCGCGCTCGCGCTTGTAGTCCATCTCCTCGCGGATCGTCTTCGCGAACTCGTCGGCGAGATTCTCCAGCGAGAACGCCCGGCCGCTGCCGATGAACCGCCTGACGATGGGGATCGACCAGCGGATCGTCCGGAGGTCGGCCTCGACGAGCGACTCGATCCCCGGTCGGCGGACCTTCACGGCGACGTCGTTCCCCTCGTAGCGGGCGGTGTACACCTGCCCGAGGCTCGCGCCGCTTATCGGGTCGCGGTCGAAGTCGTCGAACGTCTCGTCGACGGGGCCGAACTCGTCTTCGAGGACGACCTTCGACTCCTCCCACGGGGCCGGCGGCACGTCGTCTTGGAGCCCCTCTAACACGTCGATGTACGCCGGGGGGAGGATGTCCGGCCGGGTCGAGAGGATCTGCCCGAGCTTGATGAACGTCGGACCGAGGGTGAGCAGGATATCGAGGAGGACCGCGGCGCGCTCGCGCTGGGTCTCCGCGTCGACGTCGCGGCCGCCGCCGAAGAGGAGGAAGCGCTTCCGGTCCCGCCAGTAGGCGACGATCAGCGGCGAGAACCGCCGGATAACCACGAAGAACCGCCAGTAGGCGCGAAGGTTGACCAGCGTGATCACCCGTCAGGCGTCGGTTTCGTCGGCGGAGCCGTCGGCGGCGCCCCCGTTGTCGGCATCGCCCTCGTCGGCGTCGTCGACCGGGATGGTCCGGGAGACGTCGCCGGTCCGCTTCGGGATCGTGACCTCGAGCACCCCGCGGTCGATCTCGGCGTCCGCCCCGCTCCCGTCGGCGTCGCCCGGGAGCGGGAGCTCCGCGTCGAGGAACAGGGGTCGGTCCTCGCTGACGTAGCGGAACCCCTCGGGAACGCTCTTGTCGCGGCGCCCCTCGATGACGATCCGACCGTCCTCGGCGAGGACCTCAGTCGTCTCCGCGGTCGCGCCGGGGAGGTCGACGACGAGGACGTACCCGTCGTCCGACTCGAGCAGATCCGCGAACACCGCGTCCGGGAGGTCCCGGAGCGCGTCACGTAACGCTGACATGTACACGAGTACGGTCGCCGCGGCGAAAAAGGTGTGGAAAGGGGGAGTCGACGACGGTCGGCGAGTCAGTCCCTGCGGTCGAAGTCCAAGTCGAGGTCGTTGATGTCCGCCCCCTGCGACTCGCCCGGGAGGATGTCGCCGAGGCTCGCACCGAACGCGCCCCCGGCCCAGACCACCGCCACGCGCGAGACGCGCTCGAGCGACGACGGGTCCCCCTCGTGGAGGCGTCCCCAGAGGAGCAGCATGAACACGGACGTGCAAAGCGAGACGAGAAGTATCCCCGCGTACCGGCGCGGGATGACCCCGAGGATCGGGTGACTGATCTCGATCTGCCGGAAGTCCGCGAAGTACAGCAGTCCGGCGGTCATGACCAGCACGAACCCCACGTGAGCGAGGAGGAAGACGGGAACGCCGCCCGGCCGCACCGCGGCGAACCACGCCGCGATCTCGAAGACGCCGCCCTCGACGAGCAGCGGGAGCGCGAAGAGCACCGCACCGACGAACGCCTCGGCCATGTCCCGGGAGGTGTACTTCGTGATCCGAGTCCTGAACGCCGAACTGCCGGGCATCCGCTCAACGAGCGAGATGGTCTGGCGCACCTTCTCGCGCTCGTGTCCCTCGTCGACGGTGTCGCTCAGGGCGTCGAGCTTCGCGAGCAGGTCGTTGATGTCGGGGTTCTCGGGACCGTGGGGGCCGTTCGCGGGAGTTCCTTCCCCGCCGTCGTCGACCCGGCTCGCCGCCCGGTCCGCGTCGGAAGGCGGACCCGATCCGACGGACCGTCGTCCCGAGTCGTCGCCGTCCATGGGCGATCGGTCGGCGTGGGCGTCGCAAAAGCGTATCGGCGGCGACATGACCGCGTTTCGATGGGCGGCGCGGTCGGGGTTCGGCGGGCAGCGCCACGACGGGACCGCCGAGGTCCCGTCGAAGCGGCGAATCGTTTATATATCGTTGGGTGGTAACACGTACCACGAGGTGAGTACCGACGACATCGAGGACCAGATATCCAGTCATCGACCGTCGAGCGGTACCGCGCGACTATAACTGTCCGATCCACTCGTTCCGGTGCGGGGCGTCCCCCCTCGACCCGAACTCCACGCCCCGCCACCGTCGACTCCGGGCGCGCCGATCGCGGATTCGACCCCCTGGTCAGCGGGCCCGGCCCTGCCGGTCGCTACCCTGATCCCTCCGAGCGGCACGCGAGGAACGTCGAGAGCACCGCGTTGAACGCCGCGGGGCGTTCGAGCATCGCGAGGTGCGCGGCGCCCTCGACCGTCGCGCGCTCGCAGTCGTCGATTTCGTCCGCGAGGTAGTCGTGGTACTCCGGCGGGGTGAGCGCGTCGTGCTCGCCGACGACCGCGAGCGACGGCGCCGCGACCTCGTCCAAGCGGTCGCGGACGTCGAACGCGTGGCAGGTCCGGAAGTCGCGCTCGGTGACGGCGCGGCCGCACTCCCGCATGCCGGCGCGCGAGAGCTCGACGTACTCCGCGGGCGGGTCGTGGAAGAGGCGGTCGGGCTGGTGGAGCAGGTCGATCGACCGGTCGAAGTCGGTCGCGAGCGCGTCCAACAGCGGCTCGGCGACCGCGAGCTTCGCGCCCGTGCCCGCGAGGACGAGTCCGTCGAGGTCCCGGTCGCGGTCCAAGGCGACCCGCAGTGCCACGGCGCCGCCGAGCGAGTTGCCACAGAGGACCGTCGCGCCGGTCTCCGCGGCCACCGCGACGACGTCGTCCGCGTAGGCGTCGAGCGTCGCGGGCCCGGCCGGCGTCTCCACGTCGTCGCTGTCGCCGTGTCCGGACAGGTCAAGCGCGACGGTCGGGAACCGATCGCTCAGGCGCGCCTGCGCCTTCCAGACGTCCTTGCTCCCGCCGCTCCCGTGGACGAAACACACCGTCGGGCCGTCGCCGCCGCGGTCGGAGACCCGGTACGCGGTGTCGCGGCCGTCGTGGGTGACCCGCTTCATACTCCTCCTCCCGGGCGGGAGTTTATAAACGTCCGGCGGCCTCGCCGGCCGCCGCGCCGGGAGGAGCAGCGACCGGATCCGGCCCTCGACGACCCCGAACCGCAACACCACCGATGCGCCCCGTGAAATCTCACGTCATGCGATTTTTAGCGATTAGTTTAAATACTCTCGCGCCTAACTTGTAGTTAGCATGAATCACCAACAGACCCGATCGACCGGCGACGGTCCGCTGCTCCGCCGGTTCGAGTACGAGGACGGGTGGATCGTCGCCGCCGATCTGGGCGCCGACGCCGCAAACGTGAGCGTCGACGCGGTCGGCGAGACGGCGATCGTCGTCGTCGAGGGCGACGGCGAGCCGGTCGAGTCGGAGTTCGAACTGCCGGGGCCGGCCGCGTCGACCGCGGTCGCGAACGGCGTGATCACGGTCGAAGGCGGCACGATTGAGGACGACACGGCCGAGGACGACGTGACTGAGGACGACACGACGGAGGGCGAGCGATGAAGCTCACCGTCAGACCCCTCAAGCAGAAGGACGCCGGGCGCCGCCTCGCGGCGATCGACCGCGTCGCGGCCGAGGAGCTCGGGCTCTCCGGCGGCGACATCGTCCGCGTCGAGGGCTCGGACGGGGCCGCGATCGCCCGCGTCTGGCCCGGCTACCCCGAGGACGACGGAAGCGGCGTCGTGCGCATCGACGGGCGGCTCCGCCAGGAGGCGGGCGTCGGGATCGACGACCGCGTGACCGTCGAATCGGTCGACGTCTCCCGCGCGGAGTCCGTCACGATCGCCTTCCCGAGCCAGCTCCGCGTGCGCGGGCAGATCGCCCCGTTCATCCGCGACAAGCTCTCCGGCCAGCCGGTGACCGAGGGCCAGACGATCCGCACGTCGATGGGCTTCGGCCTGATGGGCGGCCAGTCGCAGGCGGTGCCGATGAAGGTCGCCTCGACCACCCCGTCGGGGACGGTCGTCATCACCGACGACACCGAGATCGAGATCTCCGAGGTCCCCGCCGAGGAGCTCGCCGAGCGGAGCGGAAGCGGCGAGGGAGCCAGCGAGGGCCCGGACGTCGCCTACGAGGACATCGGCGGGCTCGACAGCGAGCTCGAGCAGGTCCGCGAGATGATCGAGCTGCCGATGCGGCACCCGGAGCTGTTCAAGCGGCTCGGCATCGACCCGCCGAAGGGCGTCCTGCTCCACGGTCCGCCGGGCACGGGGAAGACGCTGATCGCGAAGGCCGTCGCCAACGAGATCGACGCCAGCTTCCACAACATCTCCGGCCCGGAGATCATGTCGAAGTACTACGGCGAGAGCGAGGAGCAGCTCCGCGAGATCTTCGAGGAGGCCTCGGAGGAGGCGCCCTCGATCATCTTCATGGACGAGCTCGACTCGATCGCGCCTAAACGGGAGGAGGCCGGCGGCGACGTCGAACGGCGCGTCGTGGCCCAGCTGCTCTCGCTGATGGACGGGTTAGAGGAGCGCGGCGAGGTCGTCGTCATCGGGGCGACGAACCGCGTCGACGCCATCGACCCCGCGCTCCGGCGCGGCGGGCGCTTCGACCGCGAGATCGAGGTCGGCGTCCCCGACCGCGACGGCCGCAAGGAGATCCTGCAGGTCCACACGCGGAACATGCCGCTCGTTGACGGGATCGACTTAGACGAGTACGCGGAGAACACCCACGGCTTCGTCGGGGCCGACCTCGAGTCGCTCGCGAAGGAGTCCGCGATGCACGCGCTGCGCCGGATCCGGCCCGAGCTCGACTTGGAGAGCGACGAGATCGACGCCGACGTCCTGAACTCCATCCAGGTCACCGAGAGCGACTTCAAGGAGGCGATGAAGGGCATCGAACCTTCCGCGCTCCGCGAGGTGTTCGTCGAGGTCCCGGACGTCTCCTGGGACCAGGTCGGCGGTCTGGAGGGGACCAAAGAGCGGCTCCGCGAGACGATCCAGTGGCCGCTGGAGTACCCCGAGGTGTTCGAGGAGCTCGACATGCAGGCCGCCAAGGGCGTCCTGATGTACGGCCCGCCGGGCACGGGGAAGACCCTGCTCGCGAAGGCCGTCGCCAACGAGGCGGAGTCGAACTTCATCTCGATCAAGGGTCCGGAGCTGCTGAACAAGTACGTGGGCGAGTCCGAGAAGGGCGTCCGCGAGGTGTTCAGCAAGGCCCGCGAGAACGCGCCGACGATCGTGTTCTTCGACGAGATCGACTCGATCGCGACCGAGCGCGGCAAGAACTCCGGCGACTCCGGCGTCGGCGAACGCGTCGTCTCCCAGCTGCTGACGGAGCTCGACGGGCTCGAGTCGCTGGAGGACGTGGTCGTCATCGCGACGACGAACCGCCCGGACCTCATCGACTCGGCGCTGCTCCGGCCCGGCCGCCTGGACCGCCACGTGCACGTGCCCGTGCCGGACGAGGAGGCCCGGCGGAAGATCCTGGAGGTCCACACCCGGGACAAGCCGCTGGCCGACGACGTCGACCTCGACGCGCTCGCCCGGAAGACGGACGGGTACGTCGGGGCCGACCTCGAGGCGGTGGCCCGCGAGGCGTCGATGAACGCCTCCCGGGAGTTCATCGGCAGCGTCTCGCGCGAGGAGGTCGGCGAGTCCGTCGGCAACGTCCGCGTGACGATGCAGCACTTCGAGAACGCGCTCGACGAGGTGAACCCGAGCGTCACCCCCGAGACGCGGGAGCGCTACGAGGAGATCGAAAAGCAGTTCAAGCGGTCGGAGGTCGACCGCACCGACGCCGAGCCCGGCGCGGCGTTCCAGTAAGGCCCGGATCGGCGCGGCGTTCCGGTAAGGCCCGGACCGGGCGTCGGCGAACCGCCGGCGTCGTTTTTTATATAATCCCGATCGTCGACAGGAGGAAGAACGCGGCGACGAGGACGATTCCGATCGTGACCAGTCGCCACGCGAGCTTCAGCACGAACTTGCCGACGACGATAACGATCGCGACGGCGACCAAGGCGACGAGGAGCTGTCCCGCCTGACTGGCTAAGAGCCCCGCCTGAAGCGGGAGCGACGATACCCAGGCGGCGAGTGAAGCGGTCATGTCCGGGCCCACGAGCACGTCCGGCATAAGCTTGTGGGGAGGAGACGCAATCTGTCGGTTATTGAAATCTGATAGGTGTGTCGGCAAATACTGCGACGAAGGGACAGGAGCGTCACGGACCCGACCGCTGAGACCGCGGTAACACGGAGCACAACGCTAAAAATCGGGGGTGAGGAACCCCCCTTTTGTTCCGGTGGGAGGACCGATCTATCTGACGATTTGGCGCCGAAGAGATCAGTTTCACTCTGGTCTGGCTACGCTTATGTGTCCGGAACACGTGCAGTTTGAACGTAATCGAATCCGGCGTCAGACACGCGGACCGGGAATTACATACCGAATCGAACAGGTAGCCACCTATCCGGGCCGGGAGCGGAACACAAAAGGGCCTGCTGCGACAGTACGTAGACACCATATATGAGCCAGAACGCACGTCAACCGAGCGGGGTGGCCGTCGAATGAGCAGCGACGGCGTCGCCGCCGACGAACTCGAACTGCCGATCAAACGAACCACAGGCGACACGATGGAGGAGCGCCTCACCGCCAACGCCTACCACAACATCCTGCCCGCGCGGTACCTCCGGAAGAACGCGGACGGCGAGACGATCGAGAACCCCGAGGAGCTGTTCGACCGCGTCGCGCGCAACGTCGCGCTCGCGGAGGCGGTCTTCGAGGCCGAGAAGCAGGACGTCGAGGTCACGGTCACGCCCGACCAGCTGAAGCCCGACCACCCGCGGCGCGACGAGCTCGCCGAGGAGGTCTTCGGCGCGGGCACGACCGCCAAGGACGACGCGGAGGCGACGCTCACGGCGCACAACGTCAACAAGTTCGCGTACGACACCGTCGTCCCCGAGCTCCCCGAGAGCGTGCGCGAGCACGTCGAGGCGACCGCAGACCGGTTCCGCGACGGGATGGAGCGGCTCTCCTTCATGCCGAACTCGCCGACGCTGATGAACGCGGGCGACGAGCTCCAGCAGCTCTCCGCCTGCTTCGTCGACTCCCCGGACGACGACATCACCGACATCCACCAGACCGCCAAGGAGGCGGCCGAGGTGTTCCAGTCCGGCGGCGGCATGGGGTACGCGTTCTGGAAGCTCCGCCCCTACGGCGACTCGGTCGGCTCGACGGGCGGGATCGCCTCCGGGCCGATCACGTTCATGCGGACGTTCGACCAGATGTGCGAGACGATCGCGCAGGGCGGCGCGCGCCGCGGCGCCCAGATGGGCGTCATGCGCGTCTCGCACCCGGACGTCATCCAGTTCATCCACTCGAAGAACAAGGACGTCTCGCTGGCGCACTCGCTGCGCCTGAACGACCCCGACGACTTCACGCACAACTCCTTCGCGGACGCCTTAGAGGAGGCCCGCGACCTCATCGACGAGGACGGGCGGGTGCCCGAACACCTCCGCAACGCCGTGGAGGGCCACCTGTCGAACTTCAACATCAGCGTCGGCGTCACCGACGACTTCATGGAGGCGCTGTACAACGACGAGGAGTTCACCTTCACCAACCCGCGCACGGAGGAGCCGCACATCGCGACCCCCGAGACGAAGGAGATCTACGACATGTTCGGCCTCGGCGAGCACGTCGAGGTCGGCGAGGAGCTCTCGATCCCGGCCCAAGAGCTGTGGGACGACATGATCGAGGGCGCCCACGAGAACGGCGAACCGGGCGTCATCTACCTCGAACGCGTGAACAAGGAGCACTCCTTCGATACGAAGGAACACCCGGACCACCGGATCCTCGCGACGAACCCCTGCGGCGAGCAGCCGTTAGAGGAGTACGAGGCGTGTAACCTCGGTCATATCAACCTCTCGACGCTCGCGGCGCAGGACGCCCCGGACTGGCGCGTCTGGTCCGACGAGCACGCCGACGAGTACGCGTCGAAGGAGGCCGCCATGTCGGCCTTCCTCGAGGAGGCGATCGACTTCGAGGAGTTCGACGAGCGGATCGACTACGGCACCCGCTTCCTCGAGAACGTCGTGACGATGTCGGACTTCCCGGTCGACAAGATCGAGCAGAAGGTCCGCGACATGCGGAAGATCGGACTGGGGGTCATGGGGCTCGCCCAGCTGTACATCCAGCTCGGCATCCAGTACGGCACCGAGGAGGGCAACGAGGTCGCCCGCCAGCTGATGACCCACATCAACCACGCGTCGAAGCAGACCTCCCACGAGCTCGCGCAGGAGCGCGGGACGTTCAACGACTGGGAGGAGTCGAAGTACGCGAACCCCACCGAGTACCGCGACTGGTTCGAGCACTACACCGGCCTCGACGCGGACGAGTGGGCGGACGGCTTCCCGATCCGCAACCACAACACGACGACGATCGCGCCCACGGGCACGACGTCGATGATCGGGAACACCACCGGCGGCTGCGAGCCAATCTACAACGTCGCCTACTACAAGAACGTCTCCGACGACGTCCAGGGCGACGAGATGCTCGTCGAGTTCGACGACTACTTCCTGCGCACCTTAGAGGAGAACGACGTCGACGTCGACGCCGTCAAGCGGGAGGCCCAAGAGCAGATGGCGGAAAACGAGTTCGACGGCGTGGACGGCCTGGAGACGGTGCCGGACGCGATCGGCGAGCTGTTCGTCGTCACCGGCGACCTCTCGGGCAAGCAGCACGCGGCGGTCCAGTGCGCCTGCCAGGAGGGCGTCGACTCCGCCATCTCGAAGACGTGTAACTTCCCGAACGACGCCACGGCCGAGGAGATGGAGGAGGTGTACCGCTACATCTACGACCACGGCGGGAAGGGCGTCACCGTCTACCGCGACGGCACCCGCTCGAAGCAGGTGCTCACGACGCGCGCGAAGAACACGGAGTTCGCCGACGAGAGCGAGGCGGCCGAGACGATCGTCGAGCAGATCGGCGAGGTGTTCGGCGGCGTCGAGGCGTTCCTCGAGAACGAGGACGTGCAGGCGGCGATCGACACGGAGATCGCGGACCTGCTCGAGGCGAGCGAGCAGCCGCGCATCGACTACAGCGAGCGCAGCCCGCGCCCCGACTCCCTGAACGGCGTCACCCAGCGCATCGAGACCGGGTACGGCAAGGTGTACGTCACCATCAACGAGGACGAGAACGGCCGGCCGTTCGAGCTGTTCGCGAACATCGGCCACTCCGGCGGCTACACCAACTCCTTCACGGAGGCGCTCGCGAAGGTCATCTCGACGGCGCTCCGCTCGGGCGTGGACCCCGAGGAGATCGTCGACGAGCTGCAGGGCACCCGGAGTCCGAAGGTCGCCTGGGACAAAGGCGAGCAGATCCAGTCGATCCCGGACGCGATCGGCACCGCGCTCCGGCGCTACCTCGACGACGAGATCGACAAGGGGATCCCGCAACAGCAGAGCCTCGACGACGTCGAGCGCGACCTGGCGAACGAGACGGCGAGCCAGACCGACGGCGGCGCGGTCGACGCGGGCGCGGCGACGGACGCCCCGAGCGGCCCCGGCCCGGCGGCCGAGGACGACGCGGCCGGCGCCGACGACGCGATGCAGGAGCTCATCGCGGCGGGCGAGTCGCCCGAGTGTCCCGACTGCGGCGGGATGAACCTCTACTACTCCGAGGGCTGCAAGACGTGCGAGTCGTGCGGCTGGTCGGAGTGTTAGACGCGGCGAGCTGTCGGTAACGAGCTATCGGCGCCGCGGTTTTTTCAACCGGTACGGAGCCGGAGGTGAGAGATAGCGGGAGTACGTGTGTCAATTCGGTCGATCGGTTGTTTATGAGTAAGCGACGGTGTCGCTGTCGGTTATTTATATACCGTTGACGACGCTTCGGTGAAGGCCTCCAAAGGCCCCGCCGCTCGGCTGCACGTCGTCGCAGTCGCTGGTGCAGCGAACATCTCCAAAGCCCCAGCCGTGAGGCGGACGCACGCTCGCTGCGCGCTTCAGTCGCTCACTTTGTTCGCTCCTTGCAGTGCTTACGTCGCCTGCGTCCGCCTCACGGCTGCCCCTTTGAATCCCACCCCACACCGAAACCACACCTCACACCTCCCCAGACTCGCGGTTCGCGCTCTCCGAGCGCTCACCGCGTCCCTCGCGGACTCCTCGCGGTCGCCGCCGGCGACCGCTCGGAGGCGCGCCACCGCCCCATCAGTTGATAAACGAGCATCGCCGTCCTCACGAGTTTTTAAATACCACACCACTGCCGCCGATCCGTGGCACTCGCCCCGGCGATCGATCGACGGACGAGCGTATCACTTCTGTACGTCGACAAACGGAACAGAATCGCGACTGCAGAGAACTACCGCCGCGTTAGTCGTCTTCGAGCGCCTGCGCGATGCGCTGGAGCTGACGGGTCGCGTCGCGGACCTCGTCGCGGAGCTGGCGCACCTCGCGCACGAGCTCCTCGTTGCCGACCTGGTCGCCGCCCTCCTCGCCGCGGCCGCCGGGACCGCCCGGACCGCCGCCCATCCCGGGCGGGCCGCCGGCGCCGCCGGGACCGCCGCCGCCCATCATGCCGGACATCATCTGCGCGAACGGGTTGCCGCCGCCACCGCCGCCCATCCCGGGCGGGCCGCCGCCACCGCCCATCATCTCCTCCGGATCGGGCCGGTCGCCCTCCTCGCGCTCCTGCTCGCGTCGCTCGCGGATCTCCTCGACGCGCTCGCGGAAGGACTTCTCCTCGTCGTCGCCGCCCTCGGCGTCCCCGCCGTCGGCTCCGGCGGCGCTGTCGCCCTGTTCCTCGGCGTCGTTGGTCTCGTCGTCTGCCATGGACATCGGTTCGGTAGCCCGGCCGAAAAGGGTTGTTGCTCCGGCTCTCGACGGTGCGTTTATATCGGGGGAACCGGCTCGGTGTCCGCTGCGCGGCCGCCTCCTCCCGGCCCTCAGGCCCGGACCGGCCGGTGACAGTTCGGACACTCGGTCGTCTCCGCGTCGCGGCCGACCGCCGGCACGCGGTTCCCGCAGTTCGGACACCGCGTCCGGGTGCGTGCGTACTCGGTGCTCGACGGGACGGGAGATTGATCGACATCGTCGCTCATAGAATCATGGCAACTACTAGCACATTAATAACTTGCCACTATATGCCTAAAACGTCATGAAGGCAATTAAAACGAGTGAGATATCTCGTACTGATGATCGTTCGTACACCGATCTCGTTACTCGTGACCGGAGACCCGAACCGGCTCGTACGGCTCCTCGAGCCACTCCAGATCCGAGGCGGACAGATCGATGTCGAGGGCCTCGACGGCGTCTTCCAAGTGCTCGACGCTGGTCGTGCCGACGATGGGCGTGTCGACCCACTCCTTGTGGAACAGCCACGCCAGCGCGATCTGGGCCATCTTCACGCCCTTCTCCGCGGCCAGTTCCGCGACGCGCGCGTTGACCACCGGACCGCCGCCCTCGCGGTAGGGGTGCTCGTAGAGGTGCTCCTCGGTCTCCCCGCGCAGCGTGGCGTCGACCTCCTCGTGCGGCCGGGTGAGGTAGCCGCGCGCGAGCGGGCTCCACGGCATCACGCCGATCCCCTCCTTCTCGCAGAGGGGGAGCATCTCGCGCTCCTCCTCGCGGTAGGCGAGGTTGTAGTGGTTCTGCATCGTGGCGAACCGCTCGTACCCCTCGCGCTCGCTCGCGTGGAGCGCCTCCGCGAACTGGTGGGCCCACATCGAGGAGCCGCCGACGTACCGCACGTCGCCGCGGCGGACGGCGTCGTCGAGCGCGGCGAGCGTCTCCTCGATCGGCGTGTCGTCGTCCCAGCGATGGATCTGATAGAGGTCGATCGTGTCCATGCCGAGCCGGTCGAGGCTGTGTTGCAGCTCCTGTTCGATCGCCTTCCGCGAGAGCCCGCCCGAGTTCGGGTTCGACTCGTCCATCTGGAAGTAGCCCTTCGTGGCGACGACGGTCTCCTCGCGGTGGCCCTCCAGCGCCTCGCCGAGGACGCGCTCCGACTCGCCGTTCGAGTACATGTTGGCGGTGTCGAAGAAGGTCACCCCGAGTTCGAGGGCGCGCTCGACGATCTCCTTCCCGTCCTCCTCGTCGAGGACCCACTCGCGCCAGTCCGGGTCGCCGAAGCTCATGCAGCCGAGACAGATCTTCGACACCGTCATTCCGGTGTCGCCGAGGGTGGTGTACTCCATACGGCGACCAGACGGACGCAGAGTAAAAAGGTATCCGCGCCGGCCGGGACCGCCGCGGGAGCGATCTACGCGTTGCGGAACGACGCCGTGTACACGAGGAACGCGCCCGTCAGGAGCACGAACGCCAGGAACGTCACGAGCGCGAGCACGTTCGCGACCGGGGCGAGCGGAGCGAGGAACGACTGCCCGGTCGAGTCGAGCACGAGCACGGCGAGGAGGGCAGCGATCAGACCGAGGAGCCAGTTCGTGAGTATTTCGTCCACGGTCTCCCCTCGTCGAGGCCGAATAAAAAGGGGGGTGTTGTGGCTCGGCCCCGACCGTCCGGCCCCCAGACCTACGTCGACCGCGCTCGTGTCGTGGTCCATGAGCGACGACGCCGTCCTCTGGCTGCTCGGCGATCAGCTCAACCCCGAGCTCGACGTCCTCGACGACGCCGACGAGGTGCTGCTGATCGAGGCGCACGGCTTCGCCGACCGGAAGCCGTACCACGCCCACAAGCTGACGCTCGTCTTCTCCGCGATGCGCCACTTCCGGGACGAGCTCCGCGAGCGCGGCCGCGACGTGACGTACCTGACGGCCGAGTCGTTCGGCGAGGGCCTCGAGGAGTTCCTGACCGACCGCTCCGACCCCGACCTCCGACTGATGCGCCCCGCGAGCCACGGCGCCGCCGAGCGCCTCCGCGAGCTCGTCGCCGAGCGAGGCGGGTCGCTGGAGCTGTTGGATAACGAGCTGTTCTGGACGACGCCGAGCGACTGGCGGGAGTGGGCGGGGAGTCCGGACGATGGGAGCGAGGGCGAGAGCGGGACGGAGTCGGTCCTCGACGAGGACGGCACCGCCGCCCGGAGCTACCGACAGGAGAGCTGGTACCGCCACGTCCGCCGCGAGACGGGCGTGCTGATGGACGGCGACGAGCCGGTCGGCGGCGAGTGGAACTACGACGACCTGAACCAAGAGACCCCGCCGGACGACTGGGAGCCGCCGGAGCGGCCGGGGTTCGAGCCCGACGAACTCACCCGAGAGACGCACGCGTGGGTCCGCGACCGGTTCGACACGTGGGGGGAGGACGCGCTGGACGGGTTCGCGTGGCCGGTCACCAGAGAGGAGGCCCGGGCCGCGCTCGACGCGTTCGTTCGGGAGCGGCTGCCGTCGTTCGGGCGGTACGAGGACGCGATGGTGACGGGGGAGCCGTTCCTCTCGCACTCCCTGCTCTCGGTCCCGATCAACCTCGGACTCCTCCACCCGCGCGAACCGGTCCGGGCGGTGGAGGCAGCCTACGAGCGGCGCGGGGTCGAGCCCGGCGGGTACGACCCCGACGACGACCCCGCGGCGGGCGGCGGTTCGGGGACGACGCTCGACGCGTTCGCGGAGGGCGGAACCGAGGGAGAGGACGGAGTCGGCGCGGGCGACAGCGGCGGCGACGACCGTCTCTCGGTTCCGCTGAACGCGGCCGAGGGGTTCATCAGGCAGGTGATCGGCTGGCGGGAGTTCACGCGACACGTCTACCGCGAGGCGATGCCGGCGCTGGCGGACGCGAATCAGCTGGATCAGTCGCGGGAGCTCCCGCCGGCGTACTGGGACGGGGACACGGAGATGCGGTGCCTCTCCGAGGCGGTCGACCACGTCCGCGAGTACGGGTACGCCCACCACATCGAGCGGCTGATGGTGCTGTCGAACTTCGCGCTGCTCTACGGCGCCGACCCCGCCGACGTGAACGAGTGGTTCCACCTCGGCTTCGTGGATGCGTACCACTGGGTGACGACGCCGAACGTCGTCGCGATGGGGTCGTTCGGGACCGACGTGCTCTCCTCGAAGCCGTACGCCGCCTCGGGGAGCTACGTGAACCGGATGAGCGACTACTGCGCGTCGTGCCCCTACGCCGTCTCCCGGACGACGGGCGAGGGCGCGTGCCCGTTCAACGCGCTCTACTGGGACTTCCTGAAGGACAAGGAGAAGACGCTCCGCGGCACCGGCCGGATGGGACTGATGTACTCGCACGTCGACGACAAAGACGACGCGGAGTGGGCCGCGATCCGCGAGCGGGCGGAGACGGTTCGGGACCTCGCGAAGCGCGGAGATTTATAAGCGATCGGCCGCGGGTCGCCGTCCCGGCGTTCGCCGTCGCGGTCCTACTCGCCGGCGGCGAGCCGCCGGAGGCGGGGGAGCGCCTGCTCGTACCCGAGCGCGACGATCCCGACGTACAGCGCGAGCAGCCCCATCCCGACCGCCCACGCGCCGAGCACGAGGTCGCCCGTGGAGGCCGCGGAGAGTCCGAACCGTTCAAGCAGGACGCCGATCACCGAGGCCGCGCCGGCCCCGACGACCACCGCGAGGAGCTCCGCCAGTTCGACCGCGACCGCGGGTGCGTCGACCATGATCGGTCCGGGGCGGCCGCCGGTTATCACTCTTTCGGGAGCGGCGCGAGAGGGGTCGGTCGGGAGAAGCGAGCGACGATCGGCCGGGAGACGGCTACTTGAGGCCGAAGGTGCGCATCGCCGAGTCGGCGACGCCCTTCGCGATCAGTCCGAGTCCCGCCAGCAGGAGGGCGACCCCGCCGCCGACGACGGGGTCGTACGCGGTCAACAGGCCGACCGCGAGGAGGACGAGGGCGACGCCGACGAGGCCGGTGGGTCCGAGCGTGTCGCGCATACCCGCCGATCGCGCCCGTCGGTGTTTAAAAAGGACGCTTCCGCGCGGAGAGCGGCCCTTTTATTTCCGGGAGCGCGTATCACCGCGTACGCATGAGCGACGGAGACGGCGACGGCCGAAACGACCTCCGGATGCCCGACGACGACGAGGTGTTCGCGGAGGTCGTCGAGATGCTCGGCGCGAACCGGGTCCGCGTCCGCTGTGCGGACGGGAAAGAGCGGACCGCGCGCATCCCCGGGCGGATGCAGAAGCGCGTCTGGATCCGCGAGGACGACATCGTCCTCGTTGAGCCGTGGGACTGGCAAGACGAGAAGGGCGACATCGCGTGGCGCTACGAGAAGAGCGAGGCGGAACAGCTCCGCGAGGAAGGCCACCTGGGGTAGCGCGAGCGCGGGTCGCGCCCGGATCGAATACCGTCGGCGTCACGGAAGCGGCGTCGGCGCCCGCGAGGTCGACGAGCGACCGTCGACCGCCGCACCGTTTTTAAGTCCGAACGGCCCCGAGCGAGCGTATGCTCCGGCTGGCGATGACGACCGACGCGGAGACGTTCGACCGGGTGCGCGAGCCGCTCGCGAGTCGCGGAATCGCCGTCGAGCACGTGCAGGCGAAGGAGCGGTCGCTCCGCGTCTCGGGCGGGGAGCGCAGCGAGGGCGGGAAGGAAAGCGACGGCGACGCCGAGTTCGACGGCTTCGACGTCGGGCTCGTCTACCCCTCGCGGCTCATGGAGGGCGCCGTCGTCGACGCGCGGCTGTCGGTCCCGTGGGTGAACGGCCGCGACGCCGTCCTCGCCTCCCGGAATAAGGCGGGCGCGCTCGCCGCGCTCGACGACGCCGGACTCCCGACGCCGCGGACGACGCTGGTGTCGAACCCCGTCGACGAGGCGGTCGTCACCGACGCCGTGTCGTCGTTCTCGTACCCCGTCGTCGTCAAGCCGAACTCCGCGACACGGGGCGTCGGCGTCGCGACCGCCGCCGACCTCGACTCCCTCCTCGGCGTCGTCGACTACCTGAACCTCGTCCACGACTACCGCGCGACCGGCGACAAGTCGTACCTGATCCAGGAGTTCCTCCCCGACGCGCGCGACTACCGCGCGATGGTCGTCGACGGCGCGTACGCCGGCGCGGTGCGCCGGGAGCTCCCCGACGACGCCCGCGAGGCGGGCCGGTGGAAGCACAACGTCCACCGCGGCGCCGAGGCGACCGGCGTCGACCTCCCGGAGCGCGCTCGGGAGCTGGCCGAGCGGGCGGCCGACGTCCTCGGTATCGACTACCTCGGCGTCGACCTGCTCGCGACGGGCGACCGGCTCGTCGTCAACGAGACCAACGCGCGCCCGACAGTGGACGCGGCGACGAAGTATGAGCCCGACTTCTACGACCGGCTCGCGGAGCTCATCGAGCGGACGGCGGGGAGGAACTGATCGGAAAACGGAGCGCCTACTCGAGGTCGATCGACGCGGAGTCGTCGTCGCGGTCGAACGTGACCTCGAGGACGCCGTTGTTGAACGTCGCGTTCGCGGAGTGCTCGTCGACCGGGACGGGGAGGTCGACGGTCTCGTCGTACTCCCGCCGGTCGGAGGCCGCGGAGATGGTGAGCGCCTCGCCGTCGCACTGCAGGGAGAGCTCTTCCTTCGAGACGGCCGGGAGGTCGGCGACGAGCCGCACGCCGTCGTCGGTGGCGTACGCGTCCACGTGCGTCGCCGACCCGAAGCCGGCGTCCTCGGTGCCCGGTTCGCCGCCCGCCATCTCGTTCATCATCCGTTCGATCTCCTCGAAGAAATCGCCGAACGGATCGTCACGGTCGTCTCTATCCATACCTCACGTGAAGGCGGTGACGCCGATAAGCCTTCTGTCGGTCGCCGTATTGGCCGGCACGACGCGCCACTGTGCGGGGTCGATCCGCCGCCGTCGGTCGGGGAGCGCCGCCGACAGCCGACACCGTTCGTAACGAAATCGAACGATAGTGACTATCTCAGACCGACTCGGCCGGATTTAAGTATCTGCGGCTCGGCTTTTTCAAATATGAGTAAATCGTACCTCGATGCGGCGGACGACGTGAGCGACGACGAGGTCGTGCGGGTCGGTCTCAACGGGTTCGGTCGGATCGGACGGAACGTGTTCCGCGCGGTGCTGGAGGCGCCGCGGATCGAGCTCGTCGGCATCAACGACGTGATGGAGTTCAACGACATGGCGTACCTCGCGAAGTACGACACCGTCATGGGGCGGCTCGACGGCGTCGAGCGCGACGGCGACGCGCTGACGATCGGCGGCACCTCGGTCCCGCTGTACAACGTGCAGGACCCCGCGGACCTCCCGTGGGACGAGCTCGACGTCGACGTCGCCCTGGAGTGCACGGGCGTCTTCCGGACGCGCGAGGACGCGAGCGCGCACCTCGACGGCGGCGCGGACACCGTGATCATCTCGGCGCCGCCGAAGGGCGAGAAGCCGGTCAAGCAGCTCGTCTACGGCGTCAACCACGACGAGTACGACGGCGACGACGTGATCTCGAACGCCTCCTGTACGACGAACTCCATCACGCCGGTCGCGAAGGTGCTCGACGCGGAGTTCGGCATCGACGCCGGCACCCTCACCACCGTCCACGCCTACACCGGCTCGCAGGCGCTCATCGACGGCCCGAAGGCGAAGACGCGCCGCGGGCGCGCGGCCGCCGAGAACATCGTGCCGACCTCGACGGGCGCGGCCGGCGCGGCACAGAAGGTCCTCCCGCAGCTGGACGGGAAGATCGACGGGATGGCGATGCGCGTCCCGGTCGCGAGCGGCTCCATCACCGAGTTCGTCGTCAGCCTCGACGAGACCGTCACCGCGGAGGAGGTCAACGCCGCCTTCCGCGACGCAGCCGACTCCGGTCCGCTCGCGGGCGTGCTCGGCTACACCGACGACGAGGTCGTCTCCAGCGACATCGTCGGCCTCCCGTTCTCCAGCTACGTCGACCTGGGGTCGACGAACGTCATCGCCGGCGGGAAGCTCCTGAAGATCCTCACCTGGTACGACAACGAGTACGGCTTCTCGAACCGGATGCTCGACATGGCCGCGTACGTCCACGACGAGGCGTAAGCGGCGAGCGCGGTCGGTCCCATCCCGGAACGCCGCCGGGGTCGGTCTCCACCGGAACGCCGCCGCGGCCGAGGCTCCCGGCGGCGACGTTCTCCCGAAGAACCGCTTTTTAAATACTCAATCGACGACCACTCATCCATGGCCACCTTCGACACCATCGACGACCTCCCGGCAGACGAACGCGTCCTCGTTCGGCTCGACCTCAACTCGCCGATCGAGGACGGAGCACCGCAGGACAACCGCCGCTTCGAGCGCCACGCGGAGACGGTCCGCGAGCTCGCCGAGGCGGGCCACCGGGTCGTCCTGCTGGCCCACCAGGGCCGCCCCGGCCGCGACGACTTCACGTCGCTGTCGGGCCACGCCGACATCCTCGCCGAACACGTCGGCCACGACGTCGCCTTCGTCGAGGACACGTACGGCGACGAGGCGCTTTCGGCCATCGACGCGCTCGATGCGGACGAAATCCTCCTGTTGGAGAACACTCGGATGTGTGACGACGAACTCCCCGAGGCGTCGCCCGAGGAGAAGGCCGACACGGAGTTCGTCCGGACCTTGGCGCCGAAGTTCGACGCGTACGTCAACGACGCCTACTCGGCCGCCCACCGGAAGCACGCCTCGCTGGTCGGCTTCCCGCTCGTCCTCCCGTCGTACGCCGGCCGCGTGATGGAGACGGAGTTCGAGGCCAACACCGCCATCGCGACCCGCGAGTTCGACGGCCCGGTGACGATGGTCGTCGGCGGGACCAAAGCGACCGACGTGATCGGCGTGATGGACGCCTTAGACGACCGGGTCGACCGGTTCCTCCTCGGCGGCGTCGCCGGCGAGCTCTTCTTGCGCGCCGCGGGCCACCCCGTCGGGCACGACATCGGGGACATGGACCTGTTCGACGAGCAGTGGGAGGAGAACCGCGAGCTGATCGAGTCCGTGCTCGACGAGCGCGGCGACGCGATCCACCTCGCCGCGGACCTCGCGTACGAGGGGGCCGACGGCGAGCGCGCGGAGGTCGCCGTCGACGAGATCGACGAGAAGACCGCGGGGTACCTCGACGTGGGATCGGAGACGGTCGCGGCCTACGAGCCGCTCGTCCGCGAGTCCGACGCGGTGTTCGTGAAGGGGGCGCTCGGCGTCTTCGAGGACGAGCGGTTCGCCGACGGCACCGTCGGCGTGCTCGAGGCCATCGCGGAGACCGACTGCTTCTCGGTCGTCGGGGGCGGCGACACCTCCCGGGCGATCGAGATGTACGGCCTGAGCGAGGACGACTTCTCGCACGTCTCCATCGCGGGCGGGGCGTACATCCGCGCGCTGACGGGCGAGCCGCTGCCGGCCGTGGAGGTCCTGGAAGCGGCGGCCGGGCGGGAGTAGCGCGGTCGGGCCGGATCGCCGCTCGTGCGGTCGGGCTACTCGTCGTTGAGGTCGAGGTCGAACTGCTCGTTCTCCGTCACCGCGTTCAAGACGACGCTCGTGTTCGACTCGCGGATGTCGGCGTCGGTGAGAATCGACTTGATCTGGTCGTTCATCCCGTCCGTGTCGGTGAACTTGCCGATCGCGATCACGTCGTAGTCGCCCGTGACCTCGTAGACGCTCACCATCTGCTTCTCCTGCCGGAGCTTCTCCGTGACGTCGGGGAGCGCGCTTCCCTCCACCTTCAGCTGGAGCACCGCCGTCACGTCGTAGCCGAGCTTGTCGTAGTCGACGATGGGCGTATACCCCCGGATCACGCCCTCGTCTTCGAGATCGCGGAGGTGATTCGAGACGGTGGTCACGGACACGTCGAGCTCGTCACCGAGGCTCCGGAGGCTCGCGCGGCCGTTGCTGAGAAGGGAGTTAACGAGTTTGGCGTCGAGGTTTTCGTACGTCATCACACCTATCCACGGCCTCAGGGGTTTAGAATTTTACGAACGTCCACCATAATTGGGAGGGTGGCGGTTCATGCGCCAAGCGATAAGGCCTTTATACTGGCAGATAAGGAATTACTGTCCAAAACATGACGGACGAACAAGCGAAACCGGACGGCGGCCTCACGGCCGAAGAACAGGCGGTACTCGACGAGATCGAAGAAGAGAACGTCGACTTCCTGCGGCTCCAGTTCACCGACATCCTCGGCGTCGTGAAGAACGTCTCCGTGCCGGCCCACCAGGCCGAGAAGGCGTTCACCGAGGGCATCTACTTCGACGGCTCCTCCATCGAGGGGTTCGTGCGCATCCAGGAGTCGGACATGCGGCTCGTCCCCGACCCCGACACGTTCGCGGTGCTCCCGTGGCGGAGCGACGGGAACGGCGACAGCGGCGCCGCGCGGCTCATCTGTGACATCGTCGACACCGACGGCGAGCCGTTCGCCGGCGGCCCGCGTCAGGTCCTCAAGAGCGTCCTCGCGGAGGCCGAGGAGATGGGCTACTCCGTCTCCATCGGCCCCGAGCCGGAGTTCTTCCTGTTCGAGAAGGACGACGACGGGAACGCGACGACGATCCCCCACGACAACGGCGGCTACTTCGACCTCGCGCCGAAGGACCTCGCGTCCGACGTCCGCAAGGAGATCATCTTCACGCTAGAGGAGATGGGCTTCGAGATCGAGGCCTCGCACCACGAGGTCGCCGAGGGGCAACACGAGATCAACTTCAAGTACGACGACGCGCTCACGACCGCGGACAACATCGCGACGTTCCGCGCCGTCGTCCGCGCGGTGGCCGAGCAGCACGACCTCCACGCGACGTTCATGCCCAAGCCGATCGCCAACATCAACGGCTCGGGGATGCACAGCCACATCTCGCTGTTCGACGAGGACGGCAACGCCTTCGCCGACAACGACGACGAGTTCAACCTGAGCGAGACGGCCTACCAGTTCATGGGCGGCATCCTGAACCACGCGAAGGCGTTCACGGCCGTCACCAACCCGACCGTGAACTCCTACAAGCGCCTGGTGCCCGGCTACGAGGCGCCCATCTACGTCGCGTGGTCCGACACGAACCGCTCGGCGCTCGTCCGCGTCCCGGACGCCGCGGGCGTCTCCGCGCGCTTCGAGGTCCGCAGCCCCGACCCGTCCTGTAACCCCTACCTCGGGATGGCGTCGCTCATCGCCGCCGGTCTCGACGGGATCAAGACCGGCGCCGACCCCGGCGACCCGGTCCGCGAGGACATCTACGAGTTCGACGAGGAGAAGCGCGAGGAGTACGGCATCGAGACGCTGCCGCCGAACCTCGGCGCCGCCGTCGAGGAGCTGGAGACCGACGAGGTGCTTCAGGAGGCGCTCGGCCCGCACACCTCCGAGAAGTTCGCCGAGGCGAAGTCCCAGGAGTTCAGCGAGTACCTCACCCAGGTCTCGCAGTGGGAGGAGGACCGCTACCTCGAGACGTTCTGAGGCGACGGCGCGGTCGCGGCTCTCTCGACCGTTCGGCTCTCTCGGCGCGTTCGATTTTTAGTGCGGTCGGTTTTCCGGTGCGGTCAGCGCCCTCAGTCTCTCCGGTTTCGCATCGTCACGCAGTTTTCGACTGCCGACGAGGCGCGTCGCGACCGGCGCGCGACGGCGATCGATAGCGGGAGTGGGTATTGCAGACCGCCGTCGGCAACGTGGTATTTAACAGAAGAATGCGAGAGCAACGATTTTTTATAAATGAATGGCGCGGTGCGGTCGGCGCGCCTCCGAGCGCCCAGAGGGCGCGAGGTTGGGGAGGTTGGAGGTGCGGGGCGGTTGCGGGTGGGGCTTTGGAGGTGTTCACCCAGAGTCGCTACTCACTTATAAACAGCCGACGGCAACACCACTCGATCATTTATAAACCACCTCACTCGCGACGTACTATGTCCACTCTCGCTATCGGTCAGAGGGATACACCGCGGTCCCTACCGAACTCGCTCAGCTCCGATCGCTCGATATCGCCTCGATCCGCTCCGGCAGCGCCGGCAGCGCGACCACGGCGACGACCGCCGCGGTGGTCGCGGCCAGCGTGACGACGAGCGAGTCGGCGAGCGCGTACGCGCCGACCCAGAGCGCGCCGGTGACGGCGAGCGCCGGGACGGCGATCCGGACCGGGACAGCGGGCTCGTCCCCGGAGACGAGCCGCCAGCCCGCCGCGCCGCCGACCCCGGTGGCGATCCCGATCCCCGCCTCGACGACCTCGCCGGTGTGCCCGGCGGCGAACGCGACGCCGGCCGCCGCGAGCGAGACGACCGCGGCCAGCAGGAACGCCGGCGTGGGGTCGAGCGCGGCGGTCGGCTCGCGGCGGTCCACCCGCGAGGCGTTCCGCCCGCGGAAGCGAGGGTCGCCCGCGAGCCACAGCGCGCCGACCACGACCACCCCGCCGAGGCAGAGCCCGGCGAGCACGTCGACGAGGTAGTGGACCTCGATCACCACCCGCGAGGCGGCGACCGCGACGGCGACGGCGCCGGCCGCGAGCAGCCGCCTCTCGCCGGTCGAGGCGCGGTCGTACAGCAGCGCCAGCGCGAGGTACGCCGCCGCGCCGCCGGTGGCGTGGCCGCTGGGGAAGCCGAAGCCGTCGGAGAGCACCTGCGCCTCGTACCACCCGGTGAGCAGAGCGGGGAGCCACGCGGGCACGTCGACGGGGCCCATCGCCCCCGGCGGTCGGGGGACGGCGAACCACGCCTTGCCGAGCGCGACGGCGGCGTACGCGCAGGTGACGGCGGCGATGGCGGTCGCGCCGGCGCGGCGCGGCGCGGCCGCGATCCGGTCGCTCCCGAACCAGTAGGCGACCGCCAGCAGCCCGAAGAGGAACCACGGGTCGGCGAGGTGGGTGACGGCCGCGAAGACGACGACGACGACCTCGGGGAGCGCGTCGACGAGGGCGGTCTCGCCGAGACCGCGCTCCGCGGCGACGAGTCCGGTCACGATTCGGTCACTCGTCAGTCGTCGCCCCGGTCGCGGGCGTAGTCGAGCGCCTTCCCGGGCGTCTCCAGCAGGTTGAGGCCGATGCCGACGATGATGAAGAGGGTGTAGAGCCCGAGCGTCGACAGCCCGAGGATGAGCATCGCGGCGATGGCGTAGAGCCCGTCGAGGAAGGAGAACGCGCCTAAGATGAGCACCGTGCCGTACAGCAGCACGAGGTACGGTCCCCAGCCGCGGGCGTGGCCGCGCCGCATCCGGGACCGGACGTAGCGCTTCAGCTCTGACTCCACCGCGGGCTTGTCGACGGTGCGCCGCTCGACGTCGTCCTCGAACTCGTCGAACTCCGCCCGCAGCCGCGCGATCTCCTCCTGTAGCGCCGCGACGTCCGGCGCCCCCTCCGGCCGCTCCTCGTCGCCGGCGTCGCCCGCGCCGTCCGACTCGCCGTTCATACCCGTGGGTCGGTCGCGGTCGTGTTGTAACTGCCGGTCCGCGGCGTGGTCGACCGCGGTCGACCCGGTCTCGAGGCCGGCGCCGCTCGCGGGGGACGCCCCGTCGCGACCCGCCAGCACGACGTTGACGACCCCGCCGACCACGACGACGACGGCGGCGAGGTAGAGCCACGTGACGAGCAGCAGCACCCCGCCGATGACGCCGTACACCTGATACTGCCCGGCGCTCGCCGCGTACAGCTGGAAGCCGGCCTGCAGCAGCGTCCAGCCGACCGCGGCGACGGCCGCGCCCGGGAGGGCCTCCCGGAGCCCGATGCGGGGCTGGGGGAGCAGGTAGTACATCGGGAGGAAGGCGACGGCGAGGAAGGCCGGCAGCGCGAGGATGCTAACCGCTTCCACGGCGGGGACCGCGTCGGCGGCCGCGACGAACGCGCCGACGACGACCATCACACCGACGCCCACGCCCACGCCGAGCACGACAGAGCCGGCGTCGGTGAGCTGTTTCACGAAGTCCGGCGGCTCCTTGACGCCGTACAGCTCGGCGAACGCGGTGTCGAGCCCGCGGAACACCTTCAGCGTCGACCACAGCAGCACGGCCACGCCGAGCACGCTGGCGCCGGTCCGACCGCCCGCCGAGCCGATCGCGCCGGCGACGGCCTCCTCGCCGGCGGGCGTGAGGAAGCCGCCGGCCGCCGCCACCAGCTCGCCGGCGATGGTCTCGCCGAAGACGGCGGTCGCGACGACGACGAGCAGCAGGAGCGCGGGGATCAGCGAGACGAACGCGTAGTAGGCGATCGCGGCGGCGAGGAACGTCACCTGCCGGTCGATCGCGACGTCGACGACGCGACGCGCCGTACCGAAGGCGATGGTCATTTGTCGGGGCACGCTCCGCCGTTCGAGCGATGGCGACAAAAACGGGACGGTGCTGTCGGGGCTCGGGCGCGGTCAGTCCGTTTCGCCCAAAACCGCCGCCCGCATCTCCGGGATCGACGCGGCGGTCTTGACCGCGGTGCCGCGGTAGTGGGCGCGGCTGGCCTCGTGGCCGGCCCCCCGCAGTCGGTCGACGAACTCGTCCATGCCGATGGCGGGCTCGCCCCACTCCTTGTACAGACGGTGCTGGTCGTAGTGCGTGGGGGTGTCGAGCTCGCGGGCGACGGTCCCGAGCAGCTTCCGGGCGCGCTTCGCCTCGCCCATGTCGTCGGTGACGTGCCGCCGCACCGCGCGGGCGAAGTCGGCCTCGGCGACGGCCCCCAGCCACAGCGGGCCGGCCGTGAGCACGCGCTCGCTCCCGCAGACCGGGCACGCCTCGACCGGGTCGGCGATCAGCCCGCGGGTCGCCTCGCGCCAGAGGCAGTCCTCGCAGTTGTCGACGTGTCCCAGCTCGTCGACGCAGGCGTCGGCCGCCTGCGCGCCGGACTCCAGTTCCAGGTAGGTCCGGGCGTAGTGGCGCGAGACGTGCGAGACGATCGGGCGGGCCGCCTTGTCGTAGCGCGCTGCGGTGCGCACCAGCGCGGAGATCAGCGTCCGGAGCCCCATCTCCGGGTGGTAGTCGGTGTTGCGCGGGACCGCGCCGTACTTCCGGATCCCGCTGTTGAGGTGCGCGCCGCAGAGCGGGGCGGTGTCGGTCGCCGTGACGCAGACGAGGTTACGCGCGTTCGCGAGCGCGGCGTCCGCGAACGGGATCGGCGTCCCGTACGGGTCCAGGTCGACGACGTCGAAGACGTTCTCGTACAGCAGCGCGTTGACGTCGCGGTGGACCGTCTCGCCGTCGAGGTCGTTGGCGGCGAGGTTCTCGGCCGCGAGCTCGACCGCGTCCGGGTCGACGTCGGCGCAGGTGACGTCGTACCCCTCCGCGGCGGCGCGGACCCCGCGGATCCCCGACGCCGCCATCGCGTCGAGGTACGACGCCGCGCGCGGCTCCCGCTCGCGGTACGCGCGCAGCACCGCGACGGTAATGTCGCGGTTCAGCTCCTGGGTCGGGTTGAAGAAGACCCCGCCGCCGGTGCCCTCGCTGGCCCCGTCGCGGGCCTCGGGGACGGAGACGGTGAGACCGCCCTCCTCGATATCCATGCCTCGGCTTCGGCCATCCGGCACAAAAGGACCGCGCTCCGCCGGTGATCCCCGACGAGCCCGGGCCCCATCGGTGTCGCCGCGAATCGGGGCTTTTAGCCCCTCACCGCCGATAGGTACACACACTAATGCACGCTACGCTCAATCGAGACCGCAACGCGACCGCGGAGGAGGGCCGGCGATGGTGAGTCCGGCCCGCGTCGACGCGCTCACCGACCTCGCGTACGGCGCGCTGATCGTCCTGTCGATCGTGCTCATCGCGACGCTGAACGCGAACAACGTCGGCGTGGCGTTCGGGATCGGGGTGTTCGCCTCCTACGTGGTCCACGTCGTCTGGAAGATGGCCCGATTCGACCCCGACTGGATGACGCGGGAGGTCGCCGACCAGGTCGGCAAGGAAGTCGAGAAGAGCGTCGGCGACACCGTCAACAAGGAAGTCCAGAAAACCGTCGGCGACACCGTCAACAAGGAAGTCCAGAAAACCGTCGGCGACACTGTCAGCAAAGAGGTCGAAAAGAGCGTCGGCGAAACCGTGAGCAAGGAAGTCGAGAAGACGGTCGGCGAGACGGTCAACAAGGAGGTCAGCGAGGTCGCCGACGACGTCAGTGACACCGTCAGCGAAGAGGTGACGGGCAAAGTCGAGGAGACGGTCGGCGAAACCGTCGAGAAGACCGTCGAAGAGGCGGTCGGCGAGAAGGTCGAAGAGACCGTCGGCGAGAAGGTCGAAGAGACCGTCGGCGAGAAGGTCGAAGAGACCGTCGGCGAGAAGGTCGAAGAGACCGTCGGCGAGAAGGTCGAGGAAACCGTCGAAAAGACCGTCGAGGAGACGGTCGAGAAAACCGTCGGCGAGAAGGTCGAAGAGACCGTCGGTGAGAAAGTCGAGGAAACCGTCGAAAAGACCGTCGAAGAGACGGTCGGTGAGAAGGTGGAAGAGAAGGTCGAAGAGACGCACGAAGACGGCAGCGAGGAGAAAGACGAAGACGGCGACGACATCGACTACCGACGCGGCGAATCGTAGTCACCGACCGAAGCGGCTTTTCTCTTCTGAATACGCAATTCGACGGCGGTTATGTTGGGCATCCCGAAGGTGATAAACCGGAACGGCCGTTACGGGGAGACAGACGAATGGGCCAGCACGATTTGGACCGAAATCTCGGGTTGTACCCGACGATGATGATCAGCATGGGTGCGATGATCGGGAGCGGGATCTTCGTGCTGCCGGCGTTGGGGTATAAGAAGGCCGGCCCGGGGGTGATCCTGGCGTACGTGCTGGCCGCGCTCGTCGTGTTGCCGGCCGCGCTGTCGAAGGCCGAGATGGCGACGGCGATGCCGGAGTCCGGCGGGACGTACCTCTACATCGACCGGGCGCTGGGTCCGCTGCTCGGGACGGTCGCCGGGATCGGGGCGTGGTTCTCGCTGGTGTTCAAGAGCTCGTTCGCGCTCGTCGGTCTCGGCGCGTATCTGCTGCTGTTCGCGCCGCTCTCTCAGGGCGCGGTGGTGTACGTCGCGCTGGCACTGGCGGTCCTCGTCGTCGCGCTGAACGTCTCGGGGACGAAAATGAGCGGCCAGATACAGGCTGTCATCGTCACGCTGGTCATCGCGGGGCTGCTCGCGTACGTCGTCAACGCGGGGTTCGTCGCCGACACCGCTCGATACTCGCCCTTCACGACGCACGGAAGCGGCGGCGTCGTCACGGCCGCCGCGTTCGTCTTCGTCTCGTACGCGGGCGTGACGAAGGTCGCGAGCGTCGCCGAAGAGGTGAAAGACCCCGGAACGAACCTCCCGCGCGCCATGCTCGGCTCCATGGGTATCATGACGGTCCTCTACATCGGCGTGGTCGGCGCGATCATCGGTCTCAGCGACCCGGAGACGCTGACGACGGGCGGCCCGGGCGGGACGGCGTCGCTCACGCCGATGGCCGACGGAGCGGGCGCCCTCCTCGGTGGCGCCGGGGTGCTGTTCATCTCCGTGATCGCCGTCGTCGCGCTCACAAGCATGGCCAACGCCGGCGTGCTCTCCTCCTCGCGGTTCCCGCTCGCGATGAGCCGCGACGACCTCCTGCCGCCCGCGCTCCGGACCATCGACCGGCGGTTCAAGACCCCGCGGAACTCCGTGCTGATCACCGGCGTCGTGCTGCTGCTGCTCATCGCCTTCGTCCCGGTGATCGAGCTGGCGAAACTGGCGAGCGCGTTCCAGATCCTCGTCTTCTCGTTCGAGAACATGGCGTTGGTCGCCTTCCGCGTGGCCGACGTCCCCTCCTACGATCCGGAGTTCACGGCGCCCGGCTACCCGTTCGTCCAGCTGTTCGGCTTCGTCGCGGGGATCGGCCTACTCACGCAGATGGGGACGGTGCCCATTCTCGGGGCGGTCGGGATCATCGTCGGGAGCGCCCTCGTGTACCTCGCGTACGGGCGGTCGCGGACCGATCGGACCGGCGCGGTCGGAACGATCCTCCGGGCCCGTCGCGGGGAAGACGACGATGGGATCACCGCGACCGAGCCGAAGTGATCGGATCCGGCGAGCGGAGCGGTCGGGTCGACAGCCGAGACCGAGTCAGTAGTCTCGGTTGACGAGGATCACCGGGTCGCCGGTCTCGTCCGCGATCCGGTCCGCCAGCGATCCGAACAGGCGGTCGCCGAGACGGGACTCCGGCTCGTACATCACGACCGCGTCGTACCCGGCCGCGACCCGGAGGATCTCCTCGTCGTGTTCGTCGCCCTCGACGACCAGCGTGTCGACGGACGCGGAATCGAACCCGTCCGCGACGAGGCGCTCGCGGGTCTCCGCGACGATGGACTCGCCCCGTTCCCGTGACTCCTCGCCCTCGACGACGTGGAACAGGGTGATCCGCTTGGTGGAGTCCTCGCTCAGCACCCGGATGAACCTCGGGAGCCGGTCGAACTCGGCGACGTCGGGGAGCGGCACGAGAATTCGACCGATCCCCTCTGTCGGGGCGGGATCGAGCTCTGCGGCACACCCTTCCTCTGTCGCGACCTGCCGGATCGCGGCCGCTCGATCCTTCCCGAACACCAGTCGCGTCCGGACGGCCGCGCCGGCGTCGGCGAACGCCTCGGCGACCTCGTCGAGCGTCGCCTGTGCCGCCTCACCGAACTGGTCGCGGGCCGAGCTGGCCGGCGTCTGCTCGGGGAGGTCGTAGTGGCCGAGCACCACGACCGAGAGCGAGGCCAGGTCCTCGATCAACACCGACGACAGCGGCTCCGGATCCGGGAGTTCGATCGGAACGAGGATCGTGTCTGCCATGGCTCAGGGTAGACCGCCCGGAGTGAAAAAACGGAGAGACTCACGACGTCGCCGGCGGGGTCTCGTCCTCGTCGGCGAGGAACGCTTCGAGGACCTCCTCCTCTGACGACTCCTTTGGAAGCACGGTCACCACGTCGTTCGGCCGGACCGTCGCGTCGTCGACCGGATGGATGATCGACCCGTCGCGCTCGATCGACGTCACGATGGTGTCGCTCGACAGGAGCCCGTCGTCGCGGGCCTCCGACGGAGAGCGGCCGACGATCGGCGCGTCATCGGTGACGCACACCTCGATGACGGCGGTCCCGTCCGCGAGCGTGACGGTGTCGGTGACCACGGACTGTTTGGAGCCGTCGTCGAGGAACCGAGAGTACGGGGTGTGTAGCTCCGTCTGGAGCAGTTCCTCGTCCTCGATGCGGATGTCAAGCCCGGAGAGCGCGCGCGCGATCTCCCGGAGGTCGCTCGTCTCCTCGCCGACCGCGACCACCTGCAGGTCACGGCGGCCGGCCATCAGTACGCGGACGTTGATCACCCCCGGAATGGATCGGGCCGCCAGCGCCAGTCGCTCCCGCTCGTCCGCGGGAACGGTACACATGAACACCGAGGTGAGCCGTCCGCCGGCCTGCTCGAAGTCGACGATCGCCGTGTAGCCGCGGATGACGCCCGCCTCCTCGAGACGCTCGATCCGGTTCCGGACCGTCCCCGCGGAGACGTTCATGTCCTCCGCGATCATCGGCGCGGAGGTGTTCCTCGCGTCCGACATCAGCGCGTGAATGATCTGTCGATCGATCTCGTCGAGGTGGTGACTCACGGCGGATCGCCTCCCGTGGCGGTCGATTCCCGACCGCGCCGTCGAACGATCGTCATGTCGCGTCGTAACCCCCAGAACGTAATAGGGGTTACTCACGGGGCAGTCTCTCGGAGCGGGGTGGCCCGCCCGCCCTCAGACGGGTGCCCCCGTCAGCGTTTACCGGATCGGCGTCGAAACCGCCACGATATGGAGTTCGACGTGACCCGCGGCGACATCGCCGAACAGCGCGCGGACGCGCTCGCGAACGCCGCCGGAACCAGCCTGCGGATGGGGAGCGGCGTCGCCGGCGCGCTTCGTCGAAACGCGGGCGGCCCAATAAACGAGGCCGCCGTCTCGAAGGGGCCCGTCGAGCTCGGTGGGGTCGCCGTCACCGACGCGTACGAGCTGGACGCCGACCACGTGATCCACGCCGCGGCGATGCCGCACTACGGCGACGGGCTGGCGACCGAGGAGAGCGTCCGCGAGGCGACGCGGAACGCGCTGGCGACCGCCGAGGAGCTCGGCTGCGAGTCGCTCGTGATTCCGGTGCTCGGTACCGGCGCCGCCGGGCTCGGGTTCGAGGCGGGTGCCGAGACCGTCTGCGAAGCGATCGAGGCACACGATCCGACGACGCTGACCGACGTCCGGATTATCGCGTACTCGAGCGAGGAGTTCGAGACGCTCGACGCCGTCGCGGAGCGAGTCCGCTCGACGGAGCGGTAGCTGCGAAGGCGGTAATAAAAGACCGCGAGAAGCGGGAACGGTCGCTACTCGTTGCCGAACATCTGGCGCATCATCGGATGCATCTCCATCAGCTGCTCCTCGGCGATCTCCTCGTACAGCTTGTACGTGATAGAGACCGCGAGCAGCAGCCCGGTTCCGGAGACCTGTCCAATAGTGCCGAGCAGGTTCGCCATCACGGCGAGGAACCCGACGAGGGCGCCCCCGATGACGGTCACCTGTGGGATGTACCGCTCCATCACCTTCTCGACGACCTGCGGGTTCCGTCGGAAGCCGGGGATCTGCATCCCGGAGTTCTGGATCTGCTTCGCGGTCGCCTCCGGGCCCATCCCGGTGGTCTCGACCCAGAAGATGGCGAAGATCGCTCCGCCGACGATCATGAACGTGAGGTCGATCGCGAGCCGGACCGCGATCATCCACGGTTCGCCGGTCGCCGCGCCGCGGAACCACATCCACTGCTCCGGCTGCTGGATGGGGTTCAGGTAGTAGAACAGCCCGGACGTGGGCTGTCCCTGCTCGCCGTACACGCCGAGCCACGCCGGCATCCCCGCCCACTGCGAGGAGAGGAGCTGCCCGACGAACTGGATGTTCGCCTGCAGCGCCCGGACGAGGATCATCGGCAGGACGGACGCGTAGATGAGCTTCACCGGGAAGCGGCCGCGGGCGCCCTTCACGCGGGCGTGCGAGAGCGGGATCTCGACGCGGACCGACTCCGCGTAGACGACGATCCCGAAGATGAACACCGTCGTGAACAGCGCGAGGATGTTCCCCGGCGCGAACAGCAGCGACTCGAGTCCGGCCGACGTGAACGGCGACCCGAGCTGGGTGCCGCCCGTCGCGATCGCGTACCAGTTCGCGAAGAAGCCGCGCGCGCCGAGCGCGGAGAAGCTGAAGAAGCCGCCGACGATCTGCTGGCTCACCGCCGCGATGATGAACAGCCCGACGCCGGAGCCGACGCCCCACTTGCTCACGATCTCGTCCATGAACAGAAGGAGGACGCCGCCGACGAAGATCTGGACGAATATCAGCGACTTGACGCCGAACGTCCCGATACCGAGCGCCTGTCCGACGGCCGGATCCGCGGGCAGGAACTGGCCGGTGAACACCATCGGCGCGGCCGTCAGGGCCGTGACGATGACCACCAGCAGCTTCTGGAGGCCCTGGTAGAGCACCTGGTCGCGCGGGTCGTCGGTGTCGAGTCCCAGCAGGTTCGCACCGCCCAACAGCTGGAGGACGATGGACGCCGTGACGATCGGTCCGATACCGACCTGCAACAGCGAGCCGGACGAGCCGGCGAGCACCGACCGGAACTGCCCGAAGAAGTCAGACCCCTGACCGACGGCCAGCCCGAACGGGTTGATGTTGGTCAGGAAGAAGTAGACGATGAGGATGCCGGCCGTCCACGTGAGCTTCCGTCTGAACGGGACGTGACCCGCCGGTCGCTCCACGACGGGCATCCGCGAGAGCACCGGTTCGGCGGCCTCCTTCCAGCTCATGATTACGCCTCGTCAGTCTCGTCGTCTGAAGTGTTTTCTGATTCGGCAGCGGCCTCGGCGCGCTCGGAGAGCGTCGCCTCGCCGCCCGCCTCCTCGATCAGTTCGACCGCGCCGGCGGTGAACGCGTCGGCCGTGACGCGGAGCTCGCGGCGGACCTGTCCGCCGCCGAGCACCTTCACGACATCGGCGTCGTGGCCGTCGTCGACGACGTCGCGCGCGTCGACCACGTAGGCGTCGCCGTCCTCCTCGGCGAGGCCCTCCGCGGCGTACAGCGCCGCGTCCTCGTCGAGCTTCTGGACCTTGACCTCGAGGACCTCCGTCTGCGCGTCCTCGGGGCGCTTGAACCCGTACTTGCCGAGCGGGCCGTAGTTGTGGAACTCGTGTTTCGCGCGGCCGGCCGCGCCGCGGCCGCCGCGGTGACCGGCGCCGCGCCGGTTCTTGTGCGTTCCGCCGCCGTGCGTTCTGGATCCGCGCTGTCGACGTTTCTTGCTCGTCATCGCATCGCCTCCAGGAGACTGTCGATCTCCTCGGTCGTGTGTTTGCCGAGCTCGCCGCCCTCGATCACGGGGTGTTTGATGCCCTCGTGACCGCCGCGGGGGGCGTGGAGCCGCAGCGTCGGGGAGAGCCCCTGCTCGCGCAGGCTCGTCTCCTCGGCGACGAGCGCCTCCGCCAGCGCCTCCAGGTCGGCGTAGTCGGTGTTGTCGTCGATCCACTCGTCGTCGACGTCGGCGGAGCCCTCGAGGGGATCGCCGCGTCGCGCGATAGTGGCCGCGACCGCGTCGACGCTCGGTTCCCCGAACGCGACGACGTCGTTCACCTTGGTGATCATGCCGCGGTACGAGTCCGTCTCGGGGACGAACGTCGCGTGGTTGACGCGCCCGACGTTCAGCATGTCGAGCGTGTCCTCGACGCCGTACTCGAGGTTGACGTCACCGCGGAGCTGCACGATCGCCTGCATCACTCGCTCACCTCGTCGTAGTGCACTTCGCGCGCGTGCTGCGGGGTGCGGGACTGCGCCGCGTTCTCCAAGGCGTTGAACGTCGCCTTCGCGAGGTTGACGGTGGTGCGGGTGTTGCCGTCGGAGTTCGTCCAGGCGTCTTCGACGCCGGCGAGCTCCAAGATGTTCCGGACCGTCTCCGCGGCCGCGAGGCCCAGCCCCTGCGGGGCGGGCTTGATCTCGACGGTGACGGAGCCGGCCTTCCCCTTCGCCGTCCGGGTCAGGGAGTTCGTGCCGCCGGGCTGGTCCTCCCAGGACCCGGAGCCGCGGTCCACCTTGATGATGTTCAGCTTCGCGACGTCGATCGCCTTCTGGATGGCGCCGCCGACCTGGTCGTCCCGGGCCTGCGCGTAGCCGAGGTAGCCGTCGCGGTTGCCCACGGCGACCACGCAGCGGAACTTCACGCGGCGGCCGGAGTCGGTCATGCGCTGGACCATGTTGATGTCCAGCACCTCGTCTTCCAGCCCCGGGAGGAGCTGGTCGACGATCTCCGCCTCCTTCATCGGGAGACCGGAGTCGAGCGCCTGTTCCATCGACGAGATGTCGCCGTTCTGTACCTTGCGGCCGAGTCGCGTCCGCGGTTCCCAGCCGTCGTTGTGTCTACTCATGGTCCTCCTGGATTGTCGCGAGCACGTCGTCGAAGTGCTCGGGTACGTCGGCCGCGTCGAACTCGCCGCTGTACAGCGGCTCGTCGAGCTGCTCGTCGTACGCGGCGATGTGCTCGCCTCGCGTACGCGACCAGTCGGCCAGCACGCCGTCGTTGTGCGGGATTTCGAGACCGGCGTCGATCGCTCCTTCCTGTACTGCGAACGTCTTGTTGCCGGGCGTCGCCGTGTTGAGCCCGATGTCGAGGACGGCCTCGTCGAGGCCGGCGTCGACTGCGCGGGCGCCCGCGAGGTAGCCGGTGAGGTACGCGCTGGGGAGGTTGCCCGTGGGGGCGTCCCAGCCGTACTCGCCGAGCTCCTCGCTGGAGGCGGCCGCGTGGGTCTCGTCGCCGTCGGATCCGGGAGTCACCAGCTGCGCCCTGACGTGAGCGTTGCTCACCCGGGCGACCAGGCGAGGCTTGCCCGATTTCAGCAGGCGCAACCTCTGATGGTAATCCGTCCGGACCTCGCGGCGGCGCCGCATCGGCACCTTGTATCGTGGTCCTGTCGCCATTACTCTGTCACCTCGTAACCGTACTGCGTCTGGATGTACGCCTCCAGCCGCGCGACGTCCTCGAACTCGCCGCCGCTCGCCTTGTTGTAGAGCGTGCGGTATTCCGTGGCGTCGAGCACGTCCTCGTCGTCGCGGAGCTCCTTCAGGCGGGCCCGCATCGCGCGGATCCGCGCCTTCCAGTCGTCCTTCGTGTTCTGTCGCGCGCCGGACTTCCCCTTCCGGGTACCGGCGCCCGACTTGTGTCCGTACGAGCGCTTCGCGGCGCGCTCGCGGGCCTGACCGCGGGAGTTCGTCTTCGCGTCCTTCGCGCGGATCGTGCCCTGCTCGATGAGCTCGCGGACGTCCTCGCGGGTGATGGCGTCCTCGATCTCCTCCTGTGCCTCGGGGTCGAGCCAGACGCGGCCCTTGCCGACGTCTAACTCGTCCGCTGCGAGCCGCTTCTGTGCTTTCAGGTCACTCATCGTCGTCGACCTCCACTTCGACGTAGGTCGGGTTCAGCACGCGGATCTCGCGCTCCTCCGCCTCGTCTTCGATCAGTTCGCGCTTGCGACCGCCGACCTTCGAGGCGATCCGCACGGCCTGCGTGTCGCCGTCGACGCCCTCGAGGTCGTCCGTGTTATGCACGCGGACCTCCTCGAAGCCGCTCGGGTGCAGGTCGCGCGACGCCTTCGGCGAGCGGAAGCCCGCCTCGACGACGGGGCCCTTCGCCTTCATGCGGCGGCGCTGCTTGGAGAGCCCGCCGCGCGGCTTGCGCCACGACGTCGGGATCCGCTTTTTCTTGTGGTAGTCCTGCCGGTTGAACTGCGGTTTCCCCTCGCGGTGCTTCTGTGCGAGCGCGCGAGCGGTCTCGTCGTCCAGTTCCGGCGTCTTATCGGCGTGACCGCGGGGGCGAAGCTCCGTCTCGACGTCCTCGTCGGCGGCGGCCTCGTCGGCCTCCTCCTCCTCTTCCGTCTCGTCTTCGATCTCCGCGTCCGCCTCCTCGTCGACCTCCAGTCCGCCGACGTCGGCCTTGATACGCGCTGCGAGCGCGTTGCCGACGCCGTCGACCTCGGAGAGCTCCGACTGGGAGGCGGCCTTCACGTCCTCGACCGTCTCGTAGCCGGCCTCGCGAAGGGCGTCCGCCTTCGAGGGACCGACACCGCTGATGTCTTCCAGTTCTTCGGCCATTGGTTAGGCACCTCCGGTGGGCTTCTCGACGATGTACACGCCGTCCTGGAAGACGCGCGTGTCCTTGTCGGTCACCTTCGTCAGCTGTTCGATGTCGGCGGCGGTCTGCCCCACGGCCTCCTTGTCGGAGCCCGAGAGCGTGACCGTCTCGCCGTCGACCTGTACGTCCGTGTCCCCGCGGATCGGGGTGCGTCGCTGTGCTCGCTCGCCGAGGAAGTTCTCGATGACGACCTCGTCGCCCTCCACGGTCACCTGCATCGGGAAGTGGGCGTAGTACACTTCCATCGTGTACTCCCATCCGTCGGTGACGCCGTGGATCATGTTAGCGACGTGGCTCTCGAAGGTGCCGACCGTGGCGTTCGTCTTCGCGTCCTCGTTCTCGGAGGCGATCGCGACGACACCGTCCTCGACCGTGACCTCGACGTCGGGGTACCAGAGGCGTCGCGTGACGCTCCCGTTGGGACCCTCGACGGTGAGTTCGAGGTGGTCGGTCTCGGCGGAGACGTCGTCCGGAATCTCGATTTCGACTCTGTTCATTATTAGTAGACGTATGCGATCACTTGGCCGCCGATGCCCTCTTCGCGGGCCTCGTAGTGGCTCATGACGCCGTGGCTCGTCGTGACGATGAGCGTCCCGTAGTCACGGGCGGGGAGGTACCGCTTCTCCCACTTCTCGAACTCGTCCGCGCCCGCGGAGTAGCGGGGCTTGACGGCGCCACACTCGTTGATCGCGCCTTTCAGTTCGACCTCGAACTTCCCGGCCTTCCCGTCGTCGACGTACTCGAAGCCGTCGACGTACCCGCGGTCGTAGAGGACCTCGAGGACGGAGCCGATGATGTTGGAGGCGGGCTCAACCGTGTACGACAGGTGGCCAACGCTCTCGGCGTTGTCCATGCCGGCGAGCGCGTTGGTGAATGGATCGTTTCCTGTCATGATCAGCTGTACTTCTCGAATCCCATGTCTCGGGCGACCTCGCGGAAACACTGCCTGCAGAGGTTGATGTCGTACTTGCCGACAAGCCCCTGCTCGCGGTCGCACCGCCGGCAGGTGTGCCGGGTGCTGGTGCGCTTCGCCGCGTGCTCGCCCGTGTCGTTGTTCGCTTCGCTCATTCCGTTACCTCTACGTCGAAGTTCGTTTCGAGGAACGCGGCCGCGTCCTCGGCTGTCATCCGGTGTTTCTCCGGGATCGAGGCGGTCGCCTTGTCCCGCTTCGACACGCGGTAGCCGGGCCGGACGATCGTCGTCGTCACGTCGAGCCCGTAGATACCGATGTTCGGGTTGTACTCCTGGCTCGGGAAGTCGGTGTGGTCCTCGACCCCGAAGCTCAGGTTGCCCGTGTCGTCGAACTGGCTCTGAGAGACGTCGACGGTGTCGAGCGCGGTCGCGAGGAACTCGTGTGCGTCCTCGCCCCGCAGCGTCACCTTGACGCCGATCGGGTCGCCCTTGCGGATCCCGAACTCGGCGATGGTGCGCTTCGAGGTGGTCCGGACCGACTGCTGGTCCGTGATCTCCTCGATGATCTCCTCGGCGTCGGCGAGCGGCTCACCGCCCTCCCCGACGCCCATATGGACGACGACCTTCTCGAGGTACGGCTCGCGCATCTCGTGTGAGGCGCTTTCGGCTTCACTCATCCGAATCACCCGTCTCCTCGGCGTCGTCGCCGGTGAAGTTCTCGTCGATGACGACGAGGTACTCCTCGACCGTCTCGTAGCCGTCGCCGTCGTCGGCGACGTAGACGGTGTTCGAGCCCGAGCCGAGCGTCACGTCGATGTCGTCGACCTCGCCGATCCGACCGGCGTGCTGGCCGGCGACGGCGGTGACGAGCGCGCCCTCCTCGTACTCGAAGTGGGCGACGATCTCCTTGGACTCGTTGTCGATGACGATCGAGTCCTTGGTGTCGTACGGCGCGTCGGCGTCGACGCGCACGTTCGTCCCGTCGTGGAGCGTCAGCTGGACGGCGCCGCCGGGGACGACCGACTTGTTCGTGATCTTCCCGAGCCGGCTGCCCGCGGCCTCCTCGTCGACGGAGGTCAGCGCGAGCCGACCGCCCTCGTCGGGGAAGACGCGGAAGAACTCCCCGCGCTCGGAGAACGCCAGGATGTCGAACATCCCGATCGGACGCTGCTCGTCCGACACCGCGTCCCCGTTGACGAGGACCGAGTCGTTGTTCAGCGCGTAGCGCGCCTCCTTCGTCGAGTCGACGTAACCGAGCACGTCCCGCAGCAGGACGACGAGCGGAACGCCCGCCTCACCGTGCGGGCCGGCGCCGGCCTTGACGGTGAACGTGTTGGTCTTGCGCTCGACCGGCCAGGAGTTCGGTACTGCCAGTCGCTTCTGATGTCGCGTCATTCGTTATCCTCCTGGAGCCGCGCCTCCCGGCGTTCGTCCTCCAGGTCCAGTTCGATCACCCGGACGTTGCTCGCCGGGATGGGACGGGGAACCTCCTCCCCGTCCGCCTTCTCGACGGTGACGTCCTCGACAGTGATCCGTTCCGCGGACAGGTCGACGGCAACGACTTCCGCCTCCGTCCCGGCCGCGTCGCCCCGGAGCACCTCGACGGTGTCGCCGGCGTTGACGCGGACGTTGCGCTGTCCGTACTCCTCGCGGAGGTCGTCCGTGAGGGTGGCCCGAACCTGGTTCTGCCGCTCGTGGAGCGGCGCGGTCTCCGACCGTTTTCGCTGTTTGCGTGGCTGTTTCGTCATGATTAGACGATCATCGTCGCGGTCGAGGCGATGCTCCCGAATCGTTCGGCGACCTCGCGGGCGACGGGGCCCTTGATCTCGGTGCCCCGCGGCTCCTCGAGGTCGTCGATGATGACGGCCGCGTTGTCCTCGAACTTCACGCGGGTCCCGCTCGGACGGCGGATCGGCTTGCGCTGGCGGACGACGACCGCCTCCAGCACCTGCCGCCGCATCTCCGGGGTCCCCTTGGTGACCGAGACGGTCACCTTGTCGCCGATACCTGCCTTCGGGTGGCGGTTCTTCGTGCCGGAGTAGCCGGCGACGGAGATCACCTTCAGCTCACGGGCGCCGGTGTTGTCGGCGCACGTGATGAGCGAGCCCTTCGAGAGGCCCTGCGTGACGTCGGCCTTGAGCGCCTCCATCACTGATCACCCGACAGGTTCTCGACGACGACGTGGGACTTCGTCTTCGAGAGCGGTCGCGTCTCCGCGATCGTCACTTCGTCACCGACTTCGAGCGAGTCGAGCACGCCCGGCACGTGAGCCGGGATGCGCGAGCGACGCTTCATGTACCGGTCGTATTTCGGTACGAACACGTCGTATTCTCGCTCGACGATGACGGTCTTTTCCATATCCGTCGACACGACCGTTCCCTCACGGGTCTGGCCGCGGACGGAGAGCTGCCCGTAGAACGGGCACTTCTCGTAGTCGTAATCCTCCGGGTTGTCTGGCTCCGGAGGCGTGGGTACGTCGATTCCTATCGCCATTGTGTGACACCTCGTTCGGTGCGTTCGGCGGGTCGATGCCGCAACCGATCGCCATCCACCGTTACGTAGACCGCGTCTTTGCACTCGCCGCGGTGGCTCGCCGGACCCGCGCCGTCACCGGTGACGACGCTTGTGGACCCGGACGGGCCAGACTGACGGGGGCGGACCCCCGTAGTATCCGACCCGAGTTGGGACGCGGACCCCGACGACTGCGCGTCGCCGGCGGCTTCATCTGTGCGGACGGTCGGGACATCGACGACCGCGAACTCCAACGTCGCGCCCGACTTGGGCACGCGTTTGTCCCCCGACGGCGTTCGGACCACGAGGGTACCGAACGTCTCGGACAGCACGCGGCCGGCGATGCCCACGTGGGCGTCGCTGGCGGCGTCGGCCACCCGAACCGGGAGGCCGACGAGTTCGTGCCGAACGAGTGTGTCGGGGGATATCATCGTTATTCGTCGTCGAAGTCGCCTTCTTCCTGCTGGATCGTCTTGATCCGCGCGATCGTCTTCTTCAGCTCCTTCACGCGGCCCGGGCTCTCCGGCATGCCGCCGGCGGCGCGCTGCGCCTTGGAGTTGAGCAGCTCGGTCTCGAGCTCCTCGAGCTCCACCTGCCGCTCGGCCGCCGTCATGTCGCGGATCTCGTCGGTGTACAGGATCGCCATTATTCGTCCTCCTCCTCGTCGTCTGCGGCTTCCATCTCCGCGACGAGATCGGCCGCCTCGGACTCGATGTCCTCGTCGAGCTCGTCGATGTCGTCCGCGTCGGCGTCGCCGACCGGTTCCTCGGCGGCGACGTCAGTCGCCTCCGTGGCCGTCTCCTGCGTCTCCTCGACGACCTCCTCGACGACCTCCTCGTCGATGACGTCGGTGGGGTCCTCGTCGGGCACCTCGACGTCCTCGTCGTCGCCGACGTCCGGCACCTCCTCGGGCTCCTCCTCGAGGAGCGCCTCGACGCCCTCGTCGTCGCCCGCGGCGGCCTGCTCGACCTCCGGGACCTCGGCGTCCTCGCGGATGTCGAAGTCGTCCGGGAGCTCCGCGCCCGGCGGGATGATCTTCACGTTGACGCCGATCGTCCCGAGCTTCATCACCGCGACGCCCTGGCCGTGGTCGACGACCTCCTCGGCGGGCTCGCCGTTGTGCTTGATGTAGCCGCGGTTGAACTTCTCGACGCGCGAACGCGCGCCGGTGACCTTTCCGGAGAGGACGATCTCGGCGCCTAACGCGCCGGCGTCCATGATCCGGTCGATCGTCGTGTGACCGGCCTTCCGGAAGTACCAGCCGCGTTCGAGGGCGTTCGCGAGACGGTCCGCGACGATCTGGGCGTTCAGGTCGGGCTCGTCGACCTCCTGAACGTCGATCTGCGGGTCGTCCATGTCGAAGCGGTCCTCGAGCTCGGTGGTGATCTTGCGGATGTTCTTCCCGCCCTTCCCGATCACCATGCCGGGCTTCTCGGCCTTCAGGACGATCTGCGTGCCCATCGGCGTCTTGGCGACGTCCATGCCGCCGTAGCCGGCTCGGCCGAGCTCGTCCGCGAAGAACTCGTTGATCTGTGAACGGCGCAGGCCGTCCTCGATGAATTGGTGTTCGTCAGCCATTATTCGTCGGCCTCCGGGTCTTCGATGATGAGTTCGACGTCGGCGAGGGTGGTGTTCCACTGGGTGGCGCCCGCGGCTCGCGGGTTCCGCCCGGGTCGCTCACCGACCTTGTGGGGGGCGACGTGTTTGATAACCATCTCGTCGCCGTCGAACCCCTGTTCGGTCGCGTTGTTCTTGACGTTCTCTAAGAGCTTGAGGAAGTCCTTGGCGGCCTTCTCGGGGTAGCGTCCCGCGTCCCAGCCGTCGATGTCGGAGCGGTGGCCCGCGCCGGCGTTGTGCTGGCGCATCGGGACCGACGTCTCCTCGTCGATGACTTCCTGGAGGAACTCCTCGGCGTCGGCGACGGTCTCGCCTTTGATCTCCCGGGAGATCTCCTTGCTGTCCTTCACGCTGATGGGCCGGTCGCGGAGCATCCCCTTGGCGGTGGTCTCCGGGTCGGCCTCGACGCTGTAGTTGATTCCCATGGGTTACTTGAGGGGCACGAACTTCGAGGACCGGGTCGCGCCGATGCCGGCCTGACCGTGTTCGACGGTGCTTCGCGTGAGGTGGAACTCGCCCAGGTAGTGTCCGATCATCTGGGGTTCGACCTGCACGCGCTCGAAGCTGTGTCCGTTGTACACGGAGAAGGTGACGCCGACGAACTCCGGAAGGATCGGCATGTCGCGCAGATGCGTCCGGATCGGATCGTCCGCCGTCGTCTCCTTGTCGCGGCTCCGCACCGTCTCCAGCAGCTTCTGCTGTTCGGTGCCGAGGCCGCGAACGATACTTCGCCGCTGGCGTGCGGGGAGCAGTTCCGCGACGTCTTCGACGTCCATCTCCTGCAGCTCGTCGAGCGAGTGACCGCGGTAGGCGAACTCCTTGCCCTCGCGGCCGGTTCGGTAGTTGGAACTCATTTGTTGCCACCTCGTCCGGTGCGCTTGGATGCGATGTCACCCACCTTCCGTCCCGGCGGGGCGTCCCGCGAGACGGACTTCGGCTGACCGGGGTGTTGGCGACCGCCCCCGCCGAAGGGGTGGTCGACGGCGTTCATCGCGACGCCGCGGACGCGCGGGTATTTGGTCCCGCGCGCCTTCATCTTGTGGTGCTTGTTACCGGCCTTGACGAAGGGCTTCTCCGTCCGGCCGCCGCCCGCGACCACGCCGATCGTGGCGCGGCACTGCGGGTCGAGCCGCTTCACTTCCCCGCTGGGGAGCTGAACGACCGCGACGTCGCGGTCGTGGGTGAGAAGCGTCGCCGACACGCCGGAGGCGCGCGCGAACTTCCCGCCGTCCCCGTGGTTGCTCTCGACGTTACAGACCGGCACGCCCTCGGGGATCTCGGCCAGCGGGAGCGTGTTCCCGGGCTTGATCTCCGCGCTCACGCCGACCTGGATCGTCTCGCCCACGCGCACGCCTTCCGGCGCGAGCACGAGCCGACGGTCGTCGTCCTCGAACTCGATCTCCGCGAGCGGAGCCGAGCGGGCGGGGTCGTGTTCGATCCCGACGATCTCGCCGGTGATCGTGTCCACGTCCTCGAGCTTCTTGTGCGACAGTTCCGCCTTGTAGCGGTGGGAGGGGGCCCGGAACGTCGGGCCGCCGCGTCCACGCCGCTGTCCTTGAATTCGTCGTCCCATATCAGAACACCCCGATGCGCGAGGCGATTTCGGTCGCGTCGTCGTCCTCGGAGAGCGTGACCGTCGCCTTCTTTTTGCCCTTCGAGGTCACCTGCGTGTTCACGTCGGTGACGGTGACGTCGTAGCGGTCCTGGACCTCCTCGCGGACCTCGGGCTTCGTCGCGTCGATGTCGACGAGGAACAGCAGCTTGTTCTTGAAGTCCATCTCGTTCATCGCCTGCTCGGTGACGAGCGGGTGCTCGATGATGGAGTTCATCGGTCTGCCACCTCCTCGATCGCGCTCTCGGTCCACAGCGTGAGTCGCCCCGGGTGTCCGCCGGGAGCGAGGTCCTCAGCGTTGACCTCGCCCGCGGTCGCGACGTCGACGCCCGAGAGGTTCCGGGCGGCGCGGGACGGCTCCTCGCTGGTGACGACGAGGACGGACTTGGGCTGGCTGTACTTGCGACCGCGGGTCTTCCCGCGGCCGGACCGCACGGAGCGGCCCTCCTCGGCGCGCTCGATGTCGGCGTCGGCGCCGACGGCCTCCAGCACGCCCAGGGCCTCCTGGGTCTTCTGGAGGTCCTCGAACTCGTCCGAGACGACGAGCGGGAGCGCCAGGTCGTCGTCGAACGCGTGACCGCGCTCGGCGACGAGCTCGGCGTCCGTGGTGGCCGCGACGGCCGACCGGATCGCGAGCTGGCGCTCCTTGTCGTTCAGTTTCTTCGTCTGGTCCTTCTCGGCCTTCGGCGGGTGCGCGGCGCGGCCCGAGACGGCGCTCGGGACGCGGCGGGCGACGTTCTCGGAGCGCGGGATGTGCGCGAGCCCGCGCCCGGAGCCGAACGACTCCGCGGGGGTTCGCAGCCCGGCGAACTCGTCGGCACCGTAGGCCTGCTTCCGGTTAGCCTGTGCGGCGGAGACCGCCCGACCGATGAGGTCCGGTCGGAACGCGGTCTCGAAGATCGCCGGCAGCTCGACGCTGCCCGCGTCCCCGCCGTCCAGGTCGTGTACTGTTGCGTTCATGTATTATCCCTGGTTGGATGCGGTGGATACGTACCGGACCTCGGGGTCGAGGCGCGGCTGGTCGTTCGGCCGGATGGCCGGGCGGAATCGCAGCAGGCGCTGGTCCGGTCCGGGCAGCGAGCCCTTGATGAGCGCGTACTCGCCGTCGACCTCGCCGTAGTTGACGAAGCCGCCGTCGACGCTGGCGTCGTCGCCCTCGCCGAAGTCGATGAGGCGCTTGTTGAGCTCGGTGCGCTGGTGGTAGCCGGTCTGCCCCTGCTGGGGCACGGTGGAGCGCACGCGGGAGGGGTTCCACGGACCGAGGTTGCCGATCCGGCGCCGCCATCCCTGGCGGGCGTGTTTGCCCTTCCGCTTCTGGACGCCCCAGCGCTTGACGGGGCCCTGGGTCCCCTTCCCCTTCGTGATGCCCGAGACGTCGGTGTACTGACCGGCGCGGAAGACGTCGCCGAACTCGTGGGCGCCGCCCTCCCCGACCAGGTCGAGCCCGAACTCGACGCGCTCCTCGAGGGAGCCGCCGCCGACTCGGGTCTCCATGACGTCGGGCTTCTTTTTGGGGATGTTCGCGAGCTCCGAGGGGACGGTGTGAGTGATGACGCGGACGTCGTCGACGACGTCGTCGTCGAGCAACGCGCGCAGCTCTTCTGCGTCTTCCTCGAAGGTGTCTTCCGCCGGGAGGTCAAGGGCGCGGTCGAGCTCCTCGTGGAACTCGGTCGCCCAGACCTCTTCGACCGGCTTCTTTCCGTACGCCGTCTGTTCGTAGGCGCGCAGGGCCACCGCGTACATCGGCGGCGTCTCGACGACGGTGACGGGAACGGACGTTTCCATCCCCTCACGCGGCGAGTTGGCCTCGTCGTTGACCATAACGACGTGCGTCATTCCGGCCTTGTAGCCGGCGAATCCCTGCAGCGCGGGGGCTCCGTCGTCGTCGGGCCACGAGCGAATGCGCGGGACCTCGCGGTCTGCGCGGGTACGCGGGCCGTAGCCCAGCGAGCCTTTTCGTGGTCGGCTTGGTTGTGGCATGTGTTTACTCCGTGAGTGTGAGCGAGCCGAGAGTCACGAACAGAGCCTCCTCCGTCCGGACGACCTCGCTCGCCTGTGCCGGGATCGTGTTCAGCCAGAGGTCGAACCCCGGATCGGGTTCGACCGAGCGGCCGTCGGCAACGGCCGCCCGAATGCCGTCGGGCGAAAGCCCGAGCATCTCCGGAAGCCCTCGCTCGGGCGCGCCGAAGGCGACGGTGTAGCCGCCGGCCTCCCGCGCGTCCGAGACGATGCCGCCGAGCCGCGAGACGGAGAGTTCCTCCCCGTGTCGCGACGTCGCGACGGCCAGTCCGTCGCCGGCGAGCGCTTCCGACAGGTCCGCTTCCACGACCTGGAAACCGTCCTCCGGCTTCCCGGTGATGCGGGCGCGGACCGGTTCTCTCGAAGAGACCCTGATGGTGACGCGCTCCCCCTGCTCGACCTCCATTCCGGAGGGCACGAGCAGGGAGATCGGGTGTTCCCGCAGCGGGGAATTGACCCGGACGCGGCCTTCAGGTCCGACCTCGGTCACGAGTCCCTGTGTTTTCGACTCTTCCCCGTCTGGGGTCGAGCCGGTCCGCCACGGCACGCGGAGCGGCGGGAGCACGCCGGCGTACCGGAGCTCGTCGCGCTCCCCCCAGAGGTCCTTGCGGAGCCCCGGAGGGGTCGCGGCGTACCCCAGCACGGTCCGAACGTACTCGCCGCCCCGTCGCCGCTCGCCTTCCCCGTCTGGGAAGACGACCAGTCGATCCGCCCGGAACACCGCCGCCGCACGGGCGACGTAGCCGAGTTTGCGAGTCGCCTCGCGATCGTCCTCGGCCTCCCGGACGACCGAAGACGGAACACAGATCGTGAGTCCGTCTTCGGTACGCATCGTGGCGAGACTGTACCCCTCGATTTCGGACGGCACCGTAAAAGGATAGCGGTCCCGTTTCCGGGCTGTGGGGCGTTCACACGGGGTCTGGCGGGGGATTCGGCCCGCGAATCGAGAGAGTCGGTCACACGGAGCGGGCCGCGGCGGCCGCCGGGAACGCGACCGCCGGCAGCGACGACGGCGACGATCTACGACGACACGTCGACGATCTCGCCGTTCTCGTCGACGCGAAGCGCGAGTTCGTCGCCGTCGAGGGAGAACGTGAGCGTCACGCGGAGGGGGTCCATCGATCCGATCGCCTCGTCGTATTCGCTGAAAAAGCGGTCGAACAGGCGGACCGACCGCGGCGCGAGCGGATCGACGTCGTGGTCGAGCATGAATCCCAACAGCGCGGGCGACGACAGGAGCCCGAGGGCCGCGGCGCTCCCGACGTGGTAGGGGCAGTTCGTGCACGAGGCCCGGAACACAACCGCGAAGCTGGACCGGCAGTTCGAGCAGGTCCCGTCGTCCTCGTGGTCGGGACAGGCGTCCAGTTCGGTCTCGACGGTCGCCGCGCACCGCGGGCAGATGCCGGTTCCGACCGCGAGGAGCTCGACGACCGTCCAGGCGTGGGCCGCGCGGAACGCCTCCTCCGCCTCGCGGTTCCGGAGTCCGGCCGGCGGGAACGGAAGCCGCCCGAGGTACCCCGATTCCGGCTCTTCGGCGGCGTCGACGCGACCCGACGACCGCTCCCACCGGTTCTCACAGCCCGGGCAGAACACCTCGATGCTCCCGTCGCGCCACCGGATCTCCAGCCGCCCGTCGCAGGCGGGGCAGCGGTCGTCGATCGACGTGCGTTCGAAGTCGGGGTCGTCGGTGACTGCCCCGGAGCGGATCGCCTCGACGACCCGTCGACCGGGGTGATCGAGCGCGTAGCCGGCCTCGTCTTTCCGGACGAAGTGGCCGCGGAGCTCGCCGAGGTGGTAGTTGAACCGCGACGTGTCCTCGACCGGCAGCCGGTCGTACAGCTCGGAGAAGGCGAGCGGCTCCGCGGCGTCGCCGAGGGCGCGTAGGATCCCCACCCGGACCTCGTCGCCGAGCGCGGCGAACGCCTCGTCCGGCGACAGCCGCCCGTCCGCGTCGTTCGCCGTCATGACGGTCCCGCGTTCGACCGGCCGGCGTATAGGTCCTTGCGTGCGGGTACCCGGACGCTCGGTCGCGGACGGCCGCGGGCGAACGCGGCGGCCCGTCGGCGGGTCACGCTTCGAGACAGACGTCGGTCCCGGGCATGCAAACCGGACGCACGTCCCGCTCGCGCGCCGCGCGCCGCAGACGGCCGGCGAGCGGTCTCGCGCCGTAGCGGACCCCGAGGACCGTCGCGCCGACGGCGGCGCTCGCGGTCGGGTACGAGACGGCGACGAGGAGGCCGATCAGGGCCGCGAGCAACAGCGCCGTCGCCGACACGGGCGAGGTCGCGCTCGCGCCGGGGACGGGGTTCGGTTCGCCGCGGGCCAGTCGTTCCGCGTCTGGTCGCATACGAGACCCGTGGGTCGGACGGCACTTAATGATAATCTGAATGATATTTTTGTAACGCTCCCTACGTAAATTCAGTTAAGCGGGCCGCGGGGGCGCGGCGTCAGTCCGGAACGATCCGCGCGACCGGCGCGTCGGCGTCGTCGACGGCGACGTAGAGGTGGCCCGTCGACGGCTCGACCGCGAGCGCCCGGACGCGCCAGCCGCGGTCGGCGAGCAGGGGATCCCGCTCGGTCACGGTAGCGGCGGCGGCGCCCGCGCCCTCGACCGTGAACCGGCCGAGGTACCGCGCCGCGAGCGTGCCGGCGAACAGGTCGCCTCGCCACGCGGGGAACGCGTCGCCGTCGTAGAAGACCGCCCCGCTCGGCGGGAAGCCGCCGGAGCCGCACGGCCAGTAGTGGACCGGGGCGATCACGTCGCCGCGCTCCCGGTGGCTCGGGGCGACGCGCTCGTCGGTGCCGTACCGACACGCCTCGCTCGCGATCGGCCACCCGTAGTTGCCGCCGCGCTCGATCACGTTGATCTCGTCGCCGTCGCGCTCGCCGTGCTCGCACTGCCAGACCGCCCCCGTCTCGGAGCGGACGGCCATCGCCTGCGGGTTCCGGTGGCCGTAGCTGTAGATCGCGTCCGCCGCGTCCGGCTCGTCGACGAACGGGTTGTCCGGGTGCGCGTCGCCGTCGGGCGTCAGCCGGAGCGTCGATCCGAGCTCGTTCGAGAGGTCCTGCGAGACGTGCTCGGCGTCGAAGTCAGTGTCGCGCCGGTCGCCGACGGTGACAAACAGCGCCCCGTCGGGCCCGAACGTCGCCCGCGACCCGAAGTGCAGGTCCGTGTCGCGGAACGGCTCGGCGACGCGGATCGCCTCGAACCCCGAGAGCGCCGGGGCGTCCGTGTCGAGGCGGCCGGCGCCGACGTGGGTCGTCGCGCCGCTCCCGTCGGCAGGAGAGTCCTCCGCGGCCGCCGAGTACGTGAGGTACACGCGGCGGTCGTCCGGGTAGTCGGGGTGGACAGTGACGTCGAGCAGCCCGCCTTGGCCCTCCGCGAACACGTCGGGCGCGCCCGCGATCGACTCGATGGCTCCCGATCCGGGGTCGACGAGCGAGAGCCGGCCGGGCCGCTCGGTGACGAGGAGGCGCCCGTCGCCGGGGAGGAAGGCGAGCCCCCACGGGTTCTCGAACCCCTCCGCGACGCGCTCGACCGCGTACTCGACGTCGTCGCCGTCGTCCGGCGGGGCGTCGTCGCCGTCGCTTCCGGTGCCGCCGTCGCCGTTCGCGCCGTCGGCACCGCCGCCGCCGAGACAGCCGGCGGTCGAGAGGACGGCGAGCCCGCCGGTCGCTCGGAGGACGCTGCGTCTGTCGGCGATGTGGGCGGATCGGCGCGTCATGTGGGTCGTCTCTGTGTGCGTCTTGGTCGGGAGCCCGATGACGCTTCCGGCGGTCGGCGAGCGTCGAGATCCAGTCCCGCCGCCTATCGTTCGGAACCCTTATATCTCCGACTCGGGCTATATGGAAATGCGAAGCACGCACCGGTAGTGTAGTGGTATCACGCAACCTTGCCATGGTTGCAACCCGAGTTCAAATCTCGGCCGGTGCACTCCCTTCGGTCGTGCACCGCCCTGACTCCCCGCTCGCATTGCTCGCGGGGAGTCTCGGCCGGTGCATTTTCTAACTGACTCCGTCAGTTAGCGTTCGCTTCACTCCGCTCAGCGAACTCGCGAACGAAGTGAGAGAGATCACCGAGCGATTTGAACTCAGAAAGACGCAGTCGCTCGCTTATAAACGGTTGGCTGCGGGTCGCCGGAGAACACCTCCAAAGCCCCGGCCGCGAGGACTCGCGCGGCTTGTTGCGCTCCTCGCTCAGTCGCTCGCGCTCCCTCGCTGCGGTGCTTACTGCGCCGTGCTTCGCCCTTCCGAGAGACTTCGTCTCTCGTCTTCCCGCTCGCTCCGCTCGCGAGAATCGCGACTGCCCCTTTGAGTCCCTCCCCCACAACCGCACCGCAGCCTCACACCTCCCCAGCCTCGCCGCGGCCGCCGGTGGCGGGCCGCGGGCTCCCTCGCGCGTGCGACTCGCGCCCACTGGGCGCTCGTCGGCACGCGCCACCGCCTCGTATTTATAAGCGATCGTCGCCGTCGCTCATGGATTTCAAATATCGTATCCTCGTCGACGGCCGCGACACCCACTCTCGCTATCGCTCGCCGCTGTGTCCGTCTTGGCGGCAGCCGTGTCGCGAGGTCTCTTGCCGAGGATTTCAACGGAGCCGTTCCCGGACCGGTAGTTTCAATCGGCGATCCGCCGAACCCGTGGCGTGTGACCGTACCAACGAAGACGCTCCCGAGCGGCGCCGAGCTACCGGGGCTCGGACTGGGCACGTACGACCTCGACGACGACCAGACGGCCGAGAGCGTCCGCGCGGCGCTCGACGCGGGCTACGCGCACATCGACACCGCCGAGGGGTACCACAACGAAGCGGTCATCGGCGACGTCCTCGCCGAGTACGACCGCGACGACGCCTTCCTCACCTCGAAGGTGCTCGCGAAGAACCTCAACTACGAGTCGGTGATCGAGTCGTGCGAGGCGTCGCTCGACCGGCTCGGCACCGACTACCTCGATTTATACCTCGTCCACTGGCCCAACCCGGCCATCTCGCTGCGCGAGACGCTCCGGGCGATGGCGGAGCTCCGCGACCGGGGCCTCGTCCGCGACGTCGGCGTCTCGAACTTCAGCGCCTATCAGCTCAGCTGCGCGCACCACGTCTCGGACGTGCCGATCGCGGTCAACCAGATCGAGTTCCACCCGTACTTCCAGCGGCCCGACCTCGTCGACTACTGCCGCGAGTCCGACACCGTGATCGAGGCGGCGGCGCCGCTCGCGCGGACGGACGTGTTCGGCGACGAGGTCGTCGCCGAGCTCGCCGAGGAGTACGACAGGAGTCCCGCACAGGTCGTGCTACGGTGGGCGGTCGACCGCGGCGTGGTGCCGCTGCCGCGGTCGTCGACGCCGGCCCACGTCCGGGCGAACGCCGACCTCGACTGGGAGCTCGACGACGCCGACCGGCGGCGGCTCGACGAGCGCGACCGCGACGAGCCGGTGTACGACACCCCGGCCCGCGACTGGACGAGCGACGTGTACGGGATCGAGCAGTAGCGGGCCGCGGTCACCGACCGACGCGCCCCGACCTCACGCCGCGTCCCCGTCGAGCGTCACCGGCCGGCCGGTCTCGGCCGACTCGTAAATCCCGTCGAGGGCGCGGGCGTCCGCGAGGGCGTGTTCGCCGTCCGGGTGGAACGGCTCGCCCGCCAGCAGCTGGTGGCCGAAGTACGCGAACTCCTCTTCGATCTGGTGGACCTGGTCGAAGTCGACGTCGACGCGGGTCCCGTCGCGAACGACGGCGAACCCGCGGTCCTCTCGCTCGTAGAAGGCCGGGTCTAAGATTAGTCTGGCCTCCGTGCCGGTGACCTCCAGCCGGCTCGCGTGCTGGGCGTTCTGACTCACCGAACACAGCGCGTCGACGCCGCCCGGGAACTCCAGCCGGAACGTGGCGTCCTCGTCGACGTCGGCGAACGCCTCGTGGCGCGTGTGGGTCCGCCCGGAGACGCGGACCGGGTCTTCACCGAGCACGAACCGAGTCGTGTTGAGCGGGTAGACGCCGAGGTCCATGAGCGCGCAGCCGCCGGACAGCTCCGAGTCGAGCCGCCACTGGTCGGCGTCGCCGTCGAGCTCGCCGAGCATCGTCTGCGACATCGCCGCGTGGACGCCGACCACGTCGCCGGCGACGCCGGCGTCGACGAGCTCGCGGAGCCGCCGGACGGCGGGGTCGGTCTGCATCCGGTAGCCGACCATCAGGGGGACGTCGGCGTCGCGACAGGCGGCCACGAGCCGGCGGGCGCGGTCCAGCGTCGCCTCCAGCGGCTTCTCGCAGAGGACCGCCTTGCCCTGCTCCGCGGCGGCCCGGACGTACTCCAGGTGGGTCGCGTTCGGCGTCGCGACGTACACCGCGTCGTACGCGTCGGCGACCGCGCCCGAGCGGAGCGCCTCCGGGGTGACACCGGTCACGTCGCGCTCGGCGGCGACCGCCTCGACCGCCTCGGCGTCGACGTCGGTGACGACGGTCGCCTCGGTGTACGCCGACCGCGCGATCCCGGGCAGCGCCCAGTCCCGGGCGAACCAGCCGAGGCCCACGACCGCGATCCGGACCGGGTCCGTGACGGCCTCCGGGTCGAGCGTCTCCCAGTCTCGGCGCGTGAACTCGTCGAGGTACTCCGCGAAGTCGCCTTCCATACCGGGGAGTCGGCGCGGGGGCGTGAAATAACCCCGGCGACGGCGATCGGTCGGCATCGGTGGCCTGCGACGCGGGCGCGGTCGGCATCGGTGGCCTGCGACGCGGGCGCGGAAGTCACCACGGGCCGTCGTAGTTCACCCGCGGCCGGTCGACGTCGACCCCGAGGTCGCGGAGCTCCGCGGTGGCGTTCTGGACGGGCGAGGGGGCCGGGCGGTCGAGCGCGTCCGTCGTCGCCTCGGCGAACCGAACGGTCCAGTCCCCGGCGATCACGACCGTCGCGCGGCGCGGGATCCGCGAGTGCCCCTCCCACGACTCCGCGACCAGGTCGTACGAGTCGGCGACCCCGCCGTGGAAGTCGGAGACGACGGGGAAGGGGAGGTCGAACCGATCGGCGTACGCGAACCCCGAGTACAGCGAGTCGCCGGTGAGCGCGGCGACGACGAGGTCGTCGCGCTCGTGCCAGCCCGCGTCCCGCACCGCGGCGAACTCGGCCGTGCAGGTCGGGACGAAGTTCGCGGGAGCGAAACAGAGCGCGACCGCCGCGTGGCCGTCGACGAGCCGGAACAGCTCCAGCTCCGCGGCCGTCCCGCCCGTGACCGCGGGGGCGATGAAGTCCGGCGCCTTGCGGCCGACGTCTATCACGGGTGACACGTACGGACGCGACTGATAAATACCCACCCCTGAGCTCTCGATGGCTATCCGGGATGAAGAGGTGTCAGATAAGGCGATTAAATATCGGTATGGCCACTGAGAGCATCGCTCACGGTGTAAGAGCTTTACGTGTGCCCGGCGGACGTGAGGCGTGTTCAGCGCCCACGCCGCGACCGCGCTCGCCCTCGTCGAGGGCTACGGGGCCGTCGCGGTCTTCGCCGTGTTCGCGCTCGAGGGCGCCCTCGTCGGGAAAGTGCTGCCGGCGCGGACGCTGTTCGTCGCCGCGGTGGTCGCAGTCGGCGTCGAGGCGGTCGCGGTCCTGCCGGTGTTCGCCGCGGCGGTGATCGGCGCGACCGTCGGCCAGTCGGTCGTCTTCGCGGCCGTCCGGCGGTTCGACGTGGACCCCACGTCGCTCCCCCTCGTCCCGGTCGGCGAGAGGCAGCTCGACGGCGCGGGCCGCTGGTTCGACCGATGGGGGCTCCCCGCGGTGGCGGCCTCGAACGCGGTCCCCGGGACGCGCGGGTGGCTCGCCGTCCCGACCGCGAACGCCTCGTCCGTCTCCGCCCCGCGGTTCGCCGCCGCGTCGCTGGTCGGATCCGCCGCGTACGTCGGCGCGCTGCTGGCGGTCGGGATCGGAGTGGCGCTCGGCGTCGGGAGCGCGACCGAGCTCCTCGGCGCCGAGTGGGTCGCGGCTTTATAAGGGCAGACCGCCGGCGCGTCGGCGCTTCGTGCGCTCCGCTCAGAGAACCGTTCCGTGTTTCTTGTCCGGCAGGTCCTTCTCCACGTCCTCGTAGAACGCGAACCGCGCCGCGAGCTCCTCGCGGAGGGTCGAGGGAGCCACGATCTCGTCGATGACGACCTCGCTCGCCATCCGGTGGATGTCGATGTCCTCGCGGTACTCCTCGCGGAGCCGCGCCTCGGTCTCGGCGCGCTCCTCGGGATCGTCGATCTCGGCGAGCTTCCGGGCGTAGACGGCGTTGATCGCGGCCTCGGGACCCATGATACCGATCTCGCCCGAGGGGAGGCCGATGACGCTCTCCGGGTCGTAGGCGGGCCCGCCCATCGCGTAGATCCCCGCGCCGTACGCCTTCCGAGTGACGACGGTCTGTTTGGGGACCGTCGCGGAGGAGGTGGCGTAGATCATCTTCTTCCCCTTCTCTAAGATCGCGTCCTGCTCGACCTGCGACCCGGCCATGAACCCCGGCGTGTCACAGAGGTACAGCAGGGGGACCTCGTAGGCGTCGCAGGTCCAGATGAACTCCGCGGCCTTCTCCGCCGCGTCCGGGAAGATAGCGCCGGACCGCTCCGTCGGCTGGTTGGCGACGACGCCGACGGGGCGCCCGTCGATCCGGCAGAACGCCGTGACGATCTCCGGGCCGTACCCCTCCTTCAGCTCGAAGACGGACTCCGCGTCGGCGACCCGGTCGAGCAGGTCGCGGACGTCGTACGGGCGGTTCGGCGACTCGGGGATCAGCTCGTCGATCCCCTCGGGCGAGTATTTGGGGGGTTTCGTCTCGCGTTGCGGGGGTTTCTCCCCGGCCCGATCGGGGAGGTAGCCGATGAGGTCGGCGACGAGCTCGCGGGCGTGCTCCTCGTCGCGGGCGACGAGGTCCGCCGAGCCGGACTCCTCGGCGTGGACGCGCGGGCCGCCCAGGTCCGCCATCTCGATCTCCTCGCCGGTGACCATCTTCACCATCCGCGGCGAGGCGATCGCCATCGCGGACATCCCCTCGACCATCACCGTGAAGTCGGCGAAGACGGGCGTGTACGCCGCGCCGGCGATACAGGGGCCGTACAGCACGCAGATCTGTGGCACCGCGCCCGACAGCATCGAGTGGTTGTAGTAGTACTTCCCGATCCCCTCGCGGTTGGCGAAGAAGCCGCTCTGCTGGTCGATCCGCCCGCCCGAGGAGTCCATCAGGTAGAGCACGGGCTTGCCCGTCTTCAGGGCGCGCTGCTGCATCCGAAGGAACTTCTCGACGCCCTTCGCGGCCATCGACCCCGCCTTCACCGTGAAGTCGTTGGCCATGAAGTGGACGTCGCGCCCCTCGAACTCCGCGGCGCCGGTGAGCAGGCCGTCGCCGGGGAGGCGGTCGCCGGAGTCGGACCCGTCCCCCTCGTCGTCGGCGTCGCGGTTCGGCGCGTTCGGGTGCCAGTCGTCGAACGCGGCGAACTTCCCGTCCTCGAAGCGGAGCCCCGCCGGGTCGCCGTCGGTCGCGCTCGCGTCGCCCGCGCCGCGCGTCCCGCCCTCGCCGCCGAACCAGAGGTCGAGCCGGTCGCGGACGAACAGCTTCCCCTGCTCGGGGAGCCGCTCGCGGTACTTCTCGGGGCCGCCCTCCAGGATGTCGTCGATCTCGGCCCGGAGGTCGCGCTCACGGTCGGTGGGGCCGAGGTCGTCGTCGAGGGGGTACGCCGTCTCGGGCGGCTCGGCGCTCGCGGCGGGCTCCGCGGCCTCGCCGACGTGGACGTCGACGTCGACGCCGAGGTGTTCGGCGAGCGACTTCGCGATCGCCTCGGCCTCCTCCGGCGTCGCCGCCGCGCCGACGTGGACTTTCATGGACGCAAGATTTGCGGTAGATCCTAAACAGTTTTCCATGCGGGTTTGCCGGCGTCCCGCGGGTCGGTGTTTAAACAGTAGTTAAAAGGGCGAACCGCGCCGCTCAGTCCAGCGCCGCCTGCAGCCGCTCGACCAGCTCCTCGTTGCCGACGTACAGCGGGACGCGGTCGTGGACGCCCTCGGGCTCGACGTCGAGGATGTCGATCTCCCCGTCGGTGGCGGCCCCGCCGGCCGCTTCGATGATGTACGCGATCGGGTTCGCCTCGAAGGAGAGCCGGAGCTTCCCCTCGGGCGCGTCGACGAGGGCGGGGTACGCGAAGATCCCGCCGTAGGTGAGCACCTGGTTCACGTCGCCGACCATGGCGCCGCCGTACCGGAGCTTCAGCTCGTCCTCGATCTCGCGGGCGTAGTCGGTGAAGTCGTCCGGCCAGTCGGGGACGCGCCCGCCGAAGCCGTAGACGAGGGGGTCGTCGGGGAGCCGCAGGTCGTCCTCGACGACCGAGCGGGAGACAGATCCGCCGTCGTCGCTCGTGACGACCTCCTCGCGGACGCCCGACTCGTCGGCGACGACCATCGTCGTGATCGGGCCGTACAGCACGTACCCGGCCGCGACGAGGTCGCGGCCGGTGGCGGGCAGCGGGGCGTCGTAGACGCCGACCACGGTGCCCATCGCGTTGTTCGACCGGAGGTTCGAGGAGCCGTCGAGGGGGTCGATCGCGACCGCGTAGGCCCCCTCGCCGACCGCGCCGCCGGCGTCGACGGCGGCCTCGCGCTCCTCGCTGACGAACGAGCCGACGCCGTCGATCGCGGTGATCGCCTCGCCGAGCAGCTCGTCCGCGTACAGGTCGCCGGCCAGGACGCTCTCCCCGGAGGGGTTGTCCGTCCCGCTCTCGACGCGGCGCCCGGGGAGCGCGGCGCGGATCTCGGGGGCCGTCGCGGCGACCGCGTCGAACACCGCCTCGACGACCGAGTCCGCGTCGGCGGGGTCGCCGACGTCGGCGTCGGGATCGGTCATCAGTCGTCGCTCTCGGCGATGGTCAGCGCCTCGGCCGGATCGACCTCCTGGAAGATCACGGCCTCGAGCGCGTCGAGGATGCGCTCGGGGTTATCGCGCTGGAAGACGTTTCGGCCGACGGCGATGCCGGTGGCGCCCGCGTCGATGGCGTTCGAGACGTTCCGGAGGAACTCCTTGTCGTCGCGCATCGTCCCGCCGGACATCACGACGTCGGCGGGGCCGGCCATCTCGACGGCGTGGCCCATCGCCTCGGCGGAGCCGGGGTACTTCACCTTCACCACGTCGGCGCCGAGCTCCAAGCCGAGCCGCGCGCCGTACGAGATGACATCCGGGCTCCCGTCGTTGCGGAGCCCCTGTCCGCGGGGGTACGACCACATGACGACGCCCATGTCGTGCTCGCGGGCGCCCTCCTGTGCCTCCCGGAACTCCTCGGCCATCTCGATCTCGTGGTTCGAGCCGCCGTAGACGGTGAACCCGATCGCGTCGGCGCCGAGTCCGGCGGCGTATTCCGCCGTGCAGTTGACCGCGCTGTCCGGCTCGCCCATCCAGAGGTTCGAGGTCCCGTTGAGCTTCAACAGGAGGTTCACCTCGTCCTCGTAGTCGGGGTAGTACGCCTCGGCGAGCCCCTTCTGGACGGCCAGCGCGGTGACCGCCTCGTGGGTGCCGAGCTCGAAGATCCGCTCGGGGTCCGCCGTGTCGGGGTTCGGTTCGAAGTCGACGGGACCGTGCTCGATCCCGTGGTCGTACGCCAGGATCAGCGATTTGCCGTCGCGCTCGATGTCGTCGGCGGCGTGAGGAAGCATCAGTTCGTACTCCCGTTACATCGATAAAAAACACTATGGTCGATCCGGCGGACGTAAAGAAACGGAATCAGCGGTGTCCGCGCGGTTCGCCGCCATTCGTGACGGATCCGGGATGCCATATATTACTACTCAAGTAGTTAATTATCAATCAGTCGTAACGAACGCCCGCCCGGCCTGTCGCCCTCAACCGCGAAGCCGCAATACTTACCATCCGCGGCGCGGCAGCGACCCCCATGCGGGAGCTATCCGACATCGACGTCGTCGGCGTGGTCGGGGCCGGCACGATGGGCAACGGGATCGCGCAGGTCGCCGCGACCGCCGGCTACGAGGTCGTGATGCGCGACATCGAGGACGAGTACGTCGAACGAGGGCTCGACAGCGTCGCGGACAGCCTCGACCGGCTGGCGTCGAAGGACGCGCTCGACGAAGAGCCGGCGGCGATCCGCGACCGGATCGCGGCCACCACCGACCTCGACGATCTCGCCGACGCCGACGTCGTCGTCGAGGCGGCGGTCGAGGAGATGGCCGTGAAACGCGATATCTTCGCCGACCTCGACGACGTGACCGACGACGACGTGGTCCTCGCGACGAACACCTCGACGCTGTCGGTCACGACCATCGCGAGCGCCACGGACCGCGCGAGCGACGTGATCGGCCTCCACTTCATGAACCCGGTGCCGATCATGGACGGCGTCGAGGTCGTCGTCGGGGAGCGAACGGCGGACGCGGTCGTCGAGTTCGCGCACGCCTTCGCCGAGGGGCTCGGCAAGGAGACGTGGGAGGCCGACGACAAGCCCGGCTTCGTCACGAACCGGATCCTGATGCCGTGGATCAACGAGGGCGTCCGCGCCTTCGACGAGGGCGTCGCCGACAAGGCCGACATCGACCGCGGGATGACGCTCGGGACGAACGTCCCGATGGGCCCGTTAGAGCTTGCCGACCACATCGGGCTCGACGTCGTGTTAGACGCCAGCGAGACGCTTCACGCCGAGCTCGGCGACCGTTACAAGCCGGCGTACCTCGTCAAGCGCAAGGTGGCGGCCGGCGACCTCGGGAAGAAGACGGGGCGGGGGTTCTACGAGTACGACGAGTGAGATCGGTACGAGGACGAGGCGGAGGCGAGGCGAGCGCCGGGAGCCCGACTCACGCCCCCTTCGCGTCCCGGTCGTCGTCCGCGGTCCACCGCCGCGCGCCGGGGAGGAAGCCGACCAGCTTCGTCACGTAGCCGAACCGGAACAGCCCCAGCTGCGAGAGCGCGCCGAGGACGAAGACGGCGAGGAACGCCGGCGCGGCGACGTCGAACAGGAGCGGCTCGACCGACGGTCCGGCGGCGGCCGCGTCCAGCGTCGCGGGGGTGATCGACCGCGACGCGAACGCCGCGCCGATGAACGCGGTCGAGACGACGAGCGTCGTCCGGCTCAACACGAACCCGAACAGCGCGCCGACGGCGACGCCCGCGAGCGTCGCGCCGACCAGCAGCAGCGTCCCCTCCATCCCGGCGGCGTCGGCCGCGTACAGCGGGCCGACGGCGAACCGGCCGGCGAAGCCGCCGACCAGGCCGCCGATGGCGACGACGGCGAAGGAGAGTCCGGCGTACGCAAGGAAGCCGCCGATCGCGGCCCCGACGGCCACGCCTGCGGCGGTCAGGACCAGCCCGTCGACCGCGATCAGTCCGGCGAGGCTCGGCGCGGCGAGGTAGCCCGCGCCGCCCCCGACGAGCAGCCCGGTCAGCGTGACGGCGTAGACGGAGACCGCGGCGCCGACGAACGCGAGGAGCAGCCCCGCGACGACGAGTCCGGCGTTGACAGGGGTGAGCATACGTCCGCTTTGTCGCCGGCGACGGTTAAAAGGCGACGGACCGATCGGCGGCGGTGGGGACGGCGGAGTTGCGTCTCTCTCGCGGTCACCGCGCCTGCCGCCCGGCCTGCCGGTCGACATGGCGGGTGTAGCCGCCGACCGCGAGGCCGAAGCCGACGACGAGCAGCAGGAAGCCGAGCAGGCGGCTCGTCCCGACCGTCAGCATCGCGAGGAGCAGCCCGAAGGCGAACGCGAAGACGCCGGCGACGACCACCGCGACGTCCACGAGCGGCGACGGCTGGACCGCCTCGCAGTGGGGGCAGACCCGGGCGTCGCTCGGGATCGGCTCCCGGCAATCGACGCAGTGGACCCGGTCGTTCGGCACGTGGACGAGGTTTGCGAGTCATAAACTTATAAGCGAGTGACTGCTACGCCGGTGATGCTCACCGTGCTCTCTGCTGATCATTTATAAGCAAGCCTCGTTCGATCGGCTCTGAACGCCTCCAACGCCCCAGCCGCTCGTTTATAAGTGGTTGCTGAGAGACCGGCGGTGAACGTTTTCAAAGCCCCAGCCACGAGGGCCGCGCACGCTCGCTGCGCGCTTCAGCATAAATCGAGGTGGAGCCTCCGACCTCAAGGAGCGAGAGCAGCGAGCGAGTAGGTCGGAGAGGAAACCGACAACGGAC
>NZ_MWTH01000002.1:109536-150752 GCF_059752395.1 Halorubrum sp. B53 | reverse complement strand
ATCGAGGATCTGTTCGTCCTCGTAGACTCTATTCTGGGCCCTACCAGAGTCGAACTCGCCGAAGGCGTGCCTTCGGGCGAGTTCGACGATCTTGTTCCCCTGCTTTCGAATGTGTTCGCGTGTTACGGTTGGTTCATCACGGTCTTCTTCGATATCGTCTTCATCTGGGATGAGTGGAACTCGTGCTTCCAAGATGACGCCGCGGTCAACGGCTTCTTGTGCGATACCTGTAGCTGCCGCGTTGAGCGTCAGTTTGGTCTGTTCACTGAACTGCTTCCATGCGTACGAGATTGATTGCTGGCTCGGTGCCTTGTCCAAATCAAGCGTCTTCAGGAGTGATGGGCGATCTTCGAGGCGATCTGCGACCTCGCTCTGGGCGAGGTCGTAGATCTCCTGATAGAGATACACCCGAGCCATCGGTTCGGTGCCGTTTGCGGCCTTGTGTTGCTGGCGGTCGTCGGTAAGTCCGTCAACTGGAATCGATACCTCTCCAAGAACACGCCAGAGATGATCCACTGATTCACAGACTTCCCCAGCGTGATAGACGATCGCCCCCGCGAGCGCGGGGGCGTCGTCATCAACCGCCGACATCCGTTTTGAAGTCATCGTAGTTCTGAGCGCGGCGGCGAGCGGTTTCAAGTCGTCACATTAGTCGCCAGATCAACTGTTTCACATCTCTATTGAACTCATAGCTGTCTTGTCAATCGATACCGCCACGCAAAGAAATTATCAGCAATCTAGTGGTTGGTAGAATTTGAGATCCCGAAAACGTGAACTACACAGTCAAATTTGGATATAGCGCTATACAGTTTATTCCCGTGGTGTATTATTGTGACGAGTATTGTCCGGTTGCCGTTTTCTCACGTGGAAAACAGTAGAGGACAACCTATAAGTAAATCGAACGAAACGCTCTATCCACCGAAACCACCAGACTTAGAATCGCTACTGCACGGAGCACGTCCGCTCCCGCTGGCGATTTCCCTCGCGCTCACATTCGAGTCTCTCACCGACCGCGACGACTACACGAACACTATGACCGAGACGACCGACACTCCACGCTACAGCACGATGGACCTCGAGGACGCCGAGGCCTTCTACCACGACGAGATTACGCCGCAGATGCGCGCCGAGGGACTCGCTCCTGAGCACGAAACCCCCACCTACTCGTGGATCGAATCGCACTTTCCAGGGTTCATCAAACATCTCTCGCGGCGATTCGACCTCTCACCGGGTGACTTCTACGAGAAGATCGACGTTCCGGTTGAGTCCAAGCCGGAGGAGCGACCGTTTGACTTCGTCGACGACGAAGAGACGCGTGCAGCCCTTGAGGACTACCTCGTCGAGCTGCGCGATCGGCAGGGACGGGCGGAGTCGACGGTCGCCACACGCCGCTCTGCGCTCCGTCTGTACGTCCGGACATACAAGGACGTCAATGCCACCGATGATCTGCTCAGACCGCTACACGACGACGCTGCGCGGGCCGACGAGATGGATCGCGTCGCGGATACGTTCGACGTCCTACGTCGCCGCGAGGACACGCTGACAACGCACGCGTCGCGACGGAAGTACGTCCAGGAAGTTCGGCAATTCTACACCCATCAGGTGACGTTCAAAGGCGCACGTCACAACCCGACCGACCAGCTGGAACGTCGCTTTGGGTGGGATTCGACGCCTGAGTGGGACAATCAGGCTCTTGAGGCTGATCAGATACGAACACTCTATCAGACAGCCACCGATCCGGTCGACCGTCTCATCGTGATTGGGGTCTGCGGATGGGGGCTTCGACCGAGCGAGGTTGCGTCGCTACGCGTTGATCAGCTGGTTCTCGACCCACCAGAAGACGACACGGAGACCGGACCGTACATCGAATTCGGGAGTGAGCGGAAGAACGGACCCGGGACGGTCGCACTCCTCACGGGTGTTGAAGATGCAACCGCACGGATCGACACCGTCGTTGAGGAGGCGGGCGACGACTGGATGGGCGCTGTGTTCCCGTCTTCATCTGCGGAGAGCGGGCACCTATCGACGTCGACGGTTCGACGTCGATTCAAGAACCTCGCAGAACGCGCTGGAGTGACTGTCGATGGGGAGGTCCCGACGCCGAAGATGGGGCGACGATATTGGTACACGGCGTACGGAGAGGCGGTGCGTCGTGTGGCCGAGCGGTTTGCAGATGTCGCTGAGGAGCAGGGGTCGAAGTCAGCGGAGGTCGTGTTGGATAACTACCTCTCAGAAGCGGAGAAGCGCCGGCATCGCCGTGAGGAGATCCGAGAGGATCTTGAGGGCTTATTCGGAGAAGAACCCGGTGTCCAGTGACGTAGGGTTCGGATACGCTAAGACCTGAAACAGAGGAATACGAGCTCCTTCTCTCGAATTTTGGGGAATAGATTCGACGAGAGCAGTCAGTCGATCTCGAGTTCTTCTTTCAGCTGAGGGCTCTGAAGCCCAGCCCGAAAGACGGCGTTGAAGAAGTCCTTGTTCTTCGAGAGATCTTCACCGTGTGTGGCGAAATACTCGGTATCGAGTTCCTTGTACTTCACACGCATCTCCTGATAGACGCTCTCGTAGAGGTAGACGTTCACGTTGTGAAGGTCGCGAACAACAAGGCCCTTCGCGTCTGCGTCGAGTGCCATCTGCCGGACGGTCTCTCCGTCGGCTTCAACAGCGGTGTCGTCGATCTCATCTGACGTGTCTGATGTATCTGACGTATATGCTGTGTCTTCGTCGCTACCGCTATCGGACGTAGTGGACGCGGGTTCGTCACCAGATATATCTGAGGTGTCTCCCATTTCTGAGGTATCTGAGATATCTGCGGGTTCTGCGGTGTCGGACGTAGTGGATGCCGATTCTTCGTCGGCTGTATCTGAGGTATCTTCTGTGTCTTTCGTCTCTGTACCGCCGCCTCGAACTTCGTCCATACTCCAAACGTCGCTTTTCCGCTCCTCGAGGTCATCGTCGCCGTCGTTGCTGCTCATGCTTCCACCTCCGTAGTATGACGTTCGAGCATTTTCGCTATCTCGGTGTAGGCTTCGCGTGCGTCCTCGGTCTTCGCGTCGTCCTCGTGGAGGAAGATGGAGACGCCGTTGTTCCATGCACGCCGGATGGCGACGCGCTCAGGCACCTGAAAGACGTCATATGGAGCGTCATTGAAGAACTCGATCATCTGCTTAGTATCGTTGTTCTGGACGCTCTCGACGGCGTTAATGACAATCCCGAGGATATCGATGGTGTCAATTTGGCCCGGGAAACTGTTTGAGAGGTAGGCAATCTCCTCGTTCATCTTCTCGATCGCACGGATGGAACGTCGGGTTGGCTCGACGGGGATGAGGACTTGTTCGGCGGTGAGGAGGGCATTATCAAGGATTTGGCTGAGATCAGGCGGGCAGTCAATGAGGATGAAATCATAGTCGTGGTCAAGCTCGTCGACGGCAATTTTAAGTCGCATTTCGCTGTTTGCGACCTGAGTGACGAGCATATCTTTGAGCCCGTCCATTGCTTTGTTGGACGGAATGACGTCGAATTCGTCGTGATGCTCGATAATCTCATTGATCTCCTCAGTGCGTGTTGGTTCGACCATCACTTGGTGGAGAGATGGGATCTTCTGATCGTAGAGGTCACGGAAGCCCGTGCCTTCGGTGAGGGTTCCCTGCGGGTCGGCATCGATGAGGAGGACATCGTGGCCTTGGTTCGCGAGCGCACCACCGAGGTTGATTGTGGTAGTGGTCTTTCCGACCCCACCTGCTTGATTTGAGATGGCGATTATCTGCGTCATATGACCTATGTATCTGAGGCGTCTGATATAATTGTTTGTCAGACGTACCTGCTGTTTCTGACGTATCTGAGAAGACTGATCGAGGAATAAGACAGGTTGAGAAGTTCTCGAGAGAAACCTAGCTGGTGTATCTGAGATATCTGACGCATCTAATACTATTCCCGTAAACACGCCATCTCACTACGGTATCTGAGATAACTGATTGCTGGTCCGTAAGTAGTGTAACTGAGATAACTGATATATCTGAGGTATCTGAAAATGAGATAGATAGCTCAATGATGGCCGACTTCCCATACTGATATATCTGCTATATCTGAGATTGCTGATGTTCCCAACGTGACGGCTCTGTGGTGACTGCGATATCTGATGTATCTGAGGAGGGAAGAATGGGGTGTGTGAATAGTAGTCGGGTTAGAAATTCCAATTGATTGGAAATTTCTACCGATGGAACAAATAGGTGCATCCCGGGTTAGCATCCACGTATGACTGAACGAGAAGAGCTGCTACAGCAGGGGAATACCGTAGATCAATGGCCCTATAAATGGATATAACGGCGTCTTCAGCTCGGAAACAGCGTTCAAGTCGATATCCTCAAAGAAGTCTATACAACTAACCAAAACAAAGAGAATACACAACTATGTCGAACAGCCGAATTGAGGTCGCTCTTCAAGCATTAGGCAGTGACCGGTTTGAGCGGTTGATGCATGATTTATTGGAGCGGGAAGGGTACACAGTGGATCCAACGGGGACAAGCGGTCCCGATGGCGGTCGCGACGCCTTCCTCCTAGATGGTGACCGAGACGGGATCCTTCATTGCTCTGTGCAGAAAGACAATTGGGTCAGGAAAGCCCACGACGACATCGAAACAGCTGTTGAGAACTTCGATCGTGACTTTGACTTCTACATTTTCGCCACAACACAGGACCCCAGTACGACCAAACGGGATCGGGTTGAAGAGGAGCTCCACGAGGAATGGGGAATCCCCACGACGGTTTGGGACTTCTCAAAAATCCGGAACAGCTTGGTGGGCAATCGTGAGAACAACGATCTGATCCGGGAACACCTCCGTGTCGACCCCAATCGACCGTTCGTAGACATTGAGTCAGAAGTAGATGATCTCTATGAGGATTTGCTGGATCGTGTGAAGCGCCGACAAGCTCCCGATGGGACAATTGTCGAGGACCCTGCCTTAGTTGTCGTCCATGTCATTCCTCAGGAGGCCGTCGACGACCATCACGACCGATATGCAGGCGACCTCCCCCACCCACCTCAGTTCGAAAAACGTGATGCATACGCTGTAACACGACCGAAGGTGAAGATCACCGAAAATAATCGACGCTTCCATGATGGCACCGAGAGGGAGCGATACACTGCTATCCATCGGGACGGGTGGACTGAAGGTATCTTCACAGCTCTGTATCCCAGCAACAATCCCCAACTCCGGACATCTATTGATCGGCTCATAGCGAACTTCGTTCACACTGCTCTCGGGACGTTTGATGAAGCAGACATCTACCCGCCCTACTATGTGTACGTTAGCATACTGGGTGCCGAGGGGTACACACTTTCCCGACCAAGTGGATCAAACCGACCACCCAGCAATGTGCGACCTTTCACCGAGGACGAGATACGGTTGAATCGCGTCCAAATCGACAATCCAGATATCGATGTCCCGGATGTGATGCGGAAGACGTTCGATCAGCTCTGGCGACATGGTGGCTGGGACCACTCAGTCAATTATCAAGCCTCCGAGACAGATGATGGTGAAACTGTCTACGAGTGGAATCCATACCGATAACAGTATCCACAGTAACAGAGCGAGTCGAGCATAATTGCTCTCCTGAATTGGTTTCTCGATCAGTCACGGCATGGTCCCCATCGGAATTACGCCACGATGAAACCTATTGAGGACAGCCGCTGATCCCTTGGAGTAGGACCTTGAACAGATCGATAAGCTAGCTGAAGACTCGCCTTCGTCCGTCAGGATGGTTGTTATTGATGATAGAGACGCCAGAGCCAGCCGGGTGTTGAGGCAGTGATTTCGTCGATAACTGATGTCCACGGGTGGTTGCCGTGGAACGCCCGGGCATAGGGAGCCGAGATGTCCGCTGCCTCACTCACAAGGAGCAATGAGCCGAAAAGGACGTATTCGGGGAGGAATGCAACATCACTCCACAAGTACCGCGGACGAAGATATCCGAGAGGCCGCCACAAACGGTGAGATCGAAGCGCAGCCAGCTCCTCGTCGGTAACACCGAGTTCACGAACAGCTGCCGGTGTGATCCCGCCTCGACGCGTTCCGTGGGCAAGGACGCCCTCCAAGAGCGTCTTCGTATGCTGTCTCTCCGCGAGATGAGTCAAGAAGTCGTACTGTAGCTCAGTGGCGAAATGTGCTTGCGTACGGACTGACACTGCCTGCTCGAAACCTTCCTGCAAGTATGGGTGTTTCCACGTTGGTGAGTCGAACTGGTGCTGATACGCGTGGCACAACTCCGACGCTAAATACGTGTACGCCGTCGTCTCGGGGAGCTGGCGTGGACTCACGCCGATTCTGCCCGTCCGCGCGGAATATCGCCCTTCGATGAACACGAGCGTCAATGAGGCCGGCAGATCGCTCGTAAGGAGTGCGAGACGCTCCCTACGCGAACAGTCGTAAACGAGATGCTTGCGCCACATCTCGCGGTACGGTGTGGAATCGACATCGAGGAGGTCGTCGTAAAATCGCGTGAGTTCATCGAAGCGTTCGTGGAGGTCAGCCTCGCTCGCGAGGGGGGCATCGGAATTCTGTTGGAGTGACTCGGTCAGGGGTGGTGCGTCCGGGTACTCCACCCGGTACGACTCAACAGCATCTGAACAGATTGACCGTAGCTGTTCGAAGAACGTCTTGTCGTCCATCTGAATGGATATAATGGTGGAGGGAAGTAAACTTCGTTCGATAGGTTGGATTGGCTGTTTGAGCGTATCTAGGCAGGAGCTGACTCTGCGGGTTCGACGTACTGGTACTCCCACTCGCGTCGAGCCTCGATTTCACGACGCCCACGACGCGTAAGCGTATAGACATTCGTTCGCCGATCTTTCTCTCCTTTCTCGACAAGCCCTTTCTCAACAAGCGTGTCGAGGTTCGGGTAGAGTCGGCCGTGATGGATCTCTTTCTCGTAGTAGTTTTCGAGTTCTTCCTTGATCGCGAGGCCGTGGGGCTCATCAAGGCCAGCGATCACGTACAGGAGGTCCCGTTGGAATCCAGTCAGATCGTGCATCGTCCTACTACTTGATACGTAGTGCTATTGAATACGTCTGTTGCCCTGAAAGTGGCCGTGAACACTCCTAGAAGAACCGAGTCAGATATCTGTATGTTTATACAGAGGACGAGAGAACAACCCGAGCGTATGGCAGACCTGATTGTCAAATCGGCCGTGAAAGAAGCGCTCAATGACCACAACGTCTCGGCGGATTTCTACGAAGCACTGGACGACGAAGTAACTGAAATGCTCGAAGATGCAGCCCGGCGTGCCGAGGCAAACGATCGGAAAACTGTCCAGCCCCGCGACCTCTAGCTCGGTCAGAAAGTACTACCCCCATCGCTCGAATTCACCCACCTGTTTTTAAGACACTCGTGACTGGTAGATATCTCTATGAGTATGACAACGGAGTCAATTCAAGTCGAGAACGTCGTTGCCTCGTCCGATATCGGTCAAGAACTCGACCTCGAAACGCTCTCTGGGGATTTAGGAGCGACCGACTACGATCCCGATAACTTCCCGGGACTCGTCTATCGGATGCACGATCCCAAAGCTGCAGCACTCATCTTCCGCTCGGGAAAAGTCGTCTGTACGGGAGCGAACAGCGTTGACGACGTGACGACTGCGCTTAACCACGTCTTCGACGAACTCCGCAAGTTGGGGGTCGATGTCGTAGCCTCGCCAGAGATTGAAATCCAGAATATTGTCTCAAGTGGGGATCTCGACTATACCCTCAATTTGAACGCCATCGCGATCGGTCTGGGCCTCGAAAGCGTCGAATACGAACCTGAACAGTTCCCGGGGCTTGTCTACCGACTCGATGACCCGGACGTGGTCGCACTCCTCTTTGGAAGTGGGAAACTCGTCATCACTGGTGGAACACAACTCGATGACGCTGAAAAAGCCCTCGTAAACATCGAAGATCGGCTCAACGATCTTGGGTTACTGAGCTAATCTGAGTTCTCGATAGAATTCATCAAAGCGGTTTGCCGGAGACAGATGAGAATGAAGGCGGTAGATAATAGTGTTCAGACGTCAGCAGGAGATTGGGAGACTTCACTACTACTTGTAGCGTCCCCGCTGTTGTCATCCTCAGTCGCTTCGAAGTCCGTTGTATCGTCGCCTTCTACTCCGAGTGCGTTGCGCGCTACGGTCGAGTCGGTATCCATTTGGATATGATCGAAGCGAAGGGATTCCCTCTCGCAGAGCCAGCAGTCGCACGTCTTGAAGGGAATGTCTTCTTTGCTCGTCGGGTAGCCCTCGCCGATAATTGTGGCGGCGATGTGCTTACCTTTCTCGAGAAGGTCCTGGACACGCCCCGGGTCGGGACCGAAGGCATCAATGCCGGCACTCGCCGGTGGCCACGTCCGAACCTCAAGATCGGACTTCGCGAGGTACACAATCTGACCCTGAGACGCGCCAAGCGCCTTCATATATAGATAGATCTGATCCAGATGGCGCTCGATGGGTGGATTGAACCGATACCAGTTGGCTCGCGACTTGTAGTCGTAGGCAGTGTTGGTGCCGGGCTCGTACAGGTCGGCATGGCCGATGATCGTAAGCCCGTCCACCTCCATCTCGATTGCGACTTCGCGCTGGGTTTCGACGTCGAGGTCTGGGATGACCTCGTTTTCCATAAACTCGTGGATAGTGGTTCCCGTGTGGAAGGTGCCAAGCGCGTCGGTATGGTCGAGAAGACCGAGTTTTGAGTTGTAGCATTGGCGGGGGCACTTCGCGAGCTGACTCGGGTGGAAAGTGTAGGGGTCGAGCTCGGTGTGGCTATGCTCGTCGTTGAGCTGGATGAGTGTTGACTGGATTGCGGACTCGAAGTCGATCATAGTGAATCTCCTCTTCGAACGGCGTCGCAGCGATGGATGCGAGGCCCGTTCGTCGGTATGCGGGCGAAAAACAAGACTAATTCAATATTTTGAACTAGGATTCAAAACAGTAATGGTGCTGGAGATCCGAATACGTGTATGAGCGACTCTGGAACCACAGATCACACGGCAAAGGTCGTCCGGATTCGGGAGGTTGCGATGACGGTTCGTGAACCAAAAAATGCGGGAGAGATAGCTGAGGCTGCTGATGTTGCCCGAAACACGGCTGAAAAGTATCTCACGCAACTGGTCGAAGCGGATAAACTCGCGACGATCCAGCGGGGCCGCGAGACCCGCTACTATCCAGATCCAGTCACCCAGTATTTCGATCAGATCCGTGACCTCGTCAACGACCATCGAAAAGACGAACTCACGGCTGAACTAGATGCAATCCGGGACGATATCGACGAGTGGAAAGAGGAGTACGATGTGGAGTCCGCTGACGAACTTCGGGCGACCGTCGGTGATGATCTTCCGGCATCCGAACGCCAGCAGCGGCGCCACGACGCGGAGGATTGGGACTACTATGAGCACCAAGCGATGCTCATTAAGCAGGCGATTCAGCTCTATGATACGATTGAGGCGACTCGTGAGAGTCGTATTGCCTCCGCCAACTGACTCGGTGACAGTAAAATGGGAAATCCACCGATTTCTGGAGACACGCATCTCCACCGATACGAGGTCCACAAACGAGTCACAAATCGACTTCAACGGGAAGCTGGCGTGACGACCGTAGAAGCCAAACCAAGTCCGATGCGGCCAGTCCGTCTCGTATCGACCCTCGATCGCGCGGTCTTTTTTGACCAGAACACGGACGCTGGCGACGCGACACTTGAATTCGAGTGGCGCCCCAATTCCAAGCGCGATGAGTTCCGCATTCAGTATAATGAACCCGGGACCCCGTGGTCATGTGGCTGGCATCAGGACAAAACCCACGAAAAGCTCGGCCCAAGTCATTTCCAAGTTGACCACGATGCGTGGCCAGCACCGCACCGTGAGTCTGCATCCTTCACAGATTCGAATCCGATGGCAATCCTCGAAACCTGCCTCACTGAGCTTCGTGACCGTGTCCCGAGTCTCCCTGACAGCGTTCGCCCGAGTCCGTAGGTCGCTACGCGATGGGTTCGGCCACGACTATCTCGTGCTTGAGGCGGGGGATTTTACGTTGGCCGTCGGTATCGAACTCGATGATATCAGCCTCGATCAGTATCGCGTGTCGCGCGGTCGCCGCCCGCGAAGGCGGCCCGGTGTCTTCCCTGGCGGCTTCGGCGGCGGCGTGTTACGATCGACATGACTGTCCCAGTGCTCGACCGCGTACCGACCGTCGTGTGTCTCGTAGATGTAGCCTTTGTACGTCCGATAGGTCGGCGAGTAGAAAGTCTCTGTTCGCGTGAATCGGAACTTCGCGTTGGCGTTCGGCTTATCCTCTGGATCCTCGGTGATTCGCTTGTGCTTGTACGCGTAACTGTAGCTGTCTCGTTCGTGCTCGCGACACCACCCGTCGATGAACGCCTCGAGGGCGTCCTTTGGGGTATCGCCGATGAATCTGTCTCGTGGCATCTGTCTGTGTGTGGTTAGGCGGTGATTTGGTGGTCGTCGACGGTCGTCCAAGTGTCCTCCCTGGGCCCGCGGCGCTCGTGAACGACCTCGAAGCCGTCGCCGGGTTCGATAGGGCGAATAACGACCCGATGCTCGGTGTCGCTCCGGTAGCTCGCCATCGCGATCCCTCGGTCGTAGCGTGTTTTCACCCACGTACAGAGCGTAGTCGTGCTTCGGTGGACGAGTGGGTGAACTTCCTCGAGATCCGCTGTCTGCCAGTTGTCGCCTGCGCCAACGCGCTGTTCGTGGACGACGCCGACCTGGGGACGATCAGACCATTCGCAGATGACGACGCGATGGGACTGATCGTTCGAGTCGATGGCGACGTTGGTCGCAGTACCGACCATCGTCGATCAGTAGCAGAGGGTCCTCTTCGAGGGCTGTGTGCACATAGTTTCATCGCACCGGGCGATTCAGTGTGGACGAGGAGAAATCCGAGGAGAGGTGTGTTTTGGCCTACTCATTAATGCAGTTGTGGGGGAGAAACTCGACCATATATTCTCACAATCGGTATCGAGGACGGCCAGAAGTAGCGTCTTCGAGACGGTTGTCAACACGTAATGGATGGCCAGTAAGAGATAGCAACAAGACTCAACCATAATCTTCAGTCCTCTGGGTCTAGATTATAAGGAAGTATATAGTCGAAATCTATCTTCTTTTTGAAAGATTCGTCAATCAGATCCTCAAGCGTCATTCCCTCACTGAGTTCTGATTCAGCTTCCCACAGTTTGTTTCGAACGTGTTCTCCATTGATCATCTGATATTCGAAGAATACCCGATACGCAATTGTCTTGAAGTCTGATTCAACCATTTTGGCAGCAATCGAAGGGAAATCCGACGAGAGAATGTTGTTCGACTTGATTTCTCCGTGGAATAGTAGTTCGCCGGTGAATGGACGTGGTTCGCTATCCGATTGAAGTACACCGGTTTTGATGGCTCCGTTATTAGGGTTCTCTGGGCTCAACCGCACGCTCCCCTCGATAATTGGCTCCTCGGGTGGCCAATTCGCGTACATCACAATACGAGCAACTAGGTTCGTTGCCGGACCATTCCCCACATTTCGTAGATAGAAAGGCATCTCGTTGTCGCGCGCTTGCCATCGTTCGATGGTGACGTGAGGGCGGTAGCCTGCTTCCATCCACTCTTCTTGCTGCTCCATTATCTCCGCCTGCTGCTCTTGAATATCTACAACATCTTCCTGGAGTCCTCTTTGGCTCTTCATTTCATTGAGTTGATCCTGCTGGATTCTACCGAGGCCTTGATAGACGACGATGAGAGCGAACGTCAGGATAAGCGATGCGAAGATACTGGTCGCAGTAAGCCTATTTCCACCAGACTGAATAGGAATAATAGCATAAAAACCTGAGACTGAGACAACCAACCCAAGGAAGCGTGATACAGTCCAATACCTCTGCCACCATCGATCCGGAACGAGTTTCTTTTCGATGCAAAACATAACGGTAGAATAGACACAGGCATCAGGATAGTAATAAAGTTGATTTAGATGCCGAGACATTTTCGCTGTATGACCTCTGAAGAAGGACAAAGCCGGTATATTTTCAACCTGGATCGCGGCGAGGAGTCGGAGATCAGGGCCATAAGAGCGGGAGTCAAGTGGCTTTTACAAGAAATCGAAAATGGTGAATCCGATACTGGGTTTATAGGAATAGACGCGAAAAAGTACATTCAGGATTCAGTAGGCAAGGCACTGGAAGGCATCGGAGATACATTAAGAGAAAACCACTTGGCTGAGATCGACGGTAACAAAGTGTACCTTATTACAGAGCACAAAAACTACTCCACGTCGTATGAGACTGGTCCAGCAGTCGTGATTCGACCATCGGATAATCTTTTAGCAGATATGGAGGCAGACGACCGAATCAATGATATTCTAGTGATCTCGTGGCAGACTGGTGCGTATGACGACTGCGAGGTGTGGCGAGAGAAGTACGAACCACTACATACAGAACTCGCCGGAGGTGAGGATACATAGAATGTATTAGATGCTCGGTTGTAGTGGGGCCCGTCATCTCCGCAGGACCCGCTGATCTCAGTACCGGTTAGATGTTATATTCGCAACTTGTATTCAGTACGTAGTTCTTGAGATCGATCGCTTTTTCATCATACTTGACTTGTCTCGAATAATGCGTAATTTCTCACTTCGGTGGCATAGGGATGGTTCTACTCCACCCTCTGTTCAGAGTAAGAGTGTTAAGTAAGGGGACAGCACTATCTGAATAAGGCTGATGAGTTATGCCACCGGACAGCACGCGGGGAGGGATAGAGTACGATGTCATTACACTGTTCGCGACTGCGGAGGTAGACTCAGAACAGCGACCGGGAATTGCCGAGGCGTTACGCGAATCGCGCACGCAACTATCGAGCCAGACCGGCTATCTGATGCGCTTCGGAGACGCTTCGCATCGTGAACTGACTGTCTTCGACGTCGTTTCGCTCCCGATCAAGAGCTACCCGGTGTCTGAGTCCGCATATGCATCTCTCCCAGATCGCGTTCGCGAGCAGCTCCAAGACGTCGGTGCCGTGCAGATCGTCGCCGATTATGACTCGAAAGCAAGCGTCTTCCGCGATGTCGTGTGGCCGGGTGCGGAGTCACCAGAAGACACCTCGGACCCAGTCGAGACGACAGACGGCTCGTCAAAGGATGGTTCGACCGAACGGTCGGCAACGGCGGGCGATGGAGTGGGTACGGACACGATGGTTGAGGAGTACGACTCGGATGATTCGGCGCAGACGTATCGCCCGATCACACGTCGCGAGTTCGAGACGTTCCTTGAGGGTGTCAGCGTCGATTTTGAGCGGAAAACGTACGGCTGGACGGACGAATGGGTGTACGAATCGATTATGGATGACGGGGAGAAGTGCCTGCGGGTATACTCGTCGATCGACCGCGAAGACAACGCGAGTCGTGAAGCTGGTTCAGACGCGATAAAGTCGGTCCTCCTGCTGAACGTGGCCGACGCCGGCGAGGAGCCGACGTGGCGGCCGCTGCGGAAACCGAAGCGGACGTATCGGATACAGACGTGGCCACAGAATCTCCGTGAGAAACTCGAGAACGCGGTGGCAACGCAGGACGAACTAAAGGTCTGCTCGGATTGTGGTCGGCCCATGGTGCTCCAATCTCCGAAAGGGGAGAACCGCCAGTTCTGGGGGTGCTCAGGGTACTATGAGAAGACGGCAGGTAGTGACCGGGCGTGTGAGAATACCGCGCCCGTTCAGTAGGTCAATGGTTGACCGCGGGGTCAAATGAGCGACAAGCCCAATGTCGCCCATATCTCGGAGAGAATACGATGTATCAGATTTCCACCCGATAAATAACCTAATAACGATGACTTGTAGATGATCGAGTCATTTGGCTACCAACAATCAGGTCTACGGTGATTTCAGCACTCCGTAAACTGATGACCGAGTTGATATGTAGAGGCCAAACCCGAGTACTACGTATCGGTCTAAAGGAAGAATGATGCGGCGGTAATGTTATACCTCAAACTCCGTTTTCTATCTACAATGAGACAAGGGATCGAGCTGGTGGATGAGGATATTTTATCATTTGAACCGAAGCAAGCAGTCAAATTCTTTCGTGATCTAATCTGGGCTTCTGCGCCCGATGCGGGAATTCAATCGGAGACCCACGTGAATCTAAATATCTACACATCAGATGGAGGAATTGACGCTGAGGCAGAAAATGAATTTGAGGTAGAAGTGACCACTGCTGACAAAACAAATCTAATTCCGGAGGGAAGAACCGGATACCAAATAAAAACTGGCAGCAAGCCATCAACGTCAGATTGTCAAAATGAATTATTGAATAGTGATGGTCAGATTAAATCATATGTGAAGGATGTCGTGTCTTCTGGTGGGAATTATGTATTCGTCACGTTCTCTCAACTGACCTCTGAAGAGAGGGATGAACGCATCTCGGCGATTGAAAACCAGCTCAGTGAGAAGGGCTATGACAAGGGGAATGTACAGCTTTTCGCCACCAACCAATTGGTCGAATTTGCCAATCAGTTCCCCGGCCTCATTTTCAAATACACTTCTATTGAGGGGGGCGGTATTGATATTGGGACTTGGTCTGAACGGAGATCTAATCGAGTTCCAGAAACCTTTGTCGAAACCGATGATCGAAGAGAAGCCAAGGAGAAGCTAAGATCCCTTCTCAAAAGAACAGATGAGTTTGAAGACATTGACAAGTGCCCAGTTTGCAGAGTCCGAGGAACCTCTGGGTTGGGGAAAACCCGCTTAGTATACGAGTCTGTAAATCACGAACAATTTTCGAATCGGGTTATCTACGAAGACGCAGATGACTTTGAAGGATGCGAGTTAGCGACGACCCTGGAGATGGATGAGAGTCGGCAAGCAATCATTATCCTCGATAACTGTTCAAGAGAACAGCACCGGGCCTTCAACAATAGGTACGGTTCCTACGATCGATTGGCATTGATCACAATCTCGACTGACCGAAGCAAGGTCGCTTCTGATCTTACTTTGACGATTGATCGGTTGCAAAAGGATGATTTGAGGGAGATTTTAGAAAATGAGTATCCAGAGGTACCAAGCCACACCGTGGACCGCTTCGCAACAATTGCGGACGGGTACCCTGAGATGGCATTGCTTTTAGCGGGGCGGTACACCAGAGATGATACGGAAGAGAGCGTCGTTGAAGTCTCTGATTCGACGATCTTTGACCGTCTACTGGTGGGGGACGAGCAAGATGCGCCTGAGCTCAGAGCTGTAAAGCGGATCTTGACGCCCTTTGCATTCTTTGACCGGATTAATTGGTCAGATAACGAGAACCATCGAGAATGGATTGTCCGAGCGTTTAATCTGAAATCTGATTACTCCGATGAGGTCATTTCTGAAGTTGTTCAGTATGAGAAGAACCGGGGTGTGCTAAGCGGTGACGACGTACTCTCGCTGCGAACGATTCCATTGGCAACCTACCTGATGAGATCTGCGCTTGAAAGGGATGCTTCGATTCTTGATTCAATATTCCATGAGAGTTGTCCGCCGAGGCTGTTGTGGAGCTTTGCTGAGAGAATTCCCTATGCTAACACGATAGACCAAGCGGTAGAGTGGTCCACAATAACACTCCTCAGAACAGAGTGGTTTGGGAGCTCTGGATTCAAAGCGAACATTGGGCCAGTCTTCCGAGGTCTTGCCGAAGTGACTCCGGGAGAAGCTTTAGAGATACTAGAAAGGTTCTTGGGACCGATGGAGCGTGAAGAATTGGAGAATATTGAGGGACGGAGACCTATCCTGGAAAGCCTGCGTCGAATTGCGGTTTGGGAGACGCATTTCTTTGGTGCAGCTCTACTCCTCAAGAAGTTGGCCGAGGCTGAGAATGATGACAAATTTGTAAACAACTCTACAGGATTGTTCGCGGGTTTATTTTCGCCACACTATGGCCCATACGCTCCAACCGAGGTTGCTCCAATGGATCGATACCAGCTTTTGGAGGATTTGCTAACTTCGAGGGACTCCGAAAAACACCGGGTGGGATTAGAGGCAGCCGAGCAAATATTGTCGATTAGAGGCAGTAGAGGTGGTGGAATACCCCACCGACAAGGTGCCAAGCCAGCACCAGACTTGTGGATGCCCGAAAATAATGAACAGAGAATCGAATATTTTAGAGAAGTATGGAAGCTAGTAGAAAGGAACCTCGGACGGTTCCAAGAAAAGCACTTTGAGAAGGCACTAGATATTCTCTTGAACAATTGCCGGAAGTTAGCTGAGAGCGAGGACCTCACCCCCATTATTCAGGATACGTTTCGTAGTTTGCTGGACCACAAGGACGTGGACGCAAACGACGTGATCTCCGCCACAAGTGGGGTTGTCCATTATGACGCAGATGAATATCCGATGGAGCTCCGCGAATCTTGGGAGGAGTTCGAAAAGGAAATCACAAATCGCGATTTCCACACGAAGCTTAAACGATACGTAGCAGGCTATAATTTAGTAGATCGTTCCGAAGAGCGTGAAGAAATAACCGAGAGGAGGATTGCCTCTCTTGCCGAGGAGATCACGGAAAATCCGGCCCTCATCACCGATGAGTTAGAATGGATGCACCAAGCCTCTTCTGAAAATGCGGGAGATCTTGGTCGGGAACTGGCAAAGCGAGACAACGATCTCGAACTTATTGACATCCTCCTATCCGGTTTACATTCGGTCGAGCCAGATGCCTCGTGTAGGCTATTTGGAAGCTACCTATACGAAGTGGTAGATTCCTGCGAGGAAGCCCCCAAGAACGTTTTTGATCGAATGATAAATGATCAACATCTCATCAACTTCTTCCCCTTCTTAGTTCGCAGAGCAGACCCATCGGACGAAGCAGCTGAACTGATTTTAGATTCTGTCCAAAATGGTGATATTCCACTCCGTAAGATCAGCCAGATCGAGACTATTGCGCAAAATGGAGAATTATCTGAAGAAATGTTCTTAGAGATCGGATCTTACTTGATGGATAAAGATTCAGGTGAAGCAGTTGCGATATTGGTCAATTTGGCGGAAGACTTCTATAGGCGGGATGATGCTCCGAGTATCAATGAAGATTTAATTATACAGGCACTCACTCACCCCAGTCTCGTCAATAAGGAATCTGAGGTGGCCGTGGGCGGGCACTGGATTGAGTGGGAACAATTAGCAGAAATGACAATTAAACAAGATATAACTAACGGATATGACATCGCTGGTCCAATCATTGGTTCATTGGGAACGAAGGGAAGCATTGCCGGAATCCGAGATGTCCTTGACATCGTCTTGCGACCATTATTGGAAGAAGATCCGGAGAAGGCCTGGGAGCTGGTTGTGGATGGATTCGACACTGACTCCAGCCGAGTTAGAATAGAAGCTTGGTTAGCGGGAACTGGAATAGATTCAGATGATCCTGCTATTCTGTTAGTTCCTGAATTTGTCTTATGGGATTGGGTTGATGTGAACCCGGAAGAACGTGGTCCACAATTAGCACGTTGTATACCTCCAATGGAACACGACGGATGGTGGGATTTAGCTCACGAAATACTCATTCGTTATGGGGATATCGATGACGTCGTTGAGGATTTGAACGCCATAGAACAAGGAGGCGGGAGGTGGGGGATTGACATATTCCGAAGTCGTCGAGATAAATTACAGCAGTTGCGTTCGAAATCTTCGGACCAAAACGTTCGCCGATGGATATCGCAGGAAATTCGTGAGGTTGAGCGATTTCTATAACCTTTCCGGGAGTCTTCTGTGATGCTAATCCAGCTCGATACCCGATGAAGGATATCCACGATGGATGAAGCGGTGTCGGTGCTCATCGTTAGAGGCCGTCGAACATCACGGCGAACTGGTCTAGGCGGCGGTCGAGGTCGGCGGCGTCGTGGACGTAGAGATGGCGGTCGTAGAACTGCTCGACATCCTTCGCTCGCTCCGGAGCTTGTCCGTGGGGAGTGTCGAGAGCGAGCGTAAGGCCGCAAACAGGCCCGTACGTCTGCTGGAGCTCCTGCTGGTAGTCGTCCGCGGAGCCGGGTTTACCATCAGTGATGATGATGACGAGAGGGGAGTCGCGGCGCTGGTCAAGGAGGCAGCGGGCGAGTCCGAGAGCATCAGTGAGAGGTGTCCCGCCGCCCGTCTCGCCGCTCATCAGACTCGCTTGGACGTGATCGGTTTCGACGCTGAATGGTTTGATGAGGCGGGCGTCCCCGTGGACGAAGTCCATAATGGCGACGTTGATGCCGAGGTCCTCACAGGCGAGGGCGAACCGTGCAACAGCGTCTTCGGCAGTGTCGATGAGATTGCTCATCGAGCTGGAGCGGTCGAGGACGAGGACGAGGTCGTACTGTTTCTCGTCACCCTGCTGGCGGACGCTGAAGGCGTCGACGTCGCCGCGGGCGAGGGCGCCAGCGCGGCGCCGGTCGAAGCTCCCGCTGGTGACACCACTGCGGGTCTGGTCGCGGCGACTCTCTCGGAGCGCCATCCGGAGAGTGCCACCGACGGCGTCAGCACCCGCGGTCGCGGCTTGCCACCTCACGGGAGATGCCTGCTCACCGATCTGCGGGAGGACCGAGAGCGAGTCGAGACTTCCCTTTCCTGCGCCGGGGCCGCCACGACGCCGTGCGGTCGTCGTGTCGGGGCTCTCGCCGCTCTCGTCGGTGTCGCCGTCGCTCGCGAGATCTTCGAGGGCGGCTACGGTTTCTTCGAGGTCGCGTTCGAGCGCGTCCTGATCGGGAGTGGTGCGGTCAGCTTCCTCGTGAGCGGCGTCGTGGTCCGCGCTGAGCGCGTCGGCTCGTTCGTCGATGGAATCATCGTACACTGGCTCGGCGAGCGGCGCTGCGGCTTCCTCGGCCGGCTTGCCAGTGTTGTCCGTCTCGCCGTCTTGCACAGTGGCGTCATCGGTGGGGTCGTCGAGCGTGTCTGAGTCGATGTCCGCTTCATCCTCACCTGCCGCGCCGGTGCTTTCGTTCTCCGTGGCGTCTGTGTCGCCGCCGTCCGTGTCGCCAGCCGCGTCTCCGGCCACTCCATCGTCTCCAGATGGAACGCCGTCAGCGCGGTCGTCGGGCGCTCCTGCGCCATCCGTGTCTCCACCGGGAGTGTCGGACGTATCTGAGGTATCTGAGCCATCTGGGGTCGCCTCCTCGTCGGTACTCGCGGCCTCACCGCTGTCACGTCCGGTGTGGTCACCTCCGAGGAATTCCGAAAGCGACGCCTGCCCGTTCGACGGGCCACTCGACGCATCGGACGCTCCGCTACTGTCTGCGGCGCCCTCGGTGGCCTCTCCGTCTCCCTGCTCCTCGATGCCGCTCTCTTCGGCCGCCGGCTCTCCGACCTCGTCGGACGTGGACTCAAGATTGTCGCCGCTGGACGCTCCAACACCACTGTCACGTTCTCCTTCCACGGAGTCTGCACTATCAGTACCCGTCCCCGACTCGTCCGACGTATCGTCGCTTTCGCCCTCGTCCGGCGAGGCGTCCGTCGACTCGGGCTGGGCGTTAGGCTCGGCATCGGACTCCACATCGGACTCGGACGAGGCTCCGTCGTCGTGTGCAGAGGCCCCGGCGTCGTCGGGCGCGAGCTCGTCAGCGGTGTCTGCCGTCCCGATATCCGGGTAGGCGAGGACGTCTGCGGAGTGCCCATCCTGAGTTTGCTCAAGGGAGACGTTCTCTGGGTCGAAGTCCGCCGGCGGCTCCGCGGAAGCGTCGTCACTCGATGCCTCCGAGGGGTCGCCGTCAGCGGGCGACTCACCCAGTACGCCGTCAGGGGTGTCTCCGGACGTCTTCGGACTGTCGTCGGTTGGCGACTCCGAGACGTCACTCGGATCAGCGTCTGCGGCGCCGTCCCCACTGGGTGCATCCTCTGGCGACTCATCGGGTGCCTCTGCGTCCGTGTCGGGGTCAACGGACGGTTCGCTCGACTCGCCCTGCTCGCACTCGTCGGGCGTCGACGAGTCGGACTGAGAGGGCGACTGGGGCGTGTTCGGACTACTGCCACCCGTTGCGGCGGTGTCTTCGTCTTCTTGACCCTGCTGGTGGTTGTCCTCGTCTATCTGGTCGAGGAGCGGCTTGATAGTCTGTTCCCAGCAGTCGAGCACGGCATCTCCACGCTTCACGGAGTCTGGTTCACTGAGGACGGTCGCGAGGAGGTCATCGAGCGCGTCCTGTGTCTGCGCGAAGGCCGCCGCGTCATCCTGGGACTGGAAGGTGATCCGGAGGTCGTCCGGGTCAAGGAGGACGTCACTCTTCCCAGAGTCATAGATGCCGTAGTCGTAGAGGTAGGACTGGATCGCGTCCCGGTAGGTGAAGGTGATAGTAGCAGTGTCGGGGAGATCGCTCGCCATCTGAGTGAGACTCCGGTTGACGAGCTCGAGGCGGTCGGCGGCGAGCTGACTTTGTGCCGCTCGGAGTTGGTGTTCGATCGCGGCGTCCTCGGCGTAGTTGATGAGGCCGTGGACGAACTCCTGATACTCTTCGTCGACGCGCTCGTCAAGGTGGTCGGCGACCGTCGAGATGTTCGTGTAGCGGATGTGGCCAAGTTCGTGTAGTGAGAGGCCGAACTGCTGGGCGCGGTCGGCCGTGAGCTGGTCGTCGAGCGGGAGGTTATCGAGATTCGCCGGATTGGTGGAGATGAGAACGAGGTAGTCGCCGTCGACGGCATCGACGAGCTGCTGGGCGGCTTGCTGGTCGAAGTCGGTCGCATCGGCGTCGATTAGGCGATCGGCGTCAGCCGGGAGAACGCACGCAGTCTGGACGTGTGATGTGAGGACGACTTCGATGTTTTCGCCGGTATGGGCTTGGATGTACTCGGTCAACCGTCGGGTTCGCTGTTGGGAGCGGCGGGCTTGCGCTGGACGGTCGGGAAGAACGGACCGTGCGGTGTCGGCGCCGCTCGACGCGGCTGTGAGTGATGGCATAACTGGAATCACCTCTGATGAAGACGGTTGGACGCGGCTACGTGCCGTCGCGCGAGAGAAACCCCTGCTGGCGACAGCAGGCCGGGGAGTCAGGTGTCTTCGAGTTTGTCGTAGGTATCGTCGGGGTTCTGGTGGGGTTCGGCGCTCGCCTTCACGACGTGTTTGAGGGCACCGCGAACGCTCGCCCCCAGATCGTACCAGTCGATGGCGTCTTCGAGCTTCCGGGTGGAGAGCGTCGGCCACGTTTCGTTGTCGCGGGTGGCGTTCGCGAACTCGACCATCCGACGGAGGCTGTCTCGGTCGATGCGCTGGCGACTCGTGTTGTACTTTTGATCGAGAAAGTCGATCTCGTCCTGGGGGTCCATATAGTCGAAGAAGATGGTTTGGAAGCGGTCACGAGTCGCGGCGTTCATCGGTTCGCTCCCTCGGTATTCGCGCGTTGGCGGGTTCATCGTGACGACGATTCGAGCGGCCGGGTGCGGGATGATCTCCTCGCCGGATTCCTTGACGGTGAGGACGTTCTGATTAAGGACCTTCTGGAGGGCCATCATCACGCCCGCCGGTGCGGCGTTCACCTCGTTGATGACGATCGTGTAGCCGTGCTTCATCGCTTTCGTGAGGATACCGTCGCGGAAGACAACGATGCGGTCCTCGTTGACAGTAGAGATGCCGAGGAGGTCCTGGGCGAGCATCGAGGCGTCGGCGTCGACGCTGACGAGGACGCGATTCGTCTTGTAGTGGAGGTATTTGAGGAAGTAGTTCTTCCCGGCGCCGTGGGGGCCGACCAGTCGGAGGCCGCGGTTGCCGCGGGCGAGCTTCATCGCGGTCGCTTCAAGCGTGTCGAGCTGGACATCCTCCATCGTCGTCGTCTTCGGTGCGATTACCTCATCGGCCCGCGTGGGCATATCGCGCTTCCGGACGATATGTGGGTGGTCGTTGTCCTCGAGAATAGGGAGCCCGTGGAAGGTTGCCTCTTCGACTGGCATCGAGGAGTCGACGACTGCGAGCGGGTCGCCGACGTCCTGATCGACGTCAGTGATGGAGTAGACGGTCGCCGAGCCGGAGGTGTCATCGCCGAGGCGTTCACGGTAGCGAGCGAGGGCGTCTTCGGCGATCTTTGTCTCGACCTGGACGTGCTGGCCGGCCTGCTGGACGATGAGTTGGGCTTTGCTCCCTGTGAGCGTCGGGATATCCGTGAGGTCCTCGGGGTCTGCACGGTGGAGTTCGCCGAACGTGGTGTACCCCGTGTCGATGAGGTTCTGCTCGACGCTCTCGCCGACGCCGTCCAAGACGGTGAAATCAATACTGTCGGCAGAGGCAGTGAGAGCGTCGACGTGTGCGGCGAGTTCGGTCGGGCAGTCGCCTTCTGGGGTGACGCTCGTGATGCGCTGACCGCCGTCGCTGTCGCGGTCGAGCGTGTAGATTCCGTTGTTAGCCCCGTCCTCGACGAGCTGGGTGACGGTGTCGCCATCGAGGTCGAGATAATCGCTGGCGCGGAGGTGAAGTGTCTCGATTGGGAGATCTCCGCCGGTTTCTTTGATGAGGCCGGCAGCGAGGTGGCTGAGGAACCGTTGCTGGTCGTCGGTACTCATGGACTGTGGGGCTACTTGTGGCATAACTGGTCAATCGCGTTCACGGACTGAGGTGCGGGAAAAACGGACTACAGTGAAGCCGTAGTAGGAAGTGGAGTTGAGAATGGATCGCTCACTAGTCGCAGATAGCACCGCCATACGAGCGTGGGTAGGTAGGAGAGAACCGATTCAGGTGGTATACAAAATCAAACGTCAAAATCATCAAGTAATCTATTTTCTCGAATACAGCACCTTAGAAAGGCTTACTGAATTTCTGCTTCATAAAAGATTGGCTCTAAATCATCTATAGAAACCGCGCGGAAGTCAGATATCTTCGCAGATTGAGCTTCGTTCTCTACCAGATATGATTTTGCAAACAACTGGTTTGGAGATTTGAACGCCCCCCATGCATTTTCAGGAACATTGTTTGAGGTGATGGGGTTTTCAATTGCTACGGTCTCAACACTTGAATCACTAATGGAAATAATAGGTTTCACAACCTCTGTAGCTCGTTCTGGAATATCTGTCACTCTATATCGTTTTGTGTTCACTTCCTCAAGATAGGGGGGTTTCTTCACCGGGCTTGAATCGAAGATCTCGTCGTATCGGTCCACTCCAAACGGTATATCTGGATGGAATATTCGTAATTCAAATCGTTTCACTGAGTCAGTACTACGTCCATAATAATAGACGCCGGTATACAAGACTGAACCATCAGCAAGTCTGGAGTGTGCACGAATGAATGGACGATGGAGTGAGAAGTTCTCCCTGTCTCGGAATACTTCTTCAACCTTTGATGCTATTTCTGGAATGTTTTCTGTCCCGTGCGTCAAGGATTCCACTCCTTCTCCAAAAACCTGGTACGTTGGATCCTCATCTACATCAGACGACCGGCCGAATTGGATAGCGAACATCGGGCTGTCCGGACAAATATTGGATGAGTATATGTCTGCTAGATCAACTTGATCAGACGAGAACGAACCCTTCCAAGACCGGGTTTGGTATTTTGCCTCCTCTAAATCAAGAATGGCATTCGAGGGGATTGGAGATTCGTACCCCCCAGTGGTAACAGCATAAGACTCCCCATCGAGTTCTATTTGCATATCATTTAGTTGAGAAAGGTATAATAAGTATCTTGTGTGGACCCAACCCGAAAGAGTGGTCTCGCAGCACCCTTTGTACACCGTATCGGTCACGCCGATCTTAGCTCATCCAAGGTATGCTACGTAAGAAAACCATGAGAACTTGGGCTAATTTCGATTGGGGGAGAGTATCTCGGGCTACTGATTGAGAGATTCTTGGATGGTGTTCTGGACGCGCTGGGCGTCAGTATCTGAGAGGTCGCGCTCAGAGGCGGCTTCGACGCCGGGAATAGCGAATGCCTCACCGAGAGCATCGCTAAGCGTCTGCTGGTCGGGCGCGATACTCGATTCGTCGTCATCGGCCTGAAGGTCGTGCTCGCGGGCGGCAAGCTGTATAGATTTCCCGGGGGAGAAGAGGATGTCACGGGCGACCTCGTTGTAGGCTTGGAAGGTGTCGGAGGCTCGCGAGCCCTCGAACTCGCCGAGGGCGACGAGAAGCGACAACTGGAGATTCCAGAGTGTCGGACAGGATTCGGGCATCGCGAGGCGCGAGGCGCGCGTACTCGCACTCTCGGCGTACGTGCTGGGGATACCGAGGTAGACGTAGAAGTCGTCGACGTCGAAGGGGAGTTCCTCAAAGTCGATCGCAACCGAGCGGGCGCGAACGAGGACATCGTCGACGGTGGTCGTTCGCGCGTCGAGATCGTCGTAGATGTTTCCCCACCACTCCATAATGGGGACGCGGTCGTGAGCGCGTTCGTGAGCAGCGTTCGTGACATCGCCGACGTGTCGCCGCGAGTACCGCTGGCCGACACCGTACATAACCGTCCCCGATCCCGGAAAGAAGAGGAGGGGCTTCGCCCACATCGTCTGGGAGCCACGGAAGTCGTAGCCGGTCTGGATACCACCGTAGACCGTCACAGTCGCCGTCTCGTCATCTCTATCGTCCTCGTCACTACCGTCGCTCATCGTGGGGTCGACGTCGGCGAGCGCATCGTGTTCGCGAATAGCGGCCTTCGTTGAGCCATCCGACTGGCTCATATCGAGTTCACGGCGGAAGTCTGGGAGAATGACTGTGAGCTTCGCGACGCCGCCCCAGTCCCGCATATCCGCCCATCCAAACGCCTCGTCGGCGCCGTTCTTTTGGAGCGCTCCCATTAGCGGAAGGTAGGCCTCCTCAGGGTTGACGATCGAGTACCTGGAGGTCGAGATCTGCCAGCGGAACTTGACAGAGTAGCCGAGTGCCGCGAGAGCGAGACGACGGCGGTCGATGATATCCTGGTGATCGGTGACGTCGAGGAGACGGTCACTTGGTGCGTTCGCGGCGAGCTCTTCGACGGACTGGCCAGTTGCGGCTTCGAGAAGATCGGCGTTGAGGCCGTCGACGTCACGAATCTCCTCAGGGTCGATCGTTTCGTCCGCTGGATCGACAAACTCGTTGACAGCGCGGAGTTCGCCGCTGCTGGCCTGCGGAAGCGCCTTGATGACGGCTTTGAGTGAGCGGGCTTCACTCGCGTCCGCGTTGAGGAAGCGGCGGCCAGAGGGCTCGATACCGTCCGGATAGTCGATGGTTGTTGCGTCCGCGGGAGTGAGCCCGAGGAAGGGAAGCGTCTGTTCCTTCGCAATAAGTGATCGGACATCGATACTCTCGTCGACCGCGAAATCACGGTCACTTCGTGGCGCATCGCGGTGCTCTGAACTGGGCTGACTTTCAGCTGACATCGTGAATGACCTCTAAGATTGAGTTCGACGTGGGAGGATTGTCGTCCGCCTAGTGTGCGCTGATGGGCGTTTTCACCGCCCTCTACCACTCGATGGGAGGAAGAAATCCGCCTACGCCGTGCGGTGCTGTGCGGGGGGCGGTGGGGGTTCGGTCGGTCGTGGAGCGCCTACGTCCGTTCGGGGTGGTGCTCGACGACCTCGTTGCGCTCCAGGGACCGACAAAGCACGGTGCCGTCCTCGAGGACGGCCGCATTCGGATTGCTGACATCCATAATTCGGTTCTCGAGTGACTTCCGGTTCGCGAGGTTCGTCTTCCGGACGCTCCCCTTCGAAGCGTCCCAGCCTCGGAAGTGCGGGTGGTCGGCTGCCAGCTCGCGAACCGCGGCTTCGCTCTCGCCTTCGATGAAGCACGCAAGCCGCGTCGCGCCTGCGCCGACGTCGGGGAATCGGACTCTGTAGTACATATTTGAATACGCCTCACCTCCCGTAGGTGGAAAGAAAGCCGGGGTGAGAGGTCCGATCTCGATCAGCAGGCGGCTCGATGTTTTCGTAGTCAGGACGGTAAGCCGAATCACCCGATGCTTCGATGTTCGCCACAACCCGTGCAGCGTTGGTCGATCGAACCGGATGGCGTCGTCGAGGAGGAGAGTTCGCCTCCGCAATAGGGACACTCGGCGTCTTCGTCGAGCGTGACGGGGAGGTCGTCACGACTGATATTGTCGGCGATGGCCTGCCGGTAGAGTGCGAAGGCTTCGGCGAGGTTCCCTGCTGCCCACTCGTTCGTGGGGAGGGCGAGACCTTCGCCGAGAGCGCCGTTCCAGAGGTAGACGCGACCATCAAAACCGTAGAGATCGATGGTGAAGACGCGCCACTGGGCGGTCTCCGCGAGCAAGGTGATGTAGTCCTCGTGGAGGGCGTCGACGTGGGTGTCCGGGTCGAGCTGGGAATGGTCTTCGGCGAACGCCGCGACCTCGTCTTCGTCAAGCGGGAGCGGGTGGTCGGTCAAGGCTGTGAAGGTACGTGGGCTGGTGTTGGCCATAGTGAGTCTCCTCGCGGGTCACCTGTAACGGCCGGAAAGAAACCCGATCGAGTGATGGGGAGTTCGCGTCGGGATCACTCACGGGGAGGACGCCGGGTTACGAGCGGACGTCACGGATTCGAGCGGCAAGTTCTCGACGAAGAGTGACGAGTTCGTCTCTGAGCTGGTTTCGCTCGATGGTTTTCACTCTGAGTTTGCGGTGGAGGTCCCGCAGCGACCGGCCAGCTGTTGGGGATGGGGGCGGCGTGGGTTGGTCGGACGCTTCCTTACGGTCGGAGCCGGCTTCGTACTCAGGTATGTCGGCACCGCGAGCGCGGAGTTCCTCGACAGCCTCCCAGAAGTCCTTTCCAGAGGGATACTCGCCGGTAGTTGTGACGATGCCTTCTTCGAGGGCAACAATCTGGAGGGCATCGAGAACGATGAGGCCGTTCCGATAGATCCAGCCGTCGTCCATCTCGGCGAGGCGCGTCCCCGAGTCCGAGTTCGTCCAACAGGGGTTCCGTGATTTCGTGCCGTCACTACGAGTTTCCGTAATTGGCGAGTCGAGGCGGATTTCGGACGGTCGCGTCGTCTCGACCGCCCGGTAGACGTCTTCGATGTTGGTCGTGGACGCTGGCGGTGACCGTTGAGATGGAGGCGACGAGGGGGCCTCAGGCAACGCGTCCGTGGGCGGCTCTGAGACCTCAAATGAGGTATCCGCCTGTGGCTGTGGGGTCGTGAACGCGTCGACAACGTCGTCGATGAACGCTTGCGCCGGGTGCGTTTCGGTGGGCGTCCCGACGAGATGTTGGCCGGACATCGCGACGAAGCGGGCGGAGTCGTAGACTTCGATAGAGGCGTCCGGAAAGGTGTCGTGGGTGGGAAGATCGTCGGCAACAGTCGTGACGTCATCGGGGAGCTGACCGCGGCAGAGGATGTGTACGCCTGTTCCAGAGGGGGAGACGTCGGCGTACGAGTCTGCAGTCTGCAAGTGCTCGTGAACGACAGGATGGATTGCGCCAGTTCCCGGATCACGAGCATCGTCGTAATCGACGACGACGAAGTCTTCGTCGGGGTACTCGTCACGGTTGCGGATGACGTACGCAAGGGCGAAACCGGCGGAGAGCTTCTCGACCCAGTCTTGGGCGGACTCGAAGTCCGTCCAGACCGTGGGGTTCTGAGCATCGACATACCGCTTGGGCCAGTCCGGATAGGCATAGGGCGCTCGTGGGACCTTTCGGTCGTTGTCGGTTGGCTTCCAGGTCAACCACTGGTCGTGGTCACGACAGTCTGCTGGATAAGTGGCCGTCTCAAGCGCAGGGGTCGGGGGACTCGTGAATGGCATAGTGGGATATGAGGAAGGGAGGTGACGATGTTATCTGCGCGTCTATCCCGATCGCGCAGGAGAAACCAGTAAATGAATCGACGAGGATCTACAGGGGCTACGGTTCAGTGATTGCCGTCGAACAACCTAACGCGGTGGCCTAGAGGAGAAAATCATTACGTCGGCAGTCGTGTGGATTAGCCTACGGCAGTATATTTTGAAATGATCCATCTTCTTGATTGTTTGAAATCGATGTGGTCGGCTTGAAATTAGATTCAGAAGCATCCATATTCAGGGAGAACTGTACTTATTTGACCAGTATGCGATGAGGGGAACACCGAGGAGGGTAGGCAACAACCACGCTATAATTCCCAGTTCGGACGTGAGGTTGACAGCTGAAACGGCACTAACCGTAGCAATAAACGCACCAATCATCCGTTGGAGGTGGCTGACCATCCATTCCCCAGAATTCTCACCATAGATTGAATGAATATCCAGTGTTCCGAACGCAATGCCGATTCCACCGAAGACGATCATTACGACCCCGAAAGAATTCCCATCAAGAAACCAGTTGATGCCCCACAGACCAAGTCCCGCACACGCAAGAACGACGCTCCCAGCAGCTCCCCAGTCGACCATATGGGCAGAGCTGGTCGGGCGTTTTCGAGAGAGTACACGGTATCCTGAGAACGCAAGGTATCCACTAAAGATCGCAACGAGGGTGAGGATGATACGGAACGCCACAGGGTCGATAGCTACTAGGACGAACACTGTGGCAACAACAACGCCCATCGATACGAGAAAGACCTTCCCGGCTTGACGATGTCTCATTCCTCCCTTTTTGGTCACGAGTGCGCCGAGGCCAGCGAACAGAGCGACTATGCCTGCAGCAATATGCAGCCACAGTGACCACACCTCAACTGTCGGCATAGCTAAAATTCAGAATATGACTTCATAAAGATTGGTGCGTAATTCGATGTCCTCTGGTTGAATTTGTCGGTGGTCAAAAGGTGGTCGGTCACGTTCGAGAAGTCAGGCTTCGACCATCGGAAAACACGTGTCCTGGATGTCGTGGTAGCGGTTACGAATCGTGACCACACTCACGTTCGCGGCCTCCGCAAGTTCGGATTGCGTACACGAGTCACTGGAAGGCGTATCTGAGTGGTGCGTGGCGACGTAGAGTGCCGCAGCGGCCATCCCGACGGGGTGCTTCCCTGAGTGGATACCGGTCGCCATAACGTCCTTGAGGAGTTCTGTCGTAAACCGCTTGGTCTCTTGGCTGAGATCGAGTTCCGAACAGAGGCGGGAGAGATAGTCCCGTGGATCGGGCGGCGGGACTTCGAGCTCGAGTTCACGGACAAGATACCGGTAGGTGCGCTTGATGCGGATTTTATCGTCGATTCGACTGACCTGCGTGAGGGCTTCGAGATCCTGTGGGAGACCGGCCTGCCGGATAGCGGCGTAGACGGCTGCAGTCGCGACGCCTTCGTAACTCCGACCGGGGAGGAGGTCCTGATTACTGGCCCGGCGGCAGATGACGGCGGCGATGTCGTAGTCATCGTCGGGTAGATCGAGAGCGGCGGCCATACGCTGGATTTCTGAAAGCATCGCCTTGAGGCCGCGTTCCTTCGAGTTCCCGGTCCGGGACCGTTGTTGCCACGTGCGAAGTCGGGTCAGCTGCGCTCGCCGTTGTGAGGAGATGGTGTTCCCGTGGGCATCCTTGTTGCGCCAGTCGATCTCGGTGCTGAGGCCAAAGTCGTGCTGGGTTGGCGTGAGTGGGGTCCCTGTGTGGGACTTCTGTTCGCGTTCGTCCGCAGAGAAGGCCTGCCAGTCGGGGCCGCGGTCGATAGCATTCTCCGTGACGACGAGTCCACAGTCAGCACACCGGGTTTCTCCATGAACGTGGTCGACGTGAAGATCTCCGTCGCACTCGGGACACGTAGCGGTCCTAGCAGCGACGGCGGCGTCAGTGGTCTCGGATGGTCCAGTCGTACGCTCCGAGTCGGGTATCTTGCGAGTCCGAACCCGGTTGCTGTCGGGAGTGGATGAATCGTTCTCGGTCATAGTGGGGGACGGAGAGGGATCGGTGATGACTCCCGCCACCTCACGTCGGGGGCGAAAAACAGGAACCGAGAGGTAAGACGGTGGACGCGGCTCTAAGATAGGGAGGACACCCCTGATACCGAGTGAAAATCACCATGCGCTCAGCGGGAAGTTGAGGACGAGGAGTCCGAGCGAAGGAAGGACTTGAGACTGGCGAGACGTCCACCTGAGTCGTCGGCTGTAGAGAGCTCGAGGTTTCCATCGTCGTCAGCGTGAGTGTCGGCGACATACTCAACGATCGCGACGAGCGTTTGGTCATCGAGGATGTCGACGAGCGTGTCAGTGTCGAGAGCACGGACTTGGACTTCGGCGTCGTTCTCGAGGGCGTCTTCGAGTTGGGAGTTTCGGACGTGGATACGCCGGAGTTTCTTTGTTCGCTCATCGAGTTCGGCTTCGAGATCGTCGATCCGCTCCTCTCGAGCTTCGAGTTCGGCTTCAAGACGGTCGATTTCTGCCTTGTAGAGTGACTCTGCCCCCTCGCCGCGTCGGGGAGAATCGCGGCCACGCGTCCGACCGCTGCTGTGGGATGACCCCAGGTCAGACGGTGATGAACTGCTTGTCGCCTGGGCGTCGGCGCCGCGGTCAGGGGTATGATCGGGGGTAGCGTCGGGAGCGGGCGACCAGTCGCTTGCCGATGGGGCGGCCTCCGACTTGTCTTCCTCGTACCCGGGGATGTGCGCGCCGCGAGCACGAAGCTCGTCGACGGCCTCCCAGAAGTCCTCCCCAGAGGGATAATCTCGTTCGTCAGTAATGATGCCTTCCTCAAGGCCGACGACTTGGAGAGCGTCGAGGCCGATGAGACCATCGCGGTACACCCAGCCTTCATCGAGCTGGGCGAGGCGCGTGCCAGACGAAGAGTTCGCCCAGGATGGATCCAGTGACTGCGTACCGTCAGCGCGCTCCTCGGTGACAGTCGAGCGGAGGCTAATGTCTCTCGGTCGGACGTGCTGGATGGCGTCGAAGACGTCCTGAATGTCGCTCGTGGTCTCGACGTCTTCGATGTCCCCGCGAGTGGTGTCCGGTTCAAAGGCGACTTCATCGGGGGTCGCTGCAGAGACGGTCGCGTAGTCCTCGACGAGCCCATCGAGGAAGGCCCGGCAGTCGCGCGTCTCAGTGGGTGTACCGGCGATGTGTCTGCCGGTCATCGTGATGAAACGCGCGGACTCGTAGACCTCGATTGACGCCTCGGGAAAGGCCTCGTGTTCGGAGAGGTCGTCAGAGATGGTCTTGACGCGCTCGGGGAGCTGACCGCGGCAAAGGATGTGAACACCTGTTCCAGACGGAGAGACATCGGCATAGGAATCGGCGTCAGCAAGGTGATCATGGACGAATGGATGGATTTCACCCGTGTCGGGATCACGGGTGTCGTCGTAGTCGATGACGACGAGGTCGGTCTCGAAGTCGTTGCGGTTGGGAATGACGTACGCAAGTTGGTGATGGAGGAGTTTATCCGCCCACTCTGCTGCGGTCTCGAAGTCCGCCCAGATGGTTGGGTCCTGCGCGGAGACGTACCGATCTGGCTGATTCGAGTTGTGATAGGGTGCGCGGGGAATCTTGCGGCCGTCGTCGGCTTCCTTCCAAGTCAGCCATCGTGAGACCTTCATACGGTCCTCGGGATAGACGCCTGACTCGGTCGGTGGGGCGGGGAGATCGCTCGCCATGAGCAGTCAACTCGCCAGAATATATGCAGTTCTCTGACTTTAGTCCATGGGAGGGTGTCGCGAAGAGGACGATGTAATGGTCAGGCTGCCTGCGTATCATCGAGGAGGAGTTCCGCAAGGAGGCGCGCGCCGACCTTGTTGAGCGTCTGGTTGCTCGAGGCGTCGTGAGGGTGGTGGATACAGGCCGGGCATCCCTCATCACATTCGCAGTCGGCAACACGAGTCTGTGCGAATTCGAGGGCATCCTCGAGGTGCTGGAAGACGCTACGAGCGAGGCCGACACCACCAGGATGGTCGTCGTAGAGGACAATCGTAGGGTGACCGGTTGTGTCGAGACGCGAGATTGCGAGCCCGCGCATATCGCTGCGGTCGCAGAGGACGGTTGCTGGAAGGACGCCCAGCAGTGCGTTCGTGAGGGCGTAGAGGCTCCCCTCGAAGGACGGCGATGGCGCGTCAGGGTCATCGGCGTTGGGATGCTCCTCGGTGAAGGCATCCCGAATGGCGGGCGGGATGGTGATGACGAGACCATCCGAGGAGAGTTCGGTTTCCGGAAGGTCGGTCTCGATCGGAACAGGTCCATTCAAGCTCCCGGACTGGTGGGTGTAGTAGCTGACGACGGTTTCGCTGACGGTCAACTCGGTGAGCTGGACGGCGGGGGGTGCTGTGTCGGCGCTTGCGTCACCGCCGTCAGTCGCAACCTCAGGGTCGGCTGTGCCGGGAAGGCCGCGTGACTCGTCGGCGTCTTGGAGCGTGAGCGTGCGGTCTGTGACCGCGCTAGTCGTGTAGGTCGCGTTTGTAGGCTCAACCCACGCGATTGGCGAGGCAGAACCGGATGCTCCCGGCGGGGTTTCCGGGTTGAGATCGATGTCGATGACGCGGTATCGCTGGCCTTGATGGAAGTAGATCGCACCGGGGTGGGCATCACGAAGACCGGAGGCGAGTGGAAGTTCACCGAGAACGTCGAGCTCGTTACTCGCGGGGATATCCGGGGGGGACTGGTCGTCCGGTGTCACAACGATACGGAGCGAGCGCGAGTTGATCGACCGGAGGGAAACGTGCTGGCTCGGCGGCGGTCCCCCGTCGGGAACGTACGTCCACGTGATATCTGTCGATGTGAGCGAGCGGTCGAGGACGCCGGCATCGGTGAGTGCTGAGACGTACTTCGGGAGGTCATCGCCAAACCAAGTGTTGTCGTCGGTGGAGAGGGGGGCTTCGGCGGCGGCTGCCGGAAGGTGTTCGGTAAGGACACGTGGGTTCTGGGGGTTGCATTCGACGGATTCGACGCTGCCGTCAAGGAGATCGTCCGGATGGTCAAGTGCGTATTGGTCGAGCGGATCTGCGCCGCCGACGAGGCCGACAATGCTCGGGTCGGTCCCCCGGCCGGCACGGCCGGCTTGCTGGAAGAGTTCCATCCGTGTTCCCGGATAGCCGTCGACGAGGACGGCGTCGAGGTTCCCGATGTTGATCCCGACCTCGAGGGCGTTCGTGCTCCAGACGACGCGGATGTCGCCGGAATGCAGCCCGGCTTCAAGTTCTTCTCGCCGCTCGTCCGAGAGTGCGGCCTGATACGCGGCCACGTCGTCGGCGAGGCTGGGATAACCGTCACGCTGGAGGCGGCGAGCGGTGACCTGAGCGTACTGTTCGGCCGCTTGTCGGCTTCGCGTGAAGACGATAGTCTGGAGACCGCGTTCGACGAGCGCCGCTGCGAGACGTGCAGTTGTCCGGTGTGTCGATCGAGCTTGCCCCTGCTGGCCGCGGGGTGGTTGCCAGAAGAGCCAGTGCGTTGAGCCGCCAGCACTTGTGTCCTGGTCGACGACGTGAACGTCGGCTGGGTCGACGCCAGTCAGCTGGACAGTGTGCTGGCGAGGGTTGTCGATGGTGGCTGAGCAGGCGACGATTGTCGGGTCAGCGTCGAAGGTTTTCGCGACCCGACGGAGTCGTCGAAGGACGACGCCGACGTGACTACCAAAGACGCCACGGTACTGATGCTGTTCGTCGATGACGATCAGGTCCAAGTTGGAGAGGAACCAGCCCCAGAGTTTGTGGGCGAACGGGAGGATGGAGTAGTTGATCATATCAGGCGTCGTCGCGAGAACGTGCGGTTGCCGCTCACGGACGCGACGTTTCTGGTGTCGAGAGAGTCCGCCCGTGTAGCGCCCTGCGTCAAGACTGGAGTCGACGTTCTGGAGGAAGTCGTAGAGATCGTCGGCTTGGTTGTTGATGAGAGCGCGCGTCGGTGCGATATAGAGAGTACGGGCGTCGTCGACGAGGGCGCGCTCGGCGGCGAGAATCGAATACGGGAGTGATTTCCCCGACCCGGTCGGGGTCGCGAGGGTGACGTGTTTGCGGAGTCGAGCGTGCCGAATCGCTTCCGCCTGATGGTCGTAGACTTGATCGATGCCCTTCTTGCGGATCGCCTCGGAAAGCTCCGGGCGCAGAGGGACATCCGTAGTCTGCGCTGACCGTCCAGTCATCACGCGGTGGTTCACGAGGGTTCCACCGACGGTGGCCTCGTTCTCGGCAAGCCAGTCGACAGTATCGTGGATCGAGGGGCGTTCGCCGGCTGATCCATCGAAGGCGCGTGTCCCTGTTTTGAGCTCTACGTGCTGGGAGACTGCCGCGTCGGTGCTCGGCTTGGAGCGACTCTTCGAGCCGGCACGCGACACGTCCGACTCTGACGGTGGTGACTCCTTCGTCATAACGTCCTTCACCTCCAGTGGAGGGAGAGAAATGCCGTGCGGGGATGCCGGAGATCAGTGATGGTTCTTCGGATGACGATGCCTCGACGAGCGGAGCGAGATGTTCTCAAGGCCGACTACGGAGTAGCCTCAACGAGTGCACTTGTCTCGTCGTCCGTCGGCGTCGAGCGACGTGCGCGCACCGCCGTCGGGGGAAGGAGTTCGAACGCGATATGGCGGAACTGCACGAGTCCGCACGACTCGTTCGGGCAGACGATAACGTTGGCGTCGGCGTCAATCGCGCTGCCGGGGACGGCGGGAGCGTCCTCAGGGAGGATGCTGTCTTCACCAGGGTCGCGCTCGTCGTCGTAGAGGGCGAGATCGGTGTAGTAGTAGATCCCCTTGTGCTCGCAACGGGGGCAGCTGTACGCGAGGATCTGACCAGCGGGGGCAGCAGCAGAGGGTTTCACGGGCAATCAATCGAAAGTGCGTTGCCCGGACGTTTAACCTCAGGGGTGCAGCCGGGGCCGGGCGGTACGAGAGCGGGGATCAGGGATCGGCTTCCCAGTACTGGATGGCGAGGCGGCCGTTGCCGAGATCGTCGACATCGTAGGCAACGTCGTCGGGGATGTTGAGGTCGACGATGGCTTCACCCTCGACGAGCTGGGAATCATCGAGGCCAGTCTGTTCGGCGCTCGTTTCGAGTTCAGGATCGAGTGGTGGAGTCGAATCGGACGTCATAAATTCTGGAGACATCAGTCACTTTGAATCCGGGGAGCGAGCATCTGAGTGACAGTAGCGGCGCCGTCGGCGTACTCGTAGTTGAACTTCGCGGGGAAGTCCTCGCCGAGGAGAATTTCGACTTCGGCGTCCTTCGGGATGGCCTTGTTGAAATCCTTGAGGTAGTCCAGCGAGAAGAGCGAGTCGGCAGCGCCGACCTCGAGGTCGATGAGGTCGTCGCGACCGAGTTCAAGGTCGACATCGTCGGTATCGCCTTCGGCGTGGACGCGGAAGGCCTCGTCGTCGGGATCGACGATGAGTTCGACGTGGTCGGAGACCATATCGGCGGCCCGAACAGCACGGTCGATGTCGCGACCTTCGAGGACGACGCGTGCTGGGAGGTCGAGGTCGGGGATGTCGGGCTCTTGGCGGATCGTGTCGGGGTCGAGGAGTGCGAGCGTGTACTCGAGACCGCCGAACTCAATGAGGAGCTTGCGGGTCTCCGGGTCGAGCGACATCTGGATGAGGTCGTCGTTATCAGCCATACCGACGACGTCGGCGAGCTTGGTGAGGTCGACGCCGAGGACGCCACCATCGGCTTGGTAAGACTCGAAGGCGGTTTCGGTGATGTTCGTCTCGTCCATCGCGACGTTCGCGGGATCGACAGCGGCGAGGCGAAGGCCGAGATCGTTCAGGTGGACACGGGATTCGTCGACGAGGACGCTAAGCGTGGTGATCGTCTGGTCGAGGCGGTCAGCCGCGATGATCGCCGAGAACGCCTGGGGTGGGCGGGTGTCGGACGGCGACTCCTCATCGCTGCCGTCACTATCGGTCTCTGCGTCATCTGCTTTCTCGACTTCCGTCCCGTCAGCGTCGGGGGCTTCGGCCTCCGTGTCAGAGGCGTCAACCTCAGTATCGGCCTCGACGTCGATGTCGGGCTCTTCATTTGGGTCGGTGTCGGTACCGTTGGGTGATTCGGGTGGGGATTCTGCCATAGGTGTGATGGATTGTGATCGTTGGGGTCGTCGTGATTATCGGTAGACGCGAGTAGACTGTTCTCGAGGGTGGTGTGGGGCGTCTCACTCGAGCTTACATCTCCCGTGGAGTGCGAAAAACGGCCGTACTGGACGGACCTGTGAGTCCTTGGTGGAGGCATCGTAGTCTCGACGGTCAGTCCAAGTGGAGGGTCGTCCAGAGATCGAACGCGGCGTCCTTGTAGAGGACAGTCTCGCAGTCCGCGCACTGATACTCGACGGCGCCGAGCCGGTCACCTCCGCCGAGCGGCGTGACTTTGCCGCCACGATGCCGCGCAATTTCCGTCTCGATGAAGGAGGACACGATCAGTCTCGACCCACAGTGCGGGCACGGCTGCCCCGGCTTCCAGTCCGGACGGCGACTCGTATGCACGTGATGAGCAACGCCATCCGAGCTCGGCGAAGTGACGGCGTACGGTTTGTACTCCGCGAGGGGGTCGTACTCCTCATCGGCGAGCACGGAGTTATCCGAGTGCTGGTTCGGAGACTGTCCGTCACGATTGTCGGTCATAGGAAATCCCTCACTCTCGGCAGGGGAGAACAAACTACTGCCTGTCCGATACGCGAGCGGACGGCTCTAGAGGATTAGAGGTACTCGACGGAGATTGAGTAGTCCACGGTCGGTTCTTTTTCGTCGACAGATGCGAGGGACTGCGCTTCGTCGATGAGCCAGTTGTTCGCGGCGTCGACAGCCGCTTCTACATCGTGACCGAGCTCGGGGTGGGTCGGGAGCGTTTGCGAAAAAATCTTGTCGGGGAGAAACCCCCCGAAGCGTGGATATGGAAGTGCGTGAGACGAGTCGAACGACGGAGGGAGAGACAGCGTCAGCGGGGAGTGCGCCGCCCTACTCGTCGTCCTCTCCTTCGTTGATCTCGCCAGCCTCGAGGTCGTCGAGAGCGTTGCTGACCATCGCCTCGTAGGCATCGATGTCAGGGTCGTAGAGGTCGACCGCCATCGCATCGTAGTTGCGCTCGTCGTCGTTCTCGGTGGGGTCGTCGGGGTCGAACGCCTCGAGCCGTGCCTTCGTCTGCTCGGCGGTTTCCGCGACCCACGCGTCCCGAGCCTCACCGTCGACAATGTTGATCGACTCGGGGCGGATGGAGACGTTGATGTCACCGTCGTCGGTCTCGTAGGTGCGCGCCTTGCCGACCACTGCGACGTACGCCGGGGCTTCCGCATTCCGCAGGACGCTGGCGGCCTCGGGCTGGTACTGCCCAGCATAGGCGAAGAACGTCCCGGTCGGGCCCACGATGCGGGCCTGCCAGTACTCGGAGTCGTTGCCGACGTCCGTCGTCTCGGTCAGCGTTCCGACCACGAAGACACGATTGGCCTTCTCACCCGACGGCAGCAGCGAGTACACGGGCGCACGGTCTTCGTCGGATTCGGTGAAGGTGCTTGTTGCGTTGTTGAACTCCTCGGCGAAGACGCGCTTGGCGACCTCGCGGTCACCATTCGCTGCGCTGCCGGGCGAGACAGCGTCTTCGGAGAGAGTGTTGCCCGCCTCACAGTCGTTGACCACGAGGTAGTTGCCGATGACCGGCCCTGAGACCGTGTAGGAATGTCCGAGGATCTCCTCCTCGACGGCATCGGCGACGACGCTCGTGTCGAGAGCGTCCATCGCCATCTGCTTGGCCTCCTCGATGGTGATGCCGGTGAGATCCTCGGTGGCTTCCTGATTGAAGAGGACGTCGTAGGCCGTCTGGCCGTCGTCGATGACCGCCTTCACGCGGAGATCGAACTCGCCGTCGACCTCGCCGTGTTCGGAGCAGCGCCCGTTCTGGAGAACGCGCGTGCAGTCCTCGCCGGGACATCGCTTGACGAGGCCGCTTCCGGGTTGGACAGCCACGACTGCGCCAGCGGCCTCGACATCGGTCGAGCCGACTTCGAGGTCGGCGGCGTCCTCGTCGTCGACGGGAACGATGTCGGACGCGGAGTTGATCTGGACGCTGAGTCGGTCCTGGTACTCGTCGGAGACGACGTTCTCGAATCGGTACACGCCATCTTCCTCGATGGTCGGTGCGTCGGCGGACTCCCACACGGTCACCTTGATGGTGCCGGTCTCGTCACCGATGAGGCCGACTTGAGCGATGGAGTCGACGTCGTTGTCCCAGAGCTGGACGACCTTCGCCGTGACCGAGAGCCACTCGTTCGGACCCTCGACGGTCGCGATCTCGCGCTCGTCGGCCGGACCGCTGGAACCGCTCTGACCGTCTAAATCGTCGTAGTCGAGTCCGTACGCGTCGAGGAAGTAGTTCCGCGTGGTGCGGACGGCCTCGTCCTTCGGGACGCGGTATTCGTCGACGAGCATCGAGAATCGCTCGGCGATCTCTGCTTCGTCTACTTCGACGTCGTCCGGGAATTGGTCAGCGAGCTCTGCCGCTTCGTCGGGAATGGAATTAGCTACTGCCATCGTTGGTCACTCCGATTCGCGTTCGGGAATCGGCTGGTGGGACGTCTCGAGTCAGGTCGACGCCCTGCGCGCCTTCCTGCTCACGCCCCTGCACCCCAATCCGGGGGAAATAAACCGCCGTTGCGACGGGAACGCGGGTGGTGGGTGTCGCCACGCGCGCCGGGATTCGGCTCATTACCTGCATAGTCGTGAGTCCCCCTTCACCCCCCGCGGGGGGATAAACCGCGTGCGGTGCGTTCGGTCGTTGGTCAGAGGCGATGCTCGGCCAGCCTCCGGCGAGCGGTGCGGATCGTCGAGGCGAGACGGGCGACAATCCGTGTCCTCCAAATGCGTCTGTAGGTAGAGGCGGCGGTGCCGTCATCTGTCTCCCGCGAATCGGCGTCAAGGATATCTGAGTCGTCGGGGCCAGGGTGGGCGCGGTCGGATGTGGACGACCACTCGTGGTCGTCAAGACTGGGGATCGCGGCCGCGACCTCAGCATCGGTTGCACCCGTTGGAACGCCCGTTGCCGAGTCGAGGCCAGAGTCGGGATCGGCCGGGTCCGCGGGGTCGTACTTCCGGCGGACGACAGCAGAGGCGTCCTCAAGAGGGACACTCCAGTTGGCGAGGAATTCGAGATCCTCGACGACCGCGTCACGGGTCGGCGGCGTCTCAGTCGTCCGAGCGAGATGGGTGACGAGGTACTCCGCCACTCCCTCGCGGGACGCAGTGAGGTACTGCCGAGTGGCTGTCTGTGCACGATCTACAGAGAGGCCGTAGTCCGCGACGAGTCGCTGCATATGCTGGTCGACGATGTCCTCGGACGCGACGTCAGCCGGAAGGTCGTTCATCAGCTCGTTGACCGCCCGTTCGATGCGAAGCGTCCGTTCGGTCATCGATCTTCACCTGCCTTCCCAGGCCACCAGTCGTCGTCCTCGATCGTCGGTGGCTCGTAGAGCCCCGGTTCGCGGGGTCGCCGACGGAAGTCGGACAGCTGTGCTTGACGCGGTCGCGATCGCTCACGGGGAGCTGCTGCGCTGGACATCTGTGAAGTCACCTCACCCCCTGTTGGGAGGGACAAACTCACGTCGGTCGCCACGGGTGATGGCGTCGCCGAGCGCCCCCACGGGCCACGCGGTGCTGTCGAGGTTGTGGCTGCGCGCGCAGCGACGCTCGCGTCGCGAGCACGGAGCGGTGGGCGGGGCGGTGGGTAGTGGGTGCCGGGAGCCACACACTAACCAGCCGGTTGCGATGCCTACCTGAGGACTACTCGCGGCACACGCAAAAAAGCGGCCGAGCGATGGCCTACTCGTCGTCCCGCCGTCCGAGCGTGACCTCGATCGCCCGCTCCATATCGATGTGGTTGATCCACGCGTGCTGGTCGCTATCGGCCGACCACGGAGCGATTGTCGGATCATCCGACTGCCGCTTCCGCCGCGTCATCGGGCCGTCACCCCGGTCGAGGATGGTGAGGTCCGTATCACCGACGACTGCCAGGGTCGCATCACCCTTGTAGGCGTTGACACGCACCCGCTCCGCCCGAATCCGGTCGCCCACCGCGAGCGTCGGCTTGTCACCCGCCGCGAACCAGACCGTGAACTTCGCCGTGTCGCCGGCCTCGTCTTGCACCAGTCCCACCTGGTACTGCGACCGATGCTTCGGCGTCCACAGCGTGGTCACCTCCGCCTCGACCGTCGTCTCCCACTGCTCGTAGGGATCGATCGACCCGATGGGCTGCTTGATCTCGAACATCCGCTCGAGTGTCTCCTTGACGGCGATCGTCGCGTTCATCACGTCCGACCCGTCCTGGATGTGCCGGGCGATGCACTTCCCGAACGTCGCTGTGGACATCGCTGCTTCGCCTTGGAAGTGCTCGGCCAGCCGCGCCGCGCCCTTGTTCACCTGGGCGAGCGTTTCCTGGTCAAGTGACGCCCGCGGGTCAGGGCCGTCACTCACGGACGTCGTCGTGACCGGTTCGTCGTCTGCCGGATCAACGCGCTTGACGCCGACCGTCTCTGCCGGCGGGCCCTCCCACGGGTCGTCGCTCTCTGAGACGGAGTGGCGAATCGGCACCCGCGTCCGCATATCGTCTCGCGACCGCGCCGCTCGGTCGATGCCCGCCACCTCTGCCGCGATCGCCTTCGCGCGGTTCCGCTCATCGGCCTCGAACTCGCCGCGCATTCGCTCTTCAGTCGCTAGCGTGTAGTGCTCCGGGGACACCTCCGCGAACGGCGCTTGCAGGTCGCGTCGAGGCTCGGGGATGTCCATTTCCGCGAGTGCCTGCTCCCAGTAGACCCCAGTGGAGACACCACGCACCAGCTCGCCGACATCGCCCTCAACGACGTCGCCCAACTGCTGGCCGTGCATCACTGCCTGAACATCCGCGTAGGTGCCACCTGCGCGGCCGGTCATCTCGCGCCTGTGGGGGAGCCCCGTCTCGTCTTCTTGGTCGTCCTCGTCCGACGTTTCGTGCTGTGAGGCAGCCGCCCGGTACTGCGCGTCCATCCGCGCCGAGCGTTCTCGCGCATAGTTTCCAGGAACGAGTTCCTGTCCCCGGCTGTCCTCGACCGGTTCGTCGTTCGGGGTCGGGGGGCGTTTGTCGATGTCCACACCGACCACGTTATCGCCGTTCTCCAGATGGGGACTGCTGTAGAGCAGATCCATCTCGAGTTCGTCGTACTTGTCAGGCTGTCCAACCGCCGATGGGCTTTTTTGCCCTGAGTTGAAACTAGACATTGCTGTTTCACGGGGAGTGATCCCCTGTTGGGCGCGCTCCACCGCGCCCGCCTTCTGACCGCCGACCGACGGGTGTATTCGTACACCCTTCACCCCGCGGAGGGGCGAACAAACCCACCGCGGGGCGCGCCTGAGCGGCCGACGTTCCGCACGCCGACCGCCCGGCGCCGCCTGCCGACGGCCCGACGCCCTGTCACGGGCTACCTGACTCTATGATTTCAATCCCCCTCAACAGTTGGAAGGGACTGTGCGTCTTGGCCGCTGGCGCGGCCGATTTCGGGAGAAG